>NZ_JALJRK010000065.1 GCF_024519725.1 Microvirga sp. Mcv34 | reverse complement strand
GCGGCGAAGCGAAGACACGGCTGCCTGCTCCCTGCCCTGCCCCGTTGGGCTTTGCGGCCTGCGCGGGACCGACAGGCGCCTGATCGACGCGGGCATAACTCATGTGAGCCGAGGCGTCGCCCGGAACAGTGTTGGCCTGCGGCTGGGAAGCGGCTGCGGGAGCAGCTGCCGGAGCCGGCGCAGCCTCCGCCTTCGGCGCGGGCGCCGGAGCGGCGCCACCTGCGGCCGGAGCCGTGATGCTCTTCGGATCCTCGCCCTCGCCGGCGATCAGCGCGATGAGCTGGTTGACCGGCACGTCCGCCGTGCCTTCCGGAACGACGATCTTCGCGAGGATTCCCTCGTCGACCGCTTCCACTTCCATGGTGGCCTTGTCGGTCTCGATCTC
Organism: Microvirga sp. Mcv34; assembly: GCF_024519725.1. Lineage (GTDB taxonomy): Bacteria > Pseudomonadota > Alphaproteobacteria > Rhizobiales > Beijerinckiaceae > Microvirga. The sequence continues at coordinate 26,812 of NZ_JALJRK010000065.1, read as the reverse complement.
GGCGATGACGTCGCCGGACTTCACCGTGTCGCCTTCCTTCTTCAGCCACTTGGCAAGGTTGCCCTTTTCCATGGTGGGAGACAGGGCGGGCATCAGGATATTGATGGGCATGGCGTTGTGGGATCCTGATCTTGAAGGGTTTTAGTTGATAGCCTGCGTGGAGCCGGGATCGCTCGGATCGTCCAGCTCGGCCTGGATGCCGGCGGTAATCTCGGCGAGAGCCTCCTCCTCGGAGAACTCCGTTTCCATGGCGTAAACACGCGCGGCGTGACGGGCGAGGTCCACCAGGAGCACGCCCCAGGTGAACGGATCATCGAAGGCGCGGCGGAGCGCGATGCTCACCGCCCCGTCGACCACCGAAGCCCTCAGGATCTCGACACCCCCTTTTTCGAGGGCGTCAGGCGGAACGTTGAGGGCTTCGAACTTTTTATCGGTCATGCACTTTTCTCCGAAGCGTAGCGGCTCTTCCACCACGTTTCATCCTTGAAATGAGCGGGTATCTTGCCGTCCTCATCCCAAGGATCGATCCCGAGTGCCTCGACTGCCTCGAACCACTCCTCTCTGAGAGAAGTTGGCAGAGGCTTTCCGGACCAAGGGTCAAATCGGAAGCTCATTTGGGAATAGCCTCCATCTAGTACCGACACACCAAATTCCCGGATGCTTGGGTCATAGATGATCGGCATCTGAGTATCACAGGCGTGCTTTAGAAGCTCGGGATAGTCGCCGTACAGTACCGACCTTTCTGGATCGAACTGTAGTCCCTCCTTGGCTCCTCGTTTAGAGTTGCAAAGGAATGACCACATTCCAACCCAAGCAACAGCCCATTCCTCTTCGGTGTATTCGACATCCGAATACTTCTGGAAGGACTGCAGACTGGTTTCTTGGTCCGACAACATAACGCCTTACCGATAGCAAACGGCCTTCGCCGCCTGCACCACTTCGGCCACGGAGGGAAGCGCGAGCTTCTCGAGGTTGGCCGCGTAAGGCATGGGCACGTCCTTGCCGGTGACGCGGATCACGGGGGCGTCGAGGTAGTCGAACGCGTTCTCCATGATGCGCATGGCGATCTCGGTGCCGACGCCCGATTGCGGATAGCCCTCTTCCACCGTGACGCAGCGGCCGGTTTTCATGACCGAAGCGACGATGGTGTCGGTGTCCATCGGACGGATCGTGCGCAGGTCGATGACCTCGGCCTCGATGCCTTCCTTGGCCAGTTCCTCGGCGGCCTTGAGCGCATAGGTCATGCCGATGGAGAACGACACGATGGTGACGTCCTTGCCCTCGCGATGAATGCGCGCCTTGCCGATCGGCACGGTGAAATCATCGAGCTTCGGCACCGGGAAGGACTGGCCATAGAGAATCTCGTTCTCCAGGAACACCACAGGGTTCGGATCGCGGATGGCACTCTTGAGCAGGCCCTTCGCGTCGGACGCGGTGTAAGGCGACACGACCTTGAGGCCCGGAATCTGCGAATACCACGCCGCGAAGTCCTGGCTGTGCTGCGCACCCACGCGGGCGGCGGCACCGTTCGGACCGCGGAACACGATGGGCGCACCGAGCTGGCCGCCGGACATGTAGAGGGTCTTGGCCGCAGAGTTGATGATCTGGTCGATCGCCTGCATGGCGAAGTTGAAGGTCATGAACTCGACGATCGGGCGCAGGCCCGTGAAAGCCGCGCCGACGCCGGCGCCGGCGAAGCCGTGCTCGGTGATGGGCGTGTCGATCACGCGCTTGGCGCCGAACTCCTGCAGCAGGCCCTGCGTGACCTTGTAGGCGCCCTGGTACTCGGCCACCTCCTCGCCCATGACGAAGACCTTGTCGTCCTTGCGCATCTCCTCGGCCATGGCGTCGCGGAGGGCTTCACGGACGGTCATGTTGACCAGTTCCGTCCCCTCCGGGATTTCGGCCATGGCGTTGTAGGACGTGCGATTGGTGATGACCGAGGGAGCTGCAGGCGTCGAAAGATCGGCCTGCTGCGGACGCTGGTCGGGAGCCGGACGGTCGGCCATGCCCTCGGCCTGCATGTCGGGTGTCGGAGCGGGCTGCGCTTCCGGCGCCGGAGCCGCAGGCGCCTTCGCCGAGGAGGCGGCCGAGGACACGTCCTCGCCCTCACCGGCGAGGATCGCGATGGGCGTGTTCACGGCCACATTATCCGTGCCGTCGGAAACCAGGATCTTGGCGAGGACGCCCTCGTCGATCGCCTCGACCTCCATGGTCGCCTTGTCGGTCTCGATTTCGGCCAGCACGTCGCCGGGCTTGACCTGATCGCCTTCTTTTTTCAGCCACTTGGCCAGTTTGCCCTGCTCCATGGTGGGGGACAGGGCAGGCATGAGAATATCGATCGCCATGAAAGACTCGTGTTGATTGTCGCTAAGGCGAGAATGGGGAGCAGCGCTTTTGAACGCCGCTTAGAGAAGGATATCCGTGTAGAGCTCGGACGGATCGGGCTCCGGATCGTGCGTGGCGAACTCGGCCGCCTCGTTGACGATCTCGCGCACCTTGCTGTCCATGGCCTTCAGCTCGTCTTCCGACAGCTTCCAGCTCTCCAGCAGACGGCGGCGCACCTGCTCGATGGGATCGTGCTCCTCGCGCATGCGAGCCACTTCGTCCTTCGTGCGATACTTCGCCGGATCGGACATGGAATGGCCGCGATAGCGGTAGGTCTGCATCTCGAGGATGTAGGGGCCCTTGCCGGAACGGGCATGCTCGATGGCGCGCTGGCCGGCGGCGTAGACCGCGCGGACATCCATGCCGTCCACCTGCTCCCCGGGAATGCCGAAAGACAGCCCGCGCTTCGAGAAATCGGTCTGAGCCGACGCGCGGGTCACCGCGGTGCCCATGGCGTAGCGGTTGTTCTCGATCACATAGACGACGGGCAGCTTCCAGAGCTGCGCCATGTTGAAGCTCTCGTAGACCTGGCCCTGATTGGCGGCGCCGTCGCCGAAATAGGTCAGGCAGACATTGCCGTTCTCGCGGTAATGGTTCGCGAAGGCGATGCCAGTGCCGAGCGACACCTGGGCCCCGACGATGCCGTGGCCGCCATAGAAATGCTTCTCCTTGGAGAACATGTGCATGGAGCCGCCCTTGCCTTTCGACAGGCCGCCGCGGCGCCCCGTCAGCTCGGCCATGACGCCCTTCGCGTCCATGCCGCAGGCAAGCATATGACCGTGATCGCGATAACCCGTGATCACCTGGTCGCCGTCCTTCGTCGCCATCTGCATGCCGACGACCACGGCCTCCTGGCCGATATAGAGGTGGCAGAAACCGCCGATCAGCCCCATGCCGTACATCTGGCCGGACTTCTCCTCGAAGCGCCGGATCAGCAGCATGTCGTTATAGGCAGATAAGTCCTGGTTCTTGTCGAATTGCGGGGAATTGGGGGCAGCTCCGCGATTGGAGCCTTTGCCGGAAGTAGTCTTGTTAGCCGCGCCAGCACCAGCGCGGCCCGCCTTGCGGGCAGCAACAGCCATCGGGTCCTCCGAAGGGTTTCCTCGACGAAAGTTGTAGCGCAGACGGAATCGGAAATCGAGAGGCCCAAAAGGTGTTTTGCGCTGCACAATGAAAAGCGCAACCTACTGGAAATGCACATCAAAATCCGATCAACTGAAATTGAGTTAAGCAGAACTTTTAAGTTATTGTTAATTATGGGCCCGTGATGATCACAAGGTCGTTCTTGTGGACGCGACCCAACATGACGCGAGCGCGCTCCTCGAGCAGATCGCGGTCGATCTGGTCGCTCCTGAGCAGCGCGATGCGACGCTCCCACTCGGAGCGCTGGGTCTTTAAACCATCGAGCTCGGCGGAAAGTTCGGCGACCTGCGCTTCATATTTTTGCTGAGCCTCGATGCCCCGCGACCCGCTATGTGCATGGTGCACGAAATAGGCCGCTACGCCCGCCGAGATGCCATAGAGCACCAGCGGGATGAGGAATCGTCTCAATCGTCTGCGGATCACCATGGCGCGAGTCTTAACCCGACATGGTTAAAGAGGCGTTAGAGTTTGAAGGGCGAATGCGGCCGGTGGCCCTTCTCGGCAGGTCGCGTCGTAGATCCGCGCACCGGTCTTCTGAGCTTGATGAACGGGTATTTCGACGGATGAAGCGAGCCGTCAAAGAATCCCGGAACCCGAGCACAGAAAAGGGCCGCACATGGCGGCCCTCCCTTAAGATCAGCGATGCCGTCCGACCTTAGGCCAAAGCCTTCAGCGCCGCCCGGCCGGCATAGACCGCCTGCGAGCCGAGCTCCTCCTCGATGCGGATGAGCTGGTTGTACTTGGCCAGTCTGTCGGAGCGGGCGAGCGAGCCGGTCTTGATCTGCCCGCAATTGGTCGCCACCGCGAGGTCCGCGATGGTCGAGTCTTCCGTCTCGCCCGAGCGGTGGGACATGACGGCCGTGTAGCCGGCGCGATGAGCCATGTCGACGGCGGCGAGCGTCTCGGTGAGGGAGCCGATCTGGTTCACCTTCACGAGGAGCGAGTTTGCGACGCCCTGCTTGATGCCCTGCGAGAGGCGCTTCACGTTCGTGACGAAGAGGTCGTCTCCCACGAGCTGACACTTGGAGCCGATCAGGTCCGTCACGGCCTTCCAACCCTCCCAATCGTCCTCGGACATGCCGTCCTCGATGGTCGCGATGGGATAGGCGGCGACGAGCTTCGCCAGGTACTCGGCCTGCTGCTGCGGGCTCAGCTTGTCGCCCGTGCCTTCATACACGTAAGCGCCGTTCTTGAAGAACTCGGTGGCCGCGCAGTCGAGGCCGATCACCATGTCCTTGCCCGGCTTGTAGCCGGCCTGCTCGATGGACTTCATGATGAAGTCGAGAGCGGCTTCGGCGGAAGGCAGGTTCGGGGCGAAGCCGCCCTCATCGCCCACATTGGTGTTGTGGCCGGCATCCTTCAGGGCCTTCTTCAAGGTGTGGAACACCTCGGCGCCCATGCGCACGGCTTCGGAGAGGGTCGGCGCTCCGACCGGCATAACCATGAACTCCTGGAAGTCGATGGGGTTGTCCGCATGGGCGCCGCCATTGATGATGTTCATCATCGGCACCGGCAGGACACGGGCCTGGGTGCCGCCCACATAACGATAGAGCGGAAGCGTCGAGGCCTCGGCGGCGGCCTTGGCGACGGCGAGCGAGACGCCGAGGATCGCGTTGGCCCCCAGACGCGCCTTGTTCGGGGTGCCGTCGAGCTCGATCATGGTCTCGTCGATGGCGACCTGCTCTTCCGCGTCCATGCCGCCGATGGCATCGAGGATCTCGTTGTTGACCGCATCGACGGCCTTGAGCACGCCCTTGCCGAGATAGACCGACTTGTCGCCGTCGCGCAGCTCGACCGCCTCATGAGCGCCCGTGGAGGCGCCGGACGGCACGGCAGCGCGGCCCATGGAGCCGTCCTCGAGGGTCACATCCACCTCGACCGTGGGGTTGCCCCGGCTGTCGAGGATCTGGCGGGCGAAAACGTCGATAATCGCGGTCATGAGCAGGCTCCTGCTGGCTGAAGGGCCGCCTTGTCCGACTTACCTGACGGGTGCGGCCTCTCGTCATGAATTGGCTTATTGACCGAAATCCCCATGTGAGCAAGGACGGCGAGAGCTTTCCCTTTACCAATCCAAGGTCAATTCCAGATGACGGAAACCACTCTCCAGCTCGGCCATGCCAGCGCGCAGCCCCAATCCCCCGAGGAAGCGCAGCTCGACCGGGTGCCGAACCCCCATACCGACACCGATTACCTCGCCCGCTTCACGGTGCCGGAATTCACGTCGCTCTGCCCGGTGACGGGGCAACCGGACTTCGCAATTCTCGTGATCGACTACGTGCCAGGGCCCTGGCTCGTCGAATCGAAGTCGCTCAAGCTCTACATGCACAGCTTCCGCAATCACGGCGCTTTCCACGAGGATTGCACCGTCGCCATCGGCAAGTGCCTCGCCGACCTGCTGGAGCCGCGCTACCTGCGGATCGGCGGTTACTGGTATCCGCGCGGCGGCATCCCCATCGACGTGTTCTGGCAGACCGGCGAGCTGCCGAAGAACCTGTGGCTGCCCGACCAGGGCGTGGCGCCGTATCGCGCCCGCTGAATCAATCAGGCCTCGCCGCCGGCGGCGGCGGGGCTCCCCGCTCCCGATAGGAGGGCAGATCCGGAGCGCCGTTCGCCACCGGATTTCGTTCGAGATCGGCGATCAGGGACTTCATCTCGCCGATCTCGCGGACCTGGGCCTCGATGATGCGATCCGCGAGCAGCCTGACCCGTGGGTCGCGGATATGAGCGCGCTCGCTGGTCATGATCGCGATGGAATGGTGCGGGATCATGGCCTTCATGTAGGAGACGTCGGTGACGGTCTCCTGGCTGCGGACCAGCCACAAGGCCCCGGCGAAGACCAGAGCGCTGACGGCCAGGATCGCGATATTGGCGGCCCTGCTCCCGTACATGGACCACATGAAGCCGAGCATGATGACGGCCATCACGGCCCCCATCACGACGGCCATCCAGGTCCGCGTCTGGCTGTAGAAGACGTGGTCCAGCGCGTAGGTATTCAGATACATCAGGCCGAACATCACGATCGTGGACGTCACGATCATAGCGCCAAAACGTGCATAGCTCATCGCCACCGGTCCCGTGCGGTTTCACACGGGACCAACGGATCGGCCGCCCTATTGTTTCGCCGTGGCAGGCGGCTTGGGGGACCGGCCGAGAACGGCAGCGGCCGTCACGCCGACGCAGACGATGACCAAAGCGGCCACGCTCGTCGAGGCCATCAGCCCGATATTCCGAAGGCCGAAGCCCATCAGAACGACGCCGAGGGCCTGCCCGCAGAAGAACGAGAAGGCGTGGAGCGCAACGGCCGAGGCGCGGGCGCCGGGTGCCACTTCCGTAACCTGGGCCTGGAAGGTGTTGTGGAGCATGTAGAAGCCGAGACCCATGAGCAGCAGGGCCGCCGCGTCCAGCTTCCAGTCTCCGCCGGTTCCGAGGACGAGGAGCGCGGCTCCGGCGAAGAAGCCTCCCCCTAAGAGGATCCTGCCGATGCCGAGCCGCCGCAGCATCCAGCTTACGAGGGCGGAATAGACCAGGCCGCCGAGTGCGAATCCGCCGATGGCGAAGCCCGCCTGGGCCGCTCCGCCCCCGCCCCTCTCCTCGAGCAGCGGCGCGATGTAGGGAAAGACCCCGAACAGCGCGATGGCCTCGACGAAGACCGAGCCGAAGAGGAACAGGGCCCGGGGATTGGACAGGATGCCCCGATAGCGCTGGATCGCCGTCCCCGGATCGAACCGCCCGCCCGGCAGAGCGCCCCTGAAGCCGATCACGGTGACCGCAAGCGCCAGCGCCATCATAAGGGTCGAGAGGCCGAACACGCCACGCCAGCCGATCGCTTCCGCGAGGAGCCCCGCCAGGGACGAGCCAGCGAGCTGGCCCATGATGACAGCCACGAGGTAGCGGCTCAGGGCCACCTGTCGCCTCGCCATCTCGACCCGGTCGCCGATCAGCGCAATGGAGAGCGGCACCGCGCCTCCGGCCGCCGCGCCGGCGATGACACGAAGCGTAAAGAGCGTGGCCGCGTTGGGGGCGAAGAAGGAGCAGGCTAGAGCCAGGAACAGAATCGACAGCGCCACCTTCATGACGCGCTCCTTGCCGAGCGCATCGCCGATGGGCCCCAGCACCGGCTGGATGAACGCATAAGGCAGCGCGAAGGCGGCCGAAAGAAGTGCGATGGTTTGCGGGTTGGAACCCAGGTCTCGGGCGATGATCCCGACCATCGGCTCGACTGCGCGGCCGGAGAAGGTGCTCGCAAAGCCGCTGGTGGCGAGGATCAGGATCAGGTTGCGGGAGGACATGGCATCCTAACGAGTGAAGCCGCAGAGGGAGCACAGGCTCCTTAGCATGCCACTGCCGTTATTCGAGCCGCAGGAGCGCAGACCTGACCTCCCGAAAAGGCATGGGCACCTCTACGTCGTCACCCGCACCGTGCCAGTGACCTCGATCGGAAGGGCGCCATCGGTGTCATTCCCAGCCGGAGCGCGGCGGAGGGGAAGGGATCGATAGCACAGCGTTTAAACGTGGATCCCGTTCCCGCACCTCGGCCGCCGGAGGTGACAGCCATGTCGCCGGATCCGTCTACGCGGCGCGAATTCTACCCCACCCTGCCCTTCGCCAGCGCATCGAACGCCTTCAGCTGCGCGAGCAGGCCTTCAAGTTCTTTCAGCGGGACCATGTTGGGACCGTCCGACGGGGCCTTGTCCGGGTCCTGGTGGGTCTCGATGAAGACGCCTGCGACTCCGACCGCGACGGCGGCGCGCGCGAGAACCGGAACGTATTCCCTCTGGCCGCCGGAGGTCGTGCCCTTGCCGCCGGGCTGCTGGACGGAATGGGTGGCGTCGAAGATCACCGGAGCACCCGTCTCGGCCATGATCGGAAGGGAGCGCATGTCGGACACCAGCGTGTTGTAGCCGAAGGAGGCGCCGCGCTCGGTGAGCATTACGTTGGGGTTGCCGGCCGCCGTCACCTTGGCCGCGACGTTGGCCATGTCCCAGGGAGCCAGGAACTGCCCCTTCTTCACGTTGACCACCCGGCCCGTCTTCGCGGCAGCAACCAGGAGATCGGTCTGGCGGCAGAGGAAGGCGGGGATCTGCAGGATGTCGACCACCTCGCCCACGAGAGCGCATTGTTCGTTCTCGTGCACGTCGGTGATGACCGGCAGGCCGTAGGTCTCCTTGACCTCGGCGAAGATAGCGAGGGCCTTGTCCAGCCCGATGCCGCGGGCACTGGAGACCGACGTGCGGTTCGCCTTGTCGAAGGACGACTTGTACACGAGGCTCAGGCCCAGCTTCCCCGTGATCTCCTTGAGCGCAGCTGCCATTTCGAGCGCATGCTCGCGGCTTTCCATGGCACAGGGCCCGGCGATGATGCTGAGCGGCAGATGATTGCCGAAGCGGACATTGCCGGCCTCGACGATGGCGGAGTGCTGTTTGGTATCGGTCATGCGCGGTCTCTATCCTGTCTGCGGCACCAAGCAAAGCGGCCCTGTGCATAGCACGACTTCGCTCCCGCGGCGGAGCGAAACGCATCGGGCCCTCCCAAGCGGAAACCCGTGGAGGATTCCTTCTTCCAACGAAAGGTCGATTTACTTTAAGAGCGCGCTAAAACATGCTCCTATCCGCATGGAAAGATTGAGAAAATTTACCTTCAATCGATCCTGAACCGGTTCGCTCGATGACTTCGCTGCGCTTGGGGGGCGCTTTCATGTCGGAACAGAACAAGGTGCACGAGCTTGTGGCTCTCAGGACTGCGCTCGGCTTCACCCAGAGCAAGATGGCCCATGAGATCGACCTGAACCTGCGCGACTACCAGGCCTTCGAATGGGGCGAGAGCGAGATCCCGGATCTTTACCTCCGGGCCATCGAGCGGATCGCCATGCTCTATGCGGTCCGGCACAAGAATCCGATGCTCGTGCCTCCGGCCTTGAGGGCCGAAGCCGTTCAGTTCGCCCGCATGGTCGAAGCGAGCGCCTGACGCGGTTCTCAGAACGTCATCGCGGCCGCGTTGATGATCCCGGCGGCGAGCGACGCGGCGCCGAGGAACAGGGCGGTCGCCATCTCGCCCCCGGCAATGCGCTGGGAGAGGTTCGGCATGACGATGCGAACCAGCCAGTAGACGAGGATCTGCACGGCCAAGGCCACCAGACCCCACACGAGGCAATCAACGATGGTCTGGGCGTGGACGATGGCGCTTGCTAGTGGCAACGCGAAGCCCACGAGGCTGAAACCGAGAGCCGTCGCGGCCGAAATCACGTTCTCGCGGATCAGCGCGAACTCGTTGTGCATGGTCGCCAGCGTATAGACCGCCAGATAGAGGCCGACCAGGCCAACCGCGAGTACGAAGAAAATCAGGAAATCGGCCAAGCCAGCCAGAGATGAAGCCACGATCAGTCCCCCACACGATGTTCTCCATCGTCTAGGGGATCATGGTTAATATTACGTTGGCTCGAAGGCGATGGCGACACCGAACGCCGCGCTGGCAGGCACGATGAGCCTGCTGCCGATGTGCTGGTAGGGGATCTCGGCAGCGTCCAGCCACTTCGCGTGGGCGTGGATATCCTCGACGCGAACCGCGAAGGCTACGAAGGCCGGCTGATCGAGCTCTGCCTCAACCGAACCGTAATTCTCAGCGGCGTCATCGGGCGTGAGCACGTCGATATGGCTCTCGCTCAGCCGGAAGGACAGGTCGTCGCCGTCCGGGCTTGCCGGCTCGATGCCCGTGAAGGCGCTGAGGAAGGCGCGAAGCTGCTCTGGGTCGGGTGCCGCCAAGGTCACGGACGAGATCTGTGTCGCCCTGTTGTCGTGGCGCTGGAATTCCGGATTCCAGAAGTTTTCCGGGAAGTGCTGCTGGCAGACGAAGAAGCCGGTCTTCGGCGAATCATCGGCCGATGCGAAGGCCAGGGTGAAGGCGACCTTCGTCTCGCTGCCGTCGGGACGCTTGCCGCTGCGCTCGAAATGGAAGGGCTCGAACGATCCGATTCCCTTCTGCGAAAACAGCGCCGCATCCGCCTCGGCATCCCGGCTGTCGAGAACCAGCATGGCGAGGCCTTCGCGGTCCCGGAGATAGTCCTGGACGAAGGCGCCGAAACTGAACGCGCTTGCCCGGTGCGGCGCGATCGCCGCACCCTCGCCGACCGAAATCAGCTCGATGAACGAGCCGGGGAGCTGGACGATCCGATTCTCCGTCCCCCAGGGATGGCGATTGCGGGCGCCGACCTGAAAGCCGAGCCGCCGATAGAAGCTCCCGGCTTCATCGAGGTCGCGGACGGCAATGACGAGATGATCGATCCGGCGGGTCATCGGGCTCCTTCCTGTAGCGAGAGCATAGACTTAGGCCCGAATCCGGATTTGGCCAGGATGGGCGCTCCTCGTGACCTGAGAAACACCCGAACTCGAAACGAGATCACCGGCACGAGGCCGGTGATGACGCATCAGTAGAATCGCTCAAACCAGCCGGCTCTGCTCCAGGGCCGCGTGAATGAAACTCTTGAAGAGCGGATGTGGCTCGAACGGGCGGGACTTCAGCTCCGGGTGGTACTGGACGCCGATGAACCAGGGATGGTCCTCGTATTCCACGATCTCCGGCAGGACGCCGTCCGGCGACACGCCCGAGAAGCGCAGGCCCTTCTGCTCCAGCTTGTCGCGGTAGGTCATGTTGACCTCATAGCGGTGCCGGTGGCGCTCGGAAATCTCCGTGCCGCCGTAGATCTCTGCCACTTTGCTGCCGGGCTTGAGAGAGGCCTGGTAGGCGCCGAGCCGCATGGTGCCGCCGAGATCGCCGCCGGAGGCGCGCTTTTCCAGCTCGTTGCCGCGCAACCACTCGGTCATCAGGCCGACGACCGGCTCCGAGGTCGGGCCGAACTCCGTCGAACTGGCATCCTTGATGCCGGCGAGCGAGCGGGCCGCCTCGATGACAGCCATCTGCATGCCGAAGCAGATGCCGAAATACGGCACCTTGCGTTCGCGGGCGAACCGGGCCGCCCGGATCTTGCCTTCGGCGCCGCGCTGGCCGAAGCCGCCGGGCACCATGATGCCGTGAATGCCCTCCAGGAACGGAGCCGGATCCTCGTGCTCGAAGATCTCGCTCTCGATCCATTCAAGGTTCACCTTGACCTGGTTGGCGATGCCGCCGTGGTGAAGCGCCTCGATCAGGGACTTATAGGCGTCCTTGAGGCCGGTATATTTGCCGACAACCGCGATGGTGACCTCGCCCTCCGGGTTGTGGACGCGGCCCGAGATATTGGTCCAGCGGGAGAGATCCGGAGCCTTGGCGCTGTCCAGGCCGAAGGCCGCGAGGACCTCGCTGTCGAGCCCGGCTTCGTGATAGGCAAGCGGCACGTCGTAGATTGAGCGGGCGTCGCGCGCCTCGATCACGGCCGTCTCGCGCACGTTGCAGAACAGGGCGAGCTTGCGACGCTCGTCCTTCGGGATCTCGCGATCGGTGCGGCAAAGCAGAATGTCTGGCTGGATGCCGATGGAGCGCAGCTCCGCGACCGAGTGCTGGGTCGGTTTGGTCTTCAGCTCCCCCGCGGACGGGATGAACGGCAGGAGCGTCAGGTGGACATAGATCGCCTGCCCGCGCTCCAGATCGTTGCCGAGCTGGCGGATGGCTTCGAAGAACGGCAGACCCTCGATGTCGCCGACCGTACCGCCGATCTCGACCAGCACGAAATCGAAGCCCTCGTTGCCCGTGAGCACGAAGTCCTTGATGGCATTGGTGACGTGCGGAATCACCTGGATCGTGGCGCCGAGGTAATCGCCGCGCCGCTCCTTGGTGATGATGTCGAGATAGATGCGCCCGGTGGTGATGTTGTCGGCCTTGGTGGCCGGCACGCCGGTGAAGCGCTCGTAATGTCCGAGATCCAGATCGGTTTCAGCGCCGTCATCGGTCACGAAGACCTCGCCGTGCTGGTAGGGACTCATCGTCCCCGGATCGACGTTGAGATAAGGGTCGAGCTTGCGAAGCCGAACCTTGTAACCGCGTGCTTGGAGAAGCGCTCCCAGGGCCGCCGAAGCCAGACCCTTGCCGAGCGAAGACACCACGCCGCCGGTGATGAATACGTACCGCGTCATGGACCCCTATCCATAAAGATCGGGCGCCGATTCGCAATCGCGAACTGCGTGCCCCGAAACCCATCCACAAAAAGAGAGGGCCGGAGGACCGGCCCTGCTGTTCACTTACTGCTGAGGCGCTGTGGGCGCCGGCGCCGCGGGGGCTGGAGCCGCCGGTTGGTCGCCCTGGAGGCGTTGCAGTTGCTCGAGCACGTTGCCGCCTTGCGGAGCCGCCGGAGCCTGCTGGCCCGGTGCAGGAGCCGCGGGCGCGGCGCCATCGAGGATCGAGCGCGGAGCCCGGGTCGAGGTCGCCATGATGGTCAGCGCGATGCTGGTCACGAAGAAGAGGCCCGCGAGGATCGCCGTCGCGCGGGTGAGCGCGTTGGCCTGGCCGCGGCCGGTCATGAAGCCGGACACGCCGCCTCCGCCCCCGCCTCCGCCGAGTCCCATGCCGCCGCCTTCCGAGCGCTGCAGGAGAACCACGCCGATCAGGGCGAGCACGATGACCAGATGGACAATGATGAGAACTGTTTGCATCGTTTTCAAAAACCTCAAGCGGCTGCGCACAGGGCGACAGCCGCTCGCAATCCGTTCGTTGCGGCGGCCTGTAGCATAGGTGGGCTCAGGATCAAAGACCCGCAACCCGCCTTTTCTCAGTTACCCGAGATAGGCTCCCGCGATGGCCAGGAAATCGGCCGCCACGAGGCTGGCGCCGCCGACGAGAGCGCCGTTGACGTTTTCGACCGCCATGAGCTCGGCCGCGTTCGAGGGTTTGACGGAGCCGCCGTAGAGGATCCGAACCTTGGGCGCGTCCGCCTTGCCGACGAGGCGGCGCATCTCGTCCCGGATCAGGGCGTGCACCTCCGCCACGTCGGCGACGGTCGGCGTCAGGCCGGTGCCGATGGCCCAGACCGGCTCATAGGCGACCACGAGGTTGTGGCTGTTCGAATCGACCGGGATCGAGCCGCGCAGCTGCTTGCGGACCACCGCGAGGGCCTTGCCGGATTCGCGCTCCTCCCGGGTTTCCCCGACGCATACGATGGCCGTCAGGCCGGCCCGGTGGGCCGCCACCGCCTTGGCGCAGACATCCGCGTCCTTTTCCCTGTGGTACTGGCGGCGCTCGGAATGCCCGACGATCACATAGGTCGCGCCGGCATCGGCCAACATCTCGGCCGAGAGATCGCCCGTGAAGGCCCCCGACTCTTTGGCGTGGCAGTCCTGACCACCGATCGCGATGCGGGAGCCGACCGATGCATAGGCCAGGAGAGACACGAGGGTCGCCGGAGGACAGACGGCGAGTTCCACCTTGGCCTTCAGGCCAGGCGTGTAGCCGGCGTGAATTTCCTCCAGAATCCTGGCGGAGTTCTTCAATCCGTTCATCTTCCAGTTTCCCGCCACCAGCGGGCGCGGCCTATCGACGCTCATTCACGGCACTCCTGTCACGCTTGATATTTCGGCAGTACAGAGGGTTGAGCCTTCTTTCAACCAGACTTGCCCTTTTCGTAGAGCCCCTGATCGGTTATCGGCAGGTTTAACGAGTTTTTGGAAAACGGGTTCACGATGCTTCGGAACATGCGCAAGGCTGGGCAGACTGTCGTCGGCAAAGCCATCGCCACCATCTTTTTCGGCGCCCTGATCGTCAGCTTCGCCATCTGGGGCATCGGCGACATCTTCCGCGTCACGCCCGCTTCCACCGTGGCCGAGGTCGGCAGCACCAAGATTTCGGTCGATCAGGTCCGCACCGCCTATACCAACGAGCTTCAGCGGCTCGGGCGCCAGTTCCGCACGGTTATCAGCCCCGAGCAGGCGCGCGCCTTCGGCCTCGAGCAGCAGGTGATCTCCAATCTCGTGACGGAAGCCGTCATGGCCGAGCAGGCCAAGAAAATGGGCCTTTCGGTCTCGGACCAGCTCGTCGCCGGCTCGATCATGAACAATCCTGCCTTCAAAGGTAGCGACGGACAGTTCAACCGCGCCCAGTTCGATCAGGCTCTTCGCAATGTCGGTCTCTCCGAGGCTGGGTTCGTCCAGGAGCAGCGCTCCGCCATGGTTCGCCTCCATCTGGCCGAGGCCATCGCGGGCGACGTCAATGTGCCGATGGCCGCCAAGGAAGCTCTCCACCGCTACGGGACCGAGCGCCGCGCGGCCTCCTACATGCTCCTGACCCCGGCCATGGCGGGCGACATTCCGGCTCCGACCGCGGAGCAGCTCCAGAGCTTCTTCAACGAGCGCCGGAGCAGCTTCCGGGCGCCTGAATACCGGGCCGTCTCGGTCCTGGCCCTCGATGCCGCCGCCCTCGCCAAGCCCGATTCCGTCTCGGATGCCGATGCCCGGCAGGCTTACGAGCAGCAGAAGGCCAAGTACGGCACGCCGGAGCGCCGCACGATCCAACAGATCACCTTCCCGTCCCAGGAGGAGGCCGAGGCCGCCGCCGCCAAGATCAAGGAAGGCACGACGTTCGACGCCCTCGCGGCCGAGCGCAACGTCTCCCCGCAGGACCTGGAGCTCGGCACCTTCACCAAGACCGAGATGCTCGATCAGACCGTGGCGGACGCGGCTTTCGCGCTCGAGCAGAATGCCGTCAGCGCCCCGATCGCCGGTCGGTTCGGCCCCGTGCTCGTGCGGGTGACCCTGATCCAGCCCGAGGCCGTCCGTCCCTTCGAGGAGGTAGCCGGCGAGCTCCGCCAGGAGGTGGCCCAGGATCGCGCCAAGGGTCAGATCGAGCGCATCCACGATGAGATCGAGGACCTGCGCGCGGGCGCCAAGCCCCTGGCGGAGATCGCCAAGGAGAAGGGCCTGACCCTGGTCCAAATCCCGGCCGTCGATGCCCAGGGTCGGGACAAAGCCGGCAACGCGGTCAACCTGCCCGAGAAGAACGCTGTGGTGAAGGCCGCCTTCGCGTCCGATATCGGGGTCGACAATGAGCCCCTGCGCATGGGCACCGGCTATGTCTGGTACGACGTCACCGGCATCGAAGCCTCCCGTGAGAAGAACCTCGACGAGGTCCGCGATCAGGTCGCCGCCCAGTGGCGCGAGGACCAAGTGGCTCAACGCCTGTCCGAAAAGGCGAACGAACTCGCCGGACGCTTTGAGAAGGGCGAGACCATCGAGGCCGTCGCGCAGGCTGCCGGCGCGCCGGTCCAGAACGCGACCGACCTTGCCCGCAACACGGCGAAGGACGATCTCACGGCCGAAGCGGTGAACCGCATCTTCGCCGTTCCGGTCGGCAAGACAGGCCATGCGGCGAACGGCACGGATGCCCGCGCGGTGTTCAGCGTCACCTCGGCCACGGTTCCGCCGCTCGTCACCACCACGCAGGCGGCGCAGAACACCGAGAACCAGCTCCGCACCGGGATCGGCGACGACCTGCTCAACGAGTACATCGCCCAGGTGCGCCAGGATCTCGGTGTCACCATCAACCAGCCGGCGCTGCGTCGGGCGACGGGCGGCGAATCGTGACCCCATGACGATCACGCCCGATTTCGAGACGTTCGCCGCGGCCTACGAGGCCGGGGAGGCCGGCGTCGTGCGCGCCACGCTCGTGGGCGACCTGCTCACTCCCGTGGCGGCCTTCCTGAAGCTGAGGCATGACCGGAAAGGGTCCGCCTTCCTGCTCGAATCCGTCGAAGGCGGCGCGACCCGCGGCCGCTTCTCCATGATCGGGCTCGATCCGGATCTCGTCTGGCGCTGCCAGGACGGCGTCGCGGCCATCGACCGCCGGGCGCTGAGTCGCCAGCAGGATTTCACCGTGGAGGAAGCTCCGCCGCTGGAGAGCCTGCGCACCCTGATCAGGGAAAGCGCCCTGCCCCTTTCCGACGATCTGCCGCCCATGGCGGCGGGCCTCTTCGGCTATCTGGGCTACGATATGGTGCGGGTCATGGAGCGCCTGCCCGAGCCCAATCCGGATGTGCTGAAGGTCCCGGACGCGATCCTCGTCCGTCCCACCGTGATGGTGGTGTTCGACGCGGTGAAGGACGAGGTTTCGCTGATCACGCCGGTGCGCCCGCAAGCCGGGACTTCGGCCAAGGCGGCCTACGAGACGGCCCTCGCGCGCCTGGACAACGTGACGGCGGCCCTCGAGCGCCCGATTCCCATCGACGACCGCACCGACCCGACGCAGATCCAGTTCGAGCCCCCGGTTTCGAACACGAGCCCGCAGGAATTCGAGGGGATGGTCGCACGGGCGAAGGAATACATCCGCGCCGGCGACATCTTCCAGGTGGTGCTGTCGCAGCGCTTCGAGTCCGCCTTTCCTCTGCCCGCCTTCGCGCTCTACCGCTCCCTGCGGCGGGTCAATCCGGCGCCGTTCCTCTGCTACCTCGACTTCGAGGATTTCCAGATCGTCTGCTCCTCGCCGGAGATCCTCGTGCGGGTTCGCGACGGCAAGGTCACGATCCGACCCATCGCCGGAACAAGGCCACGCGGCGCGACGGCGGCCGAGGACCGGGCCCACGCGGAAAGCCTGCTGGCGGACCATAAGGAACGCGCCGAGCATCTGATGCTGCTCGATCTCGGCCGCAACGATGTGGGGCGCGTGGCCGAGATGGGCTCCGTTGAGGTCACGGATTCCTTCTTCCTCGAATATTACAGCCAGGTGATGCACATCGTGTCGAACGTGGAAGGAAGGCTCGACCCGTCCTTCGACGCCCTCGACGCACTCGTGGCGGGGTTCCCGGCCGGCACGGTCTCCGGCGCGCCGAAGGTGCGCGCCATGCAGATCATCGACGAGCTGGAGAAGGACAAACGCGGCCCCTATGCGGGCTGCATCGGGTATTTCGGCGCCAACGGCGAGATGGATACCTGCATCGTGCTGCGTACCGCCCTGGTGAAGGACGGGCGCATGGCCGTCCAGGCTGGCGCCGGCATCGTGTACGATTCCGATCCCGTGTCCGAGCAACAGGAATGTATCAACAAGTCGAAGGCCCTGTTCCGGGCCGCCGAGGAAGCTGTGCGCTTCGCCAGCCAGGCGAGGATCGGACAATGAGCAGGGCGACGATGGTTCCCTTGACCGGGAGCTTCGCTTACGCGAACGTCGGCGCGCCATGACCCGCGTTCTCGTCATCGATAATTACGACAGCTTCACCTGGAATCTGGTGCATCTGCTCGGTCCGCTCGCAACCTCCGTCGAGGTGGTGCGCAACGACGCCACCACGACCGACCAGGTGCTCGCCTCTCGGCCGGATGCCATCGTGCTCTCCCCTGGACCCTGCACGCCGAACGAGGCCGGGATCTGCCTCGATCTGGTGAAGCGCGCCTCGCCCGATATCCCGACCTTCGGCGTGTGCCTCGGCCTGCAGACCATCGGGCAGGTCTTCGGCGGCACAGTCTCGCGGGCGCCGCTTCCCATGCACGGCAAGGTCTCGGAGGTGGAGCACGGCGGCCAGGCGGTGTTCCGCGGCATCAACGGCCCCTTCAAGGCGACCCGCTACCACTCGCTGATCGTGGACCGCGAGACCTGCCCGGCCGACCTGCAGGTGACGGCCGAAACCGCGGATGGTCTGGTCATGGGCCTGTCGCACCGCTCTCTGCCGATCCACGGCGTGCAGTTCCATCCCGAGAGCATCCTGTCGGAGCACGGGGTGACGATCATGCGCAATTTCTTCGAACTCGCGGCGGATTGGAACGCCAAGCACCACGCCGGCGGCAGAGCCGCTCCAGCAGGACACTGAAACCGATGGAATCGTTCAAATCCTACCTCGCCAAGGTCGCCACGGGCGCATCGCTGACGCGCGACGAGGCGCGGGATGCCTTCGACGACCTGCTCTCCGGCGAGGTGACGCCTGCACAAGGCGGCGCTTTCCTGATGGCGCTGCGGGTTCGCGGCGAAGCGCTGGACGAGATCGTCGGCGCGGTGACGGCCATGCGCGGCCGCATGCTTCGGGTCAAGGCTCCCGAGACGGCGATCGACATCGTCGGAACCGGCGGCGACCACAAGGGCAGCTACAACATCTCGACGCTCGCCTCGATCATCGTGGCATCCTGCGGCGTTCCCGTGGCCAAGCACGGCAACCGGGCGGCCTCCTCGAAATCCGGAACGGCCGATGTGCTGGCGGCCCTTGGCCTTAGGCTCGGCCTCGCCCCGGAGGAACTGGAGCGCTGCCTGACCGAGACGAATCTCTGCTTCATGTTCGCCCAGACCCACCACGCCGCCATGCGCCACGTGGCGCCGGTACGCGTCGAGCTCGGAACGCGCACGATCTTCAATCTGCTTGGCCCGCTGGCCAATCCCGCCGGCGCCAAGCGGCAGCTTCTCGGCGTTTTTTCAGAGGCTTGGCTCGAACCGCTCACGCAGGTTCTCAAGGAACTCGGCTCCCAGAAGGTCTGGACCGTGCACGGCTCCGACGGGCTCGACGAGATGACGACCACCGGCCCGACCTTCGTAGCGGCGCTGGAGAACGGCGCGATCCGCCGCTTCACCGTGACGCCCGAGGAAGTCGGCCTGCCGACCGTATCCCTCGACGAACTACGCGGCGGCGACCCGGAGCACAACGCGGCCCAGCTCCGCGCGGTCCTGGACGGCGCCCGCACGCCCTATCGCGACGTGTCCCTGCTCAATGCGGCGGCCGCCCTCGTGATCGCCGATGAGGCCGAGAACCTGCGCGATGGCCTCGACCGGGCCTCGCGGGCACTCGACAGCGGCGCCTCCAAGGCGACGCTCGAGCGCCTCGTCAAAGCCTCGAACGCTTGAGCGCCCCGATGGCCGACGTTCTCAGCAAGATCGAAGCCTATAAGCGCCAGGAGATCGCGGCGGCGAAAGCGGCCGTTTCGCCGAGCGAGATCGAGAAGCGCGCCCGCGAGGCCTCTCCGCCGCGCGGCTTCGCGAAGGCCATCGAACGCCACCTTGCCGAGGGGCGGCCGGCGCTCATCGCCGAGGTGAAGAAGGCGAGCCCGTCCAAGGGCCTGATCCGCGCGGATTTCGACCCGCCGAGCCTAGCGCGGGCCTATGCCGAGGGCGGCGCGACCTGCCTGTCGGTGCTCACCGACGAGCCCTCCTTCCAGGGCCGGCCCGAATACCTGGCCCAGGCCCGCGACGCCTCCGGCCTGCCCGCCCTGCGCAAGGACTTCCTGTTCGAGCCCTATCAGGTCTACGAGGCCCGCGCCTGGGGGGCCGATTGCATCCTGGTCATCATGGCGAGCGTCTCGGACGACGAGGCGCGCACCCTGATCGATACGGCGCACGACCTCGGCATGGATGTGCTGGTCGAGGTGCATGACCGCGCGGAGCTGGAGCGCGCCCTGCCCCTCGGCACCAGGCTCGTCGGCATCAACAACCGCAATCTTCGCACCTTCGAGGTGTCGCTCGGCGTCAGCGAGGAGCTGGCTCCCCTGATCCCGTCCGACCGAATCGTGGTAGGCGAGAGCGGCATCTTCACCCTGGCCGATATCGAGCGCCTGTCGAAGGTGGATATCCGCACCTTCCTCGTGGGCGAGAGCCTGATGCGGCAGGCGGACGTGGCGGCGGCAACCCGGAGGCTCCTGTTCGGCGAGGCGGCATGACGAAACTCACGCATCTCGATTCATCGGGCCAGGCCAGCATGGTCGACGTCTCGGACAAGAGCGTCACCAGCCGCACGGCGATCGCCGAGGGATGCGTGGTCATGCAGGCGGAGACGCTCGACCTGATCCGCCACGGCGAGGCCAAGAAGGGCGATGTTCTCGGCACGGCCCGGCTCGCCGGGATCATGGCGTCCAAGCGCACGCACGAGCTCATCCCCCTCTGCCACCCGCTCCTCATTTCCAAGGTAAAGGTCGACTGCGCCCTCGATGACAGCCTTCCCGGCATCCGCGTGACCGCCGAGGTGAGGGTGTCGGGCCAGACCGGTGTCGAGATGGAGGCCCTGACCGCCGTCTCCGTCGCCTGCCTCACCATTTACGACATGGTGAAGGCGGCCGATAAGGGCATGCGGATCGAACACATCCGCCTGCGCCGCAAGAGCGGCGGCCGCTCGGGAGACTTCGAAGCGCCATGAGCCTGATTTCGGTCGAGGATGCTCTTTCCCGCGTTCTGGCGAACGTCGAGAAACCGGTCGGGACCGAGCGCATTCCCCTGGCCGCCTGCGCGGGCCGGACGCTGGCCGAAGACGTCAGCGCGCTACGCGACCAGCCGCCCTTCCCGGCATCCGCCATGGACGGCTATGCGGTGCGCAGCGCCGATTGCTCCGACATTCCTGCGACCCTCCGGATCATCGGCGAGAGCGCGGCGGGCAACCGCTTCACCGGCACCGTCGGCGCCCTGGAAGCCGTGCGGATCTTCACCGGAGCCCCCGTTCCCGAAGGAGCGGACGCGGTGGTGCTGCAGGAGGACACGGAGCGCTCCGGCGTCGAGGTCACGGTGAAGGAAGCGGCCCGCCCCAACAGGCACATCCGCGTGGCGGGGCTGGATTTCCGCTCCGGCGACGTGCTGCTCCAGGCGGGTCTACGTCTCGATTCCCGCCATATCGCTCTCGCGGCCGCCATGGGCCATGGCGCGCTGTCCGTCCATCGCAAGCCGCGCGTCGCCGTTCTCGCCACCGGTGACGAGTTGGTGCGGGCGGGCGAGCCCGTCGGCCCCGACCAGATCACCGCGTCAAGCCTTCCGGCCACGATCCTGATGGTGGAGAAGGCCGGCGCGGAATCTATCGATCTCGGTATCGCCCGCGACACACTCGAATCGCTCGACGAGCGCATTCAGGCGGCCAAGGATGCGCAAGCCGACATTCTCGTCACCCTGGGCGGCGCGTCGGTGGGCGAGCACGACCTCGTGCAGAAGGCTTTGAGCCGCCATGGCATGGACCTCGGTTTCTGGCGCGTGGCTCTGCGCCCTGGAAAGCCGCTCATGCATGGACGGCTCGGATCGACCCTACTGCTGGGCCTTCCCGGCAACCCGGTCTCCTCGCTGGTCTGCGCCGTCCTGTTCCTGATTCCCGCGATCCGCGCTCTTCTTGGCGACCAGAGGGCCGCCGAGGACCCGACGGAGGATGCGATCCTGGGAGCCGACCTGCCGGCCAACAGGGAGCGCCAGGACTACATGCGCGCCGGCCTTACCCTCCAGGACATCCCCTTGAGCCTCGCCCACGGAACCGAGCGCGTGATGCTTCCCGTCGCGATGCCGCATCTGCTGCAGGATTCGTCCATGCTGAGCATCCTCGAACGGTCCGACGCCCTGCTCGTGCGTCCGCCCCATGCTCCGGCAGCCAATGCGGGCGAGCCGTGCCGGGTCATCCGGCTCGACCGCTTCTGCTGAGACATCTTTTTAATAGGCTCCGAATACTCAGGCTTGCGGAACACAGCGAGAACGGTTACCTTGTTCTTGATTTGTTTCAGAATCGCTCCTTAGGGGGCAGTAAGGGCCAGCCATGCTGACGCGCAAACAGCACGAATTGCTCCGCTTCATTCATGAGCGGCTGCGTGAAACCGGAGTTCCGCCATCCTTCGACGAGATGAAGGATGCGCTCGACCTCAAGTCCAAATCCGGCATCCATCGCCTCATCACGGCGCTCGAGGAGCGCGGCTTCATCCGCCGCCTTCCGAATCGCGCCCGGGCCCTGGAGGTGATCCGCCTGCCGGAGAGCACCAGCGGCGCCGGCAGCCAGCGGCGCTTCACGCCGAGCGTGGTCGAGGGCGGCCTTGCCGGCAAGGCCAAGGCCGCGCCCCAGCCGGCTGCCGATCCGCGCGACCGGGAGATGTCGATCCCTGTCATGGGCCGGATCGCCGCCGGTGTGCCGATCTCGGCGATCCAGACCCGCAGCCATTCCATCACCCTGTCGGGCGATTTCCTGGCCCAGGGCGATCACTTCGCCCTTGAGGTCCGTGGCGACTCCATGGTGGAAGCCGGCATTCTCGACGGGGACCTCGTGGTGATCCGCCGTCAGGACACGGCCAATACGGGCGACATCATCGTGGCTCTGATCGACGACGAGGAGGCGACCCTGAAGCGCTTCCGCCGTCGCGGTTCCTCCATTGCCCTCGAGGCCGCCAACCAGGCTTACGAAACCCGCGTGCTCGGCCCAGATCGGGTCAAGATCCAGGGCAAGCTCGTCAGTCTGGTCCGCCGATACTGAAGCCTTTTTCGGTGAAGCGGATCCGGCTCACCGTCAAAGAATGCGACCACCCAAAGCAGAAAGCCGTTTCCACCTCCGTGGAAACGGCTCCAGCCCATCGAACGCAAGTGTGTGAACCGGTTTTGCGTTCGATGGGCTGGATCAAAACCTGATGCAGCGGTCGTCAGTTCTCATTCTCGTCGGATGCAGGGAGGTCTTCCTCGGGCAGATCCTGCTCCGGAACAGGCTGCACACGACGTGGAGGTTCCTGAGCCGACGAGAGCTCGGTCCGGTGCGTTTCCGCAACAGACCATGAACTGACCTCCCGCCCTTTCCGGACGGAACGAAGTTCGACGGCCTTGGGGCTGAAGCGGATCGTAGCCGCGCCGCGCTCCTTCAGAGCATCGCCGTCCAGAACGAAGGGTGCCTTGCACGTGGGCGGCGCCTTGAGCCGCGTGACGATCACTGTAGCGCGTCGACAATCCTCTTCGAACGCCGCGAAATCCTGGACGAAGGCGACCCATCGTCCATCGGCCGCCGCGACGACGCAGCCGGCCGCATCGCATTTTGCTTCCTGCCTCAGGCTTTCATCGTCGGCGCTTCTCGCATCCCCATCGGCGCGCAGCCATTGTTCGGCCACGAAACCGGACGGACGCCCCACGAGCGACAGCCTTCCTTCCTTGCCGCGAATAGCCGCCCCTGCCCCATCCCTGTCGATGAAGACGTCGTAGCGGTCCGGCGTCGCGGCGAAGGCCAGCCCAAGCCCGGCCGGCGCGAAAGCGAGCCATCGCAAGGCCGATGCGGGAACCGACACGAGGATCAGCCCGAGGCTCAGGAGAACGAGCGCCGCGCTCCCCAGAGCCGGGACTACCAGTGTCGAGCCATTGAAGCCCCCGACCCAGGCTGAGACCTCGAGAACCTGCGACACGGCCAAGCCCATGAACTGCCAGATCGGACGGTCGAGGCCGAACGGATAGGCGATCACGCCGAGAACGGCGGACGGCATGACGATCAGCGAGACGAGCGGCAGGGCCAGCGCGTTGCCGACGAGACCGTAGGGGTTGAGGCCCTGAAAGTGATAGGCCGCGAAGGGTGCCGTCGCGAAACTCGCGACGAGAGTGGTCGTGACGAGGCCGAGCATGGCCTGACCGACCCATAGGACGCCTCGCGCGACGATGCCGCCACTTGGTCCTTCCGGCTTCAGTGTATGCATCAAGGGCACGAGCGCCATCATGGCGGCGACGGCGCCGAAGGACATCTGGAAGCTCGGCCCGAGCAACGCCTCCGGCTCCCGCGCCAGCACGATCAGCGCGGCCATCGAGAGGTTGCGGATGCTCAAGGCGGGGCGATCGACGAGGACCGCGCCGAACATGACGAGTGTCATGATGAGCGAGCGCTCAGTGGCGACGTCGGAGCCCGAGAAGACGCAGTAGATCGTCGCTCCGATCATGGCCGCGACGGCGGCGATCTTCTTCACCGGCCACAGCAATGCGGCGCTCGGCGCGAGGGCGAGGAGCGCCCGGGCGATCCAGAAGAAGGTGCCTGCGGCCAGCACCATATGGAGGCCGGAGATCGACACGATGTGATAGATGCCGGCAGCGCGAAGCACATCGTTCGTTGGCTCCGGAATGAGGCCGCGCTTGCCCGTCACCAGCGCGGCGCCGACGCCCCCGGCCGCCCCGCCGATGGCCGATGCGATGCGCTCGGTCAGCGCATTGCGCGCCGCGTCGACCCGAGCCGCCATCCGAAGCGACCAGTCAGGCCCCTCCGGCGGGTCGATCCGGCGCACCGGACCGACCATGGAGCCCACGGCGCCGATTCCCTTGAAGGAGGCATCGCGGGCGAAATCATAGCCGCCGGGCCATGCCGCCTGAGGCGGCGGCAGAAGCCGCGCCGTGCCGGCAATCATCTGGCCTGGCGACAGTCCCTCGCCGCTGCGCACGGACACGCGCACCCGCTCGGGCCGATCGGAATCCGCCACACCCTTGATCCCGGTCACGCGCAAAAGCAGCCGTTTTCCGCTCTCACGATCCTCGATGGTCTCGATGAAGCCCGTGACCGGCGCGATAACGAGGCGGCTCAGGGCCGGGGCAGCCACGCTCCGGGTCCGGACGACGCCGGCCGTGAAACCCGCGAAAAGCGCCGCGAGCGCGATCATGACTGAGAAGGCCGCCAGGTTCCGGCGGAAGGTCGCGGCGGCGGCGGTGAAAAGCGCAAACGCACCCATCGGGGCCCAGAGCGCCGGCTGGCCATCGGCTTGGAAGAACAGCACGATGCCGATGCCGAAGAAGATCGCGATCCAGGGAAAGAGCCGGCGCTGCTCGACCTCCATCGAGAGGTTCCGGGACAGCCAGCCCCAGCCGTCTGGCGGAGCCCAGATCAGAGGAGCGCCCGTGGACAAAGGCAGCGCCACGGCCCGCGCCATGCTGCGCGGGATCCTCCGGGGCTTTCCTTGGTTGTCTTCCATTGGGCTTCGGCTTAACGCGGGTCTCAGCACATGCTAGACGACCGCACGCTCCGGCCCAAACTGCCCTGTGGATTGAGTCGGATGACGCTGCGGATGCAAAAAGCCGCGCGCCCACACGTTTTACTCAAGGTTTCCTGCGATGACCGTCGTCACCCGCTTCGCCCCCTCTCCCACCGGCTTCCTGCATATCGGAGGGGGACGCACGGCCCTGTTCAACTGGCTCTATGCCAAGCGGCATGGGGGCAAGATGCTGCTGCGCATCGAAGACACGGACCGGGAACGCTCCACGGACGCCGCCATCACGGCCATTCTCGACGGCTTGAAATGGCTCGGCCTCGATTGGGATGGGGACGTGGTCTATCAATTCTCCCGCGCGGCCCGTCACAAGGAGGTCGCCGAGAGCCTCCTGGCCCAGGGCCGTGCCTATTATTGCTATGCCAGCCAGCAGGAGCTGGAGGAGATGCGCGAGACCGCCCGCAAGGAGGGCCGGCCGCTGCGCTACGACGGCCGCTGGCGCGACCGCGCCCCGTCCGAGGCTCCCGCGGGCGTCAAGCCCGTCATCCGCCTCAAGGCTCCCATCGAGGGCCAGACCATGGTCGAGGACGAGGTACAGGGCCGCGTGGTGTGGCAGAACAAGGATCTCGACGACCTCGTTCTCCTGCGTTCGGACGGCACGCCCACTTACATGCTCGCGGTCGTGGTGGACGATCACGACATGAACGTGACCCACGTCATCCGCGGCGACGATCACCTGACCAACGCGGCGCGCCAGACGCAGATCTATCAGGCACTCGGCTGGGACGTGCCGAAGATGGCCCATATCCCCCTCATCCACGGCCCCGACGGCGCCAAGCTCTCCAAGCGCCACGGAGCGCTCGGCGTCGAGGCCTACCGCAGCATGGGCTATCTGCCGGAGGCCCTGCGCAACTATCTCGTCCGTCTCGGCTGGAGCCATGGCGACCAGGAGATCTTCTCCACCCAGGAGATGATCGACGCCTTCGACCTCGGCAGCATCGGCCGGTCTCCGGCGCGGTTCGACTTCGCCAAGCTGGAGAACCTCAACGGCCACTACATGCGCCAGGCCGACGACGCGCGGCTGGTTCAGGCCCTCGAGGACCTGCTGCCGGAACTCGACAAGGACGAGCACCACCTGGGGCGCACCTTCAAGCCGGCCCTGCGCGAAAAGTTGATCGCCGCCATGCCGGGCCTCAAGGAGCGCGCCAAGACCCTCGTGGAGCTGCTCGACAGCGCCTACTACCTCTATGCCCAGCGGCCGCTGCACTTGGACGAGAAGGCGACCAGCCTTATTGCGGACGGTCGCGGACGCCTCGCGGGCCTTCCCGAGCGTCTCGAAGCCGTGTCCGACTGGTCGGCGGCGAGCGTGGAAGCGGTCGTGCGCGACCATGCTGAGGCGATCGGGGCCAAGCTCGGCCAAGTCGCCCAGCCGCTCCGGGCCGCCCTGACGGGACGGGCTACCTCGCCGGGAATCTTTGACGTGATGGTGGTTCTCGGCAAGGACGAAACCCTGTCGCGCCTGCGCGACCAAACCAAGAATGCGCCTGCTGCATAGCAGGCGTTTCTCGCCTTTAGACGTGCTTGCTCCGTTCCCACGGATAAGCTACCCAAGGCGCCATCATCCTCCCGACCGACCGGCAAACCTCGGTTCCGCAACCCCGGAGGCCTTCTCCGACCCACCGGTTGCACTAGTGTTGTGTCACTGACGGGTGATTCCGAAATCTGGTGGGCTGTGCGATGCT
>NZ_JALJRK010000064.1:10602-27788 GCF_024519725.1 Microvirga sp. Mcv34 | reverse complement strand
TCTTCGCCGCCTTGTCGGGCGAGCGGCTGGCCGACCGGGCCGACGCCATCGTGATTGCCGGGAAACCCTCGGGAACCATGGGCATCGACGCCCGTCGCCGCCTGGGCGCCGCCTTCGTGCCGGAGGAGCGCCTGGGCCATGCGGCGGCGCCGACCCACCGCCTGAGCGAGAACACCCTGATCTCCCATGCGGCGACGGAAGTGAGCCGCTCCGGCTTCATTCTGCTGAACGCCGCCAAGCGGCTCGCCCGCTCCATCATCCAGGGCTTCGACGTGCGCACACCCGAGGGCGACCCGCAGGCGCGCAAGCTGTCCGGGGGCAACCTGCAGAAATTCGTGATCGGCCGCGAGATCATCCGCAAGCCGAAGCTCATCATTGTCGACCAGCCCACCTGGGGCGTCGATGCGGGTGCGGCGCGGCTCATCCGTCAGGCGCTCGTCGATCTCGCCCGCGCGGGCAGCGCCGTCGTGGTCGTCAGCCAGGATCTCGACGAGCTGTTCGAAGTGGCTGACCGCATGGCCGTAATCCATCAGGGGCGGTTGAGTTCGCTGAAACCGGTCGGCGAATGGACCAAGGAAGCCATCGGCCTGGAAATGCTCGGTGTCGCACAAGCCCAAGGGGGCGCTCATGCGCTTTGAGCTGACGCCCCGTCCCAACGTGTCTCCCGTCATGCGGACGCTCGCCCCGGTGGCGGCCTTCATCACGGCCTTTCTCATTGCGGGATTTGTCATCTGGCTGATGGGCCGTTCGCCCATCGCGGCCTTCGACGTCTACGTGCTCCAGCCCTTGAGCGATCCCTGGTCCCTCCAGGAGCTTCTCGTCAAGGCGACGCCGCTGGCGCTCATCGCCATCGGCCTGTCCTATTGCTTCCGCGCCAATCTCTGGAACATCGGAGCGGAAGGCCAGTACGTGATCGGCGCCGTGCTCGGCAGTTGGCTTGCGCTGAAAGTCCACGGCACGGAGGCCGGCTTTTGGGTTCTGCCGCTCATGCTGCTGCTCGGCATCATCGGTGGCGCCCTCTACGGGCTGATCCCGGCCTTCCTGAAGACCCGGTTCGGCGTCAACGAGATCCTGACCAGCCTCATGCTGGTCTATGTCGCGCAGCTGATCCTCGATTATCTGGTGCGCGGCCCGTGGCGAGACCCGAAGGGCTTCAACTTCCCGCAATCGGTGACCTTCGATTCCTCGGCGACCTTGCATCCGATCCTTGAGGGCGGGCGGGTCCATTTCGGGGCCGTGTTCGCGCTGATCGCCGTTCTGCTCACTGCCGTGATCCTCGGGCGGACGCTGTTCGGCTACCGGCTGAAGCTCACCGGCGACGCGCCGCGCGCGGCGCGGTTCGCCGGCTTCAGCTCCAAGGCGACCACGATGGCGGTGTTCGCCATCTCGGGCGGGTTGGCCGGTCTCGCGGGCATTTCCGAGGTTTCGGGCCAGATCGGGCAGCTTCAGCCGTCGATCTCTCCGGGCTACGGCTTCACGGCCATCACAGTGGCGTTCCTGGGAAGGCTCAACCCGATCGGGATCCTGATCGCGGCCCTCGTCGTCGCCCTCACGTTCATCGGCGGCGAGAGCGCCCAGATCATGCTGAAGCTGCCGCTCGATCTCACGCAGGCCTTTCAGGGCATCCTGCTGCTCTGCGTGCTCGCAGCCGATGCGCTCGTGAGTTACCGCGTTCGTTTTGTCTCACGGGGAGGGGGCAAGTGACCACTTTCGAGGCCATTCTGCTCACCATCGTGACCGCGTCCACGCCGCTCCTGATCGCCGCTCTGGGCGAGCTGGTGGCGGAGCGCTCGGGCGTGCTCAACCTCGGTGTCGAAGGCATGATGGCGATGGGCGCCGCCTGCAGTTTCGCCGCCGCCGTGACCTTCGACTCGACCCTGCTCGGCGTCGCCGCCGGGATGCTCGCGGGCGTCCTGATGGCCGCTCTCTTCGCCCTCGTGGTGCTGGGCTTCGCGGCAAACCAGGTCGGCTCCGGCCTGGCGCTCACGATCTTCGGTCTCGGACTTTCGGGTCTCGTCGGCGCTCCCTTCGTGGGTGCGCGGCGCGATCCCGTCCCGCATCTCGACATTCCCGTCCTGAGCGACATCCCGGTGGTCGGGCGGCTGTTTTTTGAGCAGGATCTTTTCGTCTACGCCTCCATCGCACTCACGATCCTCGTCGCGATCTATCTCACCCGGACCCGCTCCGGCCTGACCCTGCGCTCCATCGGCGAGAACCATACGTCGGCCAATGCGCTGGGCCTGCCGGTCTGGCGCGTACGGTTCTGGGCCATCCTGTTCGGCGGCGCCTGCGCGGGGCTGGCTGGCGCCTATCTCGCCCTCGTCTATACCCGCTTCTGGTCCCCAGGCATGACGGCGGGGCGGGGCTGGATCGCCCTGGCCCTTGTGGTCTTCGCGGCATGGCGGCCGGGCTGGCTCCTGGTCGGAGCCTATATCTTCGGGGCCGCGACCGTGCTTCAGCTCCACGCCCAGGCGGCCCAGTTCGGCGTGCCGCCGCAGCTGCTATCGGCCGTGCCGTATCTGGCTACGATCATCGCCCTGCTGCTCCTCTCCCTGCGCCATGGCAGGGCCATCGGAGCCCCAGGCTCACTGGGCGTGCCGTTCGTGCCTGACCGGTGAGCAAACTGGTGTTAATCTGACCAAAGTGTAGGCAGAGGAATTCTTGCCAGAAGCCTTCAGACCTGCGACGGAATGTTTGGAATTCAACCTCGAGGGAACGAGCATGTTTTCAGGGAAAGTCTTCGGAGCCGTTGCGGGGGCAGCGGTCCTGGCGCTGTCCGCCACCGGCGCATTCGCCCAGGCGAAGGACAAGATCAAGGTCGGCTTCATCTATGTGGGTCCCGTGGGTGATTTCGGCTGGAGCCACCAGCACGACCAGGGCCGTCAGGCCATTGAGAAGGCGTTCCCCGGCAAGGTGACGACCACCTTCGTCGAAAGCGTGCCGGAGGCCGATTCCGAGCGCGCCATCGAGCAGCTCGCCCGCACCGGCCACGACCTGATCTTCACGACCTCCTTCGGCTTCATGGAGCCGACCGTGAAGGTCGCCAAGAAGTACCCGAACATCAAGTTCGAGCACGCTACCGGCTTCAAGCGCGCTCCGAACCTCTCAACCTACGCGGCGAAGTTCCATGAGGGCCGCTACATCACCGGCGTGATCGCCGGCAAGATGACGAAGACGAACACCATCGGCTATGTGGGCGCGTTCCCGATCCCGGAAGTGATCGCCGGCATCAATGCCTATTATCTCGGCGCCCAATCGGTGAACCCTGACGTCAAAATCAAGATCGTGTTCGCCAACACGTGGTTCGATCCGGCCAAGGAAGGCGATGCCGCCAAGGCGCTCCTCGACCAGGGCGTCGACATCCTGGCCCAGCACACGGACAGCCCTGCTCCGATCCAGGCCGCGGAGGCGCGCGGCAAGTTCGGCTTCGGCCAGGCCTCCGATATGGAGCGCTTCGCCCCGAAGGCGCAGCTCACCGCCATCACGGACAACTGGTCCGACTACTACGTCGCCCGTGCCAAGGCGGTTCTCGACGGGACCTGGAAGTCCGAGGACACCTGGGGCGGCATCGATGCCCACATGGTCGTCATGACGCCCTACAAGAACATGCCCGACGACGTGAAGAAGATGGCCGAGGACACCGAGGCCGCCATCAAGTCCGGCAAGCTCAACCCCTTCAAGTGCCCGGTCCTTGGCCAGGACGGCAAGGAGATCGAGTGCAAGGGCAACGGCGCCCTCTCCGACGAGCAGGTGCTCGGCATGAACTTCTACGTGAAGGGCATCGAGGACAAGATCCCGCAATAAGCGGACAAGGCTTCAAACAGGGAAGGGCAGCCGGGCGACCGGCTGCCTTTTCGTTATGGGCCGCTATATCGGCCACCGGAACGCGGGAGATGATTCATGACCGAACGGACGAGGATCAAGCCGGGTGAGCAGGACGTCCTCATCGTCGTGGACGTGCAGCACGATTTCCTGCCCGGCGGCGCGCTCGCGGTGCCGGAGGGCGACGAGGTCATCGCGCCGATCAACCGGCTCGCGACACTGTTCCGCCATGTGGTCCTGACCCAGGACTGGCACCCGGAGGGACATGCCTCCTTCGCGTCGAGCCATCCGGCGAAGCAGCCCTTCGAGACGACCGAGCTGCATTACGGACCGCAGGTGCTCTGGCCCGACCATTGCGTGCAGGGGACGCCCGGCGCCGAGATTTCCCGTGACCTCCACATCCCGCACGCGCAGCTCGTCATCCGTAAAGGCTACAATGCCGGGATCGACAGCTATTCGGGCTTCAAGGAGGCGGATCGGCGGACCTCGACCGGACTGGCGGGTTACCTGAAGGAGCGCGGCTTCCGACGGGTCTTCTGCGTCGGGCTCGCCCTGGATTTCTGCGTCGCCTGGACAGCCCTCGACGCGGTGGAAGCCGGTTTCGACACCTACCTGATCGAGGACGCGTCGCGCGCCATCGACACGGGCGGTTCGCTCGACAGGGCCCGCCGGGACCTGGAGGCGGCGGGCGTTCACATGGTCAGGAGCGAGCAGATCGTCGGGGTTTGATCCCCACCGTCATGGCCGCACTTGTTGCGGCCACCCACGTCTTCAGCCGCAACCAAGACGTGGATCCCCGGCACAAGGCCGGGGATGATGCCCTGATGTGATCCAAGAGGCGTTTAAACCACCGTCCCGTGCAGGTCGTACTCGTCGGAGCTTTCGATCTTGACGTTCACGATCTCGCCCGGCTTCAGCGGCGTCTTGGAGGCCACGTAGACGACGCCGTCGATCTCGGGGGCATCATACTTGGTGCGTCCGGTCGCGACCGTGGCGCCCTGCTCGTCGATGATGACCGGCAGGGTCTTGCCGACCTTGGCCTTCAGGATCCCGGCGCTGACCATCTGCTGGGTCTGCATGAAGCGGTGCCAGCGCTCTTCCTTCACCTCAGGCGGCACGGCACCGTCGATGTCGTTGGCGGGCGCGCCCTGGACCGGCTCGTACTGGAAGCAACCGGCTCGGTCGATCTTGGCCTCCTTCAGCCATTGCATCAGGAAATCCACATCCTCCTCCGTCTCGCCGGGGAAGCCGACGATGAAGGTCGACCGGATGGCGAGATCGGGGCAGATCTCGCGCCACTTGTGAATGCGCTCCAGGGTCTTTTCCTGGTTGCCGGGGCGGCGCATGGATTTCAGGACGCGGGGGGAGGCGTGCTGGAACGGGATGTCCAGGTAGGGAAGGATTCGGCCCTCGGCCATGAGCGGGATGACTTCGTCCACATGCGGGTAGGGATAGACGTAGTGCATGCGAACCCACATGCCGAGATCGCCCAGCTCCTTCGCGAGCTCGAAGAAGCGGGTGCGGACCTCGCGGTCCTTCCACAAGCTGGGCTGGTACTTGATGTCGAGGCCGTAGGCGCTGGTGTCCTGGGAAATGACCAGGAGTTCCTTCACTCCCGCCTTTGCGAGCTTTTCAGCCTCGCGCAGCACGTCCGCGATGGGGCGGCTGACCAAGTCGCCGCGCAGCTTCGGGATGATGCAGAAGGAGCAGCGGTTGTTGCAGCCCTCCGAGATCTTCAAATAGGCATAGTGGCGCGGCGTCAGCTTCACGCCCTGGGGCGGGACGAGGTCGACGAAGGGGTCGTGGGCCGGCGGCACGGCCTGGTGCACGGCCGAGACCACGGATTCGTAGGCCTGCGGCCCGGTGATCGCCAGGACGTTCGGGAACTGGTCGCGGATCTGCTCGGGCTCGGCGCCCATGCAGCCGGTGACGATGACCTTGCCGTTCTCGGCCATGGCCTCGCCGATGGCCTCCAGGGACTCGGCCTTGGCGCTGTCGAGGAAGCCGCAGGTGTTGACGATCACCACGTCCGCCCCGTCATGCTCCTTGGTCAGCTGGTAACCTTGGGCGCGAAGCTGGGTGATGATGCGCTCGGAATCCACCAGGGCCTTCGGGCAGCCCAGGGACACGAACGAGACTTTCGGCGCGGGAGCATTCATCCGCTACATCCACTTATTCTATCGAAACTGACATCCGCGAGGCACCGGACCGGAGCGGTGCATCGTGACGGATCCGAGACGGAAAACCTGTTGATCGAGGGCAGGAACACTCGGCACGGTCCGGCAGGATTGCACGTGAGACCTGCCGAGATTGTCGCCTGGATCGATCCAGCGTCTCGCGCAGGCGCCTCCCGCTGCGACGGTAGCGCGCGACTTAAGACGCGATGTGCCCTTACAACACCGGGTTTGCCTTTACAACATCCGCTTTGACGCGGGGCCTGGCGCTCCTGCTGCGCCCATTCAGATCCCAGCCGTGGAATCCCCGGCGCGCCACCACCGACGAGCATCCGAACCTCGGCCTTGGCGCAGTGGAAGAGGGTGTGGGAGCGGACCGTCCGTCAGGCCGTGGGCACCGAGTCGGAGACTCCCAAAGGGACCGGACGTGCGGTCAGGATGTCTTGAAGGATAGCGAAGTCAATTCCGAGGTACCTCGGGACAGTTGGCCAAACCTTCGTCTTAGCCCCGAGTTGTGCCGCCCCGATGATGGCATTGAAGGCAGTGATAGGGCAATGTAAGTGCGCTGTGTTTGAACGGGAGAGCCGTTCTCTATGCCAATCTGCTATACCAATACTTCGACGCTCCCGATTGTGACTTGTCGCCGTGCAGATCGACCAAGGTTTCGAGCAGTCGGAGGCAATTTCTCATTCGCATCTGCTCAGGATCAGACAGGTCGACAGGCATGAAATATCAAGACACGAGTGTCGTTCCTGATCTTGGCGCCGCTGCGCCGTCCGCAGGACATACGGCCGCTGCGGGTGGGCAGCTCCACCAGGGGGCCTCAGCGGGTGGAGGCGGGCGTCAAACCGTATTCAAGGGGTGGCCGCCGTCAACTGAGAGACCGGAGACGGGAGGAATGGTAATAGGAGTCCAGAAGCGGCAGCCCCGCGAGATCAATCGCATCCCCGAAGGGCAAAGGCCCAAGGGCAATCTGGAGATCATGGGCAAGGTTCTCGGAGCCGTTCGTCGCCAGTTCCGGCTCGTCGCTTTGCTGAGCGTGCTTCTGTGTGTCCTGGCCGTGGGTCTCGTGATGATCCTGCCGCCCCAATTCACCGCGACCACGCTTCTGGCCGTCGACTCGACGGAAGGGCGCCCGGCGGAGCCTGCCGTCACCGGATATTCGCTCAACGTCGACGGTGAAGTCGAGGTCATGCAGTCGATGAAGGTCGCGCAGCAGGTGGTGAAGCGGCTCAATCTGACCGCAGATCCACGCTTCGTCGACAAGGCGTCATCCTCGTCGCCCGCGCCCAGCGGCGTCTCCGACTACCTGACGAGCCTACTGCCGACGGGCGGTTCGTCCGCCGCGCAGGCCGGCGAAAGCCTCGCAACGGCCTCGTTGTCGCCCGAGGAGACTGTCGCCGAGGGTGAGGATCCAGCTGTGGTCCGCGCGGCGGTGGCCCTACAGAAGATCATGAACGTTCGCAGGCGCGGACTGACGAACGTCTTGGCGCTGGATATCACCATCGATGATCCGAAAGATGCCGCTCGCCTAGCGAATGGCTATGCCGACACGTACATCACCGAGCAGATCAGCTCGAAACTCGCCGCCGCGGGCCATACGGAAGCGGCCCTGTCGCGCCGGGTCGCCGAACTGGGAGAGGAGTTGCGGCGCTCGGAAACGCAGATCAAAGCCTTCGCGCTCGTGCAGGGCGCGCAGTCCAATGACGATGCGGCCAGGTCCGCCATCGACCGGCTGCAAGCGGACGTTGCCGCCGCCAGTCGTGAGGCTGGTTCCTATGCTTCCAAACTCCGCGAGGCCGACACACTATTGGCGGCGGGCAACTTCGCAGTCCTCGGGAAACTGCTCAACAATCCCGAGATCTCGCTTTTGGACGAGCAGCGCGGCTCTCTTGAGCAGCGTGTTCAACGCCCCGCCGAAGGTGAAACGGATCTCGCAGGTTCGCAGCAGCGTCTCGACCTAGCGAAATCGCAGCTGCGCTCGCTCGGTGCCAAGGCTGTCGAGACCCTCCGGAAGCAAGTAGACGCCAGCAGCAATCAGGTATCCGCGCTTCGCCAGGAGCTGAAGCAGATCGTGCAGAAGCCCGATTCATCGACGGACAATTCCGTTCAGCTCTTCCGGCTGCAACAGGAGGCTGCGACGACGCGGCAGCTGTACCAGGACTACCTCGGTCGACTGAAAGCGGCCGCGCAGCAGCGCAGTACGGTTACCCCGAGTGTGTACGTGGTGGCCGAGGCCGGCATTCCTCCGAACAAGAGCTTTCCTCCTCGGTCCCTGCTGATCGTTGTCGGATTCCTGGCCGGCATCGGTATCGCGGTCAGCGTCGGGTATGCGCGCGACAATTATCCTCAGACCGTTAAGTTCGTCGATGAGCTGGAGGCTTCCTCGGGCATCGCGAACCTTGGAGTCATTCCCGACAGTAAACGGTCTAAGACAAAGGGCCTGCAGCCGGAAAACCTGATCTGCGCGCGCCCTCAGTCGGATTATTCGGAGGCCATCAGACGGCTGCGCGTGTCGCTGCAACTCACCTTCAATCGCGGTGCTGGATTCAAGTCTCTCCTCGTGACGTCCACGCAGCGGCAGGAAGGTCGGACGACCATTGCCCTGTCTCTCGCGAGGGACGCGGCAAGAGCAGGGCTCAAGGTCGCTCTCGTGGATTGCGACCTTCGGAATCCGAGCCTCCACGCAAAGACAGGGATCAGCAACGATGCGGGCATCTGCGAGATGCTGCTCTCAACTCCGGCCGGCCTGAAGATGTCGCTTCTCCAGAGAGATCCTCAATCCTCGTGCTTCGTCATCCCGAGCGGCGAGCTCGGTAACGCGAGCCCGGACCAGCCCTTGCAGACGCCGCAATTGGGGCAGTTGGTCAAGGATCTGGAGGAGCGGTTCGACCTGGTCATCATCGATGCCGCATCGCTCGAGACCGCTGCGGATGCACTCATGATTGCCCAGCATGTCGACGGGGTCCTGCTGATCGCCCGCGCCACGCAGGCTCGGCCCGTCAGGGTGCGCGATGGGGTGGTCGATCTTCAGCGCACGAGGACGGCCAACCTGGCGACAGGCCTGAACTTCGCCGCAAACTCCGACCTTCGCTAAGCAGGTCGTCCGCCTTTCCGGCGAAAAAGCGAAGCGGCCCCCGCATTCACGGGGGCCGCTCAGTCTTGGAACGATCAAAAGAGGTCGATCAGAGGATGTAGAAGTCCGCTGCCGTCATCTTCAGATTCGGGGCGAGCTTCGCGAACTCGATCTGCGCCGAGGAGCCGGTGCCGTCCTTGTCGAAGTACAGGCTGCCGGTGTCCTTGTTGTAGATGAAGCGGTCGGACGAGTCGGTGGCCTTCGCTCCGATCTTGAACATGTGCGACGGGAGGTTACCCCAATCGACGTTGCCACCGGAGAACACCGCGTTCTCCACATGGATCTTGTCCGTGCCCGGAAGGAAATCCGTGATCGTGCTGACGGTGCCCTTCGGCGCAGTGTCGAACACGAAGACGTCACGTCCCTTGCCGCCGGTCAGGATGTCGTTGCCACCCTTGCCGTTCAGGATATCACTCCCGGCGTGGCCGATGATGGCCTCGGCCGCCGAGGTGCCAATCAGCTTGTCGGCGCCGCTCGTTCCATGGATCTCGGGCAGTGAGGGCGAGGGCGTAGGCTCCGGGCTCGGCGTGGGAGTCGGGGTCGGCGTGGGAGTCGGCGTCGGCGTGGGAGTCGGCGTCGGAGCCGGCGACGGGCTGGCATGAGCCGTGTCGCTGTGGCCGGCGGAGCCGTAGGTCAGGTCGATGTCCTTGTAGTTGACGGCGAAGCTCTCGCCGCCGGACGGCGACTGGCGGTAGGCGCCCATCTCCCAGTGCGACTCGGTGGCATTGGTGTAGCCGATCTTGCCGGTGTAGTTGGCGATCTTGGTGCCGTCGCGCCAGACATAGGCGTGGCCGTTGTCGCCGGCAGCATCGAGCTGGACGTCGATCTCCATGTCGTACCACTTGCCGCGCTGGATGTCGGCGGTGTCGATGTAGACGGTCTTCTCCACCGGCGAGCTCGAGGTGCCGTACTTGATCACCACGGCCATCTTGTCGTTGCCCATGAACTTGATCTCGAAGGGCGGAGTGCCTCCGGTGAAGAGCTGGCCGGTGACGAGCCACTGGGCGGTGTTCTTGGCGCCCGGCTCGATCATCATCTTGTACGTGGCGTGGAAGTGACTGCCCTCACCCGACAGCTTGTGGTTCGATGTCTCGCCCATCTCGGAGCGCTCGACCCCGGCAGAATCCGTCCAATAGGATGCGCTGAATTGATCGCCCTTGCGCACTTCGAAGCGGTAGGTGCTGCCGTCGGATTTGAAGCTATGCGCTTCGTCGCCCGCGACTCGCCAGTTATAACCATCCAGAGCGAAGGAATCGCTCTCATAGATATCGGGCTTCCACGCTGTGGCTGAATAAGACATAATAAAAAC
The DNA here is from genome assembly GCF_024519725.1 of Microvirga sp. Mcv34. Taxonomy (GTDB): domain Bacteria; phylum Pseudomonadota; class Alphaproteobacteria; order Rhizobiales; family Beijerinckiaceae; genus Microvirga. Next base: position 17,347 of record NZ_JALJRK010000064.1, on the reverse strand, counting down.
CCCTACGTTACCTCTCTGAATAGAGAGGCTTTTTTGATGTATTAATTGTTTTCCCACCTCACTAATGTGGGCGGTATTAGCTTCAAGTAATTGAAAGTGGTACTGTAATAACCGAAGAAAACTGAGGTGGGAGTGCACTATTCAATCTTTATCCAGTGCACCTATTTCGAATACACAGAGCTTGGATTATCCGTCTTGTGATATGATGACAGTTCTTTGTCGGATCGTGCCACTTCCCCTAAGCGAACCTGGACTGTGACGAAAGCTTGGCGCGACTTTGGAAGCCGTGTGGAGTACCTCCGTCGAGAGTATGGCACGGACCTCAGAAAGACCGGAACCGGCCCGGAGATCTGCCTGTCGACAGCATGCGATTCTCACCCGTGATTAGGATCGAGCAGGACAGTCGAGGTCTCCTCGAAACCCAAACCCGTCGTCTCTTGTACCCATCGCATCGCGCCTGTCGCGAGCGAGGGCTACGCGATTTCTGGGTTTTCGCAGTGGTGACGTAACGGAAAGTTAGGCTGGTTCATGAGGCGGCGATCATTGTTGTTCGATCGCTCGTTACTGAATTCGCAGGCCGTTCTTGCGCTGGAACGTCTTGTCAGCAGTGGGAAAAACCGTGAATAATCGTGCGTGCCATAGGACCGATCAATGCCGAAGGGTCCGATCAACCATGCGCCACGACGGGATAACCTGCGACTCCCAACTGCGGCTGGAGTGTTGACGAGACTTGCCGCTGTTCGCCTGATGCGAGCGGGATTCGAAACCGTCCCATTGTTCAGAAGTTGCGGGATCCCGGACAATGTCCTGAGCGAGCCTGGGTCCCGCGTGCCCGTCCGCAGCCAGATCGAGTTCCTCCATCTCGCCGCCGAGACGTTAGGGGACGACCTGCTGGGATTTCACCTCGCCAGGGATTCGGATCTGCGGGAAGCGGGACCCATCTTCCATGTCTTGGCCTCGTCCGGAACGGTTGCCGAAGGGTTCGAACACGCGACCCGGCTCTGTTCAATCCTCAATGAAGGCATTCAGCTCCATCGCGGCACAAATGCCTTCACGATCGAATTCGAGGTAGTGAGCGTTCGGCGTCTCCTCGACCGTCATCAAATGGAATTTTGGATGACGGCTGGCCTCCGCATGATCCGCCAGTTCACGGGCCGTGAACTCACCCCCCTTAATGCAGGGTTTATCCATCTGCGCGATGGCGACGTATCAGAGATGGAACAATACTTCAGATGCCCGGTGGAGTTCGGCGCGGCGAAGGATCATCTATCGTTCGATGCGCAGGACGGGAAGCTCCCGCTCCTTTCCGCAGATCCTTATCTGAACAGGTTTCTGGTAGATTACTACGACGACGAGCTATCCACGCGCCGGAGCATGCGTCAGTCGCTACGCACCCGGGTCGAGAAGGCGATCGCGCCCCGGCTGCCCCATGGAACGATGAGCATTGGCAATATCGCGAGCGACCTCGGGATGAGCGTTCGGACGCTGTCGCGGCGGCTTTCCGACGAGGGGCTGACCTTCAGCGCGATCCTGGAGGAACTTCGGTCCGATCTGGCCAATCGGTACCTGCAGAACGACAGCCTATCCATCTCGCAGATCGCTTGGCTTCTGGGATACTCCGAAGTGAGTTCGTTCGCTCATGCCTTCCAGCGCTGGACGGGACATTCACCGACATCGGTCCGCAAGCAGATGGGCGAAGGTCTGTCCGCGCGACAGACCACCGGAACAAAGGTCGGCGTCAGCCAATGACTTTCGGAAGCTCGGCTCGGGCATTCGGTGAAGCCCGCCGTTGGGGCGAACGGGATGCGATCGATTGCGCGATCAGCGAGCGCAACTGGTTCATGCGAGCCTCGATCGAGAAATCCGTAATGATCCGCGTTCGAGCCTGTTCTCCCATGTCGCGGCGCTCGGATGGATTGTGCGCGAGCCGTATCATGGCTGCCGCGATGGCTTCGCTGTCCCGTTCCTCGACGAGGATGCCCGTGCCGGGAGCGACGAGTTCCCGAATGCCGCCGTTCGGCGTCGAGATGACGGGGAGACCGGCCGCCATGGCTTCCATCAGGAAGACCGGGATGCCTTCCTTGTCTCCATCCCGGGCCGTGACGCTCGGTAGAACTCCGAAATGGTAATCTCCCGAGCGAATGCGCTCGAGCAGAGTTTCATGTCCAACCGACCCGCGCCACGTGATCAGGTCGCTGATCCCGATCCGGTCCGCCTTGCGCCGAAGTTCGTCTTCGAGAGGACCGTCACCGAAAGCGTCGATATGGACGGAGAGGCCCTTTTGCTTTGCGAGGGCGATGGCATCCAGGAGGTAGCTGTAGCCCTTCTTCTCGGCAAGGCGCGCCCCGACGATGCCCCTGAATGTTCCTTCCGGCGGGGAGGGGGCAGGTTGCTCGGGGATGTCCACTCCCATGCGAAGGATGATCGGGCGCCGCTCCTCGCTCCCGGACTGCACAGCCAGTTCGCTCGCCCCACCTTCATCGATCGCGCGGATGAAGGATGCGGCCTCGAATTTGGTCGGTATGAGGTTCCCCTGGGCGATGTCATACCGGTGCGCCGTGATGCTGAAAGGAACCTCGGCGACCGACGCCGCGATGAAACCCATCGTGGCCGGAACGGCGATCCAATGTGCATGGATGTGCTGAATGTTCAAAAGACGGACCTGCCGCGCCAGCCAAAGGCCCTTCGGCCAGACGGCGAGATTGCGGGGCAGCAGCGTGATGCGGCTGTGCGCCACGAGCTTCCACAGAGTGTCTAGCGCGAGCCTCGGTGTACTGATGAACTGGGCGATGGCGCCCATGCAGATGCTGGGACTGATCAGGAGTTTGGTCAACGTGCGGTCGAGAACGTTCTGCTGGATCCGATGGACTAATCTTCGACCATCGAGCGGACATACGAAAACATCCCACCCAGCCTGAATATGACTGTCGATCTCCGGAAGGATAAAGCCTTCGTTGTCGCCATACGGCGCCTCCCTTGTAACATAGAGAAGCTTCATGTTCTCATGACCCCATGCATGCAGCGATTGTCGATTGGCGTATGGTCTTCCAATCGCGGCTTCGATACGTCTGCCAAAGCATATGCTGCCGATCAATTTTTCTTCTGCGATCAAGTCCGACGAGGTGACTTTCGCGCGTTCCAATATGACATGTCCGGCTTTGGGGTTGAAGTGCTCTCTTGGCAGGGTCGGATGCTTCCGCGTGGAACATCCGAGGTACTATTGACGGCTCGTTTCCCTGTCGCGCCGCCGTGGTGAACCTCATGCGACGATTGCGGGAGAAGGGCTGAGCGTTCGCGCTCAAAGCAGAAGAGAGCATCGATGTGGCTCTCCGGGCGCTGTTTGGCGAGGAGCCTGATGCGCTCGCATCGGCGGAGTTCTGCATCTCGATCAACAAGTTCAGGGATGCGGCAGGCCAGTTCGAATTGTTCTCAGCAAAGGTCTTGAAGATCTCTCGATAGGAATACTCCTCACGGGAGGATTGGCTGCTTTCAAAGTACTGGGTAAGCTGCGTCAATGCTTCTCATCAACACGGGGAGGCAGATGAGATGCCGAACGGCACGATCCGTGACGGGATTGGCTTTGGTCCAATGAAGGTCTCCTGAGCGATCAGGAGCATTTTAGAGCTGCTTTAAGCTTTCATGATTCCAACAGAGCAGTGGCTCACCCCAATGAGCCAATTGTGGGCTGCTCAAATCCAGAGCAATGTCTGCTGCTCAAGTAAGCCGACGACGTATACCGATAGCTGATCCGGCGCACTTGGAAGAGAGCATCATGTTGTTCAACAGTTGGACATTCTGGGTCTTCTTTGCCATCGTCCTCCCGGTGTATTGGCTTCTTCCGTTTCGCCTCCAGACGTTCTTTCTTCTTGCGGCAAGTTACTTGTTCTATGGCTGGTGGGATTGGCGTTTCCTGCCTCTCATCATGTTCTCTACGGTGATGGATTTTTATCTGGGACTTCTGATCGCGTCCACTTCGTCCCAAGCCAGCAAGCAGCGATATGTATGGTTGTCCGTCGTCGTGAATCTGCTTCTGCTTGGGATCTTCAAATACTACAATTTCTTTTCCAACGAGGTCGTTACCGCGCTGAACGCCATCGGCATCCATGCGTCGCTCCCGGTGGTCCAAGTGCTTCTTCCCGTGGGAATCTCGTTCTACACCTTCCAGAGCATGAGCTATATCTTCGATATCGCTCGCGGGGTGACAAAGCCGGCGACCAGCTTCTGGAATTTTGCCCTCTATGTCTCTTTCTTCCCGCATCTGGTTGCCGGGCCTATCATGCGTTCCGGCGCCAAAGGTCAGGATGCTCTTGGACGGGGCCTTCTGAAACAGGTTGAAACCCCCCGGGTCCACCGGCCCGACGATTTCCTCGTCGGGCTGTACTATATCCTGCTCGGCCTCTTCAAAAAGGTCGTCATCGGCGACAACATGGCCGTGCTGGTCAATACCATCTTCAACCGAGATGCGTCCCAGCTCACGGGACTCGAGTGCCTCGTCGGCATCTACGCTTTCGCCTGGCAGATCTATGCCGATTTCTCAGGCTACAGTTCCATTGCCCAAGGCGTCGCCAGATGGATGGGCATCGATCTGATGGACAACTTCAAGGTTCCCTATCTGGCGACGTCACCCAGCGATTTCTGGCGCCGCTGGCATATCAGCCTGTCCACTTGGCTACGCGACTACCTCTACATTGCACTCGGCGGCAATCGCGGCGGCGGGTCCATGGTACTGCGCAACCTCATGATTACGATGGTTCTCGGCGGCATCTGGCATGGCGCCAACTGGACCTTCATCTTCTGGGGTCTCTATCATGGGGCGCTCCTGTCGATCTACCGGTTCATGGGATGGGAGAAGGCGCAACCGCAATCGCTCTGGGATCGCGCCTGGCGAATTGTGGTGATGTTCCATCTGGTCTGTTTCGGGTGGCTGTTGTTCCGTGCTCAGAACATGCAGCAGGTCGGCGATTTCCTCTATCTTATGGCCACTGACTGGCGCGTCACGCCAACGGCCGTCGCGATGCTCGGATTGATCGCGTTCTACGCTCTTCCGCTATTCATCTTCGAGTATTGGACCTCCGCTCGCACAACCAATCTCCTCGGCCTCACACGAAGCCCCTGGGCGGCGCGTGCATGCGTATATGCCTATGCAGTTCTGATGCTCATCTTCTTCCAGGCACCGGAAAGCCATGAATTCATCTACTTCCAATTCTAGGTCCGAATGGAAAGTGATCGCCAGTGTGCTGGTGGTGCTGCTGCTCGGAGAGGCTGGCCTATACTTCACGGAAGATCGGCTGTCTCACGACATGCAGCACCTCCGGGAGATCCCAGCGATCCTCAACGGTTTCCGGCAAGGGACTTCACCAGGGATCCTCTTCCTGGGGAACTCCTTGACGCATCGGGGAGTATTCCCTGATATTGTCAAGGCGGCATGGTCGAATGCAAACGTCCCGGATGCCAAGATCGGCCTTGTTTATCCGGATGACACCATCCTTACAGACTGGCTCTACGTTTACCGCCGGTTCGTCCAGTCGAGCAATACCAAGCCTCAGTTGCTCATCATCTGCTTTGCAGACAAACATCTGGAGGATAGCCCTGTGCACAGCATCGAGCGCCTCGGTGGCGAGTTTGCCGGCTTCGCGTATGCCTCGGAGGCATTCTCCCACGACGTCCTCACGCTCAGCGATCGTGTCAGGTATGTGCTCGGCGCCACTTCCCGGCTCTGGGCGAACAGAGAGCGCATACAAAAGCGCGTTCTGTCGTTGATCCCTGGCTATCAGGACCTAGCCCCAATCATCAACGACGTATTTCGCACTACCAAGCAAAGCGAAGCTCACGGGAACAAACCGACCTACAATCAGCTTGCCAGGTTCATCGACATCGTTACGGGAGATGGCATCAAGGTTGTCTTTGTCGCCACACCTCTACCTGAGCGCTATGCTCTCGCTGATGAACTCTACAGAACCATCAGCCAGGGTGGGGCGGCGATCGTCGATCTGCAAGGCATCGAACGCACCGGGACTGGTGACTTCCTGGACGGGTATCATCTTGCCCCTGAAGCGGCGGAACGCTTCTCCAAAGCTCTCGGTAACGCTCTGGTCGACAATAATTACGCCCATGCCGCTCTCTGGGGAAGTGGCAACCAAGGCTTAAGGACCGAATCCAGCGGGCCGCCCGTGTTCGAATCCAGCGCGTTGGCGCGATGAACCCGTCTTAGTAAGCGAGTCTCGTCGACGCCGATTGACTCGGGTTCGGAGCTCGACAGGTTGCGGACGTCGGAAACGCGCTAGTTCCCGTCGCTGTGGCCGGCGGAGCCGTAGGTCAGGTCGATGTCCTTGTAGTTGACGGCGAAGCTCTCACCGCCGGACGGCGACTGGCGGTAGGCGCCCATCTCCCAGTGCGACTTGGTGGCATTGGTGTAGCCGATCTTGCCGGTGTAGTTGGCGATCTTGGTGCCGTCGCGCCAGACATAGGCGTGGCCGTTGTCGCCGGCAGCATCGAGCTGGACGTCGATCTCCATGTCGTACCACTTGCCGCGCTGGATGTCGGCGGTGTCGATGTAGACGGTCTTCTCCACCGGCGAGCTCGAGGTGCCGTACTTGATCACCACGGCCATCTTGTCGTTGCCCATGAACTTGATCTCGAAGGGCGGAGTGCCTCCGGTGAAGAGCTGGCCGGTGACGAGCCACTGGGCGGTGTTCTTGGCGCCCGGCTCGATCATCATCTTGTACGTGGCGTGGAAGTGACTGCC
>NZ_JALJRK010000064.1:0-10502 GCF_024519725.1 Microvirga sp. Mcv34 | reverse complement strand
TGTTCTTGGCGCCCGGCTCGATCATCATCTTGTACGTGGCGTGGAAGTGACTGCCGTTGCCCGAAAGGGCATGGGTGGTGGTCTCGCCCATCTCGGAGCGTTCTATCCCCTCCGCGTCCGTCCAAGAGGCCGATCGATAGCGATCGCCCTGGCGGACTTCGAACCGGAGGGTGTCGTCGTCGAGCATCTGGAAGTTATGAGCGCTGGAGGCGGCGATCCGATAAATTGAACCCCGGTACTGGATCACTTCCTGCTCCAGAATGGAGGCCGACCATTGCAAGAGCGGGAAGGAAAGGCGAGAGGTCGCAATCGAAGCCAGTGCACGCGACTGGTACCGGATGAGGAGAAGAGCAGCGAGGGCGACCGAGACAACCGCGACGGTTAAGATCAGTCCAACGCGTCTTCGACGTGCGCGCATCATCGTTCGAACCCGTTCATCAAGGCACCTCCCTGCTCGATACCATCGACCCCAGCGTGATCCAGCACCCTCATCGGACTTAATCAGCAAACCATAAGTGGATCCACTTTAGGGCTTGATGCTCCGTGACCCTGTTCCTCGTTCCCTCTGAACGCTCGAATAGCCGAAACGGATGCGGCCCTGCCGCAGGACGCGCTGAAAAGATTGTTTGGGTGTCCCTGGAATCTTGTCAAGTCACGGATCCTTGATGGGGTACATGGAAGAAGGAAGGGAGGCGGCGCTGGCGTCTGCCGCTCTCGAAGGTGCGCCGGGCAGCAGGGTTGGACGAAAAGCTGGCGCAAGTGGCTCATCAACTTCGTATTACGTATTACCGCCCCAGGATAGTATGAGCCGGGACCTTAATCTTCTATATATTCTGTTCTCTCGTGGTGGGAACGGTACCGCGCGTGTTAAAGCACTCGTCAATCTGCCAAGGCTCGGAACAGCCATGGGGACACCCATCGCTGGGGCTTTTCGCGATGGGGCGATACCTGCCGGTGAACCGTAACCGACCATCGGCGGCGCTGCGCAGGGCACTCAAGCCCAGTTGGTGGACACAGATTTCTCGGAGCAAAACTTATGCCGTCTCTTCATGACTCCGTTCGCGCCGGCCTTCTGTTGTTCGCCCGCTTGATCGCAGCAGTGCCGGTGTTCGTGAGTCTCAATGCGAGCGGCGCTTTGGCGTCCTATCTCGTGGCTCCAGGCGACGTCATCGAGATTTCGGTGGTCGGCCTGCCAGAGCTTCGGCAGAGAGCGACCGTCAACATGGAAGGCCAAGTGTCGCTTCCGCTGGTCGGCTTGGTCAACGTCGCCGGGCTCTCCCTGAACGACCTTCAGGGAAAATTGAGGAACGACCTGACCAACAAGACCGTCCGCAACAGGGCTCCGGACGGGAGCGAGCGGGCCGTCTACATCTATCCGGAGGAAATCACCGTCACGATAGCCGAGCACCGGCCGATTTACGTCAGTGGAGACGTATCGAGGCCAGGCGAGCTTCCATACCGGGCCAAGATGACGATCCGGCAGGCGATCGCGCTCGCCGGAGGACTGGATGTGATGCGCGCTCGATCGGGGGTGGATCCAGCCATGCAGGAGGTCGATCTGCAGACGGAAGGTCGGCTCCTTCACGCCGAGTACCTTCGGCAGCAGGCGGTCGTCGCGCGCCTGTCGGGCGAGCTGAACGGTACCCCCAGTAAAGGAACGGATAGCGCCGCTTCCGGCGGTCAGATCCTGACGAAGGCGCAGCGCGCACAAATGGAACAGCTCGACATCGCCCTCGACGATTACAAGAAGGAAGTAGCCTCTCTCCAGAAGTCGGTCGAGCAGACCCAGTCGCAGATTTCGACCCTTGAGCGGTTGCGAGAGGAATTGGTACAGAGTTACCAGCAACAGGCCGCCGACGTTGCACGATTGAAGGGGAACCTTGAGAAGGGATTGACCTCGATAGGGCGGCTCTCCGAGGAGCAGCGGGCGCTGAGCTTCGTATCGGAACGGCTGCTCCAGACCGAAGCGAACCTCACCATCGCCAGACGAGGCGAAGAGGAGCAGAAGCGCCAGCTGCAGCGGGCCAACGATCAGCGGCGGCTGAGGCTGGTCCGGGAGCGGGAGGAAGCGGAGAACAGGCTCGCCGACATACGCACGAGGATTCAGGCAGCCGGGGACAAGCTTATGCATGTCGGTACGGTGAAATCACGGGGACAGGAGAACGCGGCCGACAATCCCACCTTCAAGATCTTCAGGAAGGACGGGAGCACCTGGGCGGGATCCGATGCGGCCTATGATACGGAACTCATGCCCGGCGATGTCGTCGAGGTCATGCTCCCGCGTGAAACGTTCAAGGCAACCGAGTGATGCAGGATGTCGGGAGCAAGGGATGTCGGCTCAAGGCGGTATGGACAGGCGGCCAATCGCGCTGCCCGTCCGACCTCGGCGCGTGTCGGTATCCCCGAAGCCCGTCCCAGGATACATTCGCAGCGGCCGCATCCAGGACTGGCACCGCGATAATCTTCCAAATCGAGAGGAGCTTCCCGTGCTGATCGGCAATCGCCAACGCAACCTACGTGCATGCGCTTGGTTCTGCGTAATTCTGCTCGCCTACTTGTCACTGATCCCAGGGGACTTTGAGGTGCGAACCGGCGCTCCGACAAGGCTCGAGCATTTCGTTGCTTATTTCGGCACCACAGTGTTTTTCATGCTCGCGTACCCGCGGAAGAGAATCTTCGCCGTTGTGTCTCTAATGGTTTACGCGTGCTTGCTAGAATTGGGTCAACTGATCTCGCCAGGCCGGTTTGCCAGCATCGTCGATGCAACGGCAAGCATGCTGGGGGTCGGTGCCGCGGGAGCTCTGTCGATCCTGATTTCGGCTTCAGTCCTCGTCTCAGGGCCAAGCTTTCCTGGGGAGAGGCATGACCTGACGAAGCGCATGCTCGAGAAGCAGGGCGATCACTCACACTGGCGGAAATAAGAGCAAGGCCGTCACAAAAGATATCGGTGCTGGCGATCGAGGATCATCTTGCGGAGCTTCAGGTAAGTTTCTCCGCCGGCAATCTTCAGGACCTTCTTCATCTCCCATGTAATGGCCTCTCTCATGATCGCCAGGCGGCGACCGGATGCGATAGCGGTCACTTTCGAGAGTGGCGTCCGTCGATAAATCGAGAAACGACCGTAGACGCGCAACCCGTTCACCATGGTCATGCGGGTCGTTGGCTCCGAAGTGAACAGATCCGTCAAGCCCGATGCCGCGGCCGCGAGAGCTATGCTCTCCGAGTAGTATCCTCCCGGAACGGAACCAACCGTGACAGGCTTGTCCAGAATCTCCGACAGGACCATTCGGCTCCTCTGCCATTCGTCGCAGAGGATCTGCGGTGAACACGCAGACATGCGTCGCGGGTGGCTGCAAGAGTGCGTGCCTATGATATGTCCACGGGAGGTCAGATCTCGAATCTGCGCTGCCGTCATGAAGCCGGCGCGTCCGATATAGTCGGTCGTAACGAAGAAATGGCCACGCCAGCCCTTTCGCTCGAGCGCGTCTGCGATGATGTTCGCTGCGCTCACGCCACCATCGTCGAACGTGATCAGCAGGGGCGCCAGGTCATCCGCATTCGAGCCCTTGAGCTGCGGCAGGAGGATCGGGGAGGCAGAGGTCGATGCAATAGCGTCCAGGTGCCGAGCGAACTCACGGGTGGGAAGTTTGTACAACGCCGGGCCGCCGCCTGGAAAACCACTGGCATCTGGGTGCTCTTCGACGACGTCGTGATATGTCAGCACGCGCGGCATGGCGGCTGTTTCCTCCCGTCCTATCAACGTTCCCGGGTACATTCTGAACGATCCTTTGCCATACCTCCAGTTACCATGACGAGAGGGTTAACTTTCCCTCTCTGGCGGCCGCTAAGCCTGTTTGAGAACGGCCCATTCTCCCCGATCGTGCCACCGGTTCCAGAAACGGAGCAAGCCCACAAGGAAGCCGAGGCCATAGGAGAAATGGAGAATTCCGTAAGCTAGCGAAAGACGGGGCGTGAGATGCCAGCCCGCCAGCCGAGCGGTAAGTGCCGATGCCATGAAATTCGCGACCACATAGCTCCCCATGACCAGGCAGAAACCCCAGGCGGCCAAAGTGAAGAAGGGAGCCAGGATGGCCGTGACGACGAGAGCTGCTGCGAGGAGGGGCGGGGCGAATTGACGGGGACGCATCTGGAGCGGGTGCTTCTGCATGACCCTGATCTTCCAGTAGCCGTACTGGTAATACTGCCTCCAGAGGGAGCGCGGCGTGCTGCGATTGTAGTACCTTGACTTGATACTGGGGCAGAGCAAGATCTTGCCGCCGTGCTCGAGAAGCCGATAGTTGAACTCGTCGTCCTGGTTGCGAACCTGCTCTTCGTCGAAAAGGCCGATCCGTTCGAATACCTGCCGCGGCCAGGCTCCCATCGAAACGGTATCGCTCCATTCTTCGTGATCGGCGTAGTGGAAGCGTCCGTGACCAACGCCGAAGCCTGTCCCGGTGGCCCAGGACACCGCTTCGCCGAACGGACCCTCGCTTACAGTCTCCATGCGACCGCCGACATGGTCGGCGCCTGAACGTGCGAGCGCTTCGATACATTGCCGAACGTGATCCGGCTCCAGGAACGTATGGCCGTCAACGCGAATGATTACGTCGCCCCGCGCTTCCTGAAGCGCGGCATTGAGTCCGGTCGAGGCGATCCGACCCGGGTTGTCGACGATCGAGATCGAGAGGCTGGGATGCGCGTCGGCGATACGGGAGATAATTTCACGCGTATCGTCTGTCGACATGCCATCCGCGATCAGGACTTCCATCCGGTCGCTGGGATAGTCCTGAGCAAGCACCGCGCCGAGGCTCTCCTCGATGAAGCGAGATTCATTCCGAACCGGCATGATGATGCTGACGAAAGGGCGATCCGTTGAGGATGATTGCCTCTCGTCATGATAGCTGTCGATCAGATGTCCATCCACGTAGTTCATCGACTCTTCTCTTTTCTGACGCAAACGTCACCTTCGGCAAAAGCGACCGATTCAGGTTTCGCTCGGATCCGCTTCGTCATGGTGACAGGTTGGTGAAACGAAAGTGGCGGCGACGGAGCGATCACTGGAATCAAACAATGTGCTACCCGATTGTAAGCTCAGTCGAGGACACGTGTCTTTTGCCCACATGGAGTGCTCCCAAGTATGAATAGACAAATTGTTCTTTGGTGAAGCTTCGATCGAAAGATGAATGACCTTCGTCAGCAGGACAGATCAACATCTTCTTCATCCGGCACGGGAGCGCGTATTGCAGAGCGCGAGGCACAGAAGAATCTGAGCGAGAGACGCGCATGCACCTGCTAGAGAAAACAGAGCAATCGCGGCCACATCGCTTTCGAGATACAGCACGCCGAACGTAAGCGCTCCAGCACGCAGGGCCGTGGTCCCGACCTCGTAAACGAGGAGGTGGCCTTGCAGGCTCATCAGCGGGACGGCGCTGAGCGTCGGCACGGCGATGAAGGTGAGGTAGGACGACAGAGTCAGCCAGCGCGCATACTCGCCGGCAATCACCCAATCGGCTCCGAAGACCAGTCCGAACAGCCATGGGCCGGTGATTGCCACGAACCCGAACGGGAACAGTCCTATCGCAGCGAGAGCAAGGGTTCCACGAAGCAAGATCGGTCGCAGAGCATCCGATTCATGCCTTGCCTTCGCGATGCGGGCGAGGAACACGGGTCCAGCCGCCTCGGCAATGACAGTATTGGGCAGTTGGATGACACGCGTCGACAGCAGATAGAACCCGGCGGCCGCCGGGCCGAGTAGCGAAGCGAGCATCAGCGACGGGATGGTGTATGAAAGGTCACGGAACCATTTCTGGGGGGCCCGGAAGAGGGGGAAGTCACGATAGCGGTAGGCCACCTCTCGTAGCGACTTCAAGGTCGACATATCGTCCGTTGAATGGGCCGGAGGGTCGTCCCGCCGCATGATGGAAGGGCGAGCTCGGAACCATAGAAGGACGGTTTGCAGAATCTTCGACAGTATGCCGAGCACCAGCAGCACCGGAGTTGTGGCCGAGACGAAGCCGATCGAGACCTTCGATATGTTGTTCGCCAGCGCCTCGATGATGTTGATCCGTGAAATCTCGTTGAACTTGCCCTCCCGATACAGCCAGTGATGCAGTGGCTGGCAGAATCCCGAGAGCAAGATCAGGACCGGTGCGAAATACAGAAGTTCCGGCGAAGCACTGAATCCGATGGCATTCGCGATCTCATGCCGAAAGACGCCGAATACCAGCAGCGAGATCGAGGATATGAGAAGGGCAATGAGAGCTGAGAGCTTGAGGAGCGATCGAGCTTCCGTTTCGGACGGGGGCAGAACGATCGCTGTCCCGTACATTAGATCTGCAAAAGACCCTATGATGAGAACCGTTGCCGTGAAGACTCCAACTGCCCCGAAAGCCTCTGGTCCGTAAAGTCGGGTGATCAGAGGGGAGAAGGCGATCGTGAGGAATTGAGCCGTTGCGGCCCCTCCAATAGCCACGCTCGCGCTACGGATGAAGGGGTGCTTTCTCAGTTCGTGAAAGCGCCCGCTTGCTCGTCTGGCCGCACCACGAAATGGCCGGCTCGCCTTGCCGGCGACGAAAGAACCCTCGTCCAGTGTCGGATGGATCGGAGGTGCGAGATCCGCGCTCTGAGAGTTGCCGCGCCACATCTGAACTGCTCGATCCTCTCATAGTCCGTTTCGCGATGGGCCTTGCGATCGCTGACAGGTGAGGATCCGGTCGTGCCAGGATCCCGCGGCTGCCGCATTCATCTTGGAGAGATGCGCATCCCGTACGATTCAGAAACTCCGTTGCCTAGGGGGCTTCCTCCTGCGAGGAGCAGCCCTGTTCTTTGCCGGATCGTGCGTTTCGGTGAACCGGGCGCACGTCACCGACAAAGGCTTTAGCGATCCGATCACGGGATCGTGGACTGCACCGCACTAGCGCATGCACCTCTCGACCCAGCGAAGTTCTAAGTGCTGAACCCCGCATCCCGACGGACGAGACCACGATCAATGCGGTCACGCCACCAGTTAATCGTTCGTTCCAGACCATCGTAAAGCCGAACCCGCGGCTGCCATCCGGCCGTTCGATGCAGGCGACTGCTATCGGCCAGAAGTGCGCGCACCTCGGAATTGACCGGACGAAGACGTTGCGGATCCTGAACCACAGGCTTCCCGCAGTTCGTCGCCTCGCAAATGAGCTTGATGAGATCGGATACCGTGACGGCCGAACCGCTACCGGCATTGTAGGCTTTTCCGAACTCGATGTCGGGGGCCGAGCCGACAGTGAGGAAGGCGGCGACCGTGTCTTCGACAAACGTTAGGTCCCGTACCGGGGAAGTATCACCAACGCGTATCTCAGGACAGTTCCGATCAAGCGCCTGACGGATAATGGTCGGGATGATGGCGCGCTCGCTCTGACGGGGCCCGAATGTGTTGAAAGGCCGGAGGATGGCCACGGGCAGGTCGAACGACCGGGCGAACGCCTCAGACATCATGTCTGCCCCGATTTTGGAGGCAGAGTACGGCGATTGTCCCTGAAGGGGATGAGACTCGTTGATTGGCATCGTAATCGCCGTTCCATAGACCTCACTCGTCGAGGTGTGGACGACGCGTCTTACTCCGAACTCCCGTGCAGCCTCCAGAACGTTGAGAGTTCCGACGATGTTGGTTTCCACGTAGGAATGAGGCGTGCTGTAAGATTGCGGGATCGCGATCAGAGCTCCAAGATGAAAAACGACATCCTGATCGCGCACGATACGGCGTATGAACGCGGCGTCGCGCAGGTCGCCACGGATCAGAGTCACACGGGATCGCGCATCGTCCGGGAGGTCGTCCAGCCAACCGTAGCTGTCGTACGAATTGTACAGGCTCAAAGCCGTCACTTTGGCCGACTGGGCGACGAGGGCTTCCGTTAGGTGCGAGCCGATGAAGCCATCTGCGCCGGTGATGAGAACTCTGGTGTTTTCGTATCTCACGCTTCCGTACCCCGTGTCTTGGCCGCGTTATGGATCGTCATAGGAGCTTTTGGTGGCGGGATCATCACGTGTGGCGCCTCGCCATGCAAATTCGCTATCTTAGCCCTCGGGAGCCTCGGGCCGATGCGCAGCACTGCAAGGACGCCGTAGATAAGCCACAGAATGTCCTGGAAGAAGCTCCGTTGAGAATAGTACTGCAGGTCGATGAGCGCCTTGGCGGTGAAGATCTCCCGGCGGTAGAATTCGATTGGGTCGGAGTCTCGCGGATAGAGTGCGTTCTCATTTCTGAAGGTGACCTGGCTCGGGCCCAGAATGCCGGGCTTGTGGTCCAGCACCTCCTTGAAATTCCCTGTGAAGCAGTCTGCGAAAGCCATGGATTCCGGACGGGGCCCGATAACGGACATGTCCCCACGAAGTGTGTTCCAAAGTTGCGGCAGTTCATCGAATTTCGAGGACGCTAGGAAATTTCCTACCGAAGTCAGTCTTGGGTCCTTTTGCAGGGTGAGGGGAGGGCCGCTGGTGCCGCAATCCTTATGAAACTTCCGAAACTTGTACATATTGAAGGGGCGCCCGTGCCTCCCGAGGCGAACCTGTTTAAAGAAGATCGGACGCCCGCTCTCGAGGCAGATCGCTGCGACAATCACGAGCAGGGCAGGCGAGAGGAGGATGAGGCATGCGGCAGAAAAGACGATATCGAACAGGCGCCGCGCCGCCTCCGAACCTAACCGACGGACAGTCGATGAACGGCCCTGGTTTTGCGAATTCAGCATTAGTCTGACCTCACTGGCAACGAACCGACTTCGCAAGGGCCTCCGCAACCCGTTCCACATGCGAGTCATCGAGCCGGGGAAACAGAGGAAGCGTCAGCTCACGTTCGCTGTAATCTTCCGTCTTTGGAAGCGTCACGGACGGGAGCTGCTCACGATAATACGAGAACAGGTGAGCCGGAGGGTAGTGGATCGTCGTTTGAATTCCCACGTCCCGCAGCGACTTGATCACGCGCGATCTGTCGACGTTGCTCGGCAAGATCACGGGCATGATATGATATGAAGACATGCTGTTCGTGCTGAACGGAACCAGAACCTCCGGAACATGCTTCTCAAGAAGCGAGCGGTACAGCTGTGTCAGCTGTCTTCTTTTGAGGTTCCAGGCTTCCAGGTTTTTCAGTTGTACGATCCCGATCGCGGCCCTCAACTCATCCATTCGGAAGTTGAACCCCAGCATGACCATGTCGTAGCCGGGACCGGAGCCGTTGTGGCGCTGAAACGTGCCGCTCGTCAGGCCGTGACCACGCATCTTCCGCATCCGATCACGAAGATCCGGGTCGGAGGCGATGATCGCGCCTCCCTCGGCGGTCGTCATGTTCTTGTTGCCATAGAAACTCAGCGCGGCGGCGACGCCATAGGTTCCGACGTCCTTGAGACCCGTCGCATGCGCGGCGTCCTCTATGAGCAGTAAGCCGCGCTTGTCCGCGAATTCCTTCCAGGCGGGGAGGTCTGCGAGGTAACCGGCGTAGTGAACGAGGACGATCGCCTTGGTCCTTTCCGTGCACTTGCTTGCCGCATCTTCCAGAGACATCAACGGATTGTCGAGAGAGTCGATGTCGACGAGCACCGGTTTGGCCCCGACATACAGGACGCAGTTGATCGTGGCGACGAAGGTCAGAGAAGGGACTAAGACTTCGTCGCCCGGTCCGATGCCGAGAGCATGGAGGATGAGGTGCAGGCCGGCGGTGCAGGAGTTGACGGCAATCGTCTCATCCACCCCATGAATCTTCGCAAGGTCTTCCTCGAAGCGTTGAACCCGCTCTCCCATCGTGATCCAGCCGCTGTCGATCACCTCGCACAGGGCAGCCTTCTCATCCGATCCGAGCACCGGATCCGCCACGGGGATGAAGGAGACATCGGTGAGGGGCGTCGGTGGTGTTTCGACAATATCGACCTTAGTGGCAGGTGCCGCTGCGAGCATGTATCTCTCCGATGAATCAATCTCGACGTGACTGATGATATGCTGCCGGGTCAGACCGCAGCCGCTGCAAGCGATGGAACCTGCTCGTCCCAGTCGATCTCCTGCGCTTTGTGGAAGTCCTCGACGCGACCGATGTCGAGCCAGAGACCCTGGTGCTTGTAGATATGGACAGGAACGCTTCTCTCCATCATGCAAAATACGAGGTCGTCGAACCCGAATGGCATTCCGGATGGGATGTAACGCAGTACTTCCGGTTCCATGCAGTAGGCTCCCATGCTGACACAGTTCGACAGCGTCGGCTTTTCGCGAAACCGCGTGACGACGCCATCGACATCGTCAACAACACCGAAGTCCATCTTGGTGGTTCTCATCGTTGTCGCGATGGTAAGTGGATGACCGTGGCTGCGGTGGAAGGAACTGAACGCGTTGAGGCTCAGATCGGTGAGAACGTCGCCATTGAGAACGAGGAAGGTGCAATCAAGCTTGTCCCGAAGCAGCGTCAGCGGGCCAATCGTCCCGAGCGGCTCGGTCTCTTGAGTATAGGTGATGTTCATGCCCCATTGTTGGCCGTCGCCACAGAC
>NZ_JALJRK010000063.1 GCF_024519725.1 Microvirga sp. Mcv34 | reverse complement strand
TGGGCGTTCTCGATCATGACGATCGCCGCATCGATCATCGCCCCGACCGCAATCGCAATGCCGCCCAGGCTCATGATGTTGGACCCGAGCCCGATCATCTTCATGGCGACGAAGCTGATCAGGATGCCCACAGGCAGCATCAGGATGGCAACAAGCGCGCTGCGCAGGTGGAGCAGGAACACGATGCAGACGAGCGCAACGATGACGCTCTCCTCGATCAGCGTGAATTTGAGGGTCTCGATGGCGGCCTCGATCAGCTGCGAGCGGTCATAGACGGGAACAATCTCGGTGCCCGCGGGCAGGCTCGGCAGGACCTCCGCAAGGCGCTGCTTCACGCTCTCGATCACGTTGAGTGCGTTCGCCCCGAAGCGCTGCAGGATGATGCCGCTTGCGACCTCGCCTTCACCGTTGAGCTCGGTGATGCCGCGCCGCTCGTCAGGCCCCAATTCGACACGGGCGATGTCGCCGAGACGCAGGGGCGTGCCG
Organism: Microvirga sp. Mcv34; assembly: GCF_024519725.1. Classification (GTDB taxonomy): domain Bacteria; phylum Pseudomonadota; class Alphaproteobacteria; order Rhizobiales; family Beijerinckiaceae; genus Microvirga. The sequence goes on along the minus strand of NZ_JALJRK010000063.1, from coordinate 27,503 downwards.
GCATCGGTCTTGAGCACGATGCTCTCGATGTCCTGAATGTTCTTCAGGTAGCCGCGGCCGCGGACCATGAACTCGAACTCGGAGAGCTCGACCGTGCGCCCGCCGACGTCCATGTTGCTCCCGCGGATGGCATCGCGGATCATGGTCATCGAGACGCCCTGCGCGCGCAGGCGGCGCGGATCGACCACGACGTTGTACTGCTTGACGAAGCCGCCGACCGCGGCCACTTCGGCGACGCCCTCGGCCTTGGCGGCGGCAAAGCGCACCTTCCAGTCCTGCACCGAGCGCAGCTCCGCCAGGGTGAGGTCCTTAGCCAAGAGGGCATACTGGTAAACCCAACCCACGCCAGTGGCATCGGGGCCGAGGGTCGGCGTCACACCCGCGGGGAGGCGACTTCCTGCGGCATTGAGGAATTCGAGAACTCGCGAGCGCGCCCAGTATGGGTCCGTGCCGTCCTCGAAGATGATATAGACGAACGAGACGCCGAAGAACGAGAAGCCCCGCACCACCTTAGACTTCGGCACAGTGAGCATGGCGGTGGTGAGCGGATAGGTCACTTGGTCCTCGACGACCTGCGGCGCCTGCCCCGGATATTCGGTGTAGACGATGACCTGTACGTCCGAAAGGTCGGGGATGGCGTCGAGCGGCAGGCTGCGCAGGGAGTAGAGACCCGCCGCGACGGCGAACACCGTCCCGATTAGGACAAGCATCAGGTTGCGGGAGGACCAGGCGATGGTACCGGCGATCATTGCGGCTTCTCTTCGGCAGGTGCCGTCATGCCCTGCAGGGCGGCTTTCAGGTTGCTTTCGGCATCGATGAGGAAGTTGGCGGATGTCACCACCTGATCCCCCGCGGCGACGCCCTCGCGGATCTCGACGAAGCCGTTCCCGCGAGCGCCGACCTTGACCTGGCGCGGCTCGAAGCGGCCCTCGCCCTTGTCGACGATCACGATCTGACGGGTACCGGTGTCGATAAGCGCGCTGTCAGGCACCGCTACGACGGGCTTGGCGTCTCCGGTGGCGATCTCGACGTCGGCGTACATGTCCGGCAGCAGGAGGCCATCCGGGTTCGGGATTTCGATCCGGACGCGAGCCGTGCGGGTCTCTGGGTTCACCTGCGGATAGATCAGGCTGATCCTGCCCGTGAATGAGCGCCCTGGCAGAGTGTGGGTCCGCACCGTTACGGGTTGGCCGGGACGCACGGCGCCGAGATCGTGCTCCGGCACGTCCGCGAGCACCCACACGGTCGAGAGGTCGGCGATCCGGAACAGGACCTCGCCCGCGGGCGCTCGCATGCCCTCGACAACATTGCGCGCCAGCACGACCCCATTGCGTGGGGCCGTCCATACCATCGACAGCGGAACCTTGCGGGCACGCTCGATCTCGGCCAGGACCTCGGGCGGCACGTTGAGGTTCTCAAGCCGACGGCGGGCACCCTCCAGCACCAGCGGTCGTCCGGCGCCGCCATTGCCTTCGTTCAGAACGCTGAGGTACTGCGCTCCTGCGGCTGCAATCTCGGGCGAGTAGAGATGGAGGAGCGGCTGGTCCTTGCGCACCCAGTCGCCGGTTGTGATGTTCTCGACGTGTTCGATGAAGGTGTCGGATCGAGGCGAGACTACCGTGACCCGCCGTTCATCGAGCTTGATCGTGCCGGGAGCCCGCACCGGCCGGGTGACGATACGGCGCTCTGCCGGCTCGGACCGGACGCCGGTGCGCTGAAGCCTGCCGGGCGAGACCTTGACGGTTGAGTCGTCCTCCGCCTCGCCCTCATAGACAGGAAGGTAGTCCATCCCCATCGAGTCCTTCTTGGGAACCGGAGAGGTATCCGGCAGCCCCATGGGGTTGCGGTAGTAGAGGATCCTCCTGCCGCCCGCGTCGGCACTGGCAGCACCCGTCGCGGCGTGGTCGATGTGAGCGGCAACCGTGTTGTCGTCTTTCAAGCTCGCGTCATCGCCTGATTGTTTTTCCAGGCCGCTAGCGGCCGCGTGCTCACCCCCGTGAGCAGCATGGCTGTTTGAGTGGCCGTTATAAACCTCTGCGCCCGTGGTCGACCCAGCGGACTGTCCAAATGCGGTTGTCAGCCACGCAGGAGCCCAGCTCGGCAAGGGCCACTTTGCCCCGCCGATAGCATAACCGGCTCCAAGCAAGCCAGCGACAGCGAGGACAAATGTAAATGAGGCAGGGCGCCAAGCGAAGGTTCTCAATGGTGAACGGCGGCCGGCCGGGTTGGATGTATGGTACGGAGTGACGGGGTCCATCAGTAACCGCCTTCTGGATAAGCTAGATCTACCTGCCTTGCCGTTTGCGACGCGACACCTGGCGAGACCAACCTAGAGCGCCACCAGGGATTGTGAGCCCGGAGGCTAAAGAGATTGTCATTGCCGCTACGGCACTGTTCGTATTCCTAACGCTGATCCATGACTCCATCCTTGCGCTAGATCAAAAGGTTGCGAACGCGGGTCAGATCCGCGTGGAAATCAACAGCCATAGGACACGGAGGAGCAGTCCCTGACACCTTGTTTCGCCTTCGCGCTGCCGACAGGCGTATCCGCTGACTTTTCGCTCGATCTGGAAGCTCATGAGGCGAAGTAGGGAAGAGTCCGATGGAAGCCCAGCCTCTAACGCCTGCCACTGGTGAGACCCGACCTCAGAAAAGCTTGAACGTCCAGCCGAGATCCCCATACCACAGGCCGCAGGCCGCAGGCCGCAGGCCGCAGGCCGCAGGCCCGAGAGCCTCCGACGTAACGCCACATTTGATTGAGATCAAGGCGGTACGATTTAGAATAGTGATTCTTGTTAGGTTATTCGTGCAACACGGCAGCTAACATCGTGCCAAAGGCGATCAGAAACTGGCTAGCTTACAGCAGCGCTCTAATGCAACGCGGGGCTCTGGTGTGCCTTTTTCTCCTCAGCCTGTTCGGAACTCTTGTCGGTGGCACCCCAGTAACCGCACATGTTGCCGGCCCTACTGTGAGTTGGTCCGACAGTGCTACGGGCGCTCCTCGAGTCGGAGCGGCCATGGGTGCAATGCACGGTTCTCCGGTTCTGCTCCAAAATGCCGTCCTGCACTATAGCTCGGCCAACGGCACCGAAGCAGGTGCTTGCTCCAATGCCTGCTGCTGCGGCGCATTGTGTTCCACGGCCCTGCAAGCGCAATCACCCGACCAACATCCGGTCTGTCTTCGACCAGAGCGGCTGATTGTGGTAGACAGCATCGCCCCTCCAACCATCACAGGCAACGAAGTGCTCCGACCTCCCAGAGGCTGACCGACCCCCGACACAGCGACAGAGGGCCATTGCGCAATCTCCTGTCGATGTCGCCTCATGGTCATCTCTCGGAGTCGAGTCAATGCATGCCAAACAAGGCCAAAGCCGGCGAGCACCCGCCGCAACAAAGATCCTTCACCCGCTCGTTGCACAGAGGTCCCTCTTGCCAACCACAACGTCTCGCGAAGAGGGGCCTCAGCCTTCGCCGAGCTCTAGGAAGCTAGAAAGCTCGGTGCCGCAGCCCGCAAGCGATTACGCGGAGTACATTCGGGACTCGTTCGAGCGTAATATCCTGTTCTGGGACACGCTCAGGCAGCGGGCCGACAACATGCTCGCCCACGAGCGCGCCGGGAAGCCTCCGCTTCTGGACTTCGATTACGAGGTCATCATTGATGCACGACGCTTTAACCGTCCAGCGAATTATACGCTTCTTCGCATCACCCGCGTGGGGGAAGACTGCATCGACGACTGTCTCGACCCGGAAAAGCCGCCGGTGATGATTATCGATCCCCGGGCTGGCCATGGCCCTGGGATCGGAGGCTTCAAGCGCGAGTCCGAGGTTGGCATGGCGATGCATGAAGGCCATGCCGTCTATTTCGTCATCTTCTATCCGGAGCCGGCTCCTGGCCAGAAACTCGATGATGTCCTGCATGCCTTGAGGCGCTTCGTCGAGGTGGTTGCGCGGCGGCACGGCGACCGGGCGCCGGTCCTCTACGGAAACTGCCAGGCCGGCTGGGCCATGATCCTGCTCGCCGCCGACTGCGAAGGGCTGGCTGGGCCAGTGGTGCCCAATGGACCGCCGTTGTCCTACTGGGCGGGCGAGGCCGGCGTGAACCCGATGCGGGTCGCCGGCGGACTGCTCGGCGGCGCGTGGCTGGCGAACCTTGTGGCCGACCTGGGCGATGGTCGCTTCGACGGCGCTTGGCTCGTGCAGAACTTCGAGAACCTGCGGCCCGAAGGCGTGTGGGACAAGTACGCGAACCTTTACGCCAACATCGACAGCGAGCGCGAGCGCTTCCTGGAATTCGAACGGTGGTGGAACGGCTTCTATTTCCTAAGCCGCGAGGAGATCCTCGCGATTGTCGAGAACCTGTTTATCGGCAACAGGCTTGAGGAAGGGCGGGTGCCGATCTGCGACGGATGCACGGTCGATCTCCGCCGCATCCAAAACCCGATCATCATCTTCTCGTCCTATGGCGACAACATCACGCCCCCTCACCAGGCGCTCGGCTGGATTCCGGTGGTCTACCGGGACACGGACGACCTGAAGGCGGCCGGCCAGCGCATCGTTTACCTGACCAACCCGCATGTGGGGCACCTCGGAATCTTCGTGTCGGCGAAGGTGGCCCGATTTGAGCACCGGGCGATCCTGGAAGGGCTCGGCGACGTCGCCCGGCTCCCGCCCGGGCTCTACGAGATGAAGATCGACAACCCGACAGGGGATCCCGATTGCCCGAAGCCGAATTATTCGGTGCGGTTCGAGGAACGCGACGTCGCTGACATTCGCTTCGAGTATCCCCGATCCGGCTTCGAGCGCGTCCGCGCCCTGTCCGAGTTCACCACCCAAGCGTATTCGCGCATGGCGGGGCCCTGGATCAGGGCTGTGACGACGCCGTGGTCGGCGTCGGCTCTCGAATGGCTCCATCCGATGCGGACCTCCCGCTACCTCCTGTCGGCCAGCTTCCTTCCAGCGTTGCACGCCGTGTCAGCCCTTGCCCGGATCGTTGAACGCGACCGGCACGCGGTGCCCCCCGACAACCTATTGCGCGCTGCGGAGAGGAGGCTTTCGGACGGCGTGTCCGAGGCGCTCTCGCAGGCGCGCAGCGCGCGCGACTCCGGGTTTGAGCAACTGTTCAGTGCCCTCTACGAGGGGCCGTGGGCGGAGACCTGGAGCCGCTGGCTGGAAGGCGCCACCCGACCAGCCCCGGATCCCGCCCCCGCGCAAAGCGCTGCGGCCGAGCCCGCCGAGACCGAACGTGGGGTAAGGCCACGGAGCAGAACGGCAATACCCGCCCAGATCCACGTGCCGGCAAGGTCGACCACTCCCATGGCCAGCAAAAACCCTGGTCAATCTTGAAGGATCCCAAAGCCATGTCCGCAAGCGATCACTCCCACCACCTTCCTCCCGCCGCCAACAGCAACGGCCATCCGGAACAGGATCGTTTCCGGAAGGGCACCACCGGGTTCTGGAGATCAAGGGCAGGCCTTGCCACGATTGGCTTTTTGCTGATTGCGGCCTTCTTCCTGTTTTCGGAGCACCGCGCCCATGCGCTTGGACTGCTTCCGTACCTCATCATCCTGGCATGCCCGCTGCTGCACCTTTTCATGCACAAAGGCCATGGCGGACATGGAAGCCACAACTCGAATCCGGCCCCGGATCGTCACACTCATAAGGGAGCCTGAGCCATGGACACCTCCTCGCCCGCTTATGGCCTTTGGGGCCTCGTCATCCTCAACTCGGCCGTCTTCATTCTCTTCGCCCTGAGCTTCTTCAAGCCGCGCACTATTCGCGACTGGCGGTCCTTCGGGGCGTTCAGCGCGTTTCTGGTGGCCCTCTTCGCGGAAATGTACGGCTTCCCGCTTACGATCTACTTCCTGTCTGGCTGGCTCCAGAGCCGGTTCCCCGGCGTCGACTGGCTCTCGCACGATGCCGGGCATCTTCTGGAGATGATGTTTGGTTGGCGGGCGAACCCCCATTTCGGTCCGTTCCACCTCCTCAGCTTCGTCTTGATCGGCGGCGGCTTCATCATCATCGCTGCCGCCTGGCGCGTCCTCTATGCCGCCCAGCAGAGCGGGCAGCTCGCCATGGAGGGCCCGTACAGCTACGTGCGTCACCCCCAGTACGTGGGCTTCGTGCTCGTCCTGACCGGTTTTCTCCTGCAGTGGCCGACGCTGCTGACTCTGGCCATGTATCCGCTCCTGGTAGCCATGTACGTGCGCCTTTCGCTGTCGGAGGAGCGGGAGGTTAGGGCGGAGTTCGGCCCCGCCTACGACGCCTATGCCAGGCGCGTCCCGCGCTTCCTGCCGCGGTGGTCGCGCCTGCTTGAGCCGCGGGACAGGCCGACGGCGCCCTGACTGACCAGCACGTCCACAGCACAAGGAACGCTCGACATGAAAACGACCACACTTGACGTCAGGGGGCTCTTCGAGGAGTTGGACCACCTCGGCCTTGAAAAGCAGCTCTCCAAGCACCCGGGGGTTGTCCGGGCCAGCGCCAACCCCGCTTCCGGCAGCGTCACCGTTGAATACGACGAGGCCGCCACGACTGCCGAGGCGCTTCGCGCCACGGTTCAAGAGTGCGGGTTCCACTGCCGAGGCGAACGCGTTCCGCGCCATGTGTGCGCCGCCGGTGCCACCGTCGTGCCCCCGTCGCACCCCCGAGCCCCCTCGCACGAGCACCATGTCCATGCCGGCGCCACGGCGAAAGCGGCCGCGGCGCCGGTCCACGACATGATGGCTCATGAGATGGGTCACGGCGCGGGCATGGACATGCAGGACATGGTCAGGGACATGCGCAACCGCTTCCTGATCAGCCTGGTCTTCACGATCCCGATCTTCGCCATGGCGCCCATGGGCATGGGCGAACCCTGGATCAGGCCGCCCTTCGGCCTCAGCGAGAACATGGCGATGTTCATCTTCGCGAGCGCCGCCATCCTGTATCCGGTGTGGCCCTTTCTGATCGCGGCATGGCGCGCGTTGCGCAACGGCATCCTCAACATGGCTGTGCTCGTCGTGCTGAGCGTCGGCACGGGGTACCTGTTCAGCGTCGGCAGCACCTTCCTGTGGCAGGGGGAACAGTTCTACGAAGCCTCGGCGGTCCTGCTCGTCTTCATCCTGCTCGGCCACTGGCTGGAGATGCGGGCGCGCGCCGGAGCGTCCGCGGCCATCCGGGCCCTTCTGGATCTCGCTCCGCCGAAGGCTGTGGTCGTGCGCAACGGCCAGGAAGCGGAGATTCCCACGGCCGAGGTTGTGGTCGGAGACATCGTCATCCTCAGGCCCGGCAACAAGATTCCGGTCGACGGCGAGGTGATCGAGGGCGAGTCGGCCGTCGACGAGTCGATGCTCACCGGCGAGTCGATGCCGGTAGCGAAAAAGGTTGGCGACACGGTCGTCGCGGCCGCGATCAACAAGAGCGGCACCTTGCGCTATCGGGCGACGAGGGTGGGCGCCGACACCGCGCTCGCCCAGATCATCAAGCTCGTCCAGGAGGCGCAGAACTCGAAGGCGCCGGCTCAGCTCCTCGCCGACCGGGCCTCGCAGGTGCTGGTGCTCGCGGCCATCGTGATCGGTCTCGCCACCTTCGCGGCGTGGTATTGGTGGCTTGGCCAGTCGCTGCTGTTCGCGCTCACGCTCACGATCACGGTGTTCGTGATCGCCTGCCCAGACGCCCTTGGCCTCGCCACCCCGATGGCGGTGATGGTCGGCACCGGCCTTGGCGCCATGAACGGTATTCTGTTCAAGAACGCCGGCGCCCTCGAAGAGGCGACCAAGCTCAATGTGGTCGTCTTCGACAAGACAGGCACCCTGACTATGGGACAGCCCAAGGTGGTGGACGTCGTCGCCGCGCCGAGCGCCTCCGCGGACGAGGTTCTGCGCGTGGCCGCCGCCGTCGAGCATGGGTCCGATCACCCGCTCGCTCTGGCCATTGTCGAGCGCGCCAAGGGCCTTGCCGTGCCTGGACTGGCCAACTTCCTCAACATCGAGGGCAAGGGCGCCTGGGCTGAAATCGAAGGAGCACTTGTGTTTCTTGGCAACCGGCGCCTGATGGAGGAGCAGGGCATCGGCTTCGCCGGCCTGGCGGACAAGGCTGAAGCCTTGAAAGGTGAGGGCCGCACGGTGGTCCACGTTGCACGGTCGGGCAGGCTTCTGGGTTTGATCGCCATCGCCGATGCCCCGCGCCCGAGCGCGAAGGTCACCATCCAACGGCTGCGCGAGCGCGGCGTCAAGGTGGCGATGCTGACAGGCGACAATGCCGGCACGGCGCGCCGCATCGCCGAGGAACTCGGGATCGACATCGTCCTGGCCGACGTGCTGCCCGGCCAAAAGGCCGACAAGGTGAAGGAGCTTCAAGCGCAAGGACACAAAGTCGGCATGGTCGGGGACGGCGTCAACGACGCCCCGGCCCTGACGCAGGCGGATGTGGGCTTCGCCATCGGCGCGGGCACGGACGTCGCAATTGAGAGCGCGGACGTGGTTCTCATGAAGAGCGATCCCCACGATGTCGTGGGGGCCATCGAGCTGTCACGGGCCACCCTGAGGAAGATGCATCAGAACCTATGGTGGGCGGTCGGCTACAACATCGTGGCCTTCCCGCTCGCGGCGGGGGTGTTCTATCCGTTTCTTCTCAGCCCCGAGATCGCGGCCCTGGCGATGTCGGGCAGCTCCGCTCTCGTCGCGATCAACGCCCTGCTGTTGAAGCGGACCAAACTGCACGAGCAAGGACCTGAAACGTCCGAGCGCCGTCCTGCGTCCGCGCCGCGCGAGCACGAGGCGGCGGTGTAAGGCGGGACCCGGCAATGTTCAGTCTCCGGCCCATCGAGCTGGCCGGAGGCGCCGATGGCACGGTCCGCGATCTAGCCGATCCGGGCCCAAAAACCTCTGGAGATGATGGAAATGAATGCTTCATCCGAAGGAAATCCGCATCCAGCCGCGCGCACATTGTCCTGGTCGAGCTTCGCCTGGTTGGTTCTCGGCGTTGCACTGGCCATGCCGGCGGCTGCCCGTGCACAGGTGCTGGAACCGTTCCAGAAGGTTGACGGTCTTGCCGTGTACCTGGGGGTCATGCCGGGACGGATCGTGCGCGGCCATCCGACGGGGCACACGGAGACAGCCATGCACGGCGGTTCCCCGCATGATCCGGATACCTATCATCTTGTGGTGGCCCTGTTCGATGCTACGAGCGGGGCGCGTGTCGAGGATGCTGACGTATCGGCATCAGTCTCGGGACTGGGACACGTCGGCACGCAGCGCCTAAAGCTAGAGCCAATGTCGATTGCGGCGACGGTGACCTATGGAGGGTTCGTCCAAATGCCACCACGGGATCGCTACACCATTCGCCTCGAAGTTCGCCGCCGGGGAGCGGCGACTCCTGCAAAAGCCGACTTTGTGTTTGCCGGCGCAGCGCGATGATGTATGCCGAGATATAGGTGACAGTGGACCTGCCGCACCCCCCTGTAGCGCTCACAGGAATAGGGCAGGGGACATGGTTATTGCATGCGCAAGGCAGAATGTGCGGCATCCCAGGGCATAGTTCCTCATCACGAACCGAATGGTCGATCTCACACATGCTTCTCAGCGACAGCGCAGCCTGGGCTGGCGCCTACCTTGCCCTCGAATGGACCATCCGCGTGGTGATGCTCGTGGTGGTTCCGTTCCGGCGCTCTCCCGATGCGGCGCGCAGCTGGCTCACTCTTGTGTTCTTCCTGCCCATCCCCGCCTTGGCCATTTATCTCCTGATTGGGAGGCCGACATATCCCCGCTGGCGCCGCGACCGCTTCGCCAAATTGCCGAAGCTTCTTGCCATAGCGATCAAACAGATCGCCCACTCCCACTTCTGCCGTCGGCCGTTCCTTCCAAGCAACCTTGAAGAGCCCGCGCTCCTCATCGAGAAGCTCGGGCAATTTCCGACCCTTGCCGGAAATGACGTGGAGATTTGCCCCAACTACGACCAGCTCATCGACAACGTCGTGTCCGACATCAACCGCGCCAAACGCAGCGTCCACCTGCTGTTCTACATCTTCGCGGATGACGCCACGGGACGACGGGTCATGGAGGCCCTCGGCCAAGCAGCCCGGCGCGGGATTGCCTGCCGGGTCCTTATCGATGCAGTCGGGTCGCGGCGGTGGTCGCGGCGCGTCGTCAAGACCCTTACCTCCCACGGGGTGGATGTTAGACGCGCGCTGCCGGTTGGACTTCTTCGCCGCCGGTCTGCCCGCGCGGACCTGCGCAACCACCGCAAGATCGCCGTGATCGACAGCCGGATCGGGTACGTTGGTTCTCAGAACATTGTCGATGCCGCACTTGATCGCGGCCTGGTCAATGAGGAACTCATGGTCCGCGTGACGGGTCCTGTCGTTCTTGAGCTGCAAGCCGTCTTTGCCGCCGACTGGTTCATGGAGACGGATCAGGTGCTTGACGCACCGGTGCTGTTTCCCCATCGCGCGCCGGGAGATGGAGCCGTGGCGCAGGTTCTCGCAAGCGGGCCCGATTATCCCGATGCGGGGGTTGGCCTCCTGGTGACCGCGTTGATCCATGGCGCCCGCGAAAGGGTGGTCATCACAACACCGTACTTCATTCCTGACGAGGCCCTAGTTCAGGCCCTGAAGACGGCTGTCCTGCGGGGGGTCGAGGTCAGCCTGGTGGTGCCCCATGAGACGGATCACCTGCTGGTGCATCTGGCACAGCGGTCCTACTACGCGGACTTGCTGCGGTCCGGCGTCCGTATTCACTCCTACAGGGAGCAGTTCCTGCACGCGAAGCACATCACAGTTGACCGGGACATTGCCCTCATCGGCTCAAGCAATGTCGACATCCGCTCGTTCGTTCTGAACGCAGAGGTGAGCCTTGTCGTCTATGACCGCAGCGTCGTACAGCTCCTCCGGCTTGAGCAGGATCGCTATTTCGCGGCGAGCGAGGTCCTGACGTGCGAGGCGTGGAAGGCCCGTTCGATCCTGACCAAGACGTGCGAAAACCTGGCACGGCTCGCGGCACCGCTTCTGTGAAACCATGCGGTTGCCCTGGCGCATCGGTCCGGTCCACTCAGACCAGTCGGATCTTCAGGCCAATGGCCCAGTCCGCCGCACAACTCCATCGTGGGAAGGCGAGGCGCGCGGTGCATTCGCGGCTGGCAGGCCGACAGGGTGCTGGATCTCCGGGACGGCCGTGGACGTCTCACCAGACAAGCGCGCCACCGATGCCGAGCGCAGCATCCGTTCGCCGGATCGAAGCCAAGGCGTCCGGCTCCCCTCCGGTAAGCGCGCGGACGGCGTCCACCGTTTCGGGAATGACAATCGCCTGATTGTCGACCATGTAGGCGTAGAACAGTTCATCGCCCTCGACCCGCAGCATGTCGGCCCAAAGCGCGACCTCGTAGAGGTTGTCGTGTGGCCGGCCGATGTCGGCCATCATCTCCTTAACGACGTTTAGGGCTGCCAAGCCATCGCTCATGCGGATCAGGGCGATCCGGGAGGATGCGCGCAAGGCGTCAAGCACCTCGTCCTTGCCGGCGGGGCGGGTCATCTGCACGGACCAGTAATGCAGATGCGCCAAGGTCTCCGGCACCTTGACGGCCATTGTGATGACGTCGAGCGCAGGGTCGACGCTCTGGGCGTCCGGTCCCTGATGGCTCGGGATCTGCTCCTCCGGCACGAGTGTGTTCATGATCCCGCTTTGATGGCTCTCCCAGGGGTCGGTCGCCCGACGCAGCAGCGTGCCGCGCGCGCGACGCAGAAGGCCCGCCTTTTTGAGGGCCGTCAGCGTGCGCACGATGGACGTGGTGTTGCAGGAGACAACCCGGGTCGAGTCGCGGCCGACGGCACTTGCATAGTTCGCCTCGGCCACAAAGGAGTGTCCGGTTGCCTCGTGCTTCTCCCCGCCCTGCAGGATGAACTTGCGACCGAGGCGGCGATAGAGCTCGACATTCCGGGCCGCCACACGCTTCGGCGTGCAGTCGACCACGACGTCGACCTCGCCGAGGAGGTCGTCGAGCGTGCCCGCGACGTCCATGCCGGCCTGCCGCATCGCATCGGCATGTTCCGCCGTTGCACCGAACAGAGGGAAGCCGTTCCGGATGGCCATGCGAGGACGCCAGTCCGTGCCGATGTCCGCCACACCCGCCAGGATCATGTCCTCCTGCCGGGCGACGCCGTCCGCAACACGCTTGCCGATCACACCGTACCCGTTGACGGCGACGCGGATCTTGGTCGGGGTGCTCATGGTCTTTCTCCTCTTGGCTGAAACCGGAAACTATGGGGGATGTGATCACCGCCTGTCTGCCAAGGGCAGCGGTGGCGCTGCCCCAGCCGTCGATTCGGAACACAAGTCCGGCATGGTTCCGGCGATAGGCGGTCAGGCTGCGGTCGTCGAGCGTGGTGAGATCCAAGTCCTTGAAGAGCAGGCGCCCGCTCGTGGCCTGATCGAGCCCGCCCATGATGTTGAGCAACGTCGACTTGCCGCTGCTGGACGGACCCAGCAGGACGACGACCTCGCCGGCCGCGATCTCGAAGGTGAGGCCCCGCAAGGCGCGCACCTCGACGTCGCCGGTCCGGTAGACCTTCGTCAGATCCTGCGCAGTGAAGACGCTCTGGTCCATTGCAACCTTCGTTTCCGGCCCGCAGGGGTGGGGCCGAACATCAAAATGCCCTCAGTCGCCCGCTTCCGCCGCCGTTTTGTAGGGCCAGCCCCAGTCGCGGATCTCAGGCATGTCTTCCCCGTATCGCGCGATGTAGTCCTTGTGCTCGATCAGCTTGTCCCGGACGGACTGCACCATGTAGGCGGCCTGCGGCGCCAGCTTCGGCACATGCCGGGCGGCGGCCTCGACGAGGTGGAACCGGTCGAGCCGGTTCAGGACCACCATGTCGAAGGGAGTCGTCGTGGTGCCCTCCTCGCGGAAGCCGTGCACATGGAAGTTGCCGTGGTTGGCCCGCTTGTAGGTGAGCCGGTGGATCAGATGCGGGTAGCCGTGGAAGGCGAAGATGACCGGCTTGTCCCTGGTGAAGAGCAGATCGAACGCGCTGTCGCTCAATCCATGCGGATGCTCGTCCGGGGACTGCAGGGTCATCAGGTCGACAACGTTCACCACCCTCACCTTCAGGTCGGGCGCGTGTTCGCGCAGAAGGCTGACGGCCGCGAGGGTTTCAAGCGTCGGCACGTCACCGGCGCAGGCCATGATGACGTCCGGCTCCGCTCCCCGGTCGGTGCTCGCCCATTCCCAGATTCCGATCCCGGTGCTGCAATGGGCGACGGCCTGGTCCATGCTCAGCCACTGCGGCGCCGGCTGCTTGCCGGCCACGATCACGTTCACGCGGTTGTAGGTCTGCAGGCAATGATCGGCCACGTAGAGCAGGCAGTTCGCATCCGGCGGGAGATAGATGCGCACGATCTCGGCCTTCTTGTTCGCGACCACGTCCATGAAGCCGGGATCCTGGTGGCTGAAGCCGTTGTGGTCCTGACGCCAGACATGGGATGTCAGCAGATAGTTGAGCGACGGGATGGGCCTGCGCCACGGCAGCTCACTGGCAACCTTGAGCCACTTGGCGTGCTGGTTGAACATCGAATCCACGATGTGGATGAAGGCTTCGTAGCAGGAGAAGACGCCATGGCGGCCGGTGAGCAGATAGCCTTCGAGCCACCCCTGGCAGAGATGTTCGCTCAGCACCTCCAGCACCCGCCCCTCGGGAGCGAGATGCACATCTTCAGGCAGGATCGGCCCCATCCAGGCGCGGTCCGTCTTCTCGAACACGGCATCGAGGCGGTTGGAGGTGGTCTCATCCGGGCCGACCACACGGAAGTTGCGGGCTGACGCGTTGAGGCCGACCACGTCGCGGAGGTAGGACCCGAGCACGCGGGTGGCTTCACCGACCGCCTTTCCCGGCGCATCGACCTGGACCGCATAATTCCGGAACTCCGGCAGGCGGAGCGGTCGCATCAGCAGGCCGCCGTTTGCATGCGGATTGGCGCCCATCCGGCGCCCGCCGACAGGCGCCAGCGCGGCGATCTCTGCGCGCAGTTTACCGGTTTTGTCGAACAGCTCCTCGGGCCGGTAGCTCCGCAGCCACTCCTCAAGCTGCTTGCGGTGGGCGGGGTTGCGGTGGGTCTCGGCGAGCGGCACCTGGTGCGAGCGCCAGAAGCCCTCAGTCTTAAGGCCATCTACCTCCTTGGGCCCGGTCCAGCCCTTGGGCGTCTTCAGGACAATCATCGGCCAGCGGGGACGCTCGCTCCGCTCTCCCGCCTTGGCGGCGTTCTGGATCGCGGCGATCCGGTCAAGAACCGCGTCCATCGCCGCCGCCAAGGCCTGATGGACTGCCTCCGGCTCGCTTCCCTCAACAAAGAAGGGCTCATGTCCGTAGCCCGTCAGGAGCTTTTCAAGCTCGTCATGATCCATCCGGGCGAGGACCGTGGGATTGGCGATCTTGTACCCGTTGAGATGGAGGATCGGGAGAACGGCGCCATCATGCGCCGGGTTCAAAAACTTGTTCGAGTGCCAGGACGCCGCGAGAGGGCCCGTCTCGGCCTCGCCGTCGCCGATCACGCAGGCGACGATCAGATCCGGATTGTCGAAAGCGGCCCCGTAGGCGTGCAGGAGCGCATACCCCAGCTCCCCGCCCTCGTGGATGGAGCCCGGTGTCTCGGGCGCGGCATGGCTCGGGATGCCGCCGGGGAACGAAAACTGGCGGAACAGCTTCCGCAATCCATCGGCATCCTGTGAGATATCCGGGTAGATCTCGCTGTAGGTGCCCTCCAGGTAGGTGTTGGCGACCATGCCGGGGCCGCCGTGGCCTGGGCCGCAGACGTAAAGGACATTGAGGTCCCGCGCGCGGATCACCCGATTGAGATGGGCGTAGATCAGGTTCAACCCCGGCGTGGTGCCCCAATGCCCGAGGAGACGCGGCTTCACGTGCTCGGGCTTCAGCTCCTCCCGGAGCAGGGGATTGTCCAGGAGGTAGATCTGCCCGACCGACAGGTAGTTCGCGGCTCGCCAGTAGGCGTTGATCCGGTCCAGCTCCTCGGCGCTCAGCGGCTGTTTCAAAGATTTCATCGTCACTCTTCCTGGAAATCCCGGTTCAGGGCCGGACATAGGCTTCGGTCGTGTAGCGGCGCATCATCCGCTGGCTGTTGAAGTAGGAGGCGATCTTGGAAATGCCCTGCTTCATCATCCAGGCCCATCGGGCGCGGTCCTGATAATAGAGGGGCAGCACCTGCCTTTCGAGCTTGTCATAGAGCTCAAGCGCATGCCGCTCCGCCCCCTCCGATCCCCCATCCCGTCCGATGGCCCACCCGGTGACGCCGTCGATGCAGGCCTCGATCCACCAGCCGTCGAGCACGCTCAGGTTCAGCACGCCATTCAGGGCGGCCTTCATGCCGCTCGTCCCCGACGCTTCCATCGGCGGCAGCGGCGTGTTCAGCCACACATCCGCCCCAGCCACCAGCGTCCGCGCCAGCGCCATGTCGTAGTTGGGCAGGAACGCGATGCGCATGTCGGGGGCAAGCTGGCGCATCCGGTCATGGATGTCCCGGATCATGTGCTGGCCCTGCATGTCGCGGGGATGCGCCTTCCCGGCCATCACAACCTGGAAGGGCAAGCGGCCATTGATGGTACGAAGCCGCTGCATGTCCGAAAACAGGAGGTCCGGGCGCTTGTAGCCCGTCATGCGCCGGGCAAAGCCGACCAGGGGCACATCGGGATCCATGACGACACCGGTGCTGCGCCGGATCTCCTCCAGCAGCTCGCGCTTGGCCATCTGGTGCGCGGCCCAGACATCCTCGTCGCGCAGCTGGTCGGCCCGCACAAGGAGCTCGGGCTCATGGCCCCAGTTCGGCAGGATGTCCTGATAGAGCTTGGCGAAGGCCGGATGGGTCCAAGTCGGGGCATGCACGCCGTTGGTGATCGCCGCGATGGTGTAGCCCGGGAACATCCGTTGCGTCGTCTCGGCATGGCGCCGTGCCACGCCGTTGACATAGCCGCTGAGGTTCAGCGCCAGCCGGGTCATGTTGAGGCGGTCCTCGCCGGCCAGGGGCTTGATCTCGTCGAGGGGAACGAAGTCGGAACCCAAAACGCGCGTGACGGCCTCGTAGGAGAAGCGGTCGTGCCCGGCCTCGACTGGCGTGTGGGTGGTGAACACGCACATGTTGCGGACGTGGTCGGCCTCATGGGCCAGTCCGTTGGATCCAGGCCGGTCCCGGCGCCTGCGCCGCAGCAACTCCAGGGTCAGGAAGGCCGCATGCCCCTCGTTGAGGTGGTAGGTCCCGATGCTGAAACCCAGCGCCTGGAGCACGCGAACGCCGCCGATGCCGAGCACGATCTCCTGCTTGAGGCGGTAGACGTCATCGCCTCCGTAGAGGCGGTCCGTGATCTTGCGGTCCTCGGGGGTATTCTGATCGAGGCTCGTGTCGAGCAGCAGGACAGGAACTTGATGGCCGATGGGACACGTCACGACGTAAAGCCAGGGCCGGATCCAGACGGAGCGGCCCTCAATGGTGACGGCGATCATGACGTCCAGCGGCGTCGCCCACTCGGCCGGGCTCCAGGGGTCGTCATGCCCAACCTGGGAGCCGTCGGCGGCGATCTCCTGGCGCAGGTAGCCAGCCCGGCTCGCCAGCGTCACGAAGACCACCGGCAGTTCGAGGTCTGCGCAGGACCGGGCGGTGTCGCCGGCCAGGATGCCAAGGCCGCCGCTGTAGCTGTGGATCTCCGGCCGCAGGGCGATCTCCATCGAGAAGTACGCGATGCTCGTGCGCTGGAGAAAGGGGAGGAGGGTGGCCATGGAGAACTCCTTGGTGGGCAGCCCGAGGGCTTGAGCAACGTTAGGACAATACTACCATGATGTGCACGTGCCTTGAGATGCATCAAGGCCGGTGCCGCACCGCGCGCGTAGGCTCAGCCGTCAGTGGGAGCGAGAATGGCCCCGTTGCGTTGCTCAAGGGATCATAGGGCTTTGTTACGCTACAGCCTCGATGCCTCCAAGAATGGGACGGTCCGGATCGGGCGCGGCGAGCCCCTGCCGCTTGGGTTGCACGATTGCCATGACGGCACGAACCTTGCGGTCTTCTCCCGCCATGCCACCCAGATGGCGCTGCTGCTGTACGAGAGCGTCGACGCGCCCGCTCCCTGCATGAAGGTCGATCTCGAACCCGACCATCACCGGACGGGGGACGTCTGGCACGTCCGGCTTCACGGCGACCTCCGGGGCATGCTGTACGCCCTGCAGGCCGAGGGCCCCGGAGAACCTGACCGAGGGCATCGGTTCCAGCCGGACCGGCCTCTGCTGGAGCCCTATGCGGCCTCGGTTGCGGGCACCGGGTGGAGCCTGTCCACCACGTCGCCCTCGGACCCTGCCGCACGGACCCATCGCTGCGCCGTTACCGACCATTGGTTCGACTGGCAGGACGAGGTCCGGCCTCGTCACTCGTGGAGCGAGACGATCATCTATGAGACCCACGTGCGCGGGTTGACGGTGCATCCCTCATCGGAAGCCGTGCACCCCGGGCAGTTCCTGGGAGTGGTCGAGAAAATCCCTTACTTCAAGCGCCTTGGGGCTACGGCCGTCGAACTGATGCCCGTGCAAGCCTTCGATCCTGACGCCCGTCGGAGGCGGGATCCGCTCACCGGTGCCGCGATGCCGGACTACTGGGGCTATGATCCTGTTGCCCTGTTCGCGCCGATGCCGGGCTACGCCGCTGGCTCTTCGCCCAATGCGGCCGTCACGGAGTTCAAGACAATGGTGCGGGAGCTCCACAAGGCGGGCATCGAGGTCATTCTCGACGTCGTGTTCAACCACACGGCCGAAGGCGGGGAGACCGGACAGACCTACAGCTTCCGCGGGCTCGACAATGCGATCTACTACATTCTCTCCCCCGACCGCAGCCGCTATCTCGATTTCACCGGCTGCGGGAACACGCTGAACTGCAACCATCCGGTTGTGCGCAGCATGATCATCGACTGCCTTCGGCACTGGGTCGTGCACATGCACGTCGATGGATTCAGGTTCGATCTGGCCTCGATCCTGGGCCGGGACACGGACGGCAGGATCCTGGCAAATCCGCCCCTGCTGGAGCAGATTGCCGAGGATCCGCTGCTGCGGGACGTCAAGCTCATCGCCGAGGCCTGGGACAGCGCCGGCGCGTTCCAGGTGGGCCGGTTCCCGGGCACGGGCTGGGCGGAATGGAACTGCCATTACCGCGATGACATCCGGCGCTTCTGGCGGGGCGATCCCGGCATGGCGGGCCGCTTCGCCACCCGCCTCTGCGGCAGCGCCGATCTCTACCAGCAAGGCGGGAACGGCTCTCCGATCAAGAGCATCAATTTCGTCACCTGCCATGACGGCTTCACGCTAAACGACCTCGTCTCCTACGCCACCAAGCACAATGAAGCCAACGGCGAGGACAATCAGGACGGCATGAGCGAGAACTACAGCGACAACAATGGCGTCGAAGGCCCGACTGAAGATCCGGGCGTCGAGGCGATGCGCCTGCGCCAGATCAGGAACATGCTGGCGTCCCTGCTCCTCTCGCGCGGCGTGCCGATGCTGCTCGGCGGCGACGAGTTCCGCCGCACGCAAGGCGGCAACAACAACGCCTACTGTCAGGACAACGAAACCTCCTGGCATGACTGGACGCGGGCTGATCGCCACAAAGACCTGGTCGGCTTCGTCAGCGACCTGATCGCTCTTCGCAAGGCGCACCCGGTTCTCAGTGCGGACCGCTTCTACACGCCCGGGGAGATCGCGTGGCTCGGCCCCAACGACGGCCCGGTGAACTGGGACGGTCCCGACAACCAGGTCGGCTGCATCGTCCGCGAGAACGGGAGCGGAGCGCTGTGCCTTCTCTTCAACGCCGCCCGCGCCCCATGCCGGTTCGTGATCCCGCCGGCGCCAGCGATCTGGCAGGTCGCCGTCGACACGGCTGCACCTGCGGCAAAAGCTTCGGCCGTTGCATCTGGTGAGCTCATGTTGGAGGGTCGCACCACGATGGTTCTCGTCTCCAGTGGTGTGGCTTCATGACTTCGGCAATCCTCGTCCTGAACGCAGGCTCCTCCAGTCTCAAGTTCGCCCTGTACGAGCCATCCGCGCTCGCCCCTCTCTGCCGCGGCACGATTGGAGGGATTGGCGGCGTCTCCGACCTGAAGGTCACCGGTCCCAGGGAGGCGCTTTTTTCGCGGCGGGACCCGCCGGCTCCCGCAACGCACGAAGAGGCCGCAACGTGGCTTCTGACGCTTGTGGGTGACGCCCCCGATCTCGACCTGGTGGCCGTCGGCCACCGTGTCGTTCATGGCGGCGCGCGGTTCGGCTCGCCGGTCGCCATCGACGACGCCATTCTTGCGGACCTGAGGAGCCTGATCCCGTTGGCCCCGGGACATCAGCCCCACAACCTCGCCGCCATCGATGCGGTCGCGCGGGCCTGGCCGGGGCTGCCGCAGGTCGCGTGCTTTGATACGGCCTTCCACCGGACCCTGCCGCGGCTCGCGCAGCTCTATCCGCTTCCCCGTGACCTCATTGACGAGGGACTGGTGCGCTACGGGTTTCACGGGCTCTCGTACGAGTATATCGCCGGTGTCCTGCCGGACCATGCGGGCGGCCGCGCCGACGGCCGCGTCGCCGTGGCTCACCTGGGCCACGGCGCGAGCCTGTGCGGGCTGCTGAACCGTCAAAGCATCGCCACCACCATGGGCTTCACGGCGCTCGATGGCATCATGATGGGAACCCGCAGCGGGGCCATCGACCCGGGGATCATTCTGCATCTGCTGCAGGCCAAGGGAATGGCGCCCCATGACGTGGCCGATGTCCTCTATGCCCGCTCCGGTCTCCTCGGCGTGTCCGGGATCAGCGATGATGTCCGCGTTCTCGAAGCCAGCAGCGACCCGTGCGCCGCGGAGGCGCTCGATCTGTTTGCCTACCGGGTCATCCGCGAGTTTGGCTCGCTGGTGGCGGCCTTGGGCGGCCTCGATGTCCTCGTTTTTACGGCCGGTGTTGGCGAGCACTCCGCCGGGATGCGCGACCGCATCGGTCGGGGACTGCGCTGGACGGGCCTCATCCTGGACCGCGAACGAAATGCCCGTTCCGAGATCCGCATCAGTGCGGCCGGATCCAAAGTGGACGCCTTTGTGATCCCAACCAACGAGGAGCTACCGATTGCGCGGGCGGCGAGAAGCCATTGGCTCAACGGACGGCTCCCGCCCGCGTACAAGTCCCTGAGCTAGATCGGCCAGCACCGGCGCAAGATCAATCGCGTTCGAGGCGTGCGGGACGCTGTTGGTCGTGGCAACAGCCGCGGCAACGTTCTTGAGCGCCTGGTGGACCCCGTCGGCGAACAGGGCGTGGACGGCGACGCACGCCGGTGCCGCAAGGCCTTGTGCCTTGAGCTGCCTTGCGGCCTCAAGCATCGTCTGACCCGACGAGATGATATCGTCGACAAGCACCGGCGTCAGGTCCGAGACCTCACCCAGGTCAGGAACCGTGATCGTGACGTCGCGGTCGCCGTGGCGTTCCTTCCGCAGGACCCGGAAGGGGGCGCCCGCCCGTTCCGCGACCTCGGCAACCCACTGCTCGCTTTCAATGTCGGGACCGATGATCACCGGACGATCCACATGGGATCGTATCCAGTCGGCCATCAGCGGTGCGGCATGGCCGACGCGGTTGGGGATCTGGTAGAGCTCGTCGAGCACCTTGTGGCGATGCAGGTGCGGATCCACGGTCACAAGCCAATCGATCTCGGACGACAGCAGCCGGGCAAACGCGGTGGAGGTCACCGCTTCGCCGTCATGGAACCGTTTGTCCTGGCGCATGTAGGCGAGGTAGGGCGCCACGAGGCCGACACTGGCGGCCCCCAGGTCCCGTCCGGCCGCCGCGGCGAAGACCAGCGGCAGGAACTTCGGATCCGGACGATCCAGCGTGCACACAAGAAGGAGGGGGCGCCCCGTCGGATCGGTGCGGAAGCGGAGATAGCTCTCGCCATCCGGAAAATGACGCGTCTCCAGTCCCCCGACTTCCGCGTTGAGGCAGTCCGCGACCCCTTTGGCCAAGGCCTCGTTGCCCGGCAAGCCGACGATGAGAGGTGTGGTCATGCCTCGACTCCGATGATGCTGCCCGCCGACGCCGCGTAGTCGAGGGCATAGTTCAGCTCGCCAACGGTGTCGGCATGCAGGGTGCACAGGGGCTCGCCGGCCCCAACCTCGTCGCCCAGGCGAACGTGAAGCTCAACTCCGGCCGCCTTCGTGTCCGGGGCGCCCGCCAGCTTGGCAAGTTTCGCGATTTTGCGGTTGTCGATGGCGCCCACGCGCCCGCTGGTCGGTGCCAGGAGAGGCCGCTGCTGGCGCGCGACGGGCGGGGTTCGCATGCCGCCCTGCGCCTCGCAGATGCTCTGGAACTTCGCCCAGGCCCGGCCATCGTCGATGGTCTGCGCGGCCACGGCCGCGCCCTGACCGCGGGGAGCCTTGCCGCCAAGTTCCAGCAGCGCCCCGGCCAAGGTGCAAGCCCTCAGTTTGAGGTCCTGCGGGGCATGGGCGGTCCGCTGGAGGACCGCAAGCACGTCGCGGGCTTCAAGAGCCGGACCGATGCCGCGCCCGACCGGCTGCAGGCCGTCCGAGACGATCACCATGGTGGCCAACCCGAACCTGTCGGCGACTTCCGTGAGGCGGCGCGACAAGACCTGGGCCGCCTCGGCGCTCCTCACCTTCGCGGTGGGACCAACCGGGATGTCCAGCACCACGTGCGACGAGCCCGCCGCGATTTTCTTGGACAGCACCGACGCGACCAACTGGCCCTCGCTGTCAACGTCGAGGGCCCGTTCGACCTGGATCAGGACGTCGTCGGCCGGACTGAGGCGGACGGACCCGCCCCAGACGACGCAGCCGCCCTCGCGCTCCACCACACGCCGCATCGCAGGCAGGTCAAGATCGACGGGAGCCATCGTCTCCATGGTGTCCGCCGTCCCGGCGGGGGAGGTGATCGCCCGGGACGAGGTTTTCGGCATCGTCAGTCCATGGGCCGCGACGATGGCGACCACAAGCGGGGTCGTCCGGTTGCCCGGCAGGCCTCCGACCGAGTGCTTGTCGAGAATGGGAGCATTCGGCCATGTCAGGCGATCCCCCACGTCAATCATGGCCCTGGTGAGGGCAACCGTCTCATCCTCATCCAGGGGCAGGGCGGCACACGCTGTGATGAACGACGCGAGTTCGATGTCGGAGTACCGCCCTTTGACGACATCCTGGATGATGGACCGCAGCGCCGGCTCATCGAGGCGGCCGCCGTAGATCCGGCGCCGCACGCTGCGCAGCGACTCGACCGGTTCGGGGTGCCGGACGCGGATCGGGTCACCTTCGGCGAGCCCAAGCCGTTGCCAGGCGGCTTCCGACAGTCCGGCCTCGTTCGGGGCGAGGAGATCCGTCGACACCTGGTAGAGGGTCGCAATCGCTTCCCGGTCTCGGGCCTTGAGCAGAACCCGTGAGTGCGGTGTGAGGCCCTCGGACCGGCATACATGGCAATCGGTTCGCATGAACACGACCGCCTCGTGGTGGGTGTGCACGCCGAGCCGCCGGGCCAGAAGGACACTGCTTTCGGCCTCGGAGGGCAGCGCCAGCGACATTTGCCGATTGGGGCTCATGACAGCTTGGCCTGTTCGAGGTGCTCGGGAACCGTGCAGGACCAGCCCAGCTCGTCCTGGATGCGCAGGCGCAGGGCATCCGACGCGGACGGTTCGCCATGGGTGATGAAGGTCATGCGCGGCGGCTGGCGGAAGTGGCCCAGCCATTTGAGGATTTCGTCGGCGTCCGCATGCGCGGAAAGCATCGGCAGATTGTAAACCTCCGCCCGCACCGGGATGTGCTGGCCATGGATCTTGATGGTCTCGGCGCCGGCAACCATGGCGGCGCCGCGGGTTCCGGCGGCCTGGAAGCCGGCAAAGACAACAGCATTGCGCGGGTCCGGAGCGTACCGCTTCAAATGATGCAGGACGCGCCCGCCCGTGGCCATGCCGCTCGCCGAAATGATCACCTTCGGCATCGGGTTTTCGTTCAGGGCCTTGGACGCCTCGACGTCACGGACGTAGGTGGCGACGCCGCAGGCGGCCCGGCACTGGGCCGCCGACAGCCTCTGGTCCTCCATGTGCCGGCACAGGATTTCGCTCGCATCCACGGCCATTGGGCTGTTGAGGAAAACCGGAACGTTGGCCAGCCGGCCCGCGGCTTTGAGGCGCTCCAGATGGTACAGAAGCGTTTGAGCCCGTCCGACCGCGAACGCCGGGATCACGACGGTTCCACCGCGGCCAACCGTTCGTTCGATGATGTCGCCGAGCTCCCGCTGGGCGTCCTCTGCTGTGTGGCGGCGGTTGCCGTAGGTCGACTCGACGACGAGATAGTCGGCCTCCATGATCGGACTCGGATCGACCATCATCGGATCATCGTAGCGTCCAAGGTCGCCCGAGAACACGATCTTCGTGCCGCCCCACTCGCATTCGACGCTTGCGGCGCCGAGGATATGGCCAGCCCGGCTGAACCGGACACGCGCGTCGTGCGGCAGCTCGTGCCAGGCGCCGAACGCAACCGGCGACAGGTGCGTGAGCGCCCGTTCGGCATCCCGGGCCGTATAGAGCGGGAGGGCGGGTTTGTGCTTTGAGAACCCGCGCCGGTTCGCGTACTCGGCATCCTGCTCCAGAAGATAGGCGCTGTCCGGAAGAAGGATCTCGCAGAAGTCCTTCGTCGCGCCCGAGCAGTAGATCCGGCCGGAGAACCCGTCCCTGACCAGGGCGGGCAGATAGCCGGAGTGATCCAGGTGGGCATGGGTGAGAACGACGGCAGAGATCCCTTTCGGCTCGACCGGGAAAGGGGACCAGTTGCGGAGCCGGAGCTGCTTCAGCCCTTGGAAAAGTCCACAGTCCACCAGAATGCGCCGCCCCTCCCGTTCGAGGAGATATCGCGAACCGGTGACCGTACCGGCCCCACCCAGGAACGAAAGTTTCAGTGCCATTCAGGTTTCCTCCGCATGCTCTGCCAGAAGCATGGCGCGTGTCCAACAACCCGGCTTTGATCTGGCGCAATCCGACCGTCCGGTTGGCGGTGATCAACCACGGCGCCCGGTTTGATCCCTGTCAATGTTCTTCTTAAGAAATGATTCCATGCTTGGCCAGCCTGCCGGGGAGCGGGTGTGCAACCGCGAGAACCCAGATGCAGATCAAACGCGAGCACCAGATCAATTTCTGGTACATCATTGCAGCCGTCATGGCGGTGATCCTGTTCCAGGACCTCCTCGGCCGGTTAGGGCACACCCGCGAGATTCCCTACAGCGAATTCCAAAAGCTGGTTTCCGAGCGCAAGGTGACGGACCTGGTTGTCGGCCCCAGCGAGGTCTCCGGAACATTCACCGAGCCAGGCCAAGATGGGGTGAGGCACTTCTCAACCATCCGGGTTCCCGAGGACATTTCGGCCAGGCTTGCGACGGCCGAGATCCCCTTCTCCGGGCAGCCGGCACCGGGGCTGCTCCAGTCGTTCCTGAGCTGGCTCCTCCCAACCATCGGCTTTGTCATCCTCTGGATGTTTCTCATCCGGCCCATGGCCATGGGCGGCCACGCCGGAGGCCTGATGTCCATCGGCAAGTCCCGGGCGAAGGTCTATGTGGAGACCGACACCAAGGTCACTTTTGCCGATGTCGCCGGCGTTGACGAGGCCAAGGAGGAGCTGAAGGAGGTCGTCCAGTTCCTGAAGAACCCGACCTCGTATGGGCGACTCGGGGCCCACGTTCCGAAAGGGGTCCTTCTGGTTGGTCCTCCCGGAACCGGCAAGACGCTTCTGGCCCGGGCGGTCGCCGGCGAGGCCGGGGTCCGCTTCTTCTCGATCTCGGGCTCGGAGTTCGTCGAGATGTTCGTGGGCGTCGGCGCGGCCCGGGTCCGGGACCTCTTCGAGCAGGCGCGCAAGCAAGCGCCCGCCATCATCTTCATCGACGAACTCGATGCCCTGGGCAGGGCACGGGGCGGCGTGCTTCTCGGCGGCGGGCATGACGAGAAGGAGCAAACGCTCAATCAGCTCCTGACGGAAATGGATGGCTTCGACCCGACCAGCGGCATCGTCCTGCTCGCGGCGACAAACCGGCCCGAGATCCTTGATCCCGCCCTTCTGCGGGCGGGTCGCTTCGACCGGCAGGTGCTTGTGGACCGCCCGGATAAAAAGGGCCGGAGCGACATTCTCCGGGTCCACGTCAAGCGTGTGAAGCTCGCCGGTGGCGTTTCCCTGGAGAATGTCGCCGCGCTGACGCCCGGCTTCACCGGAGCGGACCTCGCCAACCTCGTCAACGAAGCGGCGCTTCTGGCCACCCGGCGTTCGGCCGAGGCCGTGACGCTTGACGACTTCACTCAGGCCATCGAGCGGATCGTGGCCGGGCTGGAGAAGCGAAACAAGCTTTTGAACCCGCATGAGCGGACCGTCGTCGCCCACCACGAGATGGGACACGCGGTCCTGGCCATGGCTCTGCCGGGCGCCGACCCCGTCCAGAAGGTGTCGATCATTCCGCGCGGCATCGCGGCCCTTGGCTACACAATCCAGCGGCCAACGGAGGACCGCTTCCTGCTTGGCCGTTCGGAACTCATCAATCGCATGACAGTGCTTCTTGGGGGCCGGGCCGCCGAGCGCCTGGTGTTCGGCGAGATTTCGACCGGCGCCGCGGACGATCTGGCCAAGGCAACCGAGATCGCCCGCAGCATGGTCACACGGTTCGGCATGGATCCTGAGCTTGGAGAGGTGGCGTACGAGCCTGAGCGCTCTGCGTTTCTTAGCGCCGGACCTGAAACGGGATTGGAGCCGCGCCGTTATGCAGAGGAGACGGCGGCAGCCATCGACAGTGCGGTTCGCGGGCTCATCGAGGAGGTTTCGAGGCGGGCCGAGGCGATTCTTCAGCGCAACCGGGCCGTTCTCGACAAAGCCACCCAGCTTCTGTTGCGCCAGGAGACGCTGCAAGGTCTGGAACTCGATGACATTGCCAAGAATGTCATCCAGGAGGCACCTGAGAAACAAGCGGCATAGGCGAGCGCTGGCGACCCGGGCACCAGCCTGCAGCCGCACGAACTAGGCCTCATTGACTGCAACATTCGGACAACGCGCCTCCTGCCCACATTCTGTCAGTTGGACAGGCCCGCTTGACCTTGCCACGGTTGGAAGCCTTAGCCTTCCCGCGCGACACAGGGACATCACCAGGGAATCGTCATGAATGATCACCAGACCACCAAGGAACATGGCCATGCAGGCCATCCCCGTCACGAGCACGGCCCCGGCGCACACCATCACCACCATGAGCCCGCAGCACATGAGCCCGCAGCAGATGCCGGGAAGGTGAAGGATCCTGTCTGCGGGATGATGGTGGATCCGCACGCGACCCCTCACCGGGCCCAGTACGGGGGCAAGCCGTATTACTTCTGCTCGTCCGGCTGCCAGACGAAGTTCATGGCCGAGCCCGCCAAGTATGCCGAGCCGGCCGCGGTCCGGAAGGCCGAGCCCGTGCCGGAGGGCACGATCTACACCTGCCCGATGCATCCCGAGATCCGTCAGGTCGGCCCCGGATCGTGCCCGATCTGCGGCATGGCGCTCGAACCCGTCGTGGCCACCGCGGAGACGGGTCCCAGCCACGAGCTCGTCGACATGACGCGCCGGTTCTGGATCGGCCTTGCGCTTTCCCTGCCGGTGGTGGCGCTGGAGATGGGCGGCCATCTGACCGGCTTGAGCCATTACCTGAGCCAGCAGAGCTCGAACTGGATCCAGATGCTGCTCGCGACCCCGGTCGTGCTGTGGGCGGGATGGCCGTTCTTCGAGCGCGGCTGGCAGTCGCTGAAGAACCGCAGCCTCAACATGTTCACGCTGATCGCCATGGGCACCGGCATGGCGTGGATCTACAGCATGGTCGCGACCCTGGCGCCGGAGGTGTTCCCCGCCGCCTTTCGCGGCCATGACGGCTCGGTCGCGGTGTATTTCGAGGCCGCCGCGGTGATCACCGTCCTCGTGCTGCTCGGGCAGGTGCTTGAATTGCGGGCGCGTGAGAGCACGAGCGGGGCCATCCGCGCCCTGCTCGACCTCGCCCCCAAGACAGCCCGCAAGATTCTCCCCGACGGCTCGGAGCAGGAGGTCCAGCTCGACACCGTGCAGGTGGGCGACCGCCTGCGGGTCAGGCCCGGCGAGAAGGTCCCGGTCGACGGCATCGTCGTCGAGGGGCGCAGCGCCGTCGACGAGTCGATGGTGACCGGCGAGTCGATGCCGGTGACCAAGGAGGTCGGCGCCAAGGCCATCGGCGGCACGATGAACCAGTCGGGTGGCCTCGTCATCGAAGCTCGGAAAGTCGGGCGCGACACCATGCTGTCCCAGATCGTGCAACTCGTGGCCGAGGCACAGCGCAGCCGCGCCCCGATCCAGCGCCTGGCCGACCAGGTCTCCGGCTCCTTCGTGCCGGCGGTCATCGGCGTGGCGCTCCTCGCCTTTGCCGCCTGGGCGATCTGGGGGCCGGAGCCGCGCATGGCCTTCGGGCTTGTGGCGGCGGTCTCCGTTCTGATCAT
>NZ_JALJRK010000062.1 GCF_024519725.1 Microvirga sp. Mcv34 | reverse complement strand
TGTACATGGCCGGGGGCGGGCGGATCACGCGCGTGCACGGGCCGTTCTGCTCGGATATTGAGGTGGAGAAAGTCGTCACACACCTCAAGGGCCAGGGTGAACCGGTCTATCTCGATGCCGTCACGGCGGATGATGAGACACCGGATGAACTTGAGGTTCCGGAGTTGCCTGTTGATGACGACGATGCAGGTTTGGGATCGGGAGATGCCTACGAGCAGGCGGTCGGTATCGTCCTGCGGCACAGAAAGGCGTCGACATCCTACATCCAGCGCCGGCTGCAGATTGGCTACAACCGGGCGGCTTCCATCATGGAGCGGATGGAGAAGGAAGGAATTGTGGGTCCAGCTAACCATGCTGGCAAGCGGGAGATTCTGCGTGGGGAATTAGAAGATTAAGGCAACGACACCTTGAGCAGAGATCCCGTGGATGTACGGGACCTCTGCCTTTCGGAAGATGACCCAGGGCGCACTTGTCCTTCAGACATAAGCTCGGGACCCGGGTTAGATTTTTGATCAGTGGAAATTTCTGCTTCCAACCTTGATGGTGTTCTCGTCACGTTCTGACATTGTATACGGTGGTTGATTGGCTTCTTGTGAACCGCCGCGAACCCTGTCACGTGTGCCGATCCTTGCCTCGTTCCCGCGTCCGCTGCGTCCACGAAGGGCGCCATCACGAATCACGACCGAGCGCAGGAGCTCGGACAGGTTGATGAAGTGCTCGGCGATCAGATGAAGGAATTCGCCTTCGCTCTGAAGCCTTCCCCGGCAGGCGATCATGCTCGTCGACAAGATCAGCCGCCGCTGCTTCTCGAACACCTTGGACCAGATCACGAGGTTGGCGACGTCGGTCTCGTCCTCGATGGTCATGAAGGTCACGCCCATGGCGGAGCCCAGCTTCTGCCGCACGATCTCGCTGACGTCGCCAAAACCTGAGCGTGTTCGTCCGATGCGAGTGACAGGCCTCTGGTGCCTTCTCCATCGACGCTCCCGACGTCCAGCGCTGTGCTTCGAAGAGAAACGAGCGGCATGCGGAGTCATGGGACAGCGCGAAACCGCTCGAGCGCCGTAATGCGTTGCGTGAACGGCTCTACGCCCCTGCGGTAGATCTCCTGCCGCAGGAACTTCATTTCCGCCTCATAGGCATCCTCGTCGATCTCGATGAACCAGGACTTCGGGCGACCGTTCGTGCCGTCGTTCCATCGGTAGCCCCGCTTCTTGAGGTTATCCTTCAAGTCGAAGGGGGCACCTTCCGCCCAGATTCGCACGAAGGCCTTCCGGGCCGAAGCCAGCAGGTGGGACATGGCACAACCTGTACCCCCGCGGAGCGGCGCCGCCAGAACTTCCAAAAGGGCATGGCAGTCCTCGACCGCACGATGGCCCTGATGGAACCACCCACACTGAGACAGCAGGTAGCCGAGCTTCGAGCCTTCGAAGCCAAAATCCGACCAGGACACCTCCGCATGGGAGCAGGCCCAGGCCTTTAGCGAAAATCCATGGGCTACGCGCTCACAGAAGGGCCGGTCGAAGCGGGCGTTGTGAGCGATCACCAGGTGAGCGGGCTGGATGAACGCCTCGACGTCATCCAAGTCGATCGCTTGCCCCTTCACCATCTCGGGCGTGATCCCGGTTAGACGCGTGATTTCAGGCGTGATCGGGATCGTCGGCTCCCGCAAGGCATTGTAGGTCCCGACAACATCGCCGATGCGACCATTCTCGTAGTACGAGAATGCCACCATGCCGATCTCGATGACTTCGTCCCGCGTGTGATCCAGCCCGGTCGTCTCGGTGTCGACGATGACGGCGATTCTTTCTCCAGGGACAGCGACTCGCGCTCCAACTATGGGACGAGGTTGGAGGCGGCGCAGAACGCGGTACTGCCCACTGCCTTCCAAGGCATCGATCGCAGTCTCGAAGTCGGTAGCATGCAGGCGAAAGGACCGTTTCTGCCCCGGCTGCTTGACCGGGATGCGAGGGGTAGCGGACTTCTGGGTGGGCGAGGCAGTCTCGACCACTCCGAGAAACAGATCGGCCTGTCCCTGCATTTGGCGCTACTCCTGTGGCGGTCGATAGAGGTTTTTGCTGAAGCCGTACACAATGGTTCAGGACCTGTCGCCGTTGGGTTAATGAGCGGAGTGAAAGTGCCGGCTCCATCTTCAGCCCAACATCCTTGAAAACATCGAAACTCGACGTTCCGAACGCGGATATTCCGAAACGTCGACTGATCCAGGCGAGCAGACTGGCGGTGGCGAATCCAAGTCTGCGATGTTAAGCTGCTGATGCGGAAAGCTTTTCCACTTTCTGGCGTTTAGGCTGGACGAGAAGTTCTCCGGGATCCGTTGGAAGCAGGAGCATGCCTGCATCGTCGAGTGAAACGCGCAATCGCGGAAAAACCTCCTTGATGTGAGCCAGGTCGCCCTTGAAGGCCTGCTTGAAACTCCTGATGCTCGCGTTGTCGGAACCGAATTGTTGGTGAAGGTTGTCCCAAGTCAGCTTCAGCGGCCGGTGCACAGTACGCAACCGGTACCCGAGCCAGAACAGCATATCGAGCTTCCGTGCCGAGCCGGAGAAGGCGCGTGCAGCCCGAATGTCCACCGGCAATGCATGCTGAATGAGGTTGTCGTAGAAGTCTGCGTGGAATTGAACGGTGTTCGACCATAGCAGGCCCTGATCGGAGTTGCCGGTCAACCAGATATCAAGCTGCCGGAACGGAGGAACGTTCAGCGTGCTCGATCGTGAAGCGCCATCCCAGAGACCGATCTGCATCGTACAGGCTGCAAGCCGGTTCAGCTGTTCCTTGAATTGCCTCAGGGTTCCGCGCTCGCCCCCCGTCACCGGGAAGCCCATCTGCTTTATAAAACCGGAGAGACTGTCCGCAACCTCGATCCGGGCACTGCGCTGGCGGACTGCTTCCGTACAAAGGTGAAGCAGGACCAGACGAGCCTTGGGGCCATAGGGGAGCCCCTGAACCTCCATCTGTCCGGTCTTAGGGTTCTTCAAACGTCCGGCCATGATGCTGAGCGTGTTCCGTCCATACTCGCGGAAGAACTCGCGCTCACCCTTGGGCTCCCGATAGGGGAGACCGCACAATGCCAGAACGCTGTGGATGTGCTGGATATTCTCAGGGGTGCTCGGCGTTGTTTCGATCACCTCGCGCACGGCGTCGCGCCGTCTTTGGTCTCGGCTCATCGCTGCCCGCCGGGCTTCGACCGCCGATTGCTGTGCCTGTTGCGCGTCTCGCTGTTCCTGTTTGTGGGCGATATGTTCGACGATGGTCTTGAACATGAAGTGGCCACGCGCGCGCTCGACCTCCAACAGAAGATCGGCATCTCGGATCATGGCAAGATGTTCGTCAGCGCTCATACTGCCTCTTACTCGATGGGCATGGAGGTGGCTCGCGGACTCGCAACGCACCTGAACCGGCGAAGGGTCCCGACCGACCGGAAGTTATCCAGAGCTTTCGTCGACCCATGAGCAGGCGCGTTTAAACTGGGGCATGCCAAAGGGAGCTTCTCAATCCTTGACTAGGAAGAGGAGCCGAGCGGACGACACGCAGAGTTCAATACGCACAGCCCGCTGGATGCGATCAATTGGACCTCGATCTCTCGATCGAGTACGCGCAGAGTTCAATACGCTTCGATCCCGATGGCAGCACAGTCGTGTTTCGGGCTCCATTGGAAGGAGGGTCTCTGACGCAACGCAGAGTCCAATGCCAGCTTCCTTGCAAGTTTGGACCGTCTTTTAAGCATTTAGCTCGATCGCCGCGCTGAATCGGATACGTGTCCACGCAGAATTCTATATTGGAAGCTGTTTTTGATACGCTGAATCGAATGCACGGCTACGCAGAATTCGATACGCGCGCACGCAGACTTCTATGCAAATAAATAGGCTAAGATATTGAAGTGTGACAGTTTCTCTGCCCTGCATATACACGACTCATACTCTTCCTGAATCTGAATCGATTCAAATACTTACTTATGGGCTGATTTCCTTGATTTTTTGGAGGAAAATTTCAGCTGTTCATCGATATCGTGCAGCCTACTGGTAGCCCGTGCAACGTCCTCCGGAATGGAGAAGCGAATCGAACTCTTCGTAGAACCCAAGCGCCGGGCATCCTAAAGGTGACTGTCTTCGTTCGCACCTAAAGTGACAGCTGGCGGATACACCTCCATCTCGGCGAAGAAACGGACCGTCATTCAATCCAAGTGCTCTCTCATCGCACTCGCTATTCTGTCGCGATGCTGCTCACCGATCTGGACTCATACCGCTGTTCTAACAACGGCGTTTGCGATCTGTTAACCATAGTTGCGGATCATTCCCAAACGACAAGGCTGGTTCACGGCAGAATTTTGGGGGCGGAGTAGTAATAGGGAGCCCAATGAGTATCGAGGGAAATCTGGATCAAAAGGAGCCGCGCCCGCGGCTTGGCTCTGATGCGCGGGATCAGATCGGCGCCCATCTCCAAGCTGTCTTCGCAGAGATCGAAGGGGAGCCAATCCCCAATGAGCAGATCGACCTGCTGCTTGCGTTGCGGCGTGTCGAACGTGAACGTGAACGCGGGCGTGAGGCCTGAGCGGAACGGTGCTGCCGGTTCGTCGTTGTCGAGACGTAGCAGTCATCAGAAGCGATCAGCCCCATGCCTCGCGAAGTCACGGGCCCGGACGGAATCACATGGGCCTGTATCCAGGCCTTCTCAGGCCTGGGGAAGGCCCCTGAGAAGACAGAGGCAGCTCGAGTTGATGGGAAGGCTGACGTCTATCAGGTGGTTTGTACGCCTTCTGGCGGTGCACAATCCGTGCGGGTCGAACTCCCCGGCGATTGGGAGCGGAGCATGTCCGAGGAGAAGTTGCTCGATATGATACGGGCTCAGTTGAAACAGGATTCCTGACCGACTGGCAAAGCTGAAAGGGCACCGCAGTCGAAGTGATGGGGCGGCACAAGGCCGTTAAGACCGTCATGGACAAGCTCGCCGTCCATAACGACTCGAAGGCCATGAAGAAGGCCTTCGGCCATTGAGATACCGATGCGCGAGGATGTTCCCGCGAGGGTGCGGAGCTTTGGTCTATGCCGGCAGGACGACGACCTTCGTCTTGACAGGGGTTCGTGAGTAGAGGTGGATCATGTCCTGGCTGAGGAGGCCGACGCAGCCGCTCGTGATGCCTGAGCCGATGGATTCCGCGTCGCTGCTGGCATAGATCGTGTAGAGCGTGTAGGCGCCGTTCTGATAGAGATAGAGCGTGCGGGCTCCGAGCGGATTGTCGAGGCCTCCCGGCATGCCGCCGGCGTATTTGGCTGCCTCTGGCTGGCGCTTGATCATCTCCTTGGGGGGCGTCCAGGTCGCCCATTCGGCTTTGCGTCCGACATAGGCGTCACCGCTCCACCGGAACCCGTCGCGACCGACATTGGCGCCATAGCGGGTAGCGTTTCCGTCGTCCTCAATGCGGTAGACATAGTAATTGGCAGGGTCGACGATGATCGTGCCGGGTGCCTCTTTGGTGTCGTAGCGAACCGTCCGGCGATAATATTTCGGGTCGACCTTGCTGACATCGACGGCCGGGATCGGGAATTTCTCGTCGGGCACTGGCCCGTAGACCCTCGAAGCCTCGGCGAAGCTCATGCCGTCGGTTGTCACGCAACCGGCCAGCCCCAGCGCGCTGGCGCCGACGGCCGAGCCGACCAGAAACGAACGGCGGGTGAGAAGCCCCGCGCGACGCCCAGGTAAAGCGACCCCTTCGGTCGCGCCAGCACCGGTATTCTCACCGTCCATAATCATGATTGGTCCGATTCCCATGTCCTGCTGCCCGACGAGACGATGCTCCGGCATGCACCCGCTGAACGTCTTGTTGAGCCGAGATTGCCGTCACAAGGCTCGCTTGGCAAGTGCGGGCCTTCGGGGCGGAGCTTCCAATGGACCGAACCGGTCAGGCCCATACCGTCCGAGGCATGTCGAGTCAGACGCGTCCCATATCTGATCCAAGACGGTCCTCGACCCGATTTCTCGATTCGGACGCCGCAAAGGGTCGGTGAGGTTATTTCTCCCATCTTGGCCGCAACCTTCCGGAACACTTCGCGTTGGGTGTTGACCAATGAGCACTACTCGGGGGCGTCTGATCGCAAGGAGATCCCCATGCGTCGTATTCTGTTCGGACCTGTGACCATCGCAGCCATTGCGCTGGGCGCTGCCAGCGCAATGGCTCAAAATCCTCCGCCGCCGGTTCCGGGAGGCAGCGGGTCCCAGACGACTAATCCGTCCATCTACCGGGACACAGCCCGGCGGGACCGCGAACGCTCTATGCTGCTTCAGCAGAAGCAGCTTGGCATGACCACGGGCAGCGTCAGCAAGCATCACACCACCAAGAAACGTCACCGCATGAGCCCTCACAACATGTGACCGGGTCATCCTGTGCACAACGTTCGAGCTTGGAGGCTCCGGTCGACGACCGGAGCCTTTCGTAAGTGCACCGCCGATGTGGTCCGAGTCTACGGCTCGCAAGCGGCATTCCTTGCGAAGATGGACCTCTCGAACCCATAGGACATCTCAGCTCTGGACCCACGGGCGACTTTCAGAATAGAGCCACAACCGCTCATCCTCTGCACGCGGCGATACTTTTTGGCGAAGCAGATCCGCTTTCAGTTGGATGATCGAGAGTTTCATCTCAGCGAAGCAGGTGTCTGTCCTATGGCCGGAGGATGGGGCATGGGCTGAGGTATGAGCATCTGACTGAAAATTACTCCTTTCGGATTAGCTCTTCTGGAAACCAACAGCCAGGTTAAGATTTATGTCTTTGACCTACCTCGTATCCTGATAGCAGGCACGTCTTCGATCAGGGCCAAGGACAAAGGTCGTCGCAACCGAATCCGCCCCAGGTCTCGATCGAGCGTAAGTCTATGAAAATCTTTCGTGTCTTCTTAGGAGGCCTGCTGCTCTTTGGAGGGCTCTATGTGGTCGTCGGCGAGTACCTTTCAGGGACCAGCGCCGATGCTACGATTAACGCCCGCACCACCGTGCTCCGGGCCCCCGTTCAAGGATTAGCCGAATTCTCCGTGCGCAGCATCGGAGCCCGCGTTTCTCCCGAAGAGGCTGTGGTGCGCATCACCGACAATCAGTTCGACGATGCCCGTCTGATCGACCTGGAGCGCACTCACTCCACCCTCCAGGCGGACCTCACCCGGCTCCGAGCTCAGACCCTGGCGGTTGACGAGGCCCGTAAGGTCCTGGACACCCAGGCCAAGAGTTATCAGGAAGGGCGGGTGCGCCAGGTTCGATCCCGCATCGCCGAAGCGCAGACTGCGGTGAATTCCGCGGAGGCGCGGTTTCGCGAGGCGGACAGCGCCCTGGACCGGACCCGCGAGTTGAACTCCCGCGGCGTTCAGACGGCCATTACGCTCGACCGCGCGCAGGCCCAGTACGACGTCGCGAAGCAGGATATCGCCAGCGCCCGCGAACGTGTCACCTATCTCACGGCAGAACTCTCTTCGGCCCAGAACGGAGTCTACATTGGAGACTCGTATAACGACGCGCCGTTCTCGATTCAGCGTATCCGAGAGTTCGACCTCCGGCTAGCCGAGCTCAAGGCTGAGGTCGCCAATGTCAGCAGCCGCTTGAAGCTAGTCTCCGAGCAGATCGCGGCCGAGCGGGTCCGAGTCAACCGCCTGACCTCGGCGGAGCTCTCGGTGCAGAACCCCGGCATCGTCTGGAACTTCCTTGCCAGCAGCGGAGAGCATGTGAACCAGGGGCAGGATCTCGTCAGGTTCGTAGATTGCTCCGCCGTCATGGTCACGGCCAGCGTGAACGAACGGGTCTATTCCAGCCTCCGGGTCGGCATGCCGGCCCAGTTCCGCCTGATTGGGGACGACCGCGTCATGCAGGGAACCATTACACGGCTCGGCGGATCGGGCGCAGCCGGGCTCTACAGCACCCTCGCTATCGGCCCGAGCCCCGAGCACCTGACCCGCTTCGACGTCGCCTTGAGCATTCCGGAACTCGCGCGTGATCCGGACCTCGCCTGCGCCGTCGGGCGCACGGGCCGCGTCGTTTTCATGGGCGGGCCACTCGCGGGTATCCGGCAGGGGCTCGCGGATTTCGGCCTGTAGATGCTCGTCCTCGACCAAGCCTTGTCGAGCCTCGCAGGCCTGGCCATCGTAATCGGCCTTGCCCTGCTG
This sequence comes from Microvirga sp. Mcv34, assembly GCF_024519725.1. Lineage (GTDB taxonomy): Bacteria > Pseudomonadota > Alphaproteobacteria > Rhizobiales > Beijerinckiaceae > Microvirga. The sequence continues at coordinate 20,096 of NZ_JALJRK010000062.1, read as the reverse complement.
CTGCTGCCGCTCGCCACGCGGACGAGCACATGGATGCGTGTCATGTTGCTGGGTCTGACGACCTTGCTGGGCTGGCGCTACATGATCTGGCGGATCACGGAAACGGTTCCACCGGCGGTCGACGGGCTCACCTTCGACGTCATCGCCGGATGGACTTTTGTGGCGATCGAGGCTCTAGCTCTCGTGTCCTCGACGATGGCGTATCTGTTCCTCACCCGCCATAAGGAAAGGAATGAGGAGGCGAACCGGAACATCGCCTGGTGGGGGGGCAACCCGCCACGCGTCGACCTTTACATCGCCACCTATAACGAGGAACTGGGGGTTCTTGAGCGCACCCTCGCCGGCGCGCAGGCGAGCGACTATCCGAACCTGCGGGTCTTCGTTCTTGACGACGGTCGAAGGGAATGGCTGACAGAGGTTTGCCGTCGCTACGGCGCCGAGCACAGGACGCGGCCCACAAACGAGCACGCGAAAGCGGGTAACATTAACTACACGCTGACGCAGCGCCTGAAGGATGCTGACGCGCCCGATTTTGTGGCCGTTCTCGACGCCGATTTCGTGCCCCACCGCAACTTCGTACGCCGGGTTGTTGCCCTGTTCCACGATACCAAGGTCGGCCTTGTCCAGACGCCGCAGCACTTCTTCAATCCCGATCCGATCCAGCACAATCTTTACATCGCCTCCGCATATCCCGACGAACAGCGCTTCTTCTTCGAGCATCTGGAGCCCGCGCGTGACGCATGGGGGATCGCCGTATGCTGCGGAACCTCCTCAATGGTGCGGGTTTCCGCTCTGCGCGAGATCGGAGGACTGCCGACGCAGAGCGTGACGGAAGATTTCCTCCTGACCATTCGCCTCGACAGCCATGGCTATCGGACGGTCTATCTCAACGAGGCGCTCACCGAAGGTCTCGCTCCGGAGGGTCTACATGAATATGTGGTGCAGCGCGGGCGGTGGTGCCTGGGAATGATGGAGATCGTCCGCAACGTCTACAATCCCTTCGGAGCGAACGGCCTGCGCTTCATGCAGCGCCTGAGCCTTGTCGACTCGCTGCTGTTCTGGACGACAACCTTTCCGTTTCGATTGATCGCTCTCATCGGCCCGCTGCTTTACTGGTATTTCGGCATCATCGTCGTGAACGCGTCCCTATCGGATGTCGTCGCGTATTATCTGCCCTATTATGCGGCGGTGCTGATCACGCTGAACTGGATCTCCAACGGCATGATCTGGCCTGTTCTCAACGACGTGTCCCAGCTCATTGCAGCATGGCCCATCACGCGCGCGGCCGCAATGGGGCTGCTGACCAAGGGACCGCATAAGTTCCGCGTGACTGCGAAGGGCGGCGACAGGACGAAGACAATCGTGCAGTGGCCGATGATGAAGCCCTTCGCGTTCCTCTTCGGTCTGACACTGGTGGGAATACTCCTGCCCCTGATCTTTCCGGACCACTTCAGTCATGTGGCCAAGGCCGGGGACGGTATCAGGATCATCCTGTTCTGGACGTTCTACAACCTGATCGTGCTCGCCATTACCATGCTGGTCTGCGTCGAGCGCCCCCGCGTCAACCGACCTCAGCGGGAGAGCGTCGAGCTGGCGACGATCTCCGTCGGTTCGCAGAGGCTGCCGTCCTGGGTACTCGAACTCGGAGTCGATCATGCCCGTGTCCGCGGGTTGTCCGGACTGACGGTCGGGGCCCTTGGAACGATCGCCCTTGCGGAGGTCGGCAATGTCGCCATTCGTATCTTGGATGAAACGAGCGACGGCTACCGCCTGTCGCTGCGTCCTTCTCCGGAGCAGCGGGACGAAATCCTCCGCAAGCTCCATACGGCGGATGCCAGGCCCGGAACGGGGCGGGGCGATCTTCCCGAGATGGTCAGAGGCTGGATGCGAGGCTTGGCGTCGCGCTAGGTGCAGGGGAGGGGAACACGAGAATGCGCGTTGGAATCAGAACACTTGTATTCTTCATCGGCGCCCTGCTGATGCTCGTGCCCGCCATCGTGGCCGGCGCCATGTTCACGAATGCAATGCAGCACCGTGCAGAGATCGCCAACAGTGCCCGTTTGAAGCTTCTTGGAGAGATCGTCGCCGATCAGCTCGGGCGCCGCATGCACGAGCTCTGGCAAGACGTTGCGGAAATGGCGCGAGTCGTTCGCCTGGACGACCCTGAGGAGGTCCGCCGCCAATTCACTCTGCTGAGTCAGGTGGATCGGCGTTATACTTGGATCGGTGTTGCCGATGTGCAGGGAAGGGTGCTCGCCGCCTCGCAGGGGATGTTGGAAGGCGCAAGCGTCGCCGAGAGGCCCTGGTTCCGGCGTGGCCTCAATGGCCCAGCCGCCGTCGATGTGCATGAAGCGGCGCTTCTGGCGAAGCTCCTCCCGGCGACACGGGAGCCGCGCCGTTTCGTCGACTTCTCAGCTCCGATCAGGAACGAGCAAGGCGCCGTGATTGGCGTCATCGGAGCGCATTTCGATTGGAACATGATCAGGGATGTCATTCAGGCCGTAAGGGGGCAGGGCGTCGATGCCCTTCTCGTTTCCCGCGACAGGGCGGTCCTCTCGGGGCCCGCGGAGCTTCAGGCGACCAACCTGTCGGAAGGGTCGGCCGTCGCTGCCGGCCAGGGCACGTCGATTTCGCTTCGTGAAAGATGGCAGGACGGCAAGGACTACATGACGGCCGTCATTCCCTCGATCCAGTTCAAGGACATGCCCAGCTTCGGTTGGAGCCTCATCGTGCGCGCGGACCTGAACACGGTGCTCGATCCCACGCGTTCCATCGCGCAGGCCTTCTGGATGCTTCTCGGCACCGGTGCGCTTGTAGGACTCGTCCTGTTATACCTATTCTCGGGCTGGCTCGCCAAACCCCTGCGCCGGCTGGTCGCGACGACGGAGGCCCTCGCCAGCGGCCATACAAGTCAGCCGCCTCATGACGAGACCCGCTACGAGGAGGCGGCCCGCCTGAGCGCCGCTCTCGTGCGTCTTCAGACGTTCTCGGTGCGGCCCTACCAACCGGCCGGTGCCGAGAAAGGCAGAACGTCCGCGGCTGGGTTCTAAGAGTTGCACAAGGATGGGGAATGGGAACGCTGAACGGTCAGACTTGAAGGTAGTAGTCCTAATAGATGTCTTCAGTATGGGGTAGCGGGAACGCCACTATACGGCATGCCTGAGGCCAGAAAGCGAGAGTCAGTATGCGCTCTGACAGAGCTGCTCGTTGTTGGATGACTCTTGAGGACCTTGGGGCGCATCTGTTGCCCAATCAAACCGACAGCCGCGCATGAGCGGCCGGCGGATGACTATTTGCAATCATTATATCCTAGCGTTGGCTGGACGATAACGCGACGAGCCGCCAAAGCGTATTCTTAGGTCTCTCTACGCTCCGAAGCAGTGGATCAGGATCCATTCTTACCCCTTCCTCCACCCTATGCCTCAGGAATGGCCTGATCAACGGTCTCAGCCACCAGATAATCGATACGATTTGATCATATGTGGCCCATGTCAGAGCATCGGTTCTCCCATGAGCTGAATTCCCGTGATCTGTCTGCCAGCTTGCGAAAAGTCAAAACGGTCTTTGAACAAGGCATTACGAATTTCACTATGACCTTGGTCGTGGGCCGATATTTCCCCGTCCCAAAACGTCAAGACATTGGCCCAATCGATCAAGCAACGGGTGTAGTGAGGTTCAAAATATCAGCGGCCGGTCAATCCGCGATAGCGGGCTCATTGGAGGCCATTCTGGCAGCCGCCGCAGCGGCTTGCTATGGGATCGAAGGGGCAGAGGCGGTTATGACGGTTGCGACATCCACTCATGGCTCTTCCGAGCTGGCGCGTCAGCACACCAAGTACGATCGGCTCGTGACAGCCGCCAAAGCTCTTCCTAAGCTTAAGGTTGCAGTGGCACATCCTTGCGATGCTGCATCGCTAAGCGCGGTGATCGAGGCGGTCGAGCTCGGCCTGATCGATCCGATCCTCGTCGGGCCGCAGGCCAAGATCACGGCTGCTGCGCAGGTGCTCGGCAAGTCGGTTGCCACGATGCGCATCGTCGATGCCCCGCACAGCAATGCGGCTGCCGAGAAAGCCGTCGACCTCGTCAGGGCCGGCGAAGCCGAGGCGCTGATGAAGGGGAGCCTCCATACGGACGAGCTTATGGGCGCGGTGGTTCGTCGCGAGGGCGGACTGCGGACGGCACGCCGGATCAGCCATTGCTTCGTCATGGATGTTCCGCATCACGAGACGGCGCTCATCATCACGGACGCGGCGGTCAACATCGCGCCGACGCTGGAGGACAAGATTCACATCGTCCAGAACGCCATCGACCTCGCGCGGGCGATGCGGGTCGATCCGGTGCGGGTCGCAATCCTGTCCGCAATGGAGACGGTCAACCCGAAGGTGCCTTCGACCATCGAGGCCGCGGCCCTGTGCAAGATGGCCGACCGTGGGCAGATCACAGGGGGCATCGTGGATGGACCCCTGGCGCTCGACAACGCCATTGATCTTGGCGCGGCGAAGATCAAGAAGATTCAGTCGCCGGTCGCTGGGCAGGCGAACGTGCTCGTCGTGCCCGATCTCGAAGCCGGCAACATGCTCGCCAAGAGCCTGACCTTCCTGGCCGACGCGGATGCTGCCGGCATCGTGCTCGGGGCCCGGGTGCCGATCATCCTCACCAGCCGGGCGGATTCGACAATCACGCGCCTGGCCTCCTGCGCCGTTGCGTCGCTCGTGGCCGATGTGCAGCGCAAGCAACTCGCCCTTCCGGAGGTCTGAGCCATGATGCCGGTCCTCATCGTCCTCAACGCCGGCTCGTCGAGCCTCAAGTTCCAGGTTTACGATACGCCGGATGGTGCGGATCCCCGCGTCGCCTTCAAGGGCTTGTTCGAAGGGTTGGGCGGGTCGGCGCACTTTGTCGTCAAGGACGCCCGTGGGCAGCTCCTAGATGAGATGGCGTGGAGTTCCAGCGAGCAGCTCGGCCATGAGGAGGCGCTCATGCATCTCGTCTCCTGGCTGCGGCAGCATCAGGAGGGCCGCAGGCTCGCGGCCATCGGACACCGGGTCGTCCATGGCGGAGGATCCTTCTCCGGACCAGTTCTCGTCGACGAAGCCGTGATTGAGACCTTGGAGACGCTGGTACCGCTTGCGCCCCTGCATCAGCCTCACAACCTGAAGCCGATCCGGATCGTCCGTCGGCGCCTGCCGGGACTCCCGCAGGTCGTCAGCTTCGATACGGCTTTCCACCAGACCCAATCCGAGATCGCCCGAATGTTCGCCCTCCCGCGCGAGATGCGCGAGCGGGGCGTGCAGCGCTATGGTTTTCACGGGCTGTCCTACGACTACATTTCATCCGTGCTGAAGGACTACGATCCGCGCCTCGCAGAGGGGAGGGTAATCGTCGCGCATCTCGGGAACGGTGCGAGCCTGTGCGCCCTCCACAAGGGAGTGAGCATCGCCACCACGATGGGCTTCTCGGCCCTTGATGGCCTTCCGATGGGAACACGATGCGGAGCCGTCGATCCAGGAGTCGTTTTCTTCATGCTCCGGGAGATGAAGCTCAGTCCGGATGAGGCTGAGCGCATGCTCTACACCAAGTCCGGCCTTCTCGGGGTTTCCGGCCTGTCGAACGACATGCGCGTGCTGCGGGCCAACGCCGCGACCAATGCGGATGCGCGGCGCGCCATCGATCTCTTCGTCTACCGCATCACGCGCGAGATTGGATCGCTTGTCGCGGCGCTCGGCGGGCTCGACGGGCTCGTCTTCACAGGCGGCATCGGCGAGAACGACGTGGCGACCCGCTCTGAGGTCATCGCCGGCCTCGCATGGGCAGGTTTTTCGCTCAACGAGGCCGCCAACGGCACCGGTGGTTCGCGGATCTCCGCCGGGTCCGGGCCCGCTGCGTGGGTCATTCCGACAAACGAGGAACTTGTAATCGCTCGGCAGACGCGCAGCGTGCTTAGCACGACGCAAGCCAAACTTGCATCCTGACTACGGAGATTGTTGCCATGGAGACCCTGAAGACCAAGGCGGACGAGTCAAGCGCCCAGCAGGAGCTTGGAGACGAGACATTCATGTCGGCGGCCGATCTGCGGAACTACATGACCGAGATGCAGATGGCGAAGGCGACCACGTCGGTCGAGGGCATGGACCGCGCCGAGAAGGCGCGCCAGGACCTGATCAAGCGCCTGTCCGAGCCACTCAACCTTACCTCTGAAACGCTACGGGACATCCTCTTGCCGTTGAAGGCGAAGCTGCGCGCCGCCGCAGAGCGCGGGCAGACCGAACTGATGGTCATGCGCTTTCCCAATGCCCTGTGCACGGATCACGGTCGCGCGATCAACAACTCGGACGAGACCTGGCCCGAGACTCTCACCGGGCGTCCACGCCAGGCCTACGAACTATGGCGCGACCAACTCCGCCCCGCGGGGTTCCGGCTGAGCGCTCTGATCATCGAGTGGCCGGGCGGCCTGCCCGGAGATGTCGGCTTCTTCCTCAAATGGGCCGACACCAAGAAGTAAAATCCTCGGGAGCAATTTTCGACGGGACAACAACGATGCATGAAGTCGAACCCAAGACGGAAGAACGAGATCTCGGCGGACAGGGTCCCTTGAAGGAACTTGGTCAAGCGCGAGCCAAAGTCGCGCAGGTCTACAACGAGCGATGTGCGAAGGCGCTCGAACGCTACTTCGACGCCCTGAAGGCCGCAGGCGAGCCGCTGCGGAATGGTTCGGTCCGCTCGGCGTCGCCGCTCGATCTCTGGCGCGATGCCAGCGCCTATTGGCTCGACTTCACGCAGCGCTCCATCCTATTCTGGGACACGCTTCGCCAGCGCGGCAACAACTGGATCGAGCATGAGAAGGCGGGCAAGCCGCCGCTGCTGGCCTTCGATTGGGAGATCATCGCGGACGCCCGTTCGTTCGAGCGGCCTGTCAACTACGCTCTCGTTCGCATCGTTCCGCCGGCCGGGATCAAGATCGATCCGGAGCGTCGGCCCTTTGTCATCATCGATCCGCGCGCCGGCCACGGGCCCGGCATCGGTGGGTTCAAGGAAGCCTCGCAGGTGGGCGTGGCGCTCAAGGCAGGGCACCCGGTCTACTTCGTGATCTTCTTCCCTGAGCCGATCGCTGGGCAGACCCTCGCGGACGTCTCCCGAGCCGAGGCCGAGTTCCTCCGTATCGTCGGCGAGCGCCACCCCAAGACCGGCAAGCCCGTTCTGTTCGGTAATTGCCAGGGCGGCTGGGCCTCCATGCTGGTCGGCGCCGTCGAGCCGGACCTCGTCGGCCCGATCGTCATCAACGGGGCGCCCATGTCGTACTGGGCCGGCAACGATGGCGAGAACCCCATGCGCTATGCGGGCGGGCTTCTCGGGGGACTCTGGCCGGCTCTTCTCGCCAGTGACCTCGGCGCAGGCACGTTCGACGGCGCCTACCTCGTCGAGAACTTCGAGTACCTCAACCCGGCCAACACCTATTTCGACAAATACTACACGCTTTTCTCGAAGATCGACACCGAGCCCGAGCGCTTCCTGGAATTCGAGCGCTGGTGGGGTGGCTTCTTCCTGATGAACCGGCAGGAGATCAAGTGGATCGTCGAGAACCTGTTCGTCGGAAACAACTTGGCTGCAGGCGATGCCGAGTGGTCCGAGGGGCGCGCCTTCGACCTGCGCTCGATCAAGTCCCCCATCATCCTGTTCGCGTCTCTCGGGGACAACATCACGCCGCCGCAGCAGGCGTTCAATTGGGTGGCCGATCTCTATCCGACCACCGAGGCGCTGAAGGCTAACGGTCAGGTGATCGTCGGCCTGATGCACAAAAGCGTCGGTCATCTCGGGATCTTCGTCTCGGGCTCGGTCGCCAAGCGCGAATACACCCATATCGTCGACCTGATCGAGTATATCGAGCATCAGCCGCCGGGCCTCTACGGCATGCAGATCGAAGAGCACGCAACGGACGAGGGGCTACGCTACGATGTGGCGCTGGTCGAGATGCGTGTCGAGGACCTGCAGGTCCTGCAGAAGTACAGTCGCAAGGACGAGATGCCGTTCGAGGCGGTCGAGAAGACCTCCGAGGCACTTGCCTCCACCTACGAGACCTACGTTCATCCCTTCGTCGCGCCGATGGTCACCCCGGCTGCGGCCGGACTCGCCAGGGCTTTCAATCCGCAGAGGGTTCAGCGGTGGGCGGTGTCCGATCTCAATCCCTTCTTCTGGCCCCTCAAGGGCGCGGCGGACATCGCGAAGGCGAACCGGGCGCCGCGTGACAACGACGGTCCGGCCGCCAGGATGGAGCGCTGTGCCGCTGCCGTCACTTCGGCCTCGTGGGATCTCTACCGCGACCTGCGCGATGCGGCGGTCGAGAACACGTTCTTCCGTCTGTATGGCCCGGCCAGCATCGGCATGGCGTCAAGGAAGGAGTCCGTTTCGGAAGAGCCTATCGATCTGCGCAACGCCCCATTCGTGAAGCAGGCGCTCTCGCGCATCGAAGACGGAGATCGCACGAAAGCGATGGTCCGCGCCGCCCTTCTACTCATGAAGGCCGGCACCGGGCGGCGGAGGCTCTCGGCCATGAAGCGGACAAGAGAGCTCGTCGGGCAGGATATCGGGCTGCTCGACATGCCGACCGATACGGCTCGCGATATCATCCGGGAGCAGTCCTACATCGTCGATTTCGAGCCTGTGAAGGCGCTGCTGGCGCTTCCCAAGCTCCTGCGGACATCGGCGGACCGGCGCGCGCTGCTCGACATGCTCGATCATGTCGAGGGGCGTATCGAAGCCAATTCCAAGCAGGTCACCCTGCTCGGAGAGATCCGGCGCCTGCTGGCCGAAGACGAGAGCGCAGGCAAAACCAAGCCCGAGCAGATCACCTTGACGCTGGTGGAACGCCAGGCGGAGGAGCGCCCCGGGGTCGGGGCAAGGCATGGATCCGCCCGTCGTACCGGAGGCACACGACGCACGAGGGAGCACCCATGAACGATCGACCCAACGAATTGAACAAGGCCGCCATCCAATCGCAGATCCTGCACGGCAAGCGGGCTCTCGTCGTCGGCATCGCCAACGAGCATTCGATTGCCTATGGCTGCGCCCGGGTCTTCCGCGAGCTCGGCGCCGATCTTGCCGTCACCTACCTCAACGAGAAGGCAAAGCCCTATGTGGAGCCTCTTGCGAAGGAACTCGGAGCTTCCATCTTGGCGCCCTGCGACGTGGCTCAGAGCGGGCAACTTGAGGCCGTCTTCGAGCAGATCCGCACGACCTGGGGCAGTCTCGATATCGGGCTCCATTCGATCGCTTTCGCGCCGAAGCAGGATCTCCAGGGCCGGCTCGTCGACAGCTCGGACGAGGGCTTCAAGGTGGCGATGGACATTTCGTGCCATTCCTTCATCCGCATGGCGCGATTGGCTGAACCGTTGATGCGTGAAGGCGGTACGCTCCTGGCCATGAGCTACCACGGTGCCAACAAGGTGGTGCCGAACTACAATCTCATGGGTCCCGTGAAGGCGGCGTTGGAGAGCGCCGTCCGCTATCTCGCCTACGAGTTGGGGGACAAGCATATCCGGGTGCATGCCGTCTCCCCGGGTCCGTTGAAAACGCGGGCCGCCTCCGGTCTGAAGGATTTCGACGTCCTTCTCACCGAGGCCATCGAACGGGCGCCCATCGGCGAACTGGTCGACATCGAGGATGTCGGTCTCACCGCGGCCTACCTGACGACGCCCTTCGCCCGAAGGCTCACTGGGACGACCACTTATGTCGACGGCGGTCTCAGCATCATGGCTTGAGCCGGCCTTGTGCGTGAGCGTGCGGTCGAACCAGGAGGAGGTTTGCATGGCTTCCATTCTCTTGCCCTTGGGCAGAGTCGCCCCCCTGACGGTCCCGGCGCTCCTTCTCGCGGGCGCCGTCGCAGCGGAGACGCCGGATGCCTCCTCTGTTCGGCCAAAGTCCCGCCAGCCCACGCCGCACTCCGTTCAAAAGCAGGACCTCCCGACGAACGCCGACACCAGCCAGTCGGCGGCAGACCGGAATTTTCGGGACATGGACTGGCGGCTGAACCGGACTCTCCGCAGCATCTGTGCCGGCTGCTGAAGCCGTCGCACCGGGAGGACACCGTGCGTGCAGTCGATCCGCAGGACGTGATGGGCAGTCGGAAGAGGGACACCGCTTCCGAGGCGTCCTACGTGGAGAAAGCGCTCGGGCTCGTGCTCCTTCTGGTGCTGGCTGTCGGCTGCATCTATACCCTGGCACCTTTCCTCAAAGCCATCTTTCTCGCCGTAACGCTGTGCGTGTCGACCTGGTCCCTGTTTCGGAAGGCCGAAAGACGATTGGGCCGGCGCCCGACCGCCGCGGCTCTTCTCATGACCCTGATGATTGCTACCCTGCTCGTGCTCCCCCTTCTGGCCCTGGGCGCGAACCTGACTGACGATGTCGCCCGGCTTACTGCCACGGTTCGTTCCGCGATCGATCAAGGGCTGCCGCCACCCGGCTGGCTCGGGCGTCTTCCCCTCATCGGACAAGAGGCGGAGAAGGTTTGGCTCGAAGCGTCTCAACAGGGAAAGGGGCTCGGACCGGCCTTAGCGCCCTACGCGGCGCCTCTGCGGGATTGGGCGCTGCACCAGGGAGGCACGCTCCTGTCGGGGACGCTCCAGGTAGGGTTCGGCATCGTGCTGGCCTTCTTCTTCTATCGCGACGGCGTCTATGTGGAGAACCGCGTCGAATGGGCCATGGCGCGCCTTGGCGGCTGGCGGGCACGCCACGTGCTGACAACGGCGGGCGCCACCATCAAAAGCGTCGTCAACGGGGTGCTCGGCACGGCGTTCATCCAGGGTATCCTGCTCGGTTTCAGCTTCTGGCTCGCGAGCGTGCCAGGCACCATCCTGCTTGGGGCCGTCGGCATGGTCATCACTCTTGTGCCCATGGGGCTGCTGCTGCTTTGGCTACCGGCGAGTCTGTGGCTGATGTCCGAGGGGCACACCGGCTGGGCGGTGTTCGTGATGATCTGGAACGGCCTTCTGGTCGGAAGCCTCGACAACGTCCTGCGACCATACCTGATCAGCCGCGGGGTCCGGATGCCGATGGTGATGATCTTTCTGGGTGTGCTCGGCGGGTTGCTGGCCTTTGGGATCATCGGCGTCTTTCTCGGCCCCGTCCTGCTCGCGGTCGCTTACACCCTGTTCCAGGACTGGGGCCGCACCAGTGAGGCACCGTCATGAGGAGCGCAGGATGAGAACCATCAAGCTGGAGGATGCCGTTGCGATGATCCCCATTGGGGCGACGCTGATGGTCGGCGGATTCATGGGCGTCGGAACACCGGAGCCCTTGGTCGACGAACTCGTACGGCAGCAGAAAGGCGATCTGACGGTAATCGCCAACGACACGGCCGCACCGGGGATCGGGATCGGCAAGCTGATTACGGCCAGACTCCTGCGGCGTGTGATCGTAAGCCACATCGGCCTCAACCCCGACACGCAGCAGCAGATGCTGGCCGGAGAATTGCAGGTAGACCTCGTCCCGCAGGGCACGCTCGCGGAGCGCATCCGTGCTGGCGGCTTCGGTCTGGGCGGAATCCTGACCGCAACCGGCATCGGCACCATAGCCGAGGAGGGCAAGCAGAAGATTGCGGTCGATGGCCGTGATTATCTGCTGGAGCCCGCCCTTCGCGCCCACTTCGCCCTCGTGCATGCCTTCATCGCCGACTATCTGGGTAATCTCCAGTACGCACTGACGGCGCGCAACTTCAATCCGCTGATGGCGATGGCAGCCGACACCGTCATCGTACAGGCGGAGAACATCGTCCCGGTTGGCGTTGTCGCGCCCGATCATGTTGTGACGCCCGCTCCGGTGGTCGACTATCTCATAGCGAAAGGCTGACGCCATGGATGCGCAATCCCTCATTGCCAGACGCATCGCGCAGGAACTGCGGGACGGAATGCTGGTCAATCTCGGTATTGGCATTCCCACCCTGGTGGCCAACTTCGTGCCTGAAGGAATCCACGTCTTCTTCCAGTCCGAGAACGGTCTCATTGGCACCGGTCCCGTGCCAGAGCCCGGCATGGTGCTCCCGTGGCTGACCGACGCGGGCGGAAAACCGGTGACCGCCCTCCCGGGGGCGTGTGCGTTCGACAGTGCCATGTCTTTCGGGCTTATCCGAGGAGGGCATCTCGACATCACGGTGCTCGGCGGCCTTCAGGTCGATCAACGTGGTCTCCTCGCCAATTGGATGGTGCCGGGCAAGATGGTGCCGGGGATGGGTGGCGCCATGGATCTCGTGGCCGGAGCCAAGCGCGTCATCGTCGCCATGCAGCATACCGCGAAGGGACGTCCGAAGATCGTGCGGGAATGTGCGCTGCCGCTCACGTCGAACCGCCCCGTTGATCTCGTCGTCACTGAGCTTGCCGTGATCGGTTTTCCCGATGGGCAGGCCACGCTTCTCGAGACGCAGGAAGGTGTCGCCGTCGAGGACGTCATCGCCACGACGGAGGCCGAACTCGCCTTTGCGCCTGAGCTGACGAAACCGACACTCCCGCGGGCCGCGTCGGGAGCCGCTTCTTTTCCGCCTGTGGGTGACGCAAAATGAATGCAACGATCAATCCCATTGCCCCTCAACACCTTCCGATCTTCATCATCGCGCCGGGCGGGGTCGATGTTCTCATGGTGATCGTGGCGGTGTTCCTGGTGCTCGCCGTGCTGGCGGTCGGGCTCCTGTTTCTACGCCTGCACACGCTGCCCGAGCGGATCGCCCACAAGGCCCACAAGCTGCAGTTCGAGATCGTCGCTGTCCTGGGACTCCTGGCTCTGTTCACCCATATGCATATCTTCTGGGTGGCTGGGCTGCTGCTTGCACTGATCGATATTCCCGACTTCGGAGGCACGTTCAACCGGATGGCCGGATCCCTCGAGAAGATCGCCGGCATCCCGCCTGGCAAGGGCGCGGACGACGTTCCGGATGAACGCGCTCCTATCGTTGCACAGAGTGAAAACGTGGTCGAAGTGCCGCCGACCGTCACGCCCTATCGCCTGCCGAAGGAGCAGTCTCATGCTTGAGCTTCTTCTCTGCTCCCTGCTGACGATCCTCCCGGACTATCTCTACCGCCGCTACGCGCAGGGCAAGCGGCTTGGCAAGGAGATCACGCTTTACTCGGTGTGGTTCGAACTGCGCTGGGGCATCGTCACCTGTCTTATGCTCACCATCGGGCTGATCACGGTAGTATTCTATAACCACCCGGCCACCACGAACGCTACGGCGTTCTTTCGAACCATCCCGGTCCTGCCCGAGACCAACGGGCGTGTGGCCGAGGTCTATATCGACGGTGTGAGCGGTGCCGTCAAACAAGGCGCCCCGATCTTCCGGCTGGACAGCGCCAAGCAGGAGGCGGCCGCCGAAGCGGCCCGGCGAAGAATTGCTGAGACTGATGCGGAAATGGTGGTCGCGCAGGCCGACATTCAGGTCGCCGACGGCAAGCTTCAGGAAGCACGCAGCGCTTACCGGCAGGCGCTCGATGAACTGGAGACCAAGCAGGAAATCTACCGGCGCAATCCAGGCGCGGTTGCCACGCGTGACATCGAGCGGCTGCAGGTCACCGTTGAGGGGCGCCAGGGCAGCATCGATGCTGCGACTGCCGCTAGGCAGCAGGCTGAGGCGCAGCTCTCCACATTGCTTCCCGCTCAGAAGGCCAGCGCCGAGGCTGAGCTGGCGCAGGCGGAGGTGGACCTGTCGAAGACGGTCGTACGGGCCGGAGTAGACGGGCGGGTGGAGCAGTTCACGCTCCGAGTCGGCGACGTCGTCAACCCGCTCATGCGTCCAGCCGGGGTGCTGATCCCGGAAGGGGCAGGGCGGGGGCGTCTGCAGGCTGGTTTCGGGCAGGTTGAGGCGCAGGTGATGAAGGTCGGCATGGTTGCCGAGGCCGCCTGCGCCTCGAAGCCCTGGGTCGTTATCCCGATGGTGGTAACCGGAGTGCAGGATTACATCGCCGCTGGCCAAGTCCGCAGTGGAGAACAGCTGCTCGATCTGCAACAGGTGACACGGCCGGGAACCATTCTGACCTTTCTCGAACCTCTTTACGAAGGCGGGTTTGATGGCGTTTCTCCCGGCAGCAGCTGCGTCGTCAATGCCTACAGCAACCATCATGAGGAAATCGTCGCCCCGGAGACAGGCACGATGCGACGGATCGTTCTTCATGCGGTGGATGGCGTCGGACTCGTGCACGCCATGATTTTGCGTATCCAGGCCCTGCTATATCCGATCCAGACGCTTGTGCTCGGCGGCGGACACTGACAACCCCTAAGGGGAGGGACAATGTGCCCACTCTGCGTTTCGAGCTGCTTTCGCTGGAGCGGCTTTGTCGAAATCAGCGATACAGGCGTGGCGGTCATTACCGGCCGGGCGCTGCCAACGCGAGATCGCATCGACGAGGAGGTTCTGCGCCTGGAGACGATGCGCGGCGCACTGCGTGACGACCGGGACCGCCGTGGTGCCGAATCTTCCATCAGTCGCTTGGAGGAGCTGAAGACGATCCTTTCGTTCTGAGGAGACAGTCTGTTCAAGGAGGACGATCCATGACCAACATGCAAAAAAGATCAGGAATGTCGGAAACGCTGCGCAGCGGAACCGGGGTCAACTTGCCCGATAGCGGCGGCCAGGCCCTGGCGAATGCTACGGAAGCCTGGTTTGCCGCAAGCGCCGAATGCCAACGCGAGATGATCGGCTTCGTGTCCATGCGGCTTGCGAAGGATGGGGAGATCGCGCGTGAAATGATAGCCTGCAAGAGCCTGGCGGATGTGGCGACCATCCAGTCCCGCTGGATGGAGGAAACCCTGCGCGACTACAACGATGAGATGGGCAAGCTGATGACCATCTGCACCAAATCCGTCAACGGCGGAACCGGTGCAAAGGGATAGGGATCTCAATCCCCTATCCACCTGCCTTAGGCAACTTGCCTGCTTACCAGGGTTTCGATTGCAGCTGGGCGACGGCGGCGGCCATCAGCTCGGCCATTTTCTGGCGGATCTGCTCGTCGGACACGTCGACGCCGTTGGCCTCGAAATCGGATCGAAGCTTCTCGACGAGAGCATTGTCCACGACCCGCGCGACCAGGCTTCGGCCGATCTCGCCGACATAATCGTCGGCCTTTTGACCCTTGAGACCGAGCTGTGTGGCGGCCCATTGCCCAAGCAGTCTGTTGCGCCGTGCCAACGCCCGGAACCGCGCCTCCTCGTCGTGAGTGAACATCTGTTCGAACGCCCGCTCGCGATCTTCAAAAAGCGTCATCTGTCACCTCCAGGGTCATCATGGATTCGGTACCGAAGCGCCGGAGATCGCGTGCAATCTCGTGTCACGGTAGGGGTGGCCTTAAAGCGGCAGCTCCGAGCACTCACCCTTCGTCCAGGATTTTCAGTCGGACGCGCTTCACGAATAGAAGGCGATGCAGCTCTGGCTCGCCGACCACCGTGCAGAGCTCGCGGAAGCCGAAGAAGGGGAGCAGGGCAACGAACAGGAGCAATGTCGTCGTGAGGATCCCAAATGGCGTACCGCCGCCGACATCGGAGAGGCTCTGGTCCAGGGTCTTGCTGCGAAAATACCCGATGGCGAGGCCCTCGACGATTTCGCAGGCCGCCAGTACAACCGAATAGATCGCAGCCTTGAAAACCATCGCATAGATCAACGGCTCCCGCTCGTACCGCTCGCCAAGCTTCAGCTCCTCCGCAACGAACAGGATCTTCGCCAGCACGAGCGCATTCACAACTGCGAAACTCTGCCGGTAGGGGATGCCGCTCTCCTCCAGGATCAGCGACTTGTGCAGGGAGGAAATGGCCAGGAGACCCCAGAAATAGAGAAAGATCACGCCGAAGCGCTTGAGACCACTGAGCGTCTTCTGCCCGCGGGTGAGAGGCGCTGCATCGGACATCGGGCTTCCCCTTCCTTCCGTGATGCTCACCAATGGCATCGTGCGGAATGGGCCGGAGAACCGGTCTCCGACCCATCCACACCGCGCCGCCACCTTCGAACGTGCGGGTCAGGCCGCTTCGCGCTTCTCGCGCAGGAGGTGGGCGAGAAGCATGCGGCGCGCACGCCGGCGGCGCAGTATCTGGCTGCCGACCAGGAGGCGCATCAGCCGGCGTTCGTCACCGCCGCCGTATTCACCTTCCTCCTCCTCGCCGAAGCCCTCTTCCTCGCCGCGCCTTTCGCGCATGAGGTGGGCGAGGAGCATGCGGCGGACGCGCCGGCGTCTCAGGATCGCACTGCCGACCAGAAGGCGCAGGACACGACGTTCCTCGTCGCCTCCCTCTTCTTCACCGGTATCCTCGTCCTCGTCCTCTTCGCCATAGCCCTCTTCCTCGCCACGCTTCTCACGCAGGAGATGGGCGAGGAGCACGCGGCGCATGCGCCGGCGCCGCAGCAGGCGGCTGGCGATCAGCAGGCGCAGGATGCGGCGTTCCTCGTCGCTTCCTTCCTCACCTTCCTCGCCCTCGTCCTCTTCACCGAAATCCTCGTCTTCGCCGCGCCTCTCGCGCAGGAGGTGGGCCAGCAGCAGCCGCCGCATGCGCCGGCGCCTCACAGCCCGGGCCGCGAGCGGGAGGCGCAGGATGCGGCCCATCTCGCCGCCGTCCTCGCCTTCCTCCTCGCCGAAATCCTCCTCTCCGACGTCCTCGTCCTCGTCCTCACGTCCCTCGCGCAGAAGGTGGGCGAGCAACAGGCGGCGCATGCGCTGACGCTTCAGCACGCGGCTGCCGATCAGGACGCGCGCAAGCTCATCATCACGAGCATTTAAAGCCATGACAGTCTCCTCTGTTTCATCGGGTTGCTTGGGGGGCGGCGCGGTCGGGGCCCGGCTCCTTCGGCGGTCCTCCCTCGGGAGCCTTGGAGCGGGATTTGAGGCTATGGTGGATCAATGTTTCAACGATGGCCCGATCCAGCACGTCACGCCGCATCAGGCGCGCGGCCGGGCTTTCGTCGATCAGCGGTTTCAGCAGGATGCGACGGAGATCGGCATCCTCCTTGGGTTCCTTGGCTTCGCCGGGCTCGTCCTCGCCGCCCAGCACGCAGGCGATCCCGGCCTCGAAGGCCTGTTCGAGCAACTCCTCCAGCCCAACCCGGCCATTGTCCTTGGCCAGCTTGGCCTTCTCATCCTTCGAGAGCTCATGGCGTGCGCCGGTGGCATCGATGCCCTCGATCTGGATGACCGCGCCGGTCTTCGCATCGAGCGTTACGGCGAACCGGTCCGGCCGGGACGTCTCGTCCGATGACGATCCGGGCCCGCCGTGCCGGCGGTTCTTCTTGGGTGGGCCGGCGGATTTGTGGATGTGGTTCATGGTGGGTTCCTCCTGCGAATGTGCCCCGCCGCCCTGGCCCGAACATCCGTCAGCCAATGAAGTGGGCCATGCTCCGGGCATGTGTTTCAGCGGGCTTCGGTCAGGTCCGATGCCTCAGGGCAAGCCCCATGCTGATCCAGCCGATCCCGGCGAAGACCAGATCGATGCCGAGGAAGATGCCGAGCGCGAAGAGGCTGGAGATCGGCCAATGGGCAAGGATGATGCCGCCCACGATCAGGGTAACGACACCCGACAGCGCGACCCAGACCCAGGGTGCGCCTTGAGTCATCTGCGTGGACAGGAAGATGCGCAGGCAACCGGAGACGATCAGGGCGATGCCGAGCATGAGCGTCAGGACCGAGGCGGCCAGGAGCGGATTGCGGAAGGTCACGACACCCGCGACCACATAGAGCGCTCCGAGCAGCGCCCACAGGAAGAACTTGCCCCAGCTCTTCACGCTGAATGCATTAACGATCTCGGCGATGCCGCTCACCAGCATCATCACGCCGACGATCGCGACCGATGCGACCGTCGCCATGACGACACTTCCGAGAGCGATGAGGCCGGCAATCACGAAAACGACACCGAGCGCCACGATCCATCCCCATTTCACGCGCAGCGGCTCAAGTTCCTGATCCATGCGGCCCGGAAGCGGTGTCCCGATATTGGCGGTGTTGGACATGATGAATTCTCCTAAAAGCCAGTTATTCCGATGTGTTTGAAGCCCGGGATCCGCTGTCAGCATCCGTCGCAGATGCCGCGCTCGACCATGCTGTCGATCTGGCGATCCATGCGGTCCATCTCGCCCTCGGCGACGGAGTCGATCGCCGAGAAGTCGTTCCTCGGCTCACTGAAGACTTCCCGCTCAAGTTCGCGTTGAGACGGAATCCTGATCTCTCCAGAGGTGGTGAACGGGCCGTTTCGGTGCTGCGACCACGCTGGTGCCGAAGCGAGCAGAACTCCGAGCAGCATCGCGGTGGACGCTGCGATGGTAACCTTCATGGCATCGCTCCTTAGAACCCGAGCGTCGTGGGGTCCTGGTTCCGCCTTCAAGGACACCGATCAAACCACGCCAAGTCGCGGGCTGCTTGATCGAGCAGGACAATGACTGAACATTTTGCGACAGCATCGTCGCGGGCGTGCGCAGCGAGCTTTGCTTGACTCGATGAATGGAAGCGCTCCCCGAAAGAGGCGCGCGCTACCGCTTTTGCTCAGCACGACCGAGCATCCAAACGAGCGTTCAGACGCAAAGAAGCCACCTTGGGCGATACAATGGACAGGCTGGTGAGCTTGGTGCCTTGGATGGTCCTGCTCTCGAGGTCATGGCGTCCTACGGCGCTCCTCGACCGGGGCCTTCATGGCGAAGCTTGGTGTCCCGCGCCGCATCCTCCTCCGTGTTGCCTGAGACGCGAGGAGGCACGCGCGGGTGTGTTCGAGTCGAAGCTGTTTTGGTTCGAGACTGGAGAAGCATCATGACCCGATGGCCCGTTCTGGCGATGGCGGCGTTCACGTTCGTCGTCTCGCCGTCTCTCTTCCTCGCATCGGCCATGCCGGCGACCGCCCAGGAAAACGATTGGGGCAGTGGCGATACCGGCATGGGCGACGGCCGACTGCGCGATCTTCTGCGAGACTGGGTGCAGGACCGTGCCGATCGTCGCGACATGCTGCTGGATCTGATCCAGGAGCGAAGGGACCAGCGCGACGAACTCATGGATGTGCTGCAGGAGCGCAGCGATCGCCGCGGCGAGGTTGCGGACTTCCTGAGAGATCATCCGTGGCTGCGGGAGCGCCTGCGCGAACGGGCCGCCTCCCGTTGGAATGATGAGGACGGTGGCGGAGCCGTGCGGGAGCGCCTGCGCGAACGGGTCGCCTCCCGTTGGAACGATGAGGACGATGGCGGCGCCTGGCGAGGTCGCCTGAGGGAACGTCTCGCCGAGCGCATGGGCGGGGACTGCTATTTCCTCACCCGCAGCCTCAGGAACCAGGACGGCAGCCTTCTCGTCGTGGTCCGCAGGCGCGTCTGCAGGGACTAGTGCGAGCTTGAATGCAACCGATGGAGGAGTGAATGAAGAAAGCCTTTCTCGTGGCGGCGGGACTGATGCTGGTCGCCCTGCCGGCCTTCAGCCAGAGTTCTGACGATTCCGGCGATCGTGGCTCGTCCTACAACCGGCAGGATCGCGACCTCGACGATCTCCTCCGGGGACTCGACGGCCGGATGTCGGCGCGTGCGCCGCAACGCGGTGCCGGCTTCCTGCTGCGCGCCGGGGACACGACCCTGGCGGTGCGCTGCGATCCCCGCGACAGCATGAGGGCCTGCGTGGACGCGGCCACGACGCTGATGGACCGGGCGCGAACCTCGCTGCCGTCGGGAAGCAGCCCGGGCGGCTCGCCTCCTGGAACACCGCCGACTCGATAGCCGGCACCGTCGACCTTGCCGTTCCCGCGCAGGCGGGAACCCGGAACGGCTCAGGCCCCGGAAGGGGGTGAGTGGCGGAGGAAATCTCTTTGCATGCTCCGCGGCGACGATGGGCCCCGGGCTCCGCTCCCGCGCCGCCGGGATGACAGCGATGTCGCTGCGTCGTCATGACCGGGACACGGCTGGCCGTGACAGGGGCGTGTATGTCAAAGAGCCAGCACCTGTGGGCCCGCAGCTTGCGCTGCGGGCCTGCAGGGTCGAGGGTGGCGCGATGGGCAGCCCGGCTCGATCTCTAGTGGTAAATGTGAGAGCCGAACTGCTCGTCACGCACGGTTCTTTTAGGCGTTTAGACTTGGCAGCCCGCAGGCACCAAGGGCCTCCTGGCGCCGGCTGCGTGACCGGC
>NZ_JALJRK010000061.1 GCF_024519725.1 Microvirga sp. Mcv34 | reverse complement strand
ATTGAGGTCGGACCAACCAACCCACGGAAGACCACCGACCATGTTCAGAGCCCTCTCCGCCATCCTCGCCGCCGTCAGCCGTTACCTGATCGCCGCGCCGTTCTTCCTCGGTGCGGCCGCCTGGGACATCACAAGCCGGCTCCACAACCTGCTGTGGCCCAGGCCGACCCAAGTCGATGAGCCGTCCGATTTCGCCCGGGACCTCATCGACGCGGACGACGACCTCTTCCGTGAACCGTTCGAAATCCTCTCGGAGAGCGAACTCAACGACTATCCCGTCGGCAACCTCTGCCGCGAGTGGTCGTTCAACCGCCTGGGCCGCTGGGCAGACGACGAGGTCGACACTTCGCCGCTGCCGCTGCACGTGCAGGCATGGCTCATGAGCCTCAACGAGAAGCAGCTCGACCACCTCTGCGAAGAGATGCGGCCGAGCGAGATCGAGCGGCACGTTCTGGCGAAAGACCACACCGACCGCGACCCTGGCCTGCCGGCGGTCGTTGGCCCCGAGGCCGTGAAGCACCTGACCCGGCGCGCCGCCCAGGCCCCCAAGCCGCAGCCGCCCAGGGCCGCCGCGATGGAGGCACCGGAGCCCGCCCCCGCCTACGCGCCAGCACCCCGGTTCTGACCGGCCCGGAAACACAGAGGCCCGCCTTCTCGGCGGGCCTTTTTCGTCGAGGGGGTGATTCGTTCTAGAGCATCGGACCAAAATACGGATCCACGACGTCCCACCCCTCTTCCCTGGGCAGAGGTGGGAACTGAGCGGGTCCGACAAACCGTCCGATGCTCTAGTGCTGCCGGGTCAGCCTCAGCACGGCGCCCTGGGCCTCGGCGAGCTGGCGCCGGGTCTCCCGGAGCTCGCGCTCCAGAGCCGCCTCGCGGCGACGGGATGCCGTCAAGCGGCGGCCGAGCTCCTCGATGCTGTCCATCGTGCGCGCGTCCCTGGCAGCGGAGGCCGCAGCAGCCTGCCGGGCCTGTCGACGCTCGATGTCGGCGACGGCGAGGGTCATGGCCGCGGAAGCGATGACGGTCGTCGGATGGCGCATGCTGGTCTCCTGTTCTCAGGGCCCAGGACACTGGCACAGGAGACTCAGTAATGGCAATCGAAGAAAGCGGCCTTGGTTAAGTTATCCCTGGTCTCTGTTAAGTAATCGTGTCGCCGACACGGTCCCCGGGAAGGTCTGGCCAAAGCTGTCCCCCCGTTACTCCTATTAAAAGAATCGAATGTCCGAAGAATGGTAACGGCTTGCCCGGAAATGCCGCCGACACGCCCCTCAGCCCCGGCGGGAGGCCGACTTGATCGCGACGACCTGCCCGGCGACGGTGAAGGTGACCGGGACGTTGAGCCGGCGGGCCATCCGCAGCAGGCGGACCATCCCCCAGAGCGGGAACGCGCTGCCCTCGTTCACGGCCTCGCAGAGCTCGTACCTCTTCTGACGGTTGAAAAAGACCCCGGTGGTCCGCTGGACCTCGTCCGGGGTGAGGCCCCGGCGCTGTATCTCCGAGGCGATGGCGAGGTGCAGGGCACGGCGGACGTCGTCGGTCCCGTCGTCCGTGCCTTCCCTTCCTTGCTTGCGTGAATCCTGGCGATCAATGCTCATGCCAACCAGGATCAGGGAGGGCGTCCCAAATACAAGGGCACGCTGTATGGACAGCCCCTCACAATCGCAAGGGGCCGTCCATTTTCTTGGCGTTAGGCCGCCTGCTCCAGAGTGGCGATCCGGGTCTCATGGGTGCCGAGCTTGTTCTCCGCGGCGTTGAGGCGGGCGTCGTGGCTGTCGAGCGTGCCCCACTGCTGGGTGTTGGCGGCCTGCAGATTGCCCACCGCGATGTCGAGGTTGTAGAGCTGGTTGCCGAACCCATCATAGGTCGCGTGGGCTGTCTGCAAGTTGCCCACGGCGATGTCCATCGAGTGGAGCCTATTCTCATGGGCATCGACCTTGCCCTCAAGGGTGGTCACCCGGCCTTCGAGCGCCGTGGTGTCGCCACCGCCCGATCCGCCGCCCGCTGCCTGGAGCGCGGCGATATCGACCTCCGCGGTCGTCATGCGGCCATGACGGCCCCCGAGACGAAAAAACCCCGGCAGGGGCAAAGCCCTCCGGGGTGAGTATTTGGTTCAAGCAAAAACGGACTGGATCCGCTAGGCCTGTGCCAAGGATTATATGGGTTTAGAAGCTTTGTTCAAGCGGAGATCGGGGCTTGGAGTGCCTGATCATCCTCCCGCGCGAATCGGCGGCGCATCACCGCCTCGATCTCGGACTTGTCGTGCGTCCGCGTGAGCGCGGCGATAGTCCGGCCAAGGATCTCCGCGAGGATCGGGCTGCGGGCCACGGCGGCCCGGTCAATCCGCCCGGCGGCGTTGGTGAGGCCGCGCTCGACGATGAGCGCGTTGACGACCGCCGCGAAGGCGCCGTTGACAGCGTGCTGGTCGAGCCCCCCGGCGCGGGGCGCGTCGGGCTGCGCGGCAAGGCCGGCAGCGAGGCGGGCCTGCAGGACCGTCTTGACCTGCTCCGGGTTGAACGCTGTGTCCAACTCTGTCCGCGCCGTGTCCAGGGCATCGCGCAGTGCCGGGACGCGGGCAAGCGCGGCTTCATCCACCTCGCCGGTCTCTAGCACGGCGCCGGACAGGATCAGGGCCCGGTCGAGCGCGGCGCCGAAGATCGCGTCGACATCGCGCTTCTCCGGTTTGCCGAGCGCAGCGCGCTTGGCCTTGGCGCGTGCGGAACGGTTTGCGCCGGGGTTGCGGCTCTTGCGGGTACGGCGGGCGGCGCCGGTCTCAGGGCGTGAAGTTTGGTTCTGGCTCATGCCGACACGGTCCTCCGCGGCGACGAATAGATCAAGAGTCGGCGACACGTCATGGCCACCGGGCGGGGGTGAGCCCAATAGCTCGATTTCAGCCCTTTTCGGGGGCGGGACAGGAAAAGCCCCGTCTTAAGCCCGAAAGGGGTTCTGGCCGGCCTCTCTGGCGGTTTTACGCCCGGTCCCGGCCACGCTCGGCCCCGGCGCGGCTCGCCCTCGCTAATGGAAAGAGGTTTCCAGGAGACCCATGGAGGCCAGGAGGACACCCCGGCTGTCCCCTCGCGCGAAGCGGGAGGCTGTGCCTCACGCGCATGGCGCGATAAGTTAACCTGGAGGGAGGATGACAGGGACGGCAGTGGCAGATGAATAGGGGCAGAGATCCGGTAAAGAATCTTCCTTCGGTTAACACCCCCCTATAGTCCCCCCTCTACTTTCTGGGCGAAATCACTCTAAGTCTCTTTCATAGCAGCAAAATCTGGTATATGGCCCCATAAAGTTGACGTTTGCCGGGGGGCCTAGCAAAAAGGGTGCAGCAACCCCGCCAGGATGCCGTCATGCCACGCCTCTCTACACTGCTCTGCCGCACCCTCGTGGTGCCGTCCAAGGCACCTGCCGACGCCAAGACCATAGCCCTGCTGGTGGCCGCCCTCGGCCATGCCGCCGCGCTGCCGCAGCCGGAGGGATACGGGCCCGTGGACCGCGACATGGACCTCCAGCTCGCCGCCCTGCTGCAGGAGGTGACCTTCCGCCCTGTCGAGTTGCCGATGGCCTCCCTGCTCGGGTCCATGGGGCTGTCCCGGCGCGAGCTCGCCAAGGTCCACGCCCGGGCGCAGGCCATGGAGCCCCATGGACCCGAGCAGCCGCCGCGGCCGGCGTTCAACGCCACCATGGCCGATGGCGATGGGGTAATCGGCCTGGAGGTGGAGGAAACGCTGGCCCTCATGGCCGCCTCCATGGGCGAGGATGAGGGCATCGAGGTGTCCATGGCGGACATCATGGCCCTCCGCTCCCGCTACGCCGCCGTGCTCTACATGCGCTGCCTTGCATGGCTGGCCGCCCCCACGGCCCTGCCCAGGGCCTGGAAGGCCCGCCATGGCGCCAAGGGTGCCCTGTTCCTGGAGCTGCCCGCCGACCGGATGCAGGAGCTCCTGGGCACCTCGGGGATGCGGGACGCCTCCGATGTCGAGCGGGTGCTCCTGCGGCCGGCCGCCGAATCGCTCGGCGCGGTCGGCATCGATTTCACCTGGGAGATCGTGCGCTATCCAAACGGCAAGCCCCGGTGGCTGCGGGTGCGCATCCTACAGGCGGCACGGCGGCCCCTCGATGTGGTCCAAGAATCCGCCAACCCGGTGGCGGGGCCGCAGCCGGTCGGCACCCTGGCCGCCCTGAAGCTGGCCTCGCAGGGGCCGAGACGCGGCGGCAAGGCACGCAAGCCCCGCCAGCCACGCAAGTGGAGGAAGCGCCGGAGCGCGTGGATCCGCCAGGACGACGTTCCGGAGGCCGCGCTGGAGGCCCATGCGCGGGAGGGATAGGCGCGACCTCCGGTAATACCGGAGGCCTGTCTCTTGGCTAGGCCACCTGGTCGAACGGCTTGTGCCAGGGATCGTTCGACGGGGTCGCGACCTTCGGGGCCTCGATCACCGGCGCCACGAGGTGGTGCGGGCAGGCCTGCTCCAGGATGATCCGGACCTCCAGGGGCACCAGGCGGTCCTTCAAGGGGCCGGCCGGGGCGGCGTAGACCATCCGCTCCGTCACGGAACCATGGCGCGCGACCAGCTCGCCATAGGCGCGGTCGGCGGCATCGGTCCACACCTCCGCCTCGCGGCCCTGGCGCTCGGCCTTGCTGCCGAGGGCGAGGTCGATCTTGTCGTCCTTCTTCGCCAGGCTCGGGACGCGCTCGGGCTCGGCCACCACGGAGACGCCGACCGGCGTGCCCTCGGGCAGCAGCGCGCGCAGATGCGCCTCGGGGTCCATGACGTAGGCCGGCATCTGCACGAACATCGGCTCCACGCCGCCGATGTCCGCCCGCACGGCCATCATGCCCTGCGAGAACCGGCCGGAGCGGTCGGCGCCGTCGAGGCCGGCGGCCGCCGCCAGGGCGGCGTGGCCCACCGGGTCGATGAGGTCGGCGACCGCCTCGCCCGCGAGCATGGCGTCGGTGACGCCGACCCGGCGCACAATCTCGCCCATCTCCTGGTAGTCCCGGAGCTCGGCGAGGTCATCGAAGGCCATCACCTCGTCCAGGGTCCACGCCGAGGCCTCGGCCGTGTAGTCCGGGCGGAAGCGGATGCGGCCCTCCTCGTCCTTGTATTCCTCGACCGGCATGCCGGGCATGACACGGCCCAGGGCGAACAGGACCGGCGCCACGCCATCGCGGTAAACCGGGCGGAGGCGGCCCAGGAACTGCTTGAGCTCCTCCTCGCGGTATTGGCTCTGCACCTTGGCGGCCCAGCGGCCGGGCCAGGCGGGGACGTTGATGATGAGGTCGGAGCCGTCCCGCAGCGGGTACGCGCGGCGGACCTCGGGCGCGACCAGGCGCTTGCCGCCCGGTGCCTTGCCGGTGCCGTCGACGTCGATGGGCAGCTCGGGCTCGACGTCATCGTAGGTGATCGCCGCGACCAACCCGTCGATGACCCGCGCCGGGAGGTCCAGGCGGCCGATGGCGATGGCGGCCATGTGCATCTTCGCGTAGTCCAGGCCACGGAAGGCGCCGTAGTGGCCGAAATCCAGGTTGAGCGGCTCGGCCCAGGTCCCGGTCGTCTCGCCCTGGTGAACCGCCTTGCCCATGATGCGCTGGCGGACGCCCATCATGGCACCCGCGATCACCCGGCCGTGGCCGAACAGAGCGCTGGCGTTGGCGAGCACCCGGCGGACCTTGTGGACGCGCGTGGCGGCGGCCAGGGCGTCCTCGGGGCCCTGCGCCCGCTCTGGCAGCATCGAGGTGGCCGAGAACGTCGAATCGATGGCGGCGACCACGCGGACGTGGAGCGAGCCCTCGATGGCGACGGTGTGGACGGCCCTGGGCGACCAGCACTTGGCGATGATCTCCGGGTCGGCGGAGGCGTCGAGGAGCATAGTCGGGATCGAGGAGAAGTTGGGCTCCACGCGCCAGGAGACCCGCACCGCATCGCGGTGGGCGTCGTCATCGAGGAACTGGATGCGCATGTCCCTGGCCCCGCGCGCCAGGCGCTCGACGGCCGGGAGGGCCTCCGGCACCGGAAGGCCGGCGTTGCGGGCGGCGGCGCGGCGGAGCCCCAGGGCCAGCTCGTCGGCTTCGAGCTGCTCGATGCGCTCGCGGATGATCTTCCAGAACCTCCATTCCTCATGCAACCACTTGCCGGCCGGGCGCTCGGCGATGAGGCGGATGGCGTCGATGTCAAGCTCCGGGTGGACCTCCTTGCCGGCATCGCGGGTGCGGCCGGAGATGGCGATGCAGGAATCGACCACGGCCTTGCCGCGCGCGATCCAGAACGGAGCGCCGTCCTTGTAGCCCTTGATCCGGGTGCGGTGTAGGGCGAGCGCCGGGCAGGTGCCCTCCAGGCGGGCGGCGTTGACTATCTCGATGGCCCGTTCGCGGTCGGCGATCATATCCTTGCCGGTGAGGCCGGCCTCGACCTCCTTCTTGGTCGGCTTGGGCTCGCGGCGCGGCTGTTTGAAGGCGTCGACCGGGAAGGTGGCCGAGCGGACGAGCTCGCTCCACACGCGCTCATCGAAGATCGCGGCCCCGGCGGCTTCCTTGACCTCCTCGGGGAGGTCCAGGGTCACGAACGCCAACGGCAGGATGACGAGGCGGCGCCCCTTCACGCGCTGGCGCTGCGCGATGATCGGGCAGCCCTTGTAGTGCTCGCAGTAGCGATACTTGGGCTCACCGGCCTCGTTCTTGAGCGGCTTGCCGTCCTCGTCCTTGAGGGACGAGCGGCAGAGCCCGGCGGTCCCGATCTTGGCGGCCTGGAGGAGGCGCAGCTTCTCGAATTCCTGGCAGCCACCCTTTTCCTTCCCGTAATAGATCATGACCTCGACGCCGGCGGCGGAGGCCTCCCTGGCCATATCCTCGGCCATCTTGCGGAACAGGGGCGTGTTGCCGTCCTTGCCACGGCTGGCCTTCTCGACCGCCTCCTCAATGTTGCCGTAGGACGGCATGAAAAGGAACACGGCCTTATCGTAGTCCGGGTGCTGGCGGTAGAAGAACGCAATGCGCTCGATCAGGGTCGAGGTCTTGCCCGCGCCGGTGGGCGCCTGGAGGATATGGACCGGCGTGTCCAGGGCCTTCGAGAACGCCAGGGTGAGGAAGGCGTCGGCCCCGGTGCGCACGGCGTCCGAGACCCGCTTGGCCTCCTCGCGGCGGTCGGCCTTGAGGGCGCGGCGGGCGCGGCGCACCGGATCGGCGGCGGTGCGGGCGATGAACTTGATGGCCCGGCGCATCTCGGCGGAGGGCAGGAAGCGGAGCGAATTGGTGTTCGCCTCGGCTTGGCCCACGCGCACGGCCGAGCGGGTGCCGAACGAGAGGCCGCTCTCGTCATGCAGGGAGGCCATGAAGGCCGTGCCGCCCTTGCGCAGGAGGGTCCGGGCGGAGGAGCGGATGCGGAGGCGGCAGCCCTCCATCAGCTTGCGGCTGGAGGGGAAGGCGCTGCCGCCGCGATAGGCGCCGTTCGGGCTCATATCGCGGTAGACCTCATCATAGAGCGCCTGGGTCAGGGCGCGCAGCCCCTCCTCGCTCTTGAGGAGGCGCGGGTTGCGGAGGCAGTAGGCGAAGCTGCGCTTCGTCGCCTGGATCTCGGCCCCGTCCGCGATGAAGCCGTTTCTCCAGAGAACTTCCTTGTAGCGCTTGCGGTCGCCGGGCACCACGATGCCCGAGGCATCGACGGAGGCGCCCTCGATGGCCTCGGAGCCGTCCGACACGGCGACCTCGGCGGCCAGCCCCGAGAGGCGGTGCGAGCCGAGCTCGGCATCGACCGCATCGAGGAACTCCTGGAGCTTCGCGGCGGTGATGACCGGCGCGACCTCGGGGCCGACGAAACCCGGCTGCATGGTGCCGCGCGCCCATTGGAAGTAGCGGCCGGTCGCGTGGTGGTTGCCGTAGACGGTGAGCAGTCGGCGCGGCCCGAGCACCTCGATCATGTGGCTGGAGGCCACGCCGGTCTCGGCGTCGATGAGGCGGCGCACCATGGAGGTGGTGATCGGGTCGGCCGGGTCGCCACGGTAGATCAGGGCGATCTTCGGGGCGGTGCCGATGCGGCGCAGAGGGGTATGGCCCAGGATGCGGTCGGCGATCTTTTGGATGGCGTGGGAGAGCTTGGGGTCGGTGACGTCGATGTCGAGGATGCGCGGGCCGCTCGGGTCATCGGGCGTGATGATGGCGAGGTTCAGGGTGGCGCAATGCGCCTTGAACTCGCGGACCTCTTTGGCGGTCGGACGGCGCTCGGCGTAGATGCCCCACTCGATGGCGCTGCCGTAGATCCTGCCGGCGAGGCGGCGGCCGGTGCGCTCCTGGGGCACGAAATGCCAGCCGTTGCGGTGGACGGCATCGGCCATCGCCAGGAAATGCAGCTCGCCCGCCGGATACTGGCCGTCATCGGGCTTCGGCGTGTGCGGGATGAGGTGCGCGCGCCAGTCGGCGGGGGTGATGTTCACAGAGGCGCTGGCGACGGGGAGCGCCTTCTTCTTGTCAGACATAGCGTACCTCTTCCAAGTCAAAATTTTCGCGTAGAACCAAATTTCGGGTTGACTGATGTTTTAGTCTTCCCGAGTGGCAGAGAATTCTGAACACCGTTCAAGCTGAACAGCCCCGTTCTCCGTCCGAATCCTATTGCATCATTGACCTCCGCAAAGTTCAAGGTCACATTTAACTTAAAGATGGGTGAGGTTAATTACTCACAATCGACAACGGCAGGTGGATTTATTCTTTTGGTTCTTAGTTTATCCCAGGAGCGCCGGCTGGCGGATGTGGGAGACCTGCCGGACCGGTTCGTGTCGGAGGCGGGAGGGCTCGGCCCCAAGCTCGGCCCTCTCCTTGTGCAGTTGCCCCCGAGACTGAGCTTCCAGCCAGGCATCGCTGACCGGTTCCTGAGCGATCTGAGGAGTCGGGTCGAGGGCAGCATCGTCTGCGAGACCCGTCATGCCTCCTGGTTCAGGACGGAGGTCGAGGCCCTGCTCGACGAGCTTCGGATCGCCCGCGTCGCGGCAGATCCGGCTCCGGTCTCGGGTGCTGACGAGCCGGGCGGCTCGCGGGCTGTCGTACTATCGCCTGCACGGCTCACCGAGGATCTACTACTCTGCCTAAAACGCGGAGTATCTAGCAGCCATCGCAGGGGTGCTCGCCAGGGATGCTGCAGTCTGCGTCGAGACCTGGTGCATCTTCGACAACACAGCCGCTTTCGCGGCAACCGGTAATGCTCTCACAACCCGAGGGCTGGTGTAGGCCCGGCTCGAACCTTGACCGCGCTTGACCGTTACCCTCTTTCGGACACCAAGCAAGGGAACACGTTTTGGCCACCGACATCGTGGAAATCTACTGGAATGCACGCCCTCACCTGGAGCGGCTCGGAGTCAACCTGCGGCGCAGCGGGATCGACGACAGAGGACAGCACCTCCTGGAAGAAGTCCGCAAGAGCCTTGTGGAGGTGTTCCCCGGAACTCCCGTCCTTGTGCGTTTTGCCGTGCATTCCAAGGTGCCGACGGACGATCTCCGGGTGCTGCGGCGCGGCGCCGAACAGCCTGGCTGTCTTGATGAGGTCCGTGCCGCCATCGATCAGGCCCTCCTCCAGGCGGAGTGTGAGCCGGCCTGATCCGAATGGCACAAGCTGCCCTATGATCGTCGTGGGCCCGCGTCATCCCAAGCACCGCGACGGCCGTCGCGACGAGACCAAGCAGGACGATCCAGGCGAGGCTGTCGAGGCCCGACATTCGGCCCTCCCTCTCCGTGTCTCGGTCAGCGGAGCTCCTCGAAGTCTCTCCGCTTCCAACGTCCGTCGAAGGCCGGACCGTCTGGACCGTACAGACGAAGGTAGACAAACCAACCCTTGCCGGGAGTGGTTTTGATCCACCTCCCTTCCTTGCTGGCAGGTGCCGTCGGCTCGAAGTAGAGATCGTTGTGCGGAATTGGCGGCGACGCCCACGGGAGAGCCATGGCGGCCTCTCATTCTCTTGGCCACCAATGGCCCGAAGTGATAGATTTTGCGGATGGGATAGGGCACGGGAGCAGTGCCATGCGGTGTCTCATCAGTGTTGCCTTAGGGCTTGTCTTCGCAACCGGAACATGGGCCCAACAACCCGGATCAAACCAGCCCACTGTCGCCGTCGAGAAGGTGGATCTTCACGCCGCCCCTCGGCCCGTCGGAGGGCTGATGGCCCGCAGGATGCGCGAGCGCGGCGATGAGCCGAAACCGACACCTGGGGGCGGCATTGAGGGGTATTTGGCCAAGCCGGAGGGGAATGGCCTCTTTCCGGCTGTCGTCGTGCTTCCCGATTGCATCGGCCTGACCCCCTTTGTCCGCGAGACACTTCCGGCGCAGCTGGCATCCTGGGGCTATGTCGCCCTTGTGATCGACAGCTGGACCACCCGACACGCCCGGGCCGGATGCTTTCTGAATGGTCAGAACCTCCCGGTGTCGACCGGGTTGCTGACGCTTATGGCGGGCTCTTCTACTTGGCCGGCCTGCCTTTTGTGCAGCGCGACCGGGTGGGCCTCTTCGGGTTCGCGACCGGTGGGGTCTTCGTCCTAACGCTGGCCGAGCCACAAACACAGTCGAGCGTGGTCAACAACGAGAACCTCAGCTTCAAGGGAGGGGTCGTGTACTATGCGCCCTGTGCCGAGTTGATCCAGAAGCCTGCATTTCCGCTGCTGATCCTGGTGGGGCGGGACGACCAGCGGACGGGGGCGCACTGCGAAGAGGGCACCCGTCCAACGGGTGCGGACGGCAACCCTGTTGAGGTCCACGTCTACCCCGGTGTGAAGCACGGATTTGCCGACCCGCACTGGGGAGCGAGTGGGGAGATCCTCGGGTTTCCGGCCGCCTACGATTCCAGGGCGGCCGAGGATGCGCTGGCACGCGCTCACGGGTTCCTTGACCGGACCCTCAAGGGGAAGTCGCCGTGAGCCTTCTGATCACCCTGATGCTGGCAGGCGGGCTGTTGCTGGTGAACGGGGCGGCGGTGCTGGCCGAAACCCGGGTCGATCTTGCGCTGGTGCTGGCGGTTGATGTCTCCTTTTCCATGGAGCCGGATGAGCAGGACCTCCAGCGACGCGGCTTTGCCGCGTCGCTCCAGTCCCCCGAGGTCCATCAGGCGATCCGCCAGGGCCTGCTGGGGCGCATCGCCGTGGTCTACGTGGAATGGTCCGGAGCCTTCGATCAGGCGACAGTCGTCCCTTGGACCGTCATCGAGCAGCCTGCCGATGGCTTGGCCTTTGCCGAGCGGCTGTTGCAAAGCCCTGTCCACCGCATGGGCTACACCTCCATTTCGGGCGTCATCGACTTCGGCGTCCGGCAG
Organism: Microvirga sp. Mcv34; assembly: GCF_024519725.1. Taxonomy (GTDB): domain Bacteria; phylum Pseudomonadota; class Alphaproteobacteria; order Rhizobiales; family Beijerinckiaceae; genus Microvirga. Next base: position 17,642 of record NZ_JALJRK010000061.1, on the reverse strand, counting down.
CTTCGACAGGGCGGTGTGCAGGCGGATCGGCAGGTGATCGACATCTCGGGAGACGGGGCCAACAACACAGGCCGAACCGTGACCCTGGCCCGCGACGAGGCTCTGGCTCACGGCATCACCATCAACGGCCTGCCGATCATGCTGAAGCGGCCCAGTAGCCTCTGGGATATCGAGGACCTCGACCTCTATTTCCGCGACTGTGTTATCGGCGGCCCGGGTGCCTTCATGATCCTGGTGTGGGAGAAGGCGCAATTCGTCGAGGCCATCAAGGCCAAGATCATCCGGGAGATCACGGACCAGTGGCAGCCTCGCTCGCTTGTCCAGCCTGCTCAGGCCGTCTCAGCGGCGAACTGCCTGGCTGGCGAACAGCGCAGACACCAACCGACAGCCAAGTGACTGACGCAGACGCAGAGTTTCCTTGACCCGGCACTCGACAACACCGGGGGCACGGCTGGGCCTGGCCACCTCGCGGTGCCCAGGCCCTTCCCCTTCAGGGGAAGGGGCGCTGACCCGAGCCCGTAGATCACGGTGGCAGCCCTGCCTCCTCCAGCCAGCGCCTCAGATGCCGACGCAGCATTGGGTCGCGGTGACGCTCCTGGAACAGGAACCGTGAGACGGTGAAGTTCGGCTTGCCCGCCAAGGTCTCCTTGACCAGCCTGCCCGCCTCCTCCCGGCGTCCGAGTGCCATCAGCGCCGCAGCCCGATACAGGCGCGAGCGGAACGTCTGGAACACAAGCCGGCCCAGGGCCTCAAGGGCCTCCTCGTGGTGGCCCAGCGCATAGAGGGCGACGCCGCGCTCCTCGACGTACCACACCGGCAGCAGCGGATCGAGGGCCTCCGCCTCGTCCAGCAGCCGCAACGCCTCTTCCGGCTTGCCACTGAAGGTCATGACGGCCGCGCAGCGGGCCCTGATGTAGGCATCGGACGGGTTCAGCTCCATTGCCCGCCACATCAGCGTTGCCGCCTGGTCGAAGTCGCCCTTGAGCAGTTCGAAGAAAGAGGCGATCCGGTTGGCCTCGGCATCGCAGGGGTCCAGTTCCAGCGCACGGCGGATGTCGGGCTCGCCGCTCTCGGGGAAGCGGAACTCCGGGAGATCGGAAGCCGCGCAGACCCGCCAAGCGTAGGCCGCCGCGTAGCTCGGGTCGAGCTCGATGGCACGGGTGAACCACTCTACCGCCTCGCGGGAGTGCTCCTCCAGCACGCCGCCGAGGCGGTGGTGATCGATGCCGCGCAGCAGGCACTCGAAGGCCGACATGGTCGCGGGCGGCTTGCGCCGGGCCGTGATCATGCCGGCGTCTTCCACCCGGCCGAACACCGTCGCGGCGATCCTGGCTGCTGTCGCGTGGAGCAGGTCCAGGAGCTCGGCGAAGGGCCGGGCGAGCTTGTCGCTCCACACCACCGAGCCCTTCTCCGTCTCACTCAGGGTGAGGCCAATCCGGACCGGATCGCCGATCCTGCGGACCTGCCCCTCCAGGACGTACCGGACCCCGAGTGTATCGCCGACCTTGACCGGGTCGGCATCTGCCAAGGCGAAGCTGGCGCTGCGCGAGCTGACCAACAGGCGCCGGAAGCGGGCCAGCTCGACGATCAGCTCGTCCGTCAGCCCCTCGGCCAGGAAGCGCTGGTCCTCGTCCCCACCCATGACGCGGAAGGGCAGGACCGCGAGGGACAACGGACGCCTCTCGCCGGTGCTGGGAACCCGCGTCGGCGCGGATTGCAGCCGATGGCGCGCCATCTCCTCCCGCAGCCGATAGACGCGGATCGGCTCCGCCAGGTTTTTGAGGCGCCGCTCACCGAGATCGTCGAAGGCGAACGGCGAGTTGCGCCGGATGCTGTCGAAGAAAGCCGCGCTGACGCAGACGCTGTCGGGGTCCGCCTCCTGCTGGATGCGGGTCGCGACGTTCACCCCGTCGCCGACCAGATCGTCGCCCCGGACCACGACGTCCGCGAGATGAAGCCCAAAGCGCAGCCTGAGCGGATCATCCTCCGTGTCCCCTCCGGCAGCGAGCGCGCTGCGGATCTCGGCCGCGCAGCGCAGGGCATTGATCGGGCTGCCAAACTCCGCCAGCCAGGCATCGCCGGCCGTGTTGAAGATCCGGCCGCCGAGGGCGCCAACCTTGTCCTGGACCAGCTCCCGGCAGCAGTCGACCCGCTCGGCGGTATGCTCCTCCGCTTTCTCCATCAGGGACGAGTAGCCGACGATGTCGGCCACCATGATCGCGGCCAGGCGGCGCTCCATGCCAAGCTCCCGCGCATGCCGAACCCCCGCGTAGGACCACGTTGGCGCACCTGGCTGCAGTGCGGGGGCTGATGCTGCCGAACCAATCTACGCCCTGAGGGGCCGCAGATCGAGCCTCCTGCCGACGTCCGGCCTCGGTTCGACCCCCGCCAAAGGCCGCGGCATAGCACTCAGAGTAATCTGTGGGCTCCGATGCAATGTGCGTGGCGCGTCCCGGCCAAGACCGTTTGCTTACGCCGGCAACCCGGCCAGCTGAAGCCCTTCCCGCAAAAGCGCCTCGTCCTCCGGGCGCCGGAGGTACGAGGTGTCGACGAACCAGTCGACGTACTCGGGCGGTCCCGCATTCGGATCTCCGCGCCAGACCGGCCCGACGCTTTCCAGGAACCACCGAGCACATTGTTGGGCTTGCTCCGCCCGCCCCAGCAGGCCAAACGCTGCACTCAGCAGCAGCATGTCCCGGCGGTGCTGGGTGGGTTCCCCAGTTATGCGGTAGTGAAGTTGGGTAACGACGTCCTCGTAGCGCCGCAGGAGGAACAGCGCCCTAGCCTGGTAGTAGCTGTACCAGTGCGGATAGCGCGGGTTCAGGCGCCTAGCGAGCTCGGCGGCGGCCAAGCCTTTCGCCGGGTTCCCCAAGCACGCTTGGGCCCAAGCCCAGAAGATCTGGATGGTGGCGTCATTCGGGTTCATGGACTGCGCAAGGCCGAGATGGCGCTCGGCCCGGTCGAACTCGCGCCAGGTCAGGAACACGTAGCCCGCTGTCGACTGCACCCGTGGTTCGGTTGGATCGACCATCAGCGCCTGCTCGACGAGCCGGTGCGCCTCGATCCGGTTCGGATCCTGCTCACGCGGAAGCCCGACGCCCTCCTCGGCGGCCTGGTTGAGGTAACTGAACGCAAGGCCCGTGTACGCCCTGGCGAAGGTAGGATCGAGGTCCCGGGCCCGCTCGAAGAACGCTCGCGCCCGGGCCTGATTATCGTCCGTGTACACGTCGGTGAGGCGATGCCCTTGCAGGAAGAGATCATAGGCGCGCATGTCCTGCGGCGGCCGGCGGCGCGCCACCGCCTCGGCCTCCTCTTCGATGCGCCGGGCCACGGTTGCGACCACCCCGCGCGCGATCTCGTCCTGGATGGCGAACACGTCCTCGAACGAGCGGTCATACCGCTCAGCCCAGAGATGGGCGCCTGAGGCGGCGTTGATCAACTGCGCGGTGATCCGGACCCGGTCGCCGACCCGGCGCACGCTGCCCTCGACTACGTAGTCGGCGTTGAGCCCCCGCCCGACCTCCCGCACGTCGACGTCCTTGCCCCGGAACGAGAAGGAGGAATTTCGGGCAATGACGAGAAGCTCCCGGAAACGGGCGAGCTCGGTGATGATATCCTCGGTGATGCCATCGCTGAAGTAGACCTGCTCCGGGTCGCCGCCCATGTTCGTGAACGGCAGCACCGCCACGGCCGGCCGGTCGGCCCGGAGGATTTCCTTGCTGGATGGAATACGGGCCGGGGATCCCTGCCCGTTGATGGCTTTGACAGCGAAAGCCCGGACAGGCTCATCGATGTTCTTGACGCGTTGCGGTCCGAGATCCTCGAAGGTGACTGGCAGAGCCTTGCGCACATATTCCTGGGCTGTCGCCGACAGGCAGATGCCTCCTGGCCGGGACAGCGCCTGAAGCCGGGCCGCGATGTTGACCCCGTCGCCGAACAGATCGCCGCCCTTCACCATCACGTCACCCACATGCACCCCGATCCGGAAGTGCAGGCGCCGGGTCTCCGGCAGCTTGTCATTGGCGGACGCGAGCGCCTCCTGGGCTCTCAGTGCGCAGGTCACCGCATCAACGGCACTGGGAAACTCCGCCAGCACGCTGTCCCCCGCCGTGTTGGCGATCCGCCCCCGGTGTTCGGCGATGAGGCCGTCAAGGATGGCGCGATGCGACGTCAGCGTCTCAAAGGTCGCAGCCTCGTCCTCGCCCATGAGGCGGGAGTAGGCTTCCACGTCGGCCGCGAAGAGGGCGGCCAGCCGGCGCTCCATGACCGACACCTCCGGTCCGACAGGTCAGGTTGCACTTACCGGCCCACGGCCGCGATCCGTGCCGGTCCATGGTACAAAACCGCATAGGCAGCGTACAGCGCCCTGTTGCAACGCGGCGGCCTGATCGCGGTGCCTGGAGCGGGAACCCTGCGCGTCCCGACACCGCCCCGCATGGTGGCCACCGCCGGGAACCCGGTTACAGCGTGGCCGTTGACCCGAGCTTTGCCTTGCCTCGTGCCCCAGGAGCCCGGGATGGATGAGAAGCCACGCTGCCGCGTCCTCGTCGTCGAGGATGAAGCCATGATCGCCATGCTCGTCGAGGACATGGTGATCGACTTCGGCAGCGAGGTGGTTGGACCCGTCGCCAGGATGGACCAGGCCCTCAGCCTCGCGCTGTCGGCCGAGCTTGATGCGGCCATCCTCGACATCAATGTCGGTGGCTCCGTCGTCTTCCCGGTCGCCGAGATCTTGGACGGGCGCGGCGTCCCCATCATCTTCGCGACCGGCTACGGCCCGGCAGGCCTTCCCGCCCGCTTCCGCGGCAGCCCTGTTCTGCCCAAGCCCTTCAGCGGCCAATACCTGGCGGCCGCGCTTCGCAGCGCGCTCGCCGGCCGCCCCTGCCATACCGAAGCGGTCTGACCGTCACCCCGAACCTGAAGGCCCTAGGGCACGTCCGCTCCGCCTGCGGGCGGACGTTTACCGTCCCAACACGAGAGCGGCCGCCGTTGGGCGGCCGCTCCTTTGGAATTCGATGGCCAGGATGGTCAAGCGGCCTTCTGGTTGACCTTGCTTTCCGCCATGGCGGTGAGCTTCTGGTCAGTCGCCTTCTCCTCATCGAGGGTCTGCTGCAAAACGCTGGCGCAGTCATTCCGGCCAAGCTGCTTGGCCCACGCGATCAGGGTGCCGTAGCGGGTGATCTCGTAGTGCTCCACCGCCTGCGCGGCGGCCAGCAGCGCGGCGTCCAGCACCTCCTTGTCCGCGACGTCACCGGCGACCTCGTTGGCCTCCTTGATGATGCCGTCAATAGCTGGGCAGTCCACGCCCTTGGGGGTGTGTCCGTGCATCTGGAACACCTGCTCCAGCCGCTTGATCTGGTTCTGGGTCTCGGCGAGGTGGGTCTGGAAGCCCTGCTTGAGCTGCGGGTCGGTCGCCTTCTCGATCATCGTCGGCAGCGCCTTCGTGATCTGGTTCTCGGCGTAGTAGATGTCCTGCAAGGTGTGGACGAAGAGATCGTCGAGCGATTTGATGTCTTTCGAGAAAAGGCCCATGGCGACTGTCCTTCCATTGTGTGGAGGGCTGCCGACGGCCGTGCGGGATGCCTGCGCAGCCGTCGGCAGCCCAGGCGGAAAGGTAACGTCACAGCCGCGCAACGGTTCGGCTGGGCGGGCAGGGGCGGACCGGGTTCCGCCCGGTTCCGCTCCCCTGAGCAGGCTCACTCCCGCGCGAGGGTCTCCAGGATCAGCCGCCGGTGGACGTGCCATTGCTCAAGGGCCTGTTCCAGAGACCGGAGCAACTCCTCGGCGAGCGCCGTGTCACGGCCTTCCCCGGCCATGCGCTCGATGAGCGCCTTCTGGGCGGCCAAGCGGCTCTCGCCTTCGGCAATGTGCCGTTCCGCCTTGGCAAGGTGCTCGCTTTCCATGGAAGGGTCGGTCTTCGCCTTGGTACCTCGCTCAGGAGCAATCGATAAGATCCGAAAGGGCCTGCACCAGGTCCTCCAACGGATAGTGCTTCTCTCAGGACGCGAAACCTTGGCCGCTCTCAGGCATTAACATGGGTTAGCAACGACAACGGACAGGCTCATGGCAGTGCATCAGTTTCGTCTCGGTGATCGCGTCAAGCTTTCCACCTTCTCTAGCGCGAACACCGCCGAAGCCTTTCTCAACCTCGTGGTTCCTGTCGACGTGCGGAGGTTCGCCTCCGACGTGTGGGAAGTGACGCGCCTGCTGCCGCCCGACGGCACCGGGGCGCAGTACCACGTACGGTCGGAGCGCGACGGGATGCAGAGGCGCGTGCACGAGGAGCAATTAGCTCCCGCCCACTGAGGCCGCTCAACTAAGGAGTTTCCCTGAGTTGGGACGATCCCGGTGCCAGTCCATGCTCCCCGGAGAATGACCGGTGCAAGGCAGGCCGTTGACGGCCCGCCGATAACTCCCAGTTTATCAAGCTTAAGAGTTCGGCTCCGGCACCGTGGCTTGGAACCGCACGGAAAAACCGAGACCCCACGGCCCTGAATGCCTCAAGCCCACAAAGAGGGATCAGCATGGTTCAGCAGCTGACCACCGGCGAGCGTCAGAACGCCCTGGTTATCCTTGTTTGCATCTTCGTCGCCGGCATAGCCATGGCGGCAGCCGGTGGCTCCGATCCACTTGGCATGCACGGGGTGCTCGTCCTGCTCTTCGGCGGGGGCCTCGCCGCCCTGGTCATGCGGTCGTACTACGAGCCCGAGCCGACCCAGGATCGTCCCTCGCACTATTACGACGACCCGACCAAGGTCGGCATTGCCCTGACGCTGGCCTGGGCGATCTTCGGCATGTTCATGGGGGTCTGGACAGCCGCCCAGCTGGCGTGGCCCGACCTCGCGTTCGACGCCGGCTGGTCGACCTTCGGACGCCTGCGCCCGACGCACACGACCGGCGTGATCTTCGGCTTCGGCGGCAACGCCCTCATCGCCACCTCCTTCCACGTTGTGCAGCGCACCTCACGCGCCCGCCTGGCGGGCCAGGTCAGCCCGTGGTTCGTGCTGCTCGGCTTCAACCTGTTCTGCCTCCTCGCCGTCACCGGCTACTTCATGGGCGTGACCCAGTCGAAGGAGTACGCGGAGGCAGAATGGTACGCCGACCTGTGGCTGGTGGTCGTCTGGGTCACCTACTTCGTGCTCTTCCTGCGCACCATCGCCCGGCGCAAGGAGCCGCACATCTACGTCGCCAACTGGTACTTCATGGCCTTCATCGTCGTGGTGGCGATCCTCCACATCGTCAACAACCTCGCCATCCCGGTCTCGTTCGGGCAGGCCAAGAGCTACACGATCTGGGCCGGCGTGCAGGACTCGATGGTGCAGTGGTGGTACGGCCACAACGCCGTCGCCTTCTTCCTCACCGCCGGCTTCTTGGCGATGCTCTATTACTACCTGCCGGTGCGGGCGCAGCGGCCGATCTTCTCCTACCGGCTCTCGATCCTCAGCTTCTGGGGCATCACCTTCTTCTACATGTGGGCCGGGTCGCACCACCTGCACTACACCGCCCTGCCCCACTGGGTGCAAAACCTCGGCATGACATTCTCGGTGATGCTGCTGGTCCCATCATGGGCCTCGGCGGGCAATGCGCTGCTCACCCTCAACGGTGCCTGGCAGAAGGTTAGGGACGACGCGACCCTGCGCTTCATCTTTGTTGCGGTGGTCTTCTACGGCCTGTCGACCTTCGAGGGCTCGTTCCTGGCGATCCGGCCGGTCAACGCACTCTCGCACTACACTGACTGGACCGTCGGCCACGTCCACGCCGGAGCGCTCGGCTGGGTGGCGTTCATCACCTTCGGGTCGATCTACACCCTGGTGCCCTCGCTCTGGAAGCGCGAGCGCATGTATTCGCCGGCGCTGGTCGAGGTCCACTTCTGGCTGGCGGTGGCCGGCACGCTCATCTACGTCTTCTCGATGTGGAACTCGGGCATCCTCCAGGGGCTGATGTGGCGCACCTACACGCAGGAGGGCACGCTCGCCTATTCCTTCCTCGACTCTCTTGTCGCCATGTACCCGTATTACATCGCGCGTGCCTTCGGCGGCCTGCTGTTCCTGCTCGGCGCCATTGTCGCCGCCTTCAACATCTGGATGACGGTGCGCGCGGTGCCCGCCGCCGTGGACCGCCGGGCGGACGTGCCGGACACGGGATTGGCGCCCGGCGCCGCAGCGACCCCGGCGGAGTGACATCATGGCTGAACTGTTCCACCGCAAGTTAGAGCGCACCGCCATCGGCTTCGTCGTCGCGATCATCGCCGCCGCCAGCGTCGGCGGCCTCGTCGAGATCGCGCCGCTCTTCACCATCCACACAACCGTCGAGGAGGCGCCGGACATGCGCCTCTACACCCCGCTGGAGCTGGCCGGGCGCAACATCTATGTCCGCGAGGGCTGCTACGCCTGCCACAGCCAGATGATCCGCACCCTGCGCGACGAGGTCGAGCGCTACGGCCCGTACTCGCTGGCGGTCGAGTCCAAGTACGACCACCCGATGCTGTGGGGCTCGAAGCGCACCGGCCCGGACCTCGCCCGCATCGGCGGCAAGTACTCAGACTTCTGGCACGTCGCGCACCTGACCAATCCGCGCAGCGTGGTGCCGGAGTCGAACATGCCGGCCTACAGCTTCCTCGCCCGCACCGCCCTGGAGACGGGGGACCTCGGACGGCACCTGCGGGCGCAGCGGTCGCTCGGCGTGCCGTATACCGATGCCATGATCGCCAACGCCGCCGGCGACGCCTTCGGGCAGGCAGCGCCCGACAGCCCGTTCGCCGCCGGTGTCACCGAACGCTACGGCGAGAAGACCCAGGTCAGCGCCTTCGACGGGGTGGTCACCCAGCTCACCGAGATGGACGCGCTGGTCGCCTATCTTCAGGTGCTCGGGCGGCTGACCGATGCCGCCTATTCCAACACGGCCGCGCCGGAACAGGCGCCCAATCCCACCAATTGATGAGGACGAAGGAGGTCAGTTCATGGACATCGACCACGACACCCTCGTCGGCTTCGCCAAGAGCTGGGGGCTGTTTTATTTCATCGCCTTCAGCATCTGCGTGGTGGTCTACGCGTTCTGGCCGTCGAACCGGAAGCGTTTCGATGACGCCAAACGCAACATTCTCGATGGGGACGACCGGCCATGGCAGTAGAGGAACGCGATCCCGTCAGCGGCCGCGAGACGACGGGACACGAATGGAACGGCATCAAGGAGCTCGACACGCCGGTGCCGCGCGGCGTGCTGATGTTCATCATCGTCACGCATGTGTGGGCGCTGCTCTGGTGGATCCTGATGCCGACCTGGCCGATGGTCACCACCTACACCAAGGGCATCCTGGGGATCGACCAACGCCAGGCCGTGCAGCAGGATCTGGTCGCAGCCCAGGCCGAGCGCGCGGCCTGGATGAAGGCCATCGAGACGGACAGCTACGAGCAGATCCAAGCCAACGCGGACCTGATGAGGGTCGTCCGCTCAACGGGGCGCCAGCTGTTCGGCGACAACTGTGCCGCCTGCCACGGGGCTGACGGACGGGGCCGCGCCAACTATCCCGACCTGACGGATGACGACTGGCTCTGGGGCGGTGAGGTGGACAAGATCGCCGAGACCATGCGGATTGGCATCAACTCTACCCATCAGAACACCCGGGTCGCGCAGATGCCGGCCTTCGGACGCGACGCGATCCTGGACCGCAGCCAAGTCGCGAACGTCGCGACCTACGTGCAATCCCTGTCCAATCCGGCCGTGTCGACGCCACAGAACGGCCCCCAGATCCATGCCGGCAAGGAAATCTTCCTCACCACCTGCGCCGCCTGCCATGGCGAGGATGGCAAAGGCAACCGCGAGGTCGGCGCTCCCAACCTGACCGATCAGTTCTGGCTTTACGGCGGCGACCTGCAGACCATCATCAACACGATCCATGGTGGGCGGCAGGGCCACATGCCGACCTGGGATGAGCGCCTGACCCCAGCGGAGATCAAGATCCTGGCGCTGTACGTCAACTCGCTGAGGGACGCGAAGCGATGACGGCCGGTCCCGTGGCAAAGCGGACCAGGTGGCCCTTGCTGTCCTGGTTCCTGGCGGCCGCTGTGCTGCTCGTCGTGGTTGCTGCCAACGCGCATCTTGTCTACGTCGCGGTGGCCTCCCAGCCCGACTGCGTCGCCCACCTGAAGGAGGCTGGCTCCCAGGCCGGCGCGTACCGGGCGGCGAAGCCCGCCTGCTGAGGAAGATCGAGCGATGCACGATTTTGGGGAAGGCAGATGAGCGAAGCGGACGAGTCCTACGGCCTTTTGAGCGAGACCTCCAGCATCGATGAGACGCGCAATCCGGCGCGGCAGCGCCACCTGCCGGCGCAGGCTGCGCTCGACTGGCTGCGGGCGGGCTGGCGCGACCTGCTGGTCCGGCCGGGCCTCAGCCTGGCCTATGGCGTCGCCGTCTTCGTGATCACCGCCCTCCTCGCCTGGGCGCTGATCGCCTCAGGGCGGGATTACATCCTGTTCCCCGCCATCGCCGGCTACATGATCGTGGCGCCCGTGCTGGCCATCGGCCTCTACGAGAAGAGCCGCGCTCTGGAGGCCGGCGAGCAGCCGACGCTGCGCACCATGCTGCTCGTGCGGCCGCAGGCCGGGGCGCAGATCTTCTACACCGGACTGCTGCTCTGCCTGCTGATGCTGCTCTGGAACCGGGCCGCGGTCCTGGTGTACGCCCTGTTCTTCGGCGTCCGGGCCTTCCCCGGACTTGACGGGGTCGCCGCTATGCTCCTCACGACGCCGGTCGGCTGGGCGATGCTGATCGTCGGCACGCTCATCGGCGGGTTGTTCGCGGCCTTCGGGTTCGCAATCAGCGTGTTCTCGATTCCCATGCTGCTGGACCAGCGCACGGATGCCCTGACGGCGATGGGCACGAGCATGGCCATGGTGTGGAACAATCTCACCCCGATGATCGCCTGGGGCGCCGTCGTGCTGGCGCTGTTCGCGGCCAGCGCCGTGACAGGCTTCCTCGGCTTCATCGTCATCTTTCCACTGCTGGGCCATGCCACGTGGCATGCCTACCGGGCGATGCGCTGATGCGGCCCCCGCAAGACCGACCAGTCGGCGGACGGCGATGACCTGTTGCGCGCCCATCGACGTGCAGGTGGCGCTCGGGGGCGCCGGGCAACCTGGTTGCTCGCCGGACGAGATCCGGCTCGCCAGCCGCGACCTCGGCGACGGCGCGCGCCAGACCGACCTTTCCGTGCCGGGAGTCCATTGCGCCGCCTGCATCGCGGCGGTCGAGCGGACGCTGAGGAAGCTGCCCGGCATCGAGGCCGCCCGGGTCAACCTGTCCATGAAGCGGGTCGCCGTCACCTGGCGCAGCGCCGACGGAGCACCGCCCGACCTGATCGGCGCCCTGCGCGGCATCGGCTACGAGGCGCACCTGTTCGCCATCGAGCGGGACGCGAAGGATCCGGAGCTGGCCCGCCTCGTCAAGGCACTTGCGCTCGCAGGCTTCTGCGCGATGAACATCATGATGCTGTCGGTGTCGGTCTGGGCAGGAGCCGACGCCGGCACGCGCCAGGCCTTCCACCTCATCTCGGCCCTGCTCGCCCTTCCGGCCCTCCTCTACTCCGGCCGGATCTTCTATGCCTCAGCCTGGTCCGCGCTGCGGCATGGCCGCACCAACATGGACGTGCCGATCTCCATCGGCGTGTCGCTCGCCTTCGCCCTCAGCCTCTACGACACGCTCCACAACGCGCCGCACGCCTACTTCGACGCGGCGACCTCGCTGCTGTTCTTCCTGCTCATTGGCCGCACGCTCGACCACATGATGCGGGAGCGCGCCCGTTCCGCCGTCGCGGGCCTGGCGCGGCTTGCCCCCGCCGGCGCCACGGTCATCCGGGACGGGCGGCCGCTCTACGTCCCGGTATCCGAGGTCGAGCCAGGTGCCGCGGTGCTCGTCGCCGCGGGCGAGCGCATCCCTGTCGACGGCGTGGTCGACCAGGGCACATCCGAGCTCGACTGCTCCCTCGTTTCCGGGGAAACCGCCCCCCGAAAGGCTGCGCCGGGCGAAGTGGTCCAAGCGGGCGTGATGAACCTCACGGGGCCGCTGACAGTCCAGGCCACCGCACGGGCGGAGGATTCGTTCCTGGCGGAGATGGTCCGCATGATGGAGGCGGCCGAGGGCGGGCGGGCCCGGTACCGGCGGCTGGCCGACCGCGCCTCCGCACTCTATTCTCCTGTCGTCCACACGCTGGCCCTGCTGTCCTTTATGGGCTGGCTGGTCGCCACCGGGGACTGGCATGCGTCCACCACCATCGCCATCGCCGTCCTGATCATCACCTGCCCGTGCGCACTGGGCCTAGCGGTTCCCATCGTGCAGGTCGTCGCCGCACGCCGCCTGTTCGAGAGCGGGATCATGGTCAAGGACGGCTCCGCCCTGGAGCGCCTGGCCGAGATCGACGCCGTGGCCTTCGACAAGACCGGCACCCTGACGCTGGGCAAGCCCACCCTGGTCAACGCGAACGAGGTGGCACCATCGGCGCTGCGGACCGCCCTGGGAATGACTATGGGCTCGCGCCATCCGGCGGCACGGGCGATTGCCGAAGCCGCGGCGGAACGGGTGGGCGACGTTCCTTCATTCGACCGGATCGACGAGGTCCCGGGCCTCGGGCTCGAAGCCCGGCTCGGCGACGCCGCGTACCGGCTCGGCCGGCCGGAATGGGCGGCAGGGCAATGGGTTGAGGACACCTCCGCAGCCGCCTCGATCTCGGTCCTGGCGCGAGATGGCGAACCGCTGGCGACTTTCGTGCTGGAGGACCGGGTCCGCCGCGAGGCGCGGGAGTCGGTGGGCAATCTGGTGCGTCAGGGACTGACGGTCGAAGTCCTCTCGGGCGACCGTGAGGCCGTGGTCAAGGACCTGGCGTCGAGGCTCGGGATCCGTGACTTCGCGGCAGGGCTCCTGCCCGCGGACAAGGTGGCGCGGGTCGCGGCGCATGAGACCGCAGGCCGACATCTCCTGATGGTCGGGGACGGCCTGAACGACGCACCCGCCCTGTCGGCTGCCTACGTGTCCATGGCTCCCGCGACCGCGGCCGACATCGGCCGCAATGCCGCGGATTTCGTGTTCTTGAACGAGAGCCTGTCCGCCGTTGGCGACGCGCTCGGGATCTCACGCCGGTCCCGCCGGTTGATCCTCCAGAACTTTGCCCTGGCAGTCGGCTACAATGCCCTGGCGGTGCCGGTGGCCGTGCTGGGCTATGTGACACCCCTCGTCGCGGCGGTCGCGATGTCGTCGTCCTCGATCATCGTCGTCGCCAACGCCATGAGGCTGTCACCGGCGCGCAGGGCCGCATGAGGCCGAGCACCCGGAGGAGGATCGGATGGGTTCCATGTGGTGGTTGATCCTCATTGCGCTCGGCATGGGACTGGCCGGCCTGGCCGCCTTCCTGTGGTCCCTCCGCAACGGGCAATACGACGATCTGGATGGAGCGGCGGAACGGGTCCTGCTCGAAGAGGATCCGAGCGACGAAGGTCGGGCCCGTCCGGAAAGCTGATGGTCCCCGCATCTCGGGCCCCGTTCGGCACCGCGGCGCGCAGCCTCTGTCAGACGAGGTCGCGGATCACAGCCACCAGCGTCATGCCGAGTGCCGCGAGGCTCGGCACCAGCACGGCGGCGCCCGAAGCCAAGGCGAGGATCGCCACCCAGTCGAACGGCTTGTCAACGAAACGAGGCACGATCCTCTCATCCTTTCCCAATGACACCCAACGGCTTCCAAACCGCTTCCGTTCCAGCGGCTGCCTCAAGCGGTTCGATGCCTCCAGCCCAAGGAGCACGGAAGCCGGGAATGGGATCACAGCCGCTGGCCGGCAGGTTGGGACGCAGGCATCGACGAATCCGACAGGACACCTGAAGCAGAAGGAGCAGCCTACCGGATCCGCAGCATTCTTGAAAGTCTACGGGATATTCCTGAGCCACCACGGGCTCCGGGCTTGAGGCAGATCAACCCCTTGCGTTGTGCCGGCGGCGTAAGGTTGTGCGGTTCTCAAACCATCAGGCGACGCCATGCCCACGATCACAGGACCGATCCTCGTCGTCGACGATGATGCCGCGGTCCGGCAGTCATTGAAGTTCGCCCTGGAGCAGGAAGGCCTGGAGGTGCGCCTCTACGAGAGTGGCGCCCAACTCCTCGCCGATGGTGAGCTGCCTTTGTCCGGCTGCCTTGTCGTCGACCTTACGATGCCGGGCATGGACGGCATCGACCTCGTGAGCAGGCTTCGGGAGCATCACATTGACCTCCCTGCGATTCTGATCACCACACCAGGTTCCCCCTATCTGCAGGAGCGCGCCCTGAGGGCGGGCTTCCGGCTGGTGCTGGAAAAGCCCCTGGAGGACAGTGCTCTGCTTGACGGCATCACCGGTGCGCTGGCGGCCTCCAAGTAGGACTGCTTGGAACGGGAATGTGAGTGCGCCCTGGCGCGCGGCGGCTTGAACTCACCAGCGGGAGATCCCGCTGACGGTTTCCCTTACTGCCCGGCCTCGACATGGGAATCGAACGGCTTGGCATGCCCATTGAAAATCGCGGCAAACGACACGCTGAAGACAAGCTCACCTGCGGCGTTCTCGACCTCGATGGTGCAATCATGGGGGTTTCGACCTCGGACAACGAACGCGCCATCGAGGTCCCGCGCCGCGCGCACGGCCTCGTTGTGAGCCGTCACCGCATCGGGGAAGTCGAGGCCCAAGCTATCGTGGCTCAGGGTCTCGCCGCGGCAGCGGACATGAAAGAAAAAGCGGGGCATGGCCTTTCGGGGGCTCGTCAATCGTTGGCTTGATCCCCTCCGTCCCAAGTTGGGATGGACACCGTGGGGATCAAGCCGCCGCCAGGATCTCGTCGGCCGGTCCGAAGAACTCGTAGTGGATGCGGTTCGACCGGACGCCTGCCAGGGCCAGTCCGCCCACGAATGCCTTCAGGAACGGCCGCGGACCGCACAGGTAGTAGCCGGCCTCGTCCAGCGCCGTGTTCGCCCGCAGCCAGTCCACCGTGACCAGGCCTTCATGATCGTAGTCATCTCCGAGCCGATCCTCGGGCCGCGGCTCGACGTAGAAGGTTGTCGCGCGGATGTTGGGGTAGGCCTCGGCCAGGGACCGGACACGGTCCCTCATCGCATGGGTCGAGCCGTTCAGCGTGCCATGCACGTAATGGACGGCCTTGTTGGGATACCTTGCGGCGATGGTCTCCAGCATGCTCATCATCGGCGTCAGGCCGACGCCGCCGCTCAGCAGTACGACCGGCCTCGGAGACTCCTCGTTGAGGAAGAACTCGCCCGCGGGCGGCGCCACCTTCAGGATCTGACCGACCTCGGTCCTGTCGTGCAGCCAGGATGATGCGATGCCCTGCGGCTCGCGCTTGACCGAGATGCGGTAGGTCTCGCCGTTCGGCGCGCTGGAGATGCTGTAGTTGCGCTTGAGCGGATGCTGGCCCGGCACCTCGATCCAGAAGGTCAGGTACTGGCCGGGCCGGTGCCGCAGGACCGGTCCGCCGTCCTCGGGCCGCAGCACGAAGGAGGTGATGATCTCGCTCTCTTGGCTCTTGCTCTCGATCCGGAAGGCGCGCCAGCCGTTCCAGCCGCCAGGCGCGGCGGCCAGGCTGGCGTAGATGGCCTTCTCACGTCCGATCAGCACGTGCGCCAGGAACCAGTAGGCCTCGCCCCAGGCGGCAAGGATCTCGTCCGTGGCGGCATCCCCGAGCACGTCCTTGATCGCGCCGAGCAGCGCCTCGGCGACATGCGGGTAGTGCTCGGGCAGGATGGTCAGCCCCACGTGCTTCTGCGCGATCCGCTCGACGGCCGGTGCCAGCGCGCCGAGATTGTCGATGTTTTGGGCATAGGCGAGGATGGCCGACGCCAGGGCCTTGGGCTGGGAGCCTGTCTCGCCATGGTGCGACTGGTTGAAGAGGTCGCGGATCTCCGTGTTCTGGAACATGCGCTCATACATGCGCTTCGTGACCGCCAGCCCATGCTCCTGAAGTGCGGGAACGGTGGCCTTCACGAGGTGAATGGTCGTGTCGCTCAATGTGTCCGTCATGGGATGACCTCCTGGGATGCAGCATCACGGGCCAGGTCGGCATCCGTGTGGCACGCCTTTCGCCCCAGGCGTTACGCCGTCGGGTCCGTCCCCGAAACTAAGGGATTGCCCTGATCACCGTTGGTCGCAGGTTCATCCCATCCTGGTCATTGACGCCGTGCGACCGTCGTCGGGATCCCAGCGCCACGGGCCGCCTTGTCGACCGCCACCAGGACGTCCAGCGCCCGCCACGGCTTGGGCATGAAGCGCGCCGTCTTTGGCAATCCGTCCTTCGGCAACCGCACACGCCCGGAGGTGACGAGCACCCGGATGTGGGGCCAGCGCGCCGCGCAGGCGAGCGTGAGGTCAACGCCGTCCGCCCTGCCCGGCAGGGTCACGTCGGTGAAGACCATCACCACCTCGTCGGCATGGTCCTGCAGGAAGGCCAACGCCGCATCGGCGGTCTCCACCTCGACGACCTCCAGATCGGTCTCCTCGATCACCGTCGCGGCCAGGTGGCGCAGCTCCGCCTCATCCTCGACCACAAGCACCTTCCGCCGGATCGCCTGACCCATCATCGTCTCCTTGAAAATGGCTTGAAGAACGCAACAAGACAGGAACACCCAGGCCGACAGTGGCACCAGGGCAGGATCCCACGCAACATGGGTCCCAACATCGGGCGGACACCCATGTTCCGGCCGCAGGGCGAAAATTCCACCCGGAGCAGCCCGGATCCGTGGCGCCGGTCGCGACAATTCGGCACCGGTCAGCCAAGTTCCGACAAGGCCTGTGTCGACGGTGCCTGCGCTTGTGGAGCTGACAGGGTCACCGGCTGAAAATCTTTGGGAGTTGGTGTTGCCATGATATGAGCCGGCACCTGTGGAGCGCACGAGGTGGGGCCGAGATGGCAGATGGTGGGATCTCAGATCGGCACGGCATGACGGCGGAGGCGGAGCTGCGCCTGCTGGCCGAATACTGCACTGATGTCATCGCCCGCGTCGGGGCGGACATGACCTTCAGCTATATCTCGCCGTCGGCGGAAAGAATGTTTCGTCGGCCCGTGTCCGAGATCACCGGACATCCTGTGCGCGAGTTCGTCTGTCCTGAGGATTTGCCGGTCATCGCCGCCGCGACGGCGCGTCTGGTGGCCGGGGAGGTTGACAGCTCGACCGTCACGGTCCGGGCCATTTGCGGCGATGGGAGCTTGGTGTGGGTTGAGGTCACGTCCCGGCCCATCGGCGACCATGCCCTCGGCCAGCCCGGCGACCGGGCCGTGGTGATGCGGGACGTGAGCGCGCGCAAGGCGCTGGAGGATCAACTGACCGCGATGGCGACGAAGGATGGCCTGACCGGCCTCGCTAACCGCCGCTCGTTCGATGAAGCGCTGGCCTGGGAATGGCGCCGCACGGTTCGCGAGAAGACCCAGATGTCGCTCCTCCTCCTCGACATTGATCACTTCAAGGGCTTCAATGACGCCTATGGCCATCTGGTGGGTGACGATTGCCTCCGGGCGGTCGCGGCCGCCCTCCAAAGCCTGACGCCCGGCCCAGGAGATCTCATCGCCCGCTACGGCGGAGAGGAGATCGCGATCATCCTGGCACGAGCCGATGCGCAGGGTGCGGCCA
>NZ_JALJRK010000060.1 GCF_024519725.1 Microvirga sp. Mcv34 | reverse complement strand
CACCCCCGCCGCGACCGCCGCCCACAGGATGAAGATCAGCGGGGCCGCCAGGAAGAATTCCCAGTTGAAGTCTGTGATGAGCGAGTTGGTGAAGGTCAGGACATTCACGACCGAGAGCTGCGCGTTGGCGTACCATCCGAGCCATACCAACGTGAAGGTGAGATAGGCGCGGCGGACCCAGACGTAGACCGCAGGGCGGCGCACCAGCGCATCCTGGAAGAAGAAGATCGCCGTGAGGACCAGCAGGGCAAACACGGTAATCCCGATGGAGACGGTGTTGGTCTTCCAGATCTTGAGCCAGAGCGGCTCCTCGACTTCACCGGCCGCGAGCGCGTCAGCGTCGTTCAACGACGGTTCACCCGAAGCCGCTGGAGCCGGACTGGCCTGGCCCTGCGCCTGCGCCTGGGGTGGAGCCGGCGCCGCGGGCGGGGCAGGGGGCTGCTCGATCCGCAGGTACTGATCCGGCAGGGTGTATTCGAGATTGTAGGTCAGGAAGGCCTTGTCACGTGCGCCGACGTTGCGCTGCACGAGCAGCTGCAGCTGCCAGGGCTCGGTGAGGTCGAGCTTGAAGTCTTCGGGCACCACGAACAGGGCGATCTCGCGCAGGGCCGGCGCCCCCGCCGCAGCCAGATCCCCAAGCCGCGTATGGTTGCGGTCGCGGAAGCGGGTGCTCTGGCCTTCCTGCAGCAGCTCAATGCGGTCGAAGATGCCGCCGCGCACGTAGCCTGAGCCCTTGAACGAGTAGGCGCCCTCGCCGGCCACCACGATGGCCTGCTGGTCCGGCTTCAATCGAGCTTTGAGCTGCTCGTAGGCGGCGTCGCCGAGCAGGCTGCGCCCGATGGTGGGCACGCTGACGGGGGCGACATAGAGGTCGATGAAGGTGTCGGCGGGATCATTCGTTTCGGCGTTGCTGGCCGCCTCCTGGTTGCCGGCCTTGGCGTAGGCCTCGTTGACCTCACCGACGGTGAGCGACAGGCGCCGGACCGAGCCGTCGCCGAGGAGTGTCTGCCAGTCACGGACCTCGCTCTTCGACAGGTCCACGGTTTTCACGGC
>NZ_JALJRK010000005.1 GCF_024519725.1 Microvirga sp. Mcv34 | reverse complement strand
CGAGGGCGCCAAGGCGGTGGCCGCCGGCATGAACCCGATGGACCTCAAGCGCGGCGTCGACATGGCCGTCGAGGCCGTGGTGGCGGATCTCAGGAGGAACGCCAAGAAGGTGACCTCCAACGACGAGATCGCCCAGGTCGGCACCATTTCGGCGAACGGTGATGCCGAGGTCGGCCGCATGCTGGCGGAAGCCATGCAGAAGGTCGGCAATGAAGGCGTGCTCACCGTCGAAGAGGCGAAGTCGCTCGAAACCGAGCTCGAAGTCGTGGAAGGCATGCAGTTCGACCGCGGCTATCTCTCGCCGTACTTCATCACGAACGCCGAGAAGATGGTGGCCGAGCTCGAGGATCCCTACATCCTCATCCACGAGAAGAAGCTTTCCGGCCTCCAGGCGATGCTGCCGGTTCTCGAATCCGTGGTGCAGACCGGCAAGCCGCTCCTCATCATCGCCGAGGACGTGGAAGGCGAGGCGCTCGCCACCCTCGTGGTCAACAAGCTCCGTGGCGGTCTGAAGATCGCCGCCGTGAAGGCTCCGGGCTTCGGCGACCGCCGCAAGGCCATGCTCGAGGACATCGCCGTCCTGACCGCCGGTCAGACGATCTCCGAAGACCTCGGCATCAAGCTTGAGACCGTTCAGCTCCCGATGCTCGGCCGCGCCAAGCGCGTTCGCATCGAGAAGGAGAACACCACAATCATCGACGGCGCCGGCCAGAAGGCCGACATCGAGGCCCGCGTGTCGCAGATCAAGGCGCAGATCGAGGAGACCACCTCGGACTACGACCGTGAGAAGCTCCAGGAGCGTCTGGCCAAGCTCGCAGGCGGCGTCGCGGTGATCCGCGTCGGCGGCGCGACCGAGGTCGAGGTGAAGGAGAAGAAGGACCGCGTTGATGACGCCCTGAACGCCACCCGCGCTGCGGTGGAAGAAGGCATCGTCCCCGGCGGCGGAACGGCTCTCCTGCGCGCCAAGGGCGCCGTTGCGAAGCTCACGACCGACAACCCGGACGTTCAGGCCGGCATCAAGATCGTGCTGCGCGCCCTCGAGGCTCCGATCCGCCAGATCGCCGAGAACGCCGGCGTGGAAGGCTCGATCGTCGTCGGCAAGATCAACGACAACGCGAAGTCCGACACCTTCGGCTTCAACGCCCAGACGGAAGAGTTCGTGGACATGCTCCAGGCCGGCATCGTCGACCCGGCGAAGGTCGTCCGCACGGCTCTGCAGGACGCGGCTTCCGTGGCCGGACTGCTCGTCACGACCGAAGCCATGGTCGCCGAGGCCCCCAAGCGCGAATCCGCTCCGGCCATGCCGGGCGGCGGCATGGGCGGCATGGGCGGCATGGACTTCTAAGTCCTACGCTTCAGTAGAAATAAAGAAGCCCCGGAGGAAACTCCGGGGCTTTTTTTGTCCAAAGTTGTCAAGTTATATGAAATATAATAACGATATGGAGCTTATCTGATAGGTGCTCTCATGACTATTTATGTGATCGATCAAACGCGGCCGCTGCCGCCCACTCACGATAGTTATGACCACGCCCTCGACCTCGTGAGAGGCGATACCGTCATTCTCTCCCAAGGTGCCTCTATTGAAGCCTTTGGCTTTAGGGCCAATGGCATCAACGGTGGAAGTAACACTACTCTCTTCATTGACGGAACGGTCTCTGCACATTCAACGGCAGTTTCTACACATGGCGTGGCAACGATCGGAGCTGCAGGCATCCTATCGGGTTTGCGGTTTGGTGTTGAATTTACCTGGGGTCAGGAGGGGGATGGAGCCAATGTCCTATCCAATGCGGGCAACATTTGGGGAGGGGGCGCCGGAGTTTCGATTGAGAGTTTTCAGGCAATCATCACGAATTTGGGTCTCATCAAAGGTGATAATGTTGGTATTGAGTGGAGACCGATAGGTAGCGCTGCGACCGAGATTCCTCATATCGTCATCAACAATTCCGGCACCATAGAAGGTGCCGGCGCTGCCTTAGAGTTCGGATTTCTTTACAGCCAAGACGCAAAACTCGCCATCAACAATACTGGCATCATCAAAAGCGGAGCCGGAGTCAACGAGGCCATTTTCGGAGTTTCACACGGTCAAACAATCATCAGGAACCAGGGGCATATCGGCGGAGATATCTTCCTTTTCGATGGCAAGGACGTTTACGACGGCCGAGGCGGAACGGTCAGCGGCGTCATCAACCTCGGCAAAGGCGACGATATCGCCTATGGCGGTGACGGTTCAGAAACGTTCTATGGTGACGGCGGTCATAACTTCATCGATGGCGGCGAGGGCATCGATATGCTGAAATTTGCCTGGGAGAATTATCAGTATGGCGTTCCGATTTCCATCGATCTGAGAGACTGACTGAAAAAGGTTGAGTGGCCTCAAGCCCCTGTGATTCCGTCGGATTTGCGAAGATTCGATGGAGTTCACGATGGTTTGGACCGAGGCCACTCGCCGACAGTATCGGCGAGACGGGCTGCGCTATGCAAGCAACCTCACCGATGCCGAATGGGCGCTGATCGAACCCTTCATGCCCGCCGCCCGGCAGATCGGGCGTCCTCGCATCACCTGCCTGCGGGCCGTGGTCGAGGCCATCCTCTATCTCGCCTCGACCGGTTGCCAGTGGCGCCAGTTGCCCAAGGAGTTTCCGCCGTATTCGACCGTGCAGGGCTATTTCTATGCCTGGTCACGGGACGGCACCTTCGAGCGGATCAACCATGCTCTCGTGGCGGCCTCGCGCGAGAAGGACGGCCGTGACGTGAGCCCCTCGGCCGGCGTGATTGACAGCCAGTCGGTCAAGACCACGGAAAGCGGCGGTCCGCGCGGCTTTGATGCCGGCAAGAAGATCAAGGGGCGCAAGCGCCACATCATCACCGACACGCAAGGCCATCTGGTCGGGCTGAGGGTCCATACCGCCGACATCCAGGACCGGGATGGTGCGGTGGAGGTGCTCACCTCCATCCGGGCGCTGTATCCCTGGCTGCGCCATGTCTTTGCCGATGGCGGCTATGCGGGCGACAAGTTGCGCGACGCGATCGCCACTCTCGGACGCTGGACGATCGAGATCATCAAACGCTCGGATGCGGCCAAAGGCTTTAAGGTGCTCAAGTGCCGGTGGGTTGTGGAGCGGACATTCGCCTGGATTGGACGCTGCCGTCATCTGGCCAAGGACTTTGAAGCCTCTATCGAGAGTGCCGTCGCCTGGACCTTTATCGCCCATATCCGGATGCTGACGAGGCGGCTCGCAAGACCCTGAAATCAAACCCGTCTTTCTGAGTCAGACTCTGAGAAACACCGGGGAGCAGCAGGTCAACAACGTTGGCCATATCGCATGGTACACGGTTCGAAACATCGAGAACCTGATCGGCAACGCGGACAATGACAGGTTCATCGGCAACGACGTCGCTAACATACTCGTGGGTGCTGCCGGTCATGACATGCTTGACGGTCAGGGTGGCAATGACATTCTCAACGGTGGGTCAGGAAACGATACTCTCATCGGTGGGGCTGGCACGGATATCGCCGTATTATCGGGCCGGTTCTCCGATTATGAAGTGTCCCTTAATGTAAATGGCACCGTAACCATCGTAGACTCGCGCTTTCCTGGTGATAGCGTTGATGTGCTCACTGGCGTCGAGTTCGCACTCTTCAACGACATGATCTTCACGTTGCCGACGGTCGCGTCCGCGCCCGCTCCAACGACACCGGCTCCCAATCCGACAGGACCATTCGTTCCGACGCCGGGGACGCCGTCCATGCCCGTGGATGCCTCCGCTCCTCTTCCCGCCGTTGCGCCTTCGCCAGTCATCCTAACTCCTGCCAAGAATCTCTCCTTCCGTGGCGGCAAGAAGGCGGACAACTTCGCGGGCGAAAGCGGCCACGATTATCTCAACGGCGGCCTCGGCAACGACACGCTGACCGGCGGCGACGGGCAGGACACGTTTGCGTTCAGCGGCAAGCTGGGTGCGAAGAACGTGGACCTGATTACGGATTTCGAGCACGCCGACGACTCGATCAGCCTGTCGAAGGCAGTGTTCGCGAAGATCCAGAAGGGCATGCTGACCAAGGGTGCGTTCTGGATCGGCGCACAGGCGCACGACAGAAGCGACCGCATCATCTACAACGACAAGACCGGCACCCTGTCCTACGATGCGGACGGCACGGGCACGAAATACGCCGCGATCAAGTTCGCCCAGTTGAAGGCAGGGACGCTGCTGATGGCGGATGACATCTTCATCATGTGACCCTGACCAGACCGTGCTCACATCAAAAAGCCCCGGAGTTTCCTCCGGGGCCTTTTCATTTGGGCTTTCGCTAAAAACTTACGCCGCCTGCTTCAGGCCTTCGGCCACGAGCGCTTCCTGCACCTTGGGACGCTCGGCCACGCGGGCCATGAAGGCGCTCAGGTTCTTGAAGGACGAGATGTCGATGGCGTGGAAGTTCGTCCAGTTCACGACCGTGAAGAGATAGGCGTCGGCGATCGTGAAGGTCTCGCCCATCAGGAAGGGCTGCTTGCCCAGGACTTCGTCAAGATAGGCGAAGCGGGTGGCGAGACGGTCCTTCGTGGCCGCCTTCGTGGCATCCGGCGTGGAGGGGTTCCAGAGTGGGCCGAAGCCCTTGTGGATCTCGGAGCTGATGAAGGTGAGCCACTCGATCAGGCGGTAGCGCTCCGTGGTGCCGTTCGCCGGGGCAAGGCCCGTGCCGGGCTGCTGGTCGGCGAGATACTGGATGATCGCAGCTGCCTCGGTGAGCAGGGAGCCGTCCTGCAGGGCGATGGCCGGCACATACCCCTTGGGGTTGATGGCGCGGAAGTTCTCGCCGGTCTCGGTGAGATGCTTCGCGAGGTCGACCTTCACGAGGGTGACGGGCAGGCCGGCCTCACGGGCCACGATGTGCGGAGCGAGCGAGCAGGCGCCGGGGGTGTAGTAGAGCTTCATGGGACGGTCCTTGGCAGCGGGTGAACAATTTCATGCATCTGCATGAATATTCATATGCACTTGCATCGAAATGTCAAACATGATGCAATTGCATAGAAGCATGAGAGGCTTTGCCGTGGCGCAAGAAGTGCAGGAACCGTCGGATGCCGTGACCGATGCCTGGGTCCGCCTGATCAGGGCGCAGCGGGAGGTGGTCGGCCGGATCGAGGCGGACATGAAAGGTGCCGGTTTCCCGCCCCTGACCTGGTACGATGTTCTCCTGCACCTGAAGCGCCGGCCTGACGGACGGGCCTCGCCGCGGGAGATCGAGGATGCGGTGCTCTTCGAGCAGTACAACCTGTCCCGTCTCCTCGACCGGCTGGAGACGGACGGTCTCGTGCGCCGCATTCCGTTTCCCGGAGACAGGCGGCGCCAGCTTGTCGAGATCACGGAGGAGGGGCGGGCGCTCCAGCGGCGCATGTGGGGCGTCTACGGACCGGCCATCAGCCGCTCCGTCGGCGGGAAGCTCTCCGAAGGGGAGGCGGAGCAGCTGGCGGCCCTGCTGCTGAAGCTGATGCCCTCCGAGCATACCTGAGCTTTTACGAACGATCTGGACCGCAGGGCGTTCATGAGAGAAGACGGCTAAGTTCCAGCCGACGAGGGATCTCCGGTGAAACGCTGTTGCTCACTCTCCACCAGATCGCTGCGCAGCATTCTGGCCAGCCTGGGTCTCATCCTCGCTGCGGCCGTCATCCCGAGCCTGTCTTCGGTTCAGGCGCAGCCGTCTCCGGTCTCGCGGCCCAGCTCGACTTCGATCCGAACGCCGGACTTCGACGAGACCTTGAGCTGGTATCAGGACAAGCTCGGGTTCCGGTTGATCGGCTCGGAGAACTTCGTCCAGGGGCGCAGGGCCGTTCTGGAGCGCAGCGGCTTCCTCCTGGAAGTGACCGAGGTCGATCACCTGCTGCAGCAGGATCAGGATCCTGGCGCCACGGGCGACGTCGCGGTCACGCGGCTGCCGGTGATCAGTCTTCTCGTCCCCGATGTGGACAAGGAGGTTTCTCGCCTGCGCAAGGCCGGAGTCGACATCCTTCAAGCCCCCGAGGACGAGCTCGACGGACGCTTCCGGACGGCGCAGGTCCGCGACAATGGCCGCCATCGCATCGAGCTGCGCGAGCCCATCGACGAGAGCGGCTTCAACGCGATGGGACGGTAAAAAAGGCTCGGGTCCGGGAATAAGGCCGGGTGTGGCGTGTCTCTGAGACGTGGTCATCGTCGACCTCAAGGAGGACACCCATGAAGCCGCTTCTGCGTCCGGCCATTCTGGCCGGAGCCCTGATCGCCGCATCCGCCGCCCTCGCCCAGACCGCCGCCCCCGCGAAGGTGGCGGATACGAGCAAGGGCAAGGCTCTCGTCGATGCCAAGGGCATGACCCTCTATACCTTCGACCGCGACTCGGCCGGGAAGTCCGCCTGCAACGGCCAATGCGCGCAGAACTGGCCGCCTCTCATGGCCGCTGGCGGTGCCGCCGCCTCGGGCGACTGGAGCGTGGTGACACGCGACGACGGCTCCAAGCAATGGGCCTACAAGGGCAAGCCGCTCTATCTCTGGGTCAAGGACACCAAGCCCGGCGAGGTCACTGGGGACGGCGTCAACAATGTCTGGCATGTCGCGACGCCGTAAATGTTGCCGGATGTCCCGGTTCATCGTTCAATGATGCCGCCAACCGAGACTTGACCTTGGACGAGATCGCGACCCTTCTCGAACCGCAGATTCCGGGCCTGCGCCGCTATGCCTGGGCCCTTCTGCGCGACGACGAGGCGGCGGACGATCTCGTCCAGGATACCCTGGAACGCGCCATCAGCCGCTGGCACCAGCGGCGCGACGGCGATCTGCGGGCCTGGCTCTTCGCGATCCAGCGCAACCTGTTCATCAACGCCCTGCGCCAGCGCAAGGTGCGTGGAATGCATGTGGGAGAGGAGGCGCTGAACGACGTTCAGGCGCCCGACATGAGCCCTGAAAGCCATGCGGGCCTTCACGACGTTCTGAGGGGGCTCGATGCTCTGCCCGAGGAGCAGCGCTCCATCCTGCTGCTGATCGGCGTCGAGGACCTGTCCTACGAGCAGGCCGCGCAGGTGCTGGGCATTCCGCTCGGCACGGTGATGTCCCGCCTGAGCCGCGCGCGGGCGCGCCTGAGGGAATTCATGGAGAACGGGCGCAGCGCCGTCTTGAGGAGAGTGAAGTGACGGGCGAGCGACCCATCGGAGAAGACGACCTGCAGGCCTTCGTGGACGGAAGGCTCCCGCCGCCGCGACGCGAGGCGGTGAAGGCGTATCTCGCCGAGCACCCTGCGACGGCCGAACAGGTCGAACGCGAGATCGAGCTCCGTGAAGCCCTGCGTGCGCGACTGGCCTTCAAGGCACGGGAGCCGATTCCCTCGCGCCTGCGCGTCGCCAATCTCGTGGCGGCGCGCCGCCGCTCCCCGCTGTGGCGTCCCGCGGCATTCGCCGCCGTTCTGACGTGGCTCGCCATCGGGGGCGTCCTGGGAGCCTGGGGCGGCGTCTGGTGGGCGTCACGCGCGCAGAGGCAGGCAGAGGCCGTGAGCGTTGCCGACAACGCCATCGCGGCGCATCGCATCTATGTCAGCGAGCGGCTGCACCCCGTGGAGGTTCCCGCCGAGCAGGAGGCGCATCTCGTGCAATGGCTCTCGCGCCGCGTGGGCAAGCCGCTGACGGCGCCGAACCTGAACGCCCAGGGTTACCGCCTCATCGGCGGGCGGCTGTTGCCCGACAGCGGGGAGGCGGCGGCGCTCTTCATGTACGAGAACGGAGGCGGAAACCGCCTGACGCTCTACGCGCGCTCGGGCGATGATGCGCAGACGTCGTTCCAGTTCGAGGAGCGGGACGGCGTCTCGGCGTTCTCCTGGATCGAGAACGGCCTGTCCTACGTGGTCACGGCGAAAGCCGACCGCGCGCAGCTCCTGCCCATCGCCGAAGCGATCTATAAGCAGTTCGAGACTGCAGGCGACCCCGCGAAGGGCCGCCTGTAGCGTTCGTCGTATCCGTCAGCCGAACACGGCCGGGTCGGGACCGACGCGGCCGGAGGCATCGTCGAGACCGGCGATCGCGCGCATCGCATCCGCATCCAGAGAGAAATCGAAGATGTCGAGGTTCTCGCGGATGCGGGACGGCGTGACGGACTTCGGGATTGCGATGAACCCGTTGTCCAGATGCCACCGAAGAATGACCTGAGCCGGCGTTTTGTCGTACTTGCGCGCCAGGGCGACGAGCTCTTCGTTCTCCAGGATCGTTCCCTGGCCGAGCGGGCTCCAGGCCTCGGTGGCGATTCCGTTCGCGGCATGGAACTCGCGCAGTTCCTTCTGCTGGAAGCCCGGATGCAGTTCGATCTGGTTGACGGACGGCGTCACGCCGGTCTCGCCGATCAGCCGCTGCAGATGCGGCACCATGAAGTTCGACACGCCGATGGATTTCGCGCGGCCATCCTGCTTCAGCTGGATCAGCGCGCGCCACGTGTCGAGATAGGCTTCGCTGCCTGCGACCGGCCAGTGAATGAGATAGAGATCGACATGATCGAGCCCGAGGCGCGCGAGGCTCTCGTCGAAGGCCCGGAGGGTGTTGTCGTAGCCGTGACGGTCGTTCCACACCTTCGTGGTGATGAAGAGCTCCTCGCGCGAGACGGGCGCGGCCTTGATGGCCTGCCCCACGCCTTCTTCGTTGCCGTAGATGGTGGCCGTATCGATGGAGCGGTATCCGGCCTTGATGGCTTCGCCGACAACGCTCGCGGCTTCCTCGTTGGAGACCCGCCAGACGCCGTAGCCGAGTTGCGGCATGGCGATTCCATCATTCAGGCGGACAGTGGGTATGGTCGGCATAGACGGCTCCATTGATGGTGCGGCGGGAGAAGTCGGCTGGCGCATCGCGCGGAAAACCAGGTCCACTTTCCCGCAAGGACGATGCTCTGTTCAATGAGTGAAGCATCGCATAGGATCCCGAAAGCGCAATCCACTGTCGGGCCCGATGCTTCGGGTTGGGAATCATCAAATAGTGATCGCCTCGGTCCGGCGCCATGCCGGAACCGGCATAGCGACCCCGCGTTGCAAGCTTGGCACATCTTCTCTCGATGCAGGAGCTCGCATTGTCCGTTCCAGAAGCCCGGAAGGGTACGCCCGATCCGACCCTCGATCAGGCCGAGTTCCGCAAGCGCTTTCTCCAGCAGTTTCAGGACCCCGCCTACGAGCCGCTGGCCGGCGAGCTTCAGCGGATCGCCGATGCGGCCTGGGATGCCTACAGCCATCACAGGAAAAGCCCCAAGACCCGCAAGGCCGGCCCGGGCTTCGCGGATCCGGATTACGATCTCGCGGTCGACTGGATCGCCGCCAGGGAGGCGATCGACCTCGCGCAGAAGCGGCACGAGGATCCGAAGGCTCCATCCCGGTTTCTCCTGATCTCGGCCTCGTCGCGCAGCGAACACACCTGTCCAGGCGAGATGTCCAAGAGCTATCGTCTCGTGGAGATCGCCCGCGAGGTTCTCGCCAGCGCCGGAAACACCGAGGTCGAAGTGCTGGAGCTGAGCCGTCTCACGGCGGAGTACGGCCGCCATATCCATCCCTGCAAGGCCTGCTTCTCCACGGCGGCCGCTTTGTGCCACTGGCCTTGTTCCTGCTACCCCAACTATTCGCTCGGACAGACGCAGGACTGGATGAACGACATCTACCCGAAATGGGTCGAGGCCCACGGGGTCATGATCATCACGCCTGTGAACTGGTATCAGGTCACCTCGCCCCTGAAGCTGATGATGGACCGGCTCGTCTGCGCCGATGGCGGCAATCCTGATCCGACGTCGACGCAGGGCAAGGAGACGGATCTCGCGAAAGGTCTCGAGTTGAAAGGCTGGGATTATCCCAAGCACCTGGAGGGGCGGATCTTCTCCGTCATCGTCCACGGCGATGCGGAGGGCGCAGGCGGCGTCCGCCGCAGCCTGTCCGACTGGCTGCGCGCCATGGATCTCGAGCCCGCCGGAGGAGCGGCGGAATTCGAGCGCTATATCGGTTATTGGAAGCCCTACGCCACCAGCCACGAGGAACTCGACCGGGATCAGGCCGTGCAGGATGAGGTGCGTAACGCCGCCTGGACGCTGCTGGAAGCGGTCACGGCGAAGCGGGAGGGGAAACTCGTCTCCGCCGGCAACAGCCTCAAGGAGCCGCGCCAGAAATGAAAGGGCCGGGCCATGCCGCCCGGCCCTTCGAGAGGGTTCGTAAGATCGGCTCTATTTAGGAGCCGACTTGACCTCGGCGTCCCACTTCTTGAGCAGGCGCGTCCGCTCCGCCACGGAGCCGTATTTGGCCGTGTCGTAGTTGATCAGCTTCATCTCCGAGAGCTTCGGCGCATCCGGTGAAACCGGCGCGTTCTTGTTGGACGCGATGGAGTAGATCTTCAGGTCCGCGCCCACGAGCTTCTGCGCTTCGGCCGAGAGCGCCCAATCGACGAACTTCTGCGCCGTTTCCGTGTTCTTGCCGCCCTTCACGACGGAGATGGAGCCGGTCTCGTAGCCCGTGCCCTCGCAGGGAGCGAGCGTTTTGACCGGGGCACCTTCGGCGATCATCGTCACCATGTCGTGCATGAACGCGATGGCGATTCCGGTTTCGCCCAACGCCACGGCCTTGACCGGGGCCGCGCCAGACTTGGTGTATTGATTGACGTTCTTGTGCAGGCTTTTCATGTAGTCGAAGGCCTTGTCCTCACCCATCAGCTGAACCAGCGAGGCCAGGAAGACATAGGCGGTGCCGGAGGAGTTCGGATCCGAGACCTGCACCTCGTCGCGGTATTTCGGATCGAGCAGATCCGCCCAGCATTTCGGCTCTGGCAGGCCGCGGCTTTCGAGCACCTTCGTGTTGTAGCCGATGCCGAGGGCGCCGAGATAAGTTCCCGTCGCGCGGTAGCCGGCCTGCTCGGCGAAGCGCTGCGCCCAATCGTGCAGCTCCGGCAGTTCGGGCGACTTGTATTCGACCGTTAGCCCTTCCTCGGCCGCCTGGATATGGGAATCGCCCGGACCGCCCCACCACACGTCAGCACGCGGATTCGAGGCCTCGGCCCGGATCTGCGCCAGGGTCTCGCCGGTGCTCTTGCGCACCATCGTGGCCTTCGCGCCGGTCGCCTTCTCGAAGGCCGCGACGCCGACGCGGCACTGCTCCTCGAGGATGGAGCAGTAGATGGTGATTGGCGCCTGGGCCTGAGCGGCCAGAGGGGATGCGCAGAGGGTCGTCGTGAGGGCCAGGCCCAGCCATGACAGTCGCATGAGATTTCCTCCCGTATGCCGGGCTGCATCGGCCCGGCTCGCTTTGTGCTTCAAGGAACTCTGCGATGTGGAAGCTTAGCCGGCTTTTTTGTCAAGGAGGCTTTGGTCGAGTGCGGATTCATTCGATCGACGGCGAACAACAAAAAGGCCGGGCATGAGGCCCGGCCTTGATGTGTGGAGGATGTGTCGCTTACCAGCTGGTCAGCACGGAGCCCTTGAACGTCTCCTCGATGAACTTCTTCACCTCGGGGGTGTGATAGGATTCGACGAGAGCTTTCACCCAGGGCTTGTCCTTGTCTTCGCTGCGCACTGCGATGATGTTCACGTAAGGCCCTTTCGGGTTCTCACGGGCGATGGGGTCCTTCACCGGATCGAGACCGCCGGAGGTCGCATAATTGGTGTTGATGATCGAGGCATCCACGTCATCGAGCACGCGCGGCCCTTGGGCGGCTTCGATCTCGACGAACTTGATCTTCTTCGGGTTGTCCGTGACATCGAGCGGCGTCGGCTTGTAGCCGGTGCCTTCCTTCAGCTTGATCAGCCCCTTGTCCTGCAGAAGGATCAAGGCGCGGCCGCCATTGGTCGGATCGTTCGGAATCGAAATGGTTGCGCCGTTCGGGAGAGCGTCGAGGCTCTTGTGCTTCTTCGAGTAGATCCCAATCGGGAAGTTCACGGTGAGCGCGACGCTCTCGATCTTGAAGCCACGGTCGGCCACCTGGTTGTCGAGATAGGGCTGGTTCTGGAACGAGTTCGCCTCGATGTCGCCGCCAGCCAGAGCCGTGTTCGGCACCACGTAGTCGGAGAACTCGACGATCTTAAGGTCGAGGCCCTTCTTCGCCGCAATGGGCTTCACGGCTTCGAGGATCTGCGCATGCGGGCCGGGCGTAGCGCCGATGCGGATGGTCTGCGTCTGCTGCGCGAGAGCCGGCAGGGCGGCGAGCGAGAAGAGGGCGGCGAGGCCCAGTTTCTTGAGGGACATCGGATACTCCTTGAACGATGTTCTTGGTAAAGATCAGGCGTGGCGGATGCGCTTGTTGAGACGGCGGGCGAGGCGGTCGCCGATGCTCTGTACGGCCTGGACGAGGACAATGAGCACGACCACGACGGCGAGCATCATCTCGGGCATGAAGCGCTGATAGCCGTAGCGGATGCCGAGGTCGCCGAGGCCGCCGCCGCCGACTGCGCCCACCATGGCCGAGAAGCCGAGGAGCGACACGACCGCGAGCGTGAGGCCGAGCACGATCCCGGGCAGGGCCTCCGGGATCAGCACCTTGCGCACGATCTGGATCGGGCTTGCTCCGAAGGCGCGCGCTGCCTCAATCAGCCCCTGATCCACCTCACGGATCGCACCTTCGATGAGGCGCGCGATGAAGGGCGTGGCTGCGATGGTCAGCGGCACGATGGCCGCATTGGTGCCGATGGAGGTGCCGGCGATCAGGCGCGTAAAGGGGATGATCGCGACGACCAGGATGATGAAGGGCGTCGAGCGGGTGGCGTTGACCACGACGCCGAGCACGCGGTTCACCCAGGGGGCGGCGAACAGCTCACCCTTGCCGGAGGTGGCGAGGAACACGCCGAGCGGAAGGCCGAACAGAGTGGCGATCAGGGCCGCGACCGCGACCATGTAGAGGGTTTCGCCGGTGGAATTGGCGATGAGGCGGATCATCTCAGGCGACATGGCCGAGGACCTCCGTGTCGAGACCGTGCTTGTTGAGGAAGTCGAGCGTGGTGGCGAGGGCCTGCTCCGGTACGCCGACCACGAGGGTACCGAAGGGCCGCCCTGCGATTTCGTCCACCGAGCCCGACAGGATGTTGGTCTCGATGTTCAGATCGCGGGCGAGCCGCGCGAGAACCGGATCCGTGGCGTGCGGGCCGCGGAAGCCGATGCGGACGACGGCCTGGCTGCCCGGCGTCGCCTCGGCCTTGAGCCGGCTCTGCACGTAGGGTGGCAGCGCGCGGCCGGACTCGTCGGCCAGGAAGGAGCGGGTCACCTCATGCTGCGGCCGGGTGAAGACCTCGAACACGTCGCCCTGCTCGACGATGCGCCCGCCTTCGATCACCGCGACCTCGCGGGCGATGTTGCGGATCACCGCCATCTCGTGGGTGATGAGCAGGATGGTCAGGCCGAGCTCGTCGTTGATGCGGCCGAGCAGGTCGAGGATCGACCGGGTGGTCTCCGGGTCGAGGGCCGAGGTCGCCTCGTCCGACAGGAGAACCTTGGGCTTGGTGGCGAGCGCGCGGGCGATGCCGACGCGCTGCTTCTGCCCGCCGGAGAGTTCGGAAGGATAGCGGTTGCGCTTGTCCGAGAGGCCGACCAGGGCCAGAAGCTCGTCGACTCGGGTCCTGATGTCGGCTTTGTCGTAGCCCGCAACCTCGAGCGGCAGAGCGATGTTCTGGGCGGCCGTGCGCGAGGACAGCAGGTTGAAGTGCTGGAAGATCATGCCGATGGAGCGGCGGGCATGGCGCAGGGCGGCCTCGGGCAGGGCCGCGATATCGGCGCCGTCGACGATCACCTTGCCGGAGCTCGGCTTCTCCAGCCCGTTCACCAAGCGGATCAGGGTTGACTTGCCGGCGCCCGAGCGGCCGATGACGCCGAGGATCGAGCCCTGAGGCACGGCGAGGTTGATTTCCTGCAGGGCCGTGACGGGCTGGCCGTCACGGCCGGGGAA
Organism: Microvirga sp. Mcv34; assembly: GCF_024519725.1. GTDB lineage: Bacteria > Pseudomonadota > Alphaproteobacteria > Rhizobiales > Beijerinckiaceae > Microvirga. The sequence goes on along the minus strand of NZ_JALJRK010000005.1, from coordinate 165,150 downwards.
GGTCTTCGACACCTTTTCCAGGCGCACGATGGGCTCTGCCGGAATCAGGCGCTGGGCGGCCTGTTCGCCGAGATAGCCAAGGGGGGCGTTCATGGGGTCGCCTTCTTCAGTGACGTCGGGGATGTCGATATGACACATGAAACATCCCGTTCTCTAAGTCAACCTTTTCGTTCTATAAACAGGACGCGCTGCTTTTTCCGAACGGGGCAGGCCATATAACGGCCTGTCGCTCATCTCACAAGGCTGCTATCGCTTGCGCAGGGCGGAAGTTCCTCCTTTCTTTCGCCACAAGCACCCTTGATCCGGCTTTCCCGGATTTCTATGGAGCCGGGAACGGGACCTCGGCAGGAGATGTGTATGATCAAGGCGAGCATTGCGCTGGCAATCCTGGGTTTGGGCGTGCTGGCAGCCTCCCTGTCCGGGGCGGTGGCCGTTCCGTTCTACCTGCCCCTCTCGACCCTGGCCCTGGCCGGGATCGTGTATGTCGGGCGGGACATCCCGAAATTCCTGCGCATCTTCCTCGTGATGCTTTCGGCGACGCATCTCGTGCTCGTCCTGCTCGTCCTCGGGGCCGTCGCAGGCCTGATTACGGGCGACTACACCGGCTACGTCCCGCCGCCTTCGGCCGCGCTTGGCGCCACCGCCTTCGGGGCGATCATCTACGGCCTGGCTCATGTGCCGGTCGTCCGCACCATCTGCCGCATCACCGACCGCTACCTCGATTCCCAGGCCGACAGCGTCATCCGCATTCCGTTCCTCGGTCTCGTGCGGGCCCGCGAAGGCACCATCGGCACCTGGATGATCGCAATCCTCATCGCGATCAACCTCGCCCAGGTCGCCCTCAACGTCCGCCTCAGCTTCTTCTCGCGCGACATGTTCAATGCGCTCGAGGCCAAGGACGCAGCCGCCTTCTGGTACCAGCTCTTCGTCATCTTCACCCCCCTGGCGGCGGTGTTCGTGTCCATGGCGCTGACCGAGGTGCTGCTGCAGAACGTGCTCACCATCCGCTGGCGCGCCTTCCTCAACACCTATTACGTGCGCGAGTGGCTCGGCGACGGAACGCATTATCGGATGCAGATCATGGGCCGGGGCGCCGACAACCCGGACCAGCGTATTTCGGAAGACCTGCGCAAGTTCGTCGAGAGCACCTATTCCTTGTCCGTCGGCCTCATGAACCAGGCCGCGACCCTCGTGTCCTTCGTGGCCATCCTCTGGACGATCTCTGCGGGCTTCACCTTCCCGGGGACAAGCGTGGAGATCCCCGGCCTGCTGGTCTGGGTCTGCGCAGGCTATGCCATTCTCGGCACCTGGGTGACGCATCTCATCGGCCGCCCATTGATCGCCCTCAACTTCGAGCAGGAGCGCGTGGAGGCGAACTACCGCTTCTCCCTGGCGCGCCTGCGCGAGTACACGGAGCAGGTGGCGCTTCTCTCCGGCGAGCGGGCCGAACGGGAGGGCCTCGGACGGCGGTTCGGGCAGATCGTCGACAACTACATGCGGATCGTATTCCGCCTCATCAAGCTCAACACCTTCACCTCGGCCTATTTCCAGGCCAACGTCGTGGTGCCCTATATCCTGACCGCGCCCTATTACTTCATCGGCAAGATCTCGCTGGGCCAGATGCAGCAGGTGGTCGGCGCGTTCTCGCGGGTCGAGTCGGCCCTGACCTACTTCATCACGATCTATACGACGCTCGCCGACTACAAGGCCGTGCTCGACCGTCTCACCACGTTCGAGGGCGCGATCGCGTCCGCTCAGCGCGTCGGCGGGGAGAGCAAGCTCACCGTGAACGAAGCCTCCGGCCGGGATCTGCGCCTGAAGGATCTCGATGTGCGCCTCCCCGACGGCAGCGCCCTGATGCACACTGACACCCTGACCTTCCATCCGGGCGAGCGCACGCTGATGACCGGTCCGTCGGGCTCGGGCAAATCCACCCTGTTCCGCGCCATCGCCGGGATCTGGCCCTTCGGCGAGGGGCAGGTGCTGGTGCCCGAGGGGCAGACCATGATGCTCCTGCCGCAGCGGCCCTATATCCCCATCGGCACCCTGCGCGAGGCCGTCACCTATCCGGGCAGGGCCGAATCCTATGACGACGTGCAGATCGCCCAGGCCCTGCGCTCGGCGAGGCTGCCGCAGATCGCGGAGCGTCTCGACGAGGACCGCAACTGGGCCCAGACCCTCTCTCTCGGCGAGCAACAGCGCCTCGCGGTCGCCCGGGCGCTCCTCGCCAAGCCCGACTGGCTGTTCCTGGACGAGGCGACGGCCGCCCTCGACGAGCCCACAGAAGGGGAGATCTACCGGATCATCCGGGAGGAGCTGCCAACCACGACCGTCGTGTCCATCGGCCACCGCTCGACGCTCTCCGCCTATCACGACCGGCGCGTCGACATGAAGAAGACCGAAAGCGGCCTCTCGACCCCGGTGGACCTGCGCCAGGCCGAGCCTGCGGAATAGGTCGACGCGCTCTCACGTCATCACCGGCCTTGTGCCGGTGATCTCGATTGCATGGGACGTCGAGCTTTCTCGTATCGGGATGGCCGGCACAAGGCTGACCATGACGTAGCGGGTACCATCCTCGCAACCGATCAGTCCCTGACTGGCGAGACGCACGAACGAAAAAGGCCGGCTTCACGCCGGCCTTTTCAATTCCAGTGAGCCCAATGCCTCAGAGCGAACGCTCCAGAACCAGCCGGCCGCCGTTCTGGGTCTGGATGATCAGGTTGCGGCCCTGGATGTCCCATTTGCCCGAGGAACGGAGCGCCACAAGGAAGGCCTGCTCGAGGGCCATCGTGGACTTGTCGCAGCTCTTCTTCGTCAGGGCGAAGGGGCCGACGGCCAGGCCTTGCTCGCGCAGGGGGTAGGCCGCGGTGGCGTAGGTGTTGCAACCGCTGAAGCCGGTGGCGCGGAGCTGGTCGTCGAGCTTGAAGCTCGGACGCTCGCCGGTGAACGGCTTGCCGTTCAGGCTGACGGCCACCCAGGAGGAGTTCAGCGGGAACATCTTGCCGCCCTCGCCGGGCTGCGGGACCTTGTTATCCACCTGACGGGTCGGGCCGACCGGTCGGCCGAGGGTTGCTGCCGACTGGGCATGAGCTCCCGAGACGGCGGCGAGAGCCACCAAACATGTCGCAAGTCGAAGCGCGTTCATCGGAACCTCTACTACAAAAAAGCGCAGGGACCATAAGAGGCCTTGGGCATTGAGGCAACTCTCTCCCGCGAAGATGCACACCAAGGTTGAAGCCTTGGTGAAGGCGCGTTCACGATCACGCTATCCGATCCGCCGCATGAGCCGCTCGGTGAGCGCGTTGGTGGGGCGGAACAGGTAATCGAAAGCCCGGACTGAAATATCCTGCGCGCCGATGCCCTGCAGGGCTGCCACGATTTCGAACACTGTCGTGGCCCGGCAATGCAGCACGACCTCTCGACCCAGCGCATTGCCGTAAGGGAGGGCCACCCCATGCTCTTTCGCGAGAGCGACCAGCGCGGAAGCCCGCGCCGGATCGAGCGCCGCGCGGACTTCTCGGCTGGTGCGGGCCTCTTCCTCGGCGGCGATGCGGGTGAGCACGGCGGTGGCGGCGGCCCGGGCACGGTCGGACCAGGGAGCGCGCGCGGAGGCCACGAGGTTGGCCTCGGAGCGCAGCATCACGCCGTCATCGAGGATCTTCAGGGCGTTGGCCGAAAGCGTGGCGCCCGTTGTGGTGATGTCGACGATCAGCTCCGCCGAGCCTGCACCCGGCGCGCCCTCGGTGGCGCCCAGGCTCTCGACGATCCGGTAATCGGCCACGCCTTTGTCGGCGAAGAACCGGCGGGTGAGGTTCACGTATTTGGTCGCGACCCGCATCTTGGTGCCGTGGCGCGCGCGAAGATCGGCCGCGACCTCGTCGAGATCGGCCATACTCCGCACGTCGATCCAGGCCTGAGGCACGGCGACCACCACGTTGGCATGCCCGAAGCCCAAGGGGGTGAGCAGTTCCACGGTTTCGTCCGCGTCGGCGATCTGCTCGCGGATCAGGTCCTCCCCGGTGATGCCGAGATGGGCCGTGCCGCTGGCGAGCTGGCTCACGATCTCGGACGCCGACAGGAAGGCGACCTCCACGTCGGGCACGCCGGCGAGCGTGCCGCGATAGTCGCGGGCGCCCCGGGACTGGGTGAAGACGAGGCCGGCCCTGGCGAAGAACGCGGCCGCGTTCTCCTGCAGGCGCCCCTTGGAGGGAACGGCCAGAATGAGAGGGGAATCGGTCATCAGGGTGTCCCCACGATGCGGTCGAGCCAGAAGGAGCAGCCAACCGCCGGGATCGGCGCATCGGCGCCGAGATGCTCGAGCAGGTGGTCGTATCGCCCGCCGCCCACGACGGGCTTGCCGTCGCCGCGGCGCGGGTCCTGCACCTCGAAGATGAAGCCCGTGTAGTAGTCGAGATTGCGGGCGAAGGTGGCGGCGAAGGAGAAGGTGCTCACATCGAGCCCCCGGGCCGCCATGAAGCCGGTCCGCTCCTCGAAGAGACTCAGCGCTCCGTCGAGATCGAGCCCTGCATCCTTGGCGAGGGTCCTCACCGCATGGGCTGCCTGGTCCGGGTCGCCCGCGATGGTGAGATAGCGCTCCAGCACCTGCCGGGCGTCGTCGGGCAGGCCCGTCCGGTTCGCCGCGCGGGCCAGGAAGCGCTCGGCGATCTCGCCCGCGCTGCGTCCGCCGACCCGGGCAATGCCCGCAATGGACAGGATGTCCTCCACGAAGGCCTTGGCGGCCTGGGGCGCCTGTCCCTCGATGGCGGCGAGAAGGCCCGCGTGCTCCTGGGCGCCTGGCCCATCGGGCTCGGCGAGGCTCGCCAGCCCCTGGCCCGACACGATGGCCCGGATCACGCGCCTCTTGGCGGCCGGCGCGATCCCCAAGGCGTCGATCAGGGCATGGAGCAAGCCCATGTCGCCCAGCTTCACGATGGGGGCGGGGCCGCCGAACTGCGTGAGGCCGTCCAGGGCGAGGGCGAGAATCTCCGCATCGACCGCCGAGACGTCCTTGCGACCGATGGATTCGAGGCCCGCCTGCAGAAACTCGCCGCTCTCGCCCGGGCGCATGCGGAAGACCGGTCCGCCGTAGGAATAGCCGGAGGGCTGGGCCCCATGCCGGTGGAGATGATGCAGGCAGACCGGGATCGTGTATTCGGGCCGCAGGCACAGTTCCGCCCCCGAGGCATCCTGCGTCACGAACATGCGCCGCCGGATATCCTCGCCCGAAAGGTCGATGAACACGTCCGCCGGCTGCAGCACCGGCGGCTCGATCCGCGCATAGCCCTCGCGCTCGAAAAGCGCGATCAGCGCAACAATGGCATCCGTCTCCGTCACTGGCGTCGCCCAATCCTCATGTCGGCATGCTCTCTACCAATGCGTGGCCCGGAAGGCGATTGTTTTCGACCGGAAGGGTGAATGCGGGCCAGGCGCGTTCAGGCTCAGAACCGCGTGATGACGCTGATCCCTAAGCCCTCGAACCGGTCCATGGCCATCAGGGCGGCGGGGGCCTCGTCGAGACCGATGTGCTGGCCGACGAGCTTCTGGGGCGCGAGCTTGCCGGTGCGGATCATGGCCATCATGTCCTGATAGCGGAAGGCCTGCATGCCGTGGCTGCCGTAGACCTCCAGCTCGTGGGCGATGATCTGCGCCATCGGCACCTGCGCGCGGGCATGGTCTCCCACCATCAGGCCGACCTGCACATGCCGCCCGCGGCGGCGCAGGTTCGCGATGGAATTGAAGCAGGTCACCGGATGGCCCAGGGCGTCGATGGACACATGCGCGCCGCCCCGGGTGATCTCCTTCACCGCGCCGACCACGTCGGCGGCATCGCGCGCATTGACGGTCGCGACCGCGCCCATGGTCCGGGCGAAGGCGAGCTTCTCGTCGGTGAGATCGACGGCGATCACATTCGCCCCCATGGCACTGGCGATCATGATAGCCGAAAGGCCCACGCCCCCGCATCCATGCACCGCCACCCATTCGCCGGGCTTGACGCGGCCCTGGTCGACGATGGCGCGGAACGACGTGACGAAGCGGCAGCCGAGGCTTGCGGCGGTAGCGAAATCGAGTTCGTCGGGCAGGGCCACGAGATTGGTGTCGGCATAGTCGACCGCCACATATTCCGCGAAGGACCCCCAGGCCGTGAAGCCCGGCTGGAACTGCTGCTCGCAGACCTGGTGATTGCCCGAGTGGCATTCATGGCAATGCCCGCAGCCGCCCACGAACGGTACGGTGACCCGGTCGCCTTTTCTCCAGCGCGTCACCTGCCTGCCGGTTGCCAGAACCGTGCCGGCCAGTTCATGCCCCGGCACGTGCGGCAGCACCACGTCGGGATCGTGCCCCATCCAACCGTGCCAGTCGCTCCGGCACAGTCCCGTCGCCTCCACCTTGATCACGACCCCTTCCGCCGAGGGCGTCGGATCCGGCACGTTCTGCACGCGCGGCGGCTGGCCGAACTGCTCGAAGAGAACCGCTTTCATGGGAGGCATTCCTTCTACGGCCGACAGGGAAGGGCGGTATAGCGGGCGGGTGACGATGGGGCAAATTCCAACGTCGTCTCTCAAAGGTGACGATGTGATACTTTGTTGTTATTCATGATTTATGATGCAAATCGCCGCCTTCTTTCTCGTGCTCATTATCGCCGTCACCGGCTCGTCTCCAGCTTCCGCGCATCGTCCGTACTTCACTCAAGTGGAGAAAATTCAGCTTCCCAGTGGCGAGATGGGAGAAGCGAGACTTTTGAACGGAGATGGAATTTTGGGTCCGGATCCCGTGCGCGTCATCATCGTGGATGCGCATGGACGGTTGCTGGCACGAAGTCACAAGACGCGTTCGATGGTGCTCTCATGCTGGGAAGTGAGACGATGTCTCATCTTCGATTTCTCCGCGGGGAAGATACTCGACCCTACGCCGTCGTCCTTCCGGTCAGGACCAATTGTACCGGGCCTCTCGGATCATGAACGGGACGGTTTGTGGGAACTGGAGAATGGACTTGAAAACTGGGGCTTCTCGCGCCGGGATCCAAGTTTCAGAGAAAAACTCCTCGGTTACCAGGCGATGCTATCCGACAAAATTCCAGAGGTCGTCTTCAGTGTCGTCATAGGCGCTTTGTGCGCTCTCCTAGGTGCAGGAGTCATTGTCATCAAAAGGCAGCCTAGAAGGCGATACTTCGAAACCTTCATGGCAGCTTTAGCAATCTTTCTGATCCTCGGAATGGGGCTCTTCCTCATCCTGGTCTCAGGCTTTTTCGGTCTCCTTGGAGGGCTGACTCTGGCCCCCTGGCTGATTTCGGTTTGCCTAGGAGGAGGTTTGGTCTTCGGTGGCACCTTGATCCGAAAATGGATCCGAACACAAACCTCATTCCAGTAAGCAGCCTCAACCTCGATACCGCCCGAACAGCACCTTCGTTTCCCCGTAACCCCGCCGCTCGACCTCCTCGAAACCTTCCGGCAGGGTGACTTCGGCGTTCTGCGCCTCTTCCACGATCACGAGGGCATCGGGCATGAGCCAGCCGCCTTCGGCACAGGAACGCAGGGCCTTGGGCGCCAAGTCCTTGCCGTAGGGCGGGTCGCAGAAGACGACGGAGAAGGGCGCGTTGGGGGCGGCATCGCCCATGCGGGTGGCGTCGCGGCGGAAGAGCCGGGTGGCGCCGCCGGCGCCGAGGGCTTCCACGTTCTCGCGGATAATGCCACGGGACTGCGCACCATCGTCGACGAAGAGCGCGAAGGCGCCGCCGCGGGAGAGCGCTTCCAGCCCCAGGGCGCCGGTTCCGGCGAAGAGGTCGAGCACGCGCGCGCCCTCGATCGGGTCGTCATAGCCGTGCTGGAGGATGTTGAAGAGCGCCTCGCGCAGGCGGTCCGAGGTCGGGCGGATCGCGTCCGAGCTCGGCCCCTTGAGCGAGCGGCCGCGCCAGCGTCCGCCCACGATTCTCATGTTCTGAACCTCATTGAGAGAGTCTTGGAAAGCTCATCCTAGGAGTTCGGATTATCAAGGACCAGCAACCCTCCCCCCGTCATCACCGGCCTTGTGCCGGTGATCCCGATCCGAAAAGCGCCGCACCTCACCGTATCGGGATGGCCGGGACTGATCCCCGGATCAAGTCCGGGGACGGCCATGACAGCGAGGGAAGAGCTTGATGAGCCGCCTCTCAGAATGAGGTTGGTGTTTCCCCTCGTTCAGCGGCGGCCGCGCGGGCCGCCTTTGGAACCGCCCTTGAAGCCGCCCTTCGAGGCGCCGCCCTTGGGCGCGCCTCTGGGGCCGCCCTTGAAGCCTCCGCCTTTCGGGCCGCTGCGCGAGGGAGCATCCCCGCGCGGAGGACCGCGACGGGGACGATCATCGTCGCCGCGGGCGCGGAACGGACGGTCGCCCTGCGGCTTGCGCGGCCGGTCGTCGCCGCCGCCCTCGCGGGAGCGGAACGGGCGTTCACCCTGGCGCGAACGCGGACGCTCGTCGCCCTCGGATCGGGTGCGGAATGGCCGGTCGCCGGCCTCACGAGGCTTGCGCGGCCGCTCGTCGTCGCCGCGGGCACGGAAGGGGCGCTCGCCGGTCTCGCGGCCGCGACGGGCTGGAGCCCCTTCGCGGTCATCGCGGCGGCGCGGACGATCCTCGCCGCCGGCCGTGGCGCGGCCCCGACGCGGTGCCGGCGCTTCCTCTTCCTGCGGCTGGCGCACCAGACGCTCCACGACGACCTTGCGGCCCTCGCTCGATGAGATCGCGCCGACGCGCTCACGCTGGAGCTCTCCACTCGCGGCGCGGGCTTCCTTCGGATCGGCGCCGCGGCGCGGGGACTTCCGGCGCGGGGCGTCCTCGTCCGTCTCGCCGGCGCGCCACACGCTCGTCTTCACGTCGAGGCGCGAGGGGCGCTTCTTGGGCTCCTCCTCATCGCGCTCGAACCGGTCGCCGCCACGGCCACGCGACGGCCGTTCATCGTCGTCACGGCGGCGGCGCGGACGCTCGTCGTTCCGGTCGCGGCCGAAGCGTGAGGGACGCTCGCTGCGCTCCTCGCGGTCCTGCTTCTTGGACGAGCCGAAAGGCGCGATGGGCTCGCGCACCGGGCTTTCGAAATCGACACCCGCTTCTGCGGCCAGCGCGTCTCCGAGCTGATCCCGCAGCACCTTGGTGCGCACCTCTTCCACGAGGCCGACTTCGAGGTCGCCGAGCTGGAACGGTCCGAAGGACATGCGGATCAGGCGGTTCACCTGCATGCCGAGATGTTCGAGGATGCGCTTGATCTCGCGGTTCTTGCCCTCGCGCAGGCCCATCGTGATCCACACGTTGTCGCCCTGCATCCGGTCGAGGCGCGCCTCGATGGGGCCGTAATCGATCCCGTCGATGCTGATCCCGTCGCGCAGCTTGTCGAGGTCCGCCTGGTTGATCTCGCCATGGGCGCGCACCTTGTAGCGGCGCAGCCAGCCGGTATCCGGATGTGCGATTACACGGGCAAGCCCGCCATCGTTGGTCAGGAGCAGCAGGCCTTCCGTGTTGATGTCGAGCCGGCCCACCGCCACCACGCGGGGCAGGTCCTCGGGCAGGTTGTCGAACACGGTCGGACGGCCTTCCGGGTCCCGGGCCGTGGTCACGAGGCCGCGCGGCTTGTGGAAGAGCCACAGGCGCGTCCGCTCCTTGGCGGGCAGGGGCTCGCCGTCCACGGTGATCTTGTCGGCCGCCGTCACGTTGATGGCCGGGGATTCCAGCACCTTGCCGTTGAGGGTCACGCGGCCTTCCGCGATCAGCACCTCCGCGTCGCGGCGGGATGCGACGCCCGCCCGGGCGATGACCTTGGCGATCCGGTCCTCGACGGGCTCCTGCGGCTCGGCCGGCACGGCCGGGCTTTCCTCCCGGGCGCGGCGCGGACGATCCTCGGCCGAGCGGTCGAAGCGGCGCGGGCGCTCGTCGCCGGCGCGACCGCGGAAGGGCTTGTCCCCGCCGCTGCGTGCACGGAACGGCTTATCGCCGCCCTCGCCGCGGGGCCTGAAGGATTTCTTCTCTCCGCCTTCGAAGCGGCGGGGACGCTCACCCTCTTCTCCGCGCGGGCGGAACGGCTTGTCGCCGTCGCGGCTGCGGAAAGGCCGGTCGCCGGCCTCGCGGGGCTTGCGCGGGCGGTCGTCGTCGCCCCGGGCACGGAAGGGGCGCTCGCCACCCTCGCGGGGCTTGCGGAAGGGCCTATCACCTGAGGGGCGGCCGCGGTCGGAGCGTCCGGAGGAACGGCCCCTGCGATTATCGTCGTTGCTGTCGGTCATGGGAGCCTGATAGCAGAGGAGTTCCATAGAAGCGAGGGTTAAGGAGCGAACCCGTTGACGGATAACGCCGATCATGAGCCGCTTGATCCGGGACGTCCGGATCCCATGAGCGTGGCCTTCGACGAGGCCCGTGCCGCCGCGGCGCGCGGGGAGGTGCCCGTGGGGGCCGCCGTCGTCAAGGATGGCCGGGTCATCGCCTCGGCAGGCAACCGCCCGCGCGAGCTGCGGGACCCCTCGGCCCACGCGGAAATGCTCGCCATCCGCCAAGCCTGCGAGGCTTTGGACGACGAGCGCCTGTCCGGCTGCGATCTCTACGTCACCCTGGAGCCCTGCACCATGTGCGCGGGGGCTATCTCTTTCGCCCGGCTCCGGCGGGTCTATTACGCGGCCCATGACCTCAAGGGGGGCGCGGTCGACAGCGGGGTCCGCTTCTTCGATCAGCCGACCTGCCACCACGCCCCGGAGGTCTATGGCGGCATCCGGGAGAGGGAGGCGGCTCAGCTGCTGAAAGGCTTTTTTGAGGATAGGCGCTGAGCGCAGATTCCAATCAATTTCCTGACGACAGTGCGTGCATATCCTGAATGACATTCAGATCCACTCGGCCTGAGATCCCGTCAACACTGCCGGCATTGTGGTATTGCCAGATGCTCCACTCCTTCTGTGATGGTTTCCAGAAGAGGGAACGGACCCAGAGCGGTCTTCGCGGCAGAATGTGGTGATAAGCTTCCCAGAATTCGGGCGTGACATACAGAACGACGGGCTTGCCCGTATGGCGCTCGACAGGTTCGAGGAAGCGATGGATCTCGGCCCTGATATCCGACGGGTCCGGCGCGACGTTGCAGTTTCCGCCGAACTCGAGGTCCAGGGCAGCCGGGAGCGAACCTTTATCCGCTCCGAGCGCATCGAGAAAGTTCTTGGCCTGATCGCCGCCCGGGCGGCAGAACGTGAAGAAGTGATAGGTGCCGACTTTCAGACCAGCGGCCTGGGCCTCTTTCCAGTTCGCGGCAAACCGCCTGTCGCGATGATCACCACCTTCCGAAGCCTTGATGAAGGCGAAGCTCACATCGTCATTGGCTACTTTGTGCCAGTCGATCTCTTTCTGGTGGTGTGAGACGTCTATGCCCCGCACAGGGTATGTGGTGCGATCAGGCTCATAAAACCGAATGTAGAGGAAAGCGAGACATACGGCGCCCGAACAGGCTATTGCGGTTATGATAAAGGTGCGATTGAAACGTCTCATGAAAAGCCGCTCGTGACCTGTTTGGATCTGCTCTCAACAAGAAAAGACTTCCGGCGTGATGCCGGAATCCGGGAGAAGCCAGGTAGACAGGGCTTTAGAAGACGAAGAAGTCCTTTTCCGTCATCTTCAGGTTCTTATCGAGGGTGGCGAACTGGATCTGCTGCTGCTTCCCGGTGCCGTCGGGATCGTAGAAGACCTTGCCGGACTTCTTGTCGTAGATGACCCTGTCTGAGCCGTCATGGGCCTTGTTGCCGATGAAGAAGGCATCCTTCTTGAGCTTTCCGGCCTTGAGCTTCGTGAAGACAGCTTTCGCCAGGTAGATCGTATCGTCCTTGACGTTAAAACTCACGATCTTGTCGATGTTGGTGTTCTTCTTCTTGGCCACAGCGGAATCGAAATAGAACGAATCCGCACCCGCTCCACCGCTCAGTGTATCCTTGCCAAGGCCACCGCGCAGAATGTCCGAGCCATCGCCTCCTTCGAGGAAGTCGTTGCCCGCATCGCCTGAGAGCTGATCGTCCCCAGCGCCGCCACCAAGCCTGTCATCGCCGCCCAGGCCGCTCACGTGATCATTCCCGGCCGTGCCGACGTAGAGGTCATCGCCTTGCGTCGCGGACCAAGCGGGGGTGGTCGGCGTTGAAGGAGTGCTGGGAGTGTTGGGGGTGCTGGGGTCCGTGGGGGTGCCGGTTACGCCGAAAATCTCGCTCTCGAATTTGAATGTATTTGCATCCCTCCAGCTGACGACGAAGGTGCCGTTGGCGAGCCCGACGATTGCGGGATTGTATTGATCGCCCGCCGTGACGGTGCCGACGGTGACGGCGTCCTGGATGATGGTCCCGTTGGCTGCGCTGGCTGCCACATAAACGTCCGTGTCGCCGACGGCCGTCCTTACCTCAAAGCTCAGCGCGAACCCGCCATTGGCCAGCGCTTTGACTTGGGGGATACCCTCGACCGTCAGATTGGGGATCGCGAAGTCGACCGCCGCTCCGACAGGCTGTCCGCTGGCATTGAACGCCTGCAGATGCATGACCTTGGCGCCGGTTCCGGTTTTATCTTCCCAAACCGCAACAGAGCCGCCATTCGCGAGCGCAGAAACGCCCATGTGAACTCCGGCCCCTGTGGCGAAGGTTCCGACAGTCCAAGTTGCTACCACCTCATCTACAGTCGCATTGTACTCGTAAGCTTGAATCGTGCCCGCGTTGGTGGCCAACAATGTGATCAAGTTCCCGTTCGGCAGGCCGGCTGTCACCCTTAGGTTTCCTTCGGAAGAAGGCATATTGTGAACGGTGGAGGAATCTGGCGTCCAACCTGTGCCGCTTTTGCTCACAATGGCTTCGATCAAGCAACGTTGTGGATCGGCATCGCCAGGAAAGAGAACGCTGCCGCTGTAAAGGACAGTGAAGCCGCCATCCGCCTTGGCATCGACTCTGTAAAGGGAAGGGTCGGACGCGGCCGGATCGCTGATAGTCACGGGATTGCCTGAGATCAGGACATGACTCGGGCTGAAGAACGTCGCTTCAATCTTGCTGATCGAGCCATCGTACCAGACCAGCGCAGTTCTTCCGTCCGCGAGCGTCACACCGTCAAGTTGCGTGAAATCAGTGCCTTGCTTTTGATAGGTTAGCTCTTTCCCACGCAGAATTTGTCCTGCGGGGTTCATGATTTGGGTGAATATGCTCGCGACTTGAGCGTCGGAAGGTCCATTGGTCTCTGTCCAGGCAATCATGTAATTGCCATCGGACAGGGCGATTGCGGTGCTCGCAAATGAATTGGGAATGCTCAGAGGTGCGGTGTGCGGAAGAGAAGCCAGCATAGGGATAAGTCTCTAGATTTTAGCTTATTATAACATATCATATAGCTTTCACAATTGATTGGTCTCTACATCGGACAGGACGGTGTGCGAGCGCACCTTCCGAGAAGGCTTGGCGCAGAGTTAATTCAATCCGCCAGAAAAGCCTGCAGCGCCCCCAGCGTCGCGCTCGGGTTTTCTTCTGCTACGAAATGTCCTGAACTGACGCCATTGCCGGTCGCTTTGGGGGCGAAGCTCTGGTGCCAGATCTCGAGAGGCTTCTTGCGGTCGCCCATGGGACCGCTGACGAGATAATAGTCGCTCCAGATCAGGTGGGTCGGGCACTGGATCGTCTTGCCCGCGGCGAGATCCGCTTCGTCGGCCTCGATGTCCTGCGTCGCGCCGGCCCGATAATCCTCGCAGAAGGCGTGAATGCGGCTGGGTTCGTTGCAACTCTGCCAATAGGAGCGCAGCGCTTTGGAATTGAACGCGCTCAGATCTCCCGTGCCCGACCATTGCCGCATCAGGTCCTCGAAATAGGGGATCGGATCGCGGCCGATCTCTTCTTCCGGTTTCGGGTGGGCCTGCGAGAGATACCCCCAATGGGCTTCGGGAACCTTCCCGGACCGCATCTGCTCCCACACGTGATAGGTCGGGAGGATGTCGAGAAGGGCGAGCCGCTCCACGCGGCCCGGATGGTCGAGCGCGAGCCGGTAGGCTACGCGGGCTCCGCGATCATGTCCGGCAACGGCGAAATGCACATGCCCCAGCGCTTCCATGACCCGAATCACATCGCGGCCCATGGCGCGCTTGGAATAGGTCTCGTGCTTCGGATCGCCCTTCGGAGCCGCCGACCAGCCATAGCCGCGCATGTCCATGCAGACGACCCTGTGTGTTTCGGCCAATATCGGCGCGAGATGATGCCACATGGCATGCGTTTCGGGAAAACCGTGCAGGAGGACCAGCGGCTTTCCATCGCCTTTCGTGCGCGCGAAGATGCGTCCCACCTCGGTGTCGATCCAGTGGCTTTCGAAATCGGGAAAGAGATCGTCGCTCATGGAGGGGTGCTCGCTGGTTCTGCAGTAATCACGATACGCGAAGGTAGGGCATTTCTTCCCAAAAATGACTGCCCCCGTTCAGGAAAATGTGGTGCAACCCTAACGAGAATCTTCTGCCGTAGCGTCATCCCTCGATGGAAGTACGCGACACTCAGCTCCGCTCCCGCTCTACGGCGCGCCAGCCGATGTCCCTGCGGCAGAAGCCCTCCGGCCAATCAATTTTCGAAACCGCCTCATAGGCCCTGGCCTGCGCCTCGGAGATCGTGCGCCCCAACGCCGTGACGTTGAGAACGCGCCCGCCATTGGCAACGATCCTGTCGCCGTCTTGTTTCGTGCCGGCATGGAAGATGATGACGTCGTCCAGTGCCTCGGCCCTGTCGATGCCGCGGATCTCTGAGCCTTTCTCGACGGCTCCCGGATAACCCTTGGCGGCCATGACGACGGTGAGCGCGGCCTCATCCGACCATTGCAGGGAGATGCTGTTCAGAACGCCGTCGCAGGCAGCGAGCAGCGCCGTCACAAGGTCGGATCTCAGGCGCGGCAGCAGCACCTGGGTTTCGGGGTCGCCGAGGCGGGCGTTATACTCGATGAGCTGCGGCCCGTCCTGGGTCAGCATGAGCCCCGCATAGAGAATGCCCGTATAGGGCGTGCCCCGCGCCTTCATGCCGGCGAGCGTCGGCTCGATAATCTCGCGCATGGCGCGGGCCTGCAGCTCCGGCGTCAGCACGGCAGCGGGCGAATAGGCCCCCATGCCGCCGGTATTGGGACCCTGGTCTGCGTCGAAGACGCGCTTGTGGTCCTGGGCCGTGCCGAACGGGAGGGCGTGCGTGCCGTCGCAGAGCGCGAAGAAGCTCGCCTCTTCGCCTTCGAGAAAAGCTTCGATCACCACCTCGGCTCCGGCGGCCCCGAGACCGCCGCCGATCATCATGTCGATGGCGGCTTCGGCCTCCTCGAACGATGTGGCGACCACCACGCCCTTTCCGGCCGCGAGGCCGTCCGCCTTCACCACGATCGGCACGCCGTAGCTCCGGATATAGATCTTGGCCGCTTCCGCGTCGGTGAAACGCCGGTAGGCGGCCGTGGGAATCCCGAACTCCGCGCAGAGATCCTTGGTGAAGGCCTTCGAGCCTTCTAGCTGGGCGGCGGCCTTGCTCGGCCCGAACGCCTTGATTCCCTCGGCCTGGAGATCGTCCACAAGGCCCGCGACAAGGGGCGCCTCCGGGCCGACCACGACGAAATCGACCTTCATCACCCGGCAGAAATCGATCACTGCCCTATGATCGGTGACGTCGAGCGCCACGTTGGTGCCGTGCTGCGCCGTGCCAGGATTGCCGGGCGCGATGAGGAGGTTGTCGCACAGGGCGCTCGCCGAGAGGCTCCTCGCCAGAGCATGCTCCCGCCCGCCGGATCCGATGAGAAGAATGTTCATGACTTTCGCCTCCCTGTGCTGCTTGCGCTCTTAAAGGCTGAAGGCTTTTGCGCCTAGTCTCGAAAGCGTGAAACGGAACCTGTTTCGCAGGCGCGGCGAAATGCACAGGGGATAGTTCGGCATTGTGAATGGCTGTTGCGCCCGCGCCCTTGGCAGGGTAGCGCCGGGCGGATTAGGTTCTCGTCATGTTCGCAGAAAAAGCTCCCTCGAATGCTCCCGAGTGGTCGGTGTCCGACTTGGCGGGGGCCCTCAAGCGCACCCTAGAGGATGCGTTCGGCCACGTACGCCTCAGGGGCGAGGTATCGGGCTATCGCGGGCCGCATTCGTCGGGCCATGCCTATTTCTGCCTGAAGGACCAGAATGCCCGAATCGACGCGGTGATCTGGAAGGGATCCTTCGCCCGGCTCAAGATCCGCCCCGAGGAGGGGATGGAGGTCATCGCCACCGGGCGCATCACCACCTTCCCGGGCTCGTCCAAGTACCAGATCGTCATCGACACGCTCGAGCCCGCCGGCATCGGCGCCCTGATGGCCCTGCTCGAGGAGCGCCGGCGCAAGCTCAACGCCGAAGGGTTGTTCGCCCAGGAGCGCAAGCGGCCCCTGCCGTTCCTGCCCCGGGTGATTGGCGTCGTCACCTCGCCGACCGGCGCGGTGATCCGCGACATTCTCCACCGGCTGGAAGACCGCTTCCCGCGCCGGGTGCTGGTATGGCCCGTGCGCGTGCAGGGCGACACCTGCGCGGCGGAGGTCGCCGCCGCTATCCGCGGCTTCAACGCCCTGGAGCCGGGCGGCCGGATCCCACGGCCTGACGTGCTGATCGTCGCCCGCGGCGGTGGTTCCATCGAGGACCTCTGGGGTTTCAACGAGGAAATCGTGGTGCGCGCCGCCGCCGAGAGCGCCATCCCGCTCGTCTCGGCGGTGGGCCACGAGACCGACACGACGCTGATCGACTATGCGTCCGACCGGCGGGCTCCCACGCCCACGGGCGCCGCCGAGATGGTGGTGCCGGTGCGGGTCGAGCTCATGGCCGCCGTCAACGACCTCTCCCGGCGCCATATGGAAGCGACGCTTCGCCTCGTGGAGCGCCGCCGGTCGGACCTGCGCGCCACGGCCCGTGCGCTGCCGACCCCGGAAGCCCTGTTTTCGCCCAAGCGTCAGCGGCTCGACCTTGCGGCCGCCAAGCTCTATCCGGCGCTCGCTCGCAATGCCCGCGGCCATGAGGAGCGTCTTCTCAAGGTTGCGCGCCAACTGGCCCATGTCTCGCCGGTGGCCAATGTGGCCCGGATGCGGGCCCGGCTCGATGCGGTCGGTCCGCGTCCCCACAATGCGGTCTGCCGGTCCATCCTGCTGCGCGAGGAGAGCCTGAAGCAGATCGGCCGCCGCCTGGTGGTGTCACGAGAGGCGCTGCTGCGCGCCGAGCGCACGCGCCTTGCGCAAGGCCATGAACTCACCCGGCGGGTGGCCGAGCGTCTCGTGCCGGCGCTGCAGGGACAGATCGCCCGCAAGGCCGACAGGCTGGAGGCGGTGTCGAAGCTCTTCGACAGCCTGAACTACAAATCCGTGCTCAAGCGCGGCTTCGCCCTGGTCAGGGACGCGGACGGGCAGCCACTCAATTCGGCGGAGGCGGTGCTGGACGGTCAGGCCCTCGTGCTCGAATTCGCCGACGGCAGGGCGGATGCGACCGGCGGCCGGATCGGGTCGCGGACGAGGGCGGCCAAGCCGAAGCTCGTTGTGGCGGAGGAGCAGGGCGCCTTGTTCTGATTGAGGATTGGAAATCCTCAGCCTCCCTGCTTATGTGAAGAAAGGCGCAACGCATTTCTCGATGTCATCGATGTTGAACAAGATCCAACGCAGCGGCGGCGAAGCCGTCGTGCAATATCTCGACAGCAACCTTCGGGTCGTGAAGCCCGGGGCTTATGTGCGCTGCGCGGTGACGGGCGTCGAGATCCCCCTCGACGAGCTGAAATATTGGAGTGTCGAGAGGCAGGAGGCCTATGCCTCGCCCGAGGCGGTCATGATGCGCATCACGGGCCAGACCGCACCCGAACAGTAAGGCCATCCTTCAGGCGACGCGCAAACGCCTCTCGTTGATGCGGCGCAAGAGCAGGTTGCGCAGGCCCGCCTCGTTCTCGATCCGGAGCCGCACGGGCAGGACCATGAGATCCGGCCAGGATTCCTCATCCCGCGCCGCGGCGATCCGGGCGAAGTCCTTTTCCGTCGTGACGGCCACAAGCCCGCCTGCCTCGGCCTCCCGTCGCAGAGCCGCGAGTTCGGCCGCCGTGTAGCGATGGTGGTCGGGAAACGAGCGGGCGGCTTCGACGGTGGCCCCACAGGCGCGCAGGGTCTCGAAGAACTTTCCAGGCCGTCCGATTCCGGCGAAAGCCAGGACCTTCCTGCCTTCGAGCGATTGAGCGGCCTCCGGAGGCGGCACGAGCCTTGCCTCGAACACGCGTTTGTCGCGCCGCGCGGCCTCCTCGGCCACCTGTCTGCCGGGCGCGCCTTCGCCGATGATCAGAACCGCATCGATCATGGGCCATTGAACGTCGATCGGAGCGCGGAGCGGCCCAGCCGGCAAAGGCAGCCCGTTGCCGATCCCGGTTGCCCCATCCACGACCGCGATAGCGCAATCCTTGGTCAGGGACGGATTCTGGAGCCCGTCGTCCATGACCACGACGGTCGCGCCGGATTCGTAGGCCAGCCGCGCGCCGGCCGGGCGGTCGCGGGACACGATGGTCCTGGTCGTCCGCGAGAGCAGGATCGGTTCGTCGCCCACGTCGGAGGCGGTATGCTCCGGCCTGCGGACCTGCACGGGACCCGGAAGGCTTCCGCCATAGCCCCGCGACAGGAAGGCCGGGCTCTCTCCCGCCACATCGAGAATCCTTGCGACCGCCAGGGCCGTCGGCGTCTTGCCGGCGCCGCCCGCGGTAAAGTTCCCGATGCAGATGACGGGAAGGTCCGCCTTCTCGCCCGGACGACGCATCCGCCGCGCCGCGATGGAGGTGTAGAGGAGGCTCGCCGGGCGCAGCAGGTTGGCCGGCAGGGTAGGGAAGGGGTGCCACCAGAAGCGCGGCGCGCGCATCAGCGGCGGGCCCCCAGTTTCGCCTGGACGATGAACGGCTCGACCGATTGCATCGTACGGTCTACTGCGCCGCCCAGCGCCTGCACGGCCTCTCCGGCCTTGCGGGCCATGTCGCGCGTCAGCGCCGCGTTGCTCAGCAACTCGTTGACGGCGCGGGCAAGCGTGGCGCTGTCCTTCACCATCAGGGCGCCTCGGGACTGATCGAGAGCCTCGTAAATCTCGGTGGCTGTATGGACATGCGGGCCATGCAGGATGGCCGCGCCCAGCTTGGCCGGCTCGATCGGGTTGTGCCCGCCGACCGGCACCAGGGTGCCCCCCATGAGGACAACGGGGGAGAGCCGATAGAACAGGCCCATTTCGCCCACCGTGTCGACCACGTACACATCCGTCGCCCGGTCCGGGTGAATGCCCTCGGAGCGCCGGCTCGCGCGCAGGCCGGCCTGTCCCGCCAGGGCCGCGACCTCCGTTCCCCGATGTGGATGGCGTGGGGCGATGATGGTGAGCAGGGAAGGGTAGCGCTTCGCCAGGGCGCGATGCACGGCGACGATCACGCTTTCTTCTCCCGGATGCGTGCTGGCGGCAAGCCAGACGGGGCGGCCCGCGATCATGCCCGAGAGATGCGCCACCACCCGAGGATCGGCCGGGGGAGGCGCCGCGTCGAACTTGATGTTGCCTGTCACGATCACCCGAGGGGCACCGAGCCGCGCCAGCCGCTCGGCGTCCTCGGCCGTCTGGGCAAGGCACAGGGCGAACTGGTCCAGGAGGCCTTTGATGATGCGCGGCATCTTCTGCCAGCGCCGGTACGACCGGTCCGACATGCGCCCGTTCACCATGACGAGCGGGATGTCTCGCTCGGCGAGTGCCATGATGGTGTTCGGCCAGATCTCTGATTCCGCGATCAGGGCGAGGTCAGGCTGCCAGTGCTCCAGGAACCGCTTTACATAACGTGGCACGTCCAGCGGGACGAACTGATGGATGGCTCCAGGCGGAAGCCGGCGGGCAATGAGAGACGCGGAGGTCTTCGTGCCCGACGTGACCAGGACCGCAACGCCGCGCTGCGTCATCCGTTCCACGATGGGCAGGAGGGACAGGGTCTCGCCGATACTGGCGCCGTGAACCCAGATCAGGTGGCCCTTGGGCCGCTGCCGGCTTGGATAGCCCTGGCGCTCGCCGAGTCGCGTCCGGTCCTCACGCCCCTTGTGCTGGCGCCAGTAAAGGAGGCCGAGCACGGCCGGCTCCAGGGCGGATACGGCCGCGCGATAAGCCTTGAAGACGATCGGGAAGCTCATGCCTGGGAACCTTCCATGAGCACGGGATCGGGCTTGGCGCCGGGATCCCTCGATCCGACGAGAGCATAGGCCCGCTCGTGGACCCGGTCGAGTTCCCTCTCCACCGTCTTGCGCAGGGATTCCAGCGTCGGCTCGTCCGCGTCGCGCGGCACATGGACCGGCTCGCCGAGCACCATGGCTCCGCGCCCGAAGGGCAGACCGATGCTGGCCTTGTCCCAGCTGTCGAAATCGATGCGGCGGCTCGTGACCACGGCGACCGGCACGATGGGGCGGCCGGACAATTGCGCGAGGGTGACGATGCCCTGGCCGCAGATCCGGGAGATCTTCGGAATGTCGGCGGTCATCACGACCATTTCCCCATCGCTCAAGGCGCGCAGCATGGCGCGCATGGCCTGGGCTCCGCCCTTCTTGCGGATGTCGCGGCCCCGCGCGCCCGAGCCACGGATCGCCCTGACACCTAGGTGGCGCAGGGCGACGGCGTTGAACTCGCCGTCGCCGGAGCGTGACACAAGGCTCGCGGCGCGGTCCTGTGGCCGTTTGGCGAAATGGATCATGAAGTGCTGCCCGTGCCACATGGCGGCGATCACGGGCATCTCGATCCGGTCATAGGCATCGGCCGGTTCCATGACGAACCGGTTCGTGCGCTGAACGAACTTGAGATAGCCCGCGACGATGAAGCCCAGGGTTTCCTGGACGGCCCGCGACCGGATGATGCGCTTCATGAGACCCATGGCGACTGGAAGGGTCAGCCGTGCTGCGGATCCAGAAGACGGTGGAGGTGGACGATGAAGTAGCGCATCTGCGCGTTGTCCACGGTGGCCTGCGCCTTGGCCTTCCAGGCCGCATGGGCGCTGGCGTAGTTCGGGTAGATTCCGACGATGTCGAGCTTGGAAAGATCCTTGAAATCGACGGATTCGAGGCTGCTGAGCTCGCCGCCGAAAACCAGATGCAGGAGCTGCTTGCCAGGCGTGTCGGTCATGGTGATAGGGCTCTTCTGAAGAGTGTTGGAGGGGTCGGTATCGATGCGAGCCGACGACGTCAGGCTCTCATGGCTCCAATAGCACGAGGATGCAACCGTGACGCAACGGCAATCATCTCATCGTGAGAGGGCCGAGGCCTGTTGTAAATCGGGGTCGAACCATCGAACCCCGTCAGGCGGCCGCCGGCCTCCTGAAGAATGAGGTCGGCCGCGGCGATGTCCCAGTCCTGGGCATTGGCGGAGACGAGTCCGACATCGATGGTGCCTTCCGCCACCCGGGCCAGCCGGAGCGCCAGGGACGGCACCTTGGGCAGGCGCTCGACCGGGCCCATGCGGCGCTCGAACCGGTCCACGAGAGGCTTGGGGCCCGCCACCCGCGCGCGGGAGATATCGTCGGCTTGCGCGAGCGCCAGCCTCTCGCCGTTGCACCAGGCTCCTTCGCCGATCCGTGCTTCATAGAGGCGCTCATGGACTGGAGCATGAAGGACGCCGAGAACGGGTCTACCGTCCTGCACCAGGGCGATGGAGATGGCCCAGTCGGAAAGCCCGGAGGCGAAGGCTCGCGTGCCGTCGATGGGGTCGACGATCCAGACATAGCTCTGGTCGAGGCGCGACGGATCGTCGGCCGTTTCCTCGGAGAGCCAGCCGGACTCGGGAAACAGACCTGACAGATGCTCCTTCAGGAAGACGTCGAGGGCGATGTCCGCCTCCGTCACCGGTGAGCTCTGCCCCTTGTACCAGAGCCGGGCGGCCGTCTGCGCGCCGGCGCGGTAATAGGGCAGGGCCAGCTCGCCCGCCCGGCGGGCGGCGTCACGGACGGCGGGAGCGAGAGCGGCGATCGGTTGGGTTGAGGAAGAGAGCATCGAACCTGAGATGGTAGCTATTGGCAGGAGATACCATAGGCCGCCTGTCTAAACCTTCCATTTCGACGCGGCTGACATTCCTAGATGAAACAGTCGAGGGTCATGGCCGCGAACAGGACCAGGCCGGCATCCCGGTTCGCGCGGAAGAGCCGCAGCGCGCCCGCGCCGTCCGCCCGGTCGATGCGCGCGACCTGCCAGCCCAAATGGAGGGCAAAGAGGCTCAAGCCGGCAAAGGACGGCCAGCCTGCCCTGACCAGGGCCAGGGATGCGGTGATGAAGACCAGGGTCAGCGCATAGCAGATGCCGACGCCGAGCTTCACGTTTTCCCCGAAGAAGCGGGCCGAGGACTTGATCCCGGCGATCTCGTCGTCCTCGATGTCCTGCAGGGCATAGATCGTGTCGTAGCCCACCACCCAGGCGATGCTGCCGAGATAGAGGAGGATCGGAGCCCAGCTCAGGAAGCCGAAGGCGGCGGCCCAGCCCATCAGGGCGCCCCAGGCGAAGGCAAAGCCCAGAACGATCTGGGGCATCCAGAAGAAGCGCTTCATGAACGGATAGAGCGCCACGACGCCCAGCGAGGCGAAGCCGGTCGCGATGGCGAAGGCGTTGAACTGGAGCAGGACCAGAAGGCCGACGATGGCCTGGAGTCCGAGGAAAGCCAGGGCGCCCTTCAGGGTGATCTGACCCGAAGGCAGGGGGCGCTGGCGGGTGCGCTCGACCCGCGTATCGAGGTCCCGGTCGACGATGTCGTTATAGGTGCAGCCGGCCCCGCGCATTGCCACGGCGCCGACGAGGAACAGGAGGCAATGGACCGGGTTGGGCCAGGGCTGTCCCGCCGCGACGGCGGCGAGCGCCGCCGACCACCAGCAGGGCAGGAGAAGCAGCCACCAGCCGATCGGCCGCTCGATACGCGCAAGGCGCAGATAGGGCCTGAGGCCCGCGGGCGCCCACCGGTCGGCCCAATGGCCCTTCACGGCATCGGGCAGGGAAGGCGCTCCAGGACGCTCCATGGCTCGTCGGAACCCGGCTTAGAGGGCGCCCTTCGGGATGCTCAGGGTGCCGGTCAGGCCGCCGCCCAGCTTGCCGGCGCCGCCGCCCTGCTGGGCCTGCTGCTTGGCGCGTTTCTCCATCTCGGCCATCTTCGCGGCTGCGCCGCAGGCCTGGCCCTTGAATTGCTGGGACCGCTTATGGTCCTCGGAGAAGCTCTGGACCAGCTGGTCCGGGACCTGGCACCAATCCTTGTTGGCGGTCATCCACTTCTCGCCGGCGGTTCCGTTCGTCACCAGCTTGGAGAAGATGGTGCAGGCCTCCCGCGGGTCGAGCTTCTTGTTCTTGCCGCCGTTGGTGAGCTTGTTGACCTGCTGGATGAGGCTCTGGCGTTCCTGGAGGATCTTCTGCCCTTCCTGGCAGGTGCTCGACTGCGCGAAGGCAGGAGCGGTCACGAAAATGCCGGCGACGGCAAACGCAGCCAGGATATGCGAACGGATGTGCGTCATGCCCAAAATTCCCTTACTTGGCACGCGACGTCTCGCGCGCCTGTGTTCTGTTAACAGGTTCAGAGCCTTGAGGCCAAGAGGCGAATGGTCGCCTAAATCACACCCTGTGCCATCCCGCACCTGAATTTTTAGTGACCAGAACGGCCGGTCCCCCTCCCGGCAAACGGCGGAACTTGATACAGGGGAGGCGGTTCAGCACAAGATCCCCATGCCCGAGTACGACTTCAACGCCCCCCGCCTCTTCGTCGATGCGTCCCTACGGGCCGGATCCAGGATCGCGCTCGATCGGGGGCAGGCCAATTACCTCCTGAATGTCCTTCGCCTGAAGGCGGGGGAAAGCGTCCTGATCTTCAACGGGCAGGACGGAGAGTGGCGGGCCGAGGTCTCGGTCGAGGGGCGCAAGGCCGCCGACCTCGTCTGCGTGGAGCGGACCCGGGAACAGGAATCGGCTCCCGACATCATCTATGCCTTCGCGCCGCTCAAGCATGCCCGTCTTGACTATATGGTCCAGAAAGCCGTTGAGATGGGGGCGGGCGTTCTCCAGCCGATCCTGACGCGCCGGACCCAGGCCACCCGGGTCAACCTCGACCGCATGCGCAGCAACGCCATCGAGGCCGCCGAGCAATGCGGGATCCTGGCGATCCCGGGGGTGAGGGAAGAAGAGGATTTGGAGCGTTTTCTCAAGGGTTTGGAGAGGGATCGGCTGGTCGTCTTCTGCGACGAGAACGCCCCCGTTTCCAACCCGGTCGAGGCTCTGGCCAAGCTTGGGAACAATCAAGCTGGTCTGGTCGTTATCGTGGGCCCCGAAGGGGGGTTCACCGATCAGGAGAGAGCGCTTGTCGCCGCCCACGAAAGATGTGTTTGCGTATCGTTGGGTCCGCGAATCCTGCGAGCTGACACAGCCGCTGTGGCCGCGCTGGCGATCGTCCAGTCCGTGCTGGGCGATTGGAACTGATCGCGCCGGCCGACAATGACTGAATTCAATCAGCCTATAGATTCAGAAGCTTAGCAGTTTCGCGTCGATTCGCCCCAATCTGGCCCCATTGCGCCGGAGTTTTGGGCCGGGTCGACGCAGGCCGATCCGCATGTGTGAAGGTCATTTCTGAATAAGAATAGAGGATACCAAGGAAATGAGCTCGGATTTCAAGTTCGGCATCGAGGAAGAGTATTTCGTCAACGATGCGCCGAAACGGGATATCGCCAAGGGGAAGATCAAGGAGTTCTTTGCCGCCTGCCGGGACAGGGTTTCCGGTGACATCCACCCCGAAATGCTCGAGCCGCAGATCGAGATCGCCACCAAGCCGATGCTGGAGTTTTCCGAGGCCCGAGCGCAGCTTGCAGGTCTCCGCGCCTCCGTGGGAGCCGTCGCGCGCGAGTTCGATCTGTCGATCATGGCATCCGGCACCCATCCGCTCGCCGTCTGGACGCGAATCCGCCCCACGGCGCAGCCGCGCTACGGCAAGGTCATGCATGACCTGCAGATGCTCGGCAGCCGGAATGTTCTGTGCGGCATGCATGTGCACGTGGAAGTGCCTGATCTGTCCATGCGCGTGGACATTATGAACCGGATCCAGCCCTTCCTGCCTCTGCTGCTCGCCCTCTCGACCTCCTCGCCTTTCTGGCAGGCGCAGCGCACCGGCCTTCTCGGTTACCGGCTCGCCGCCTATCGCGAACTGCCGCGCACGGGGCTGCCGGACCTGTTCGAGAACGAGAAGGATTACCAGCGCTACATCGACACCCTCGTGGCCGCCCGCGCCATCGAAAATTCCACCTACGTCTGGTGGGTGATCCGGCCGTCGCTCAAGCATCCGACCCTCGAGCTGCGCGTGGCCGACAGCTGCACGCGCCTCGACGACACCATTGCGATCGCCGCCCTCTACCGCTGCCTCGTGCGCCACCTGAGCCTGGACACCACGCTCAACGCCGGACAGACCGGCGCTTCGCGGGCCATCAACGACGAGAACGGCTGGCGGGCCCAGCGCTACGGCATCCACGGCAGCTTCGTGGACGAGAAGATGCGGACAGCCAAGCCCGTGCGGGAGCTGCTCGAAGAGACGCTCGACCTCGTGGCCGAGGACGCCAAGGCTCTCGGTTGCCAGCGCGAGCTCGATCTCGCCCGCTGGATCGTGGCCCGCGGCACCAGTGCCGACCAGCAGCTGACGCTCTATACGGAAGCGGTCGGCCGCGGCCTGTCGAACCGGGACGCGCTCGCCGGCGTGGTCGACTGGCTCAGCGCGGAGACCATGGGCGAGACGGCGATCCGGCACTAGCCGGGATGCCGACGGCTCCGGAGGCGCGGCAAACCTTCGGGATCCGGTGCTTCGGCGAGGGCGGCGTCGCCCTCGTCGTTTTGTGCTTTGGTCCCTCATTGCGCCTTGGCCTTAAGCCCCTTATTGAGTTCCGACCCTGAGTCGGCGCGCCTTGAACGCGCTTTTTGATGAGGTGATGCATGGCGCGGGACGTATCCGATACGACCCCCATTGGTGCGCGGTCGGAGCTCGTGGATTGGATCGCCTCCGGCGAGAAGCCGCGGGACGCTTGGCGGCTCGGCACCGAACACGAGAAGATTCCGTTCTACACGGCTGATGCCACGCCGGTCCCTTATGAGGGCGGCAAGGGCATCCGCGCGCTCCTGGAAGGACTGCAGGCGCGTACCGGCTGGGCGCCGATCCTGGAGAACGGCCATCCCATCGGCCTCGCCGACGAGGTGGGCGGCGGAGCGATTTCGCTCGAGCCCGGCGGGCAGTTCGAATTGTCGGGAGCCCCCCTCCGGACGCTGCACGAGACCGCCCGCGAGACGGCGCAGCATATTGCCGACGTGAAGGCGGTCGGGGAGGCGCTGGGCCTCGGCTTTCTTACCCTCGGGATGAGCCCGCTCTGGACGCGGAGCCAGACCCCGGTGATGCCGAAGGCGCGTTACCGCATCATGACGAATTACATGCCGAAGGTCGGTTCGCTCGGCCTCGACATGATGTACCGCACGTCGACCGTGCAGGTGAACATGGACTACGCGTCCGAAGCCGATATGGTGAAGAAGCTGCGCGTGTCGCTGGCGCTCCAGCCCATCGCGACTGCGATCTTCGCCAACTCGCCCTTCACTGATGGCAAGCCCAACGGTTACCTCTCCATGCGCTCGCAGATCTGGCGCGATACGGATCGCGACCGCACGGGCATGATGGCCTTCGCCTTCGAGGAGGGCTTCGGCTACGAGCGCTACGTGGATTGGGTGCTCGACGTGCCGCTCTATTTCGTCAAGCGGGACACGACCTATCACGACGTGGCGGGCTCTTCCTTCCGCGACCTTTTCGCCGGCAAGCTCACACAATTGCCGGGCGGGCGCGCCACCCAATCCGACTGGGCGAACCACATCTCCACCGTGTTCCCGGAGGTGCGCCTGAAGCGCTATCTCGAAATGCGCGGCGCGGACGTGGGCAACATCGAGCACATCGTCGCTCTCTCGGCGTTCTGGACCGGCCTGCTCTACGACGACGCGGCCCTCGACGGGGCCTGGGAACTGGTGAAGACCTGGACCGCGCAGGAGCGCGAAGACTTACGCGCCAACGTGCCGAAACAGGCCTTGAAGGCCAGCATCGCCGGACGTTCTGTGCAGGATGTGGCGCGCGACGCCCTGGCGCTCTCGCGTGAGGGCCTCAAGCGGCGCGGCTATCTCGATGCGACCGGCCAGGACGAGACTCGGCATCTCGCCTACGCGGAAGAGATCGTCGCCTCGGGCCGCACGCAGGCCGAGCGGCTGCTGGCGCTTTACCACGGCGGTTGGGGTGGATCGGTTGTGCCTGCCTTTGGGGAATGTGTGTTTTAAGACTACATCACGCTACCGCGAGTTTTGAGACTGTCGCTCGACAGGAAAGTAGCGCAGAATTGAAATAACGTTGCTTTCATAGTAGTCTTCTTCCGGGCCTTCGGTTCAGTCGGCGGCCGGTTGCGTTCCGCATTGATCGGAACGTCTTGGAGGAAACGATGGCCAACGTGATGCTGCTCAATCTCGACAACGATTACATTCTGAGAAAGCCCGGGGAGGAGGTTCTCATCGACCGGGATCAGAATGTAGACGTCACTGCGGGGGATACCCCACTTCGGTACCTGGACGTTTACTACTGGGGACCCTCAGCTTCAGCTTCGTTTGGAGTGAGGACTGCAACCGGCCAAGTTGAGTTCCCCGATGGTTTCGGCACTGGCAAGCCGGTGTGGGTCGCTGGTGCCAACATCGGGGTTGTCTCCTATGTCGGTGAAGAAGGAATCTTTTTTGAATTCAACGAGACTGTGACGGCGGGCCACGTTGAAACCCTGATCAAGTCTCTCACCTACAAGGATCTGTCGAACGTTAACGGCTTTGCCGCGTCACGCGGCATCGACATCAGCCTGACCGACGCTGCCGGCCATGGGCAACTCGTCGGCCTTCATATCGGCGATGAAGTCATCGGGACTGATCTGGATGACACATTGACAGGAGGGAATGATACCTTCTCGGTCGATCGAAACTTGATCGGCGCGGGCGACAGCCTGAACGGAGGCGGCGGCAACGATACCCTTGTACTGACCGGCGGCGGCTTTTTCGATCTCCACCGGATGGCCGGTCTTAACGGTGTCGAGACGATCAAGGGAACGGCAGGCGTCGATTTTGTGACCATAAGAGCGGATCAGCTGGCTGATGTTGTCGCGATCAACGGCCAAGGAGGAGATGACAATCTCTTCATCCACGGCTCGGATATTGACCTGGGCAACAAGACGATTTCCGGCTTCGGTATCCACCTCAAGACCAATGGCGCCACGATCACTGTCGACAACTTGGAGACCGCGCGACTGGTGCATGGCTATGATACAGTCAATGATAGCCTCATCCTTAATACTGGCACCTTGACTGCCTTGGATCGGCTCCTCCTTCATCGGCAAGGAATCGATCGCATCGTCGCTCACGATCTGAACGGACAACTGGTCGAGTCGGTTCACAACTCTCCGGTGCTTGTGCGCTTCGGCGAGGCGGACATTGCGGCGGCCATCGGCACCACCGTTTTTCTCGATGCCGGACAGGATTCCGCTCTGGGTGTCGATAGCGGCCTTCTGAAGTCGCTGCTCCTTCATATCGATCTTTCAGACGATGCCGATAACATTAATGTCGATCAATCAAGCGGAGTTACTCTCTCAGCAGAAAACCTTGCAAGAGATGTCTTCGTCAATGGAATGCCAATCGGGCATGTTTCAGGAATCGGCTCCTCTTACGTAAGTTTCCATTTCAACGATCAGGCAACGACTGAACGTGTTCAACAACTCATCCATGCGCTGACCTACACGAAGGCCACAGGTGAGGATGGAGAAACGCGTATTATTCAGATGTCCATTCGAGATGTTGGAAACCGGGAAACGATGGCGCGAGTCACGGTCAATCTCGAAGCCAGCGAAAGCCCAGGCAATCCCAACGAAGCCCCGACTGGTCTCACCCTCACCGGAACCTCCATTCGCGAGGCGTCCGAGACAGGCGCGAAGGTCGGCGACCTGTCCGCCACAGACGCGGCAGGGACCATTCTGACGTACACGCTGCTCGACAATGCAGGCGGTCGCTTCGCGATCGGGGCAGATGGCAAATCGATCGTCGTCGCCAATGGTACTTTGATCGACTACGAGCTGTCTCAGTCTCATGTCATCAAGGTGCAGGTCAGCGACGGTTCTTTGACGGCAACGAAAGAATTCGCCATTCTGGTGAGCGACGTCAACGAAGGTCCGGTCAACCTGAACCTCGTCGGCGCTTCCGTTCGCGAAGCTGTTTCAACAGGCACCAAGGTCGGTGACCTGTCGGCGACCGACCCCGAAGGCAAGGCTCTCTCCTACACCCTCATCGACACTGCAGGCGGCCGTTTCGCCATCGGCGCAGATGGCAAGTCCATCGTGGTCGCGAACGGCACGCTGCTCGATTACGAGCAGACCCAGTCGCACGTCGTCAAGGTGCAGGTGAGCGACGGCATTCTGACATCGGTGAAGGAATTCACCATTCAGGTGAGCGACTGGATCGGCGAGACCGTGACGGGCACGTCTGGCCATGAGATCCTGGTCGGCGGAAGCGGCAACGACGTCTTCTTCGGCGGTGTTGGCAACGACACACTCAACGGCGGCGTTGGCAACGACACGCTCTCCGGAGGGGCCGGCAACGACATCTTCGTGTTCGACGTGAAGCCTCACAAGAAGACGAACTACGACACCATCAAGGACTACAATGTGAGGCAGGACTCGATATATCTCGACAATGCCATTTTCACGAAGCTCGGACCGGGCAGCGCGTCCTTGCCGAAAATGCTCAAGGCGAAGCACTTCAAGCTGAGCACCCAGAAGCAGGACAAGGACGATTACGTCATCTACAACAAGGAAGCCGGGGTGCTCTATTACGATGGCAACGGAAGCGCCGCGGGTGGCCGGACGGAGATCGCCAAGTTCTCCAACAAGCCCATCCTCAAGGCGTCCGAATTCTTCGTGATCTAACCGTCGGGGTAAACCCCTCCCACGTCATCACCGGCCTCGTGCCGGTGATCTCGATCAGAAAGACGCAGCGCGTCGATCAATCGGGATGGCCGGTACAAGCCCGGCCATGACATTGAGGGCGCTTCTCCCGATTGACAGGAAACGCCGGTTCACGCGGCCTTCGCCGTCGCGACGCGGTTGCGGCCGTCCTGCTTCGCCCGGTAGAGGGCGGCATCGGCGAGAGTGACCAGGTCCTCCGGGCCGTGGCGAGACCGGTCCAGGCTCGGGATGCGTGTCGCGCTGCCGACGCTGACGGTCAGGGTCTGGGTCGGGATGTTCGCCTCATGGCGCACCCGCAGCGTCTCGACCTTGGCGCGGATCTCCTCGGCCATGGCGGCGGCCCCGGCCTCGTCGAGATCCGGCAGCAGGACCACGAGTTCCTCGCCCCCGTACCGCGCCACGAGGTCGCCCGGTCTGCGGGCCGCGCTCGCGATCGCCCCGGCAATGGTGCGCAGGCACTCGTCGCCGGCCTGATGGCCGTAGATGTCGTTGTACGCCTTGAACTGGTCCACATCGACGAGGAGCAGGGACACGGGCGATTTTTCCCGCGCGGCCCGGAGCCATGCCGCCTCGAGCTGCCGGTCGAACATGCGCCGATTGGCGAGGCCCGTCAGGCCGTCCGTGGCGGCGAGAACGGAGAGCTCCACCTCGGCTTCCTCCCGCCGGCGCAGCTCTGCCGACAGGATCCAGCCGAGGGTCGCGATGGTGGCGACGAGAAGACTCATGACCACCGTGCGGAACACGAACTCCCGGTTCCAGCTCGCCAGCGCCTCGTCCTGCCCGACCGATGCCAGGACCCCGATGGGGAACATGGGATTGCGATAATAGCCGCCCATGCGCGTCACCCCGTCGACCGGGGAGACATATTCGTAGGCGCCGGAACCTCTTCTCTCCAGGAACTGCGGTTCGCTCGAGATGTCGGTCCCGATGGCGCGCTCGATATAGGGATAACGCGAGACGAGCGTGCCATCCTTGTGGATGAGGGTGATGCTGCCCTGCCGGCCCACATCGAAACGGCCGAAGAAATTGGCGAAATACCGGGGCGGGATGCTGGCCTGAACGACGCCGCCGAAACTGCCATCCGACCTTTCGATGCGGCGGGACAGGGTAAGCACCCAATCGCCGCCGAGCGGATCGCGGATCAGGGGGCCGAAGTACCAATCGCCGCTGGTCGAATCCCTGTGATGCTGAAAGAAGACCTGCTTCTCGGCGTTCACCTTGCCGCGATGGCCGGGCAGGGAGCTCGACAGGAGAAAACCATCCTCCTCGTAGACAGTGAGGGACTTGATGCGAGGAAGGGACTGGACCCGGTCCACGAGGAAGGCGTCCAGTCTCTTGACCGTCTTGGGCAGCATGCCTGTCGATTCGACCCGGTCCACCACGTCCACCAGAAGGGCATCCGCCACCTCGAAAGTGTCCTCCGCGTGCTGGACGAGAGATTTGGCGAGGTTCAGGTTCTCGGCGTTGATCCGGGCAATCTCCTGCTCCCGGTCGTTCCAGTCGCGCCAGCCCCCCAGGCCGAGGATCACGAGGCATACCACGGCAACGAAGGCTCTCAGCCCCCGTGCCGCGGACCTCGGTCTTATCTGAGCGAATGCAGTCATGATCCCCCAACCATAACTGCCGGGGCTAGCCTGAGGCTAACTTGAGGCCGAGGATGCCGGACACGATCAGCCCGATGCAGACCAGGCGCATCGCCGTCGCGGGCTCGCCGAAGAGATAGATCCCCAGAAGAGCCGTGCCGACCGTTCCGATTCCCGTCCAGACGGCATAACCCGTTCCCACGGGCAGGGTTTTCAGAGCCAGGCCGAGCAGGACGACGCTGACGATCATGCTCAGGGCGGTCAGAACCGACGGGATGGGGCGGGTGAAGCCGTCGGTGTATTTCAGGCCAATCGCCCAGCCGATCTCGAACAGACCGGCAAGGCCGAGCCAAGTCCATGCCATGACAGGACCTCCGTCATTGGCAGGGCCGTCCCTACCGGTTTCAAGAAGGTGCGAGGTCGTCCTCACCTCTCCAGATATAGAGGTCCGAGAAAACCTTCTCAATACGTGAAAGGCGCAGCCGAGCGCCTGTTTGGCGGCTTAGTTACCGGCTTCTTCCGAAGGCTGTTCGGGACGGCCGCCCAAGGCCGCGAGCGGGTTGAAGGGGGCATAGATCTGATGCTTCCAGCTGTCGCCGCAATTGATGCAGATCGAGCGCATCATGTGGTTGCTCTGCTCAAGCCGCTTGAGGAGCCTCTGCTGCCGCTCCGTCGCCTCATTGGCCTCGGCGTCGAAGCTGGAGGGGCGCACGGTCAGCTGGAGAGCCTGCCCCTCCTGGGCATCCTGGGCGAAGCCGGGCCCTGCGAGGAGAAGGAGGCTGGCAGTCAAGGCGAAACGGGTCATCAAGAATCCTGCGGCTGATTTGGGCCTTTTCTCGAAAGGACTCCAGACACAGTGTTTCGTCAAGGCTTGGCGGCTCCGGGGAGACGAGATGTCCCGCGGGAGCCGCCCTTCTTCGTCTGCGACCGGAAAGATCAGATCTGCCGGACGGCGCCCTTGGCGGCGCTGGTGGCCAGCATGGCATAGGCCTTCAGGGCGGCCGAGACCTTGCGCTTGCGCGGCGCGGCCGGCTGCCAACCCTTGGCCTGCTGCTCGGCGCGGCGGCGCTCCAGCTCCGCCTCGTCCACGGCGAGGTTGATGCGTCGGCTGGGGATGTCGATCTCGATCCGGTCCCCGTCGCGCACGAGGCCGATGGTGCCGCCTTCCGCCGCTTCCGGCGAGACGTGGCCGATGGACAGGCCCGAGGTGCCCCCGGAGAAGCGACCGTCCGTGATGAGCGCGCAGGCTTTGCCCAGGCCCTTCGACTTCAGGTAGCTCGTGGGATAGAGCATCTCCTGCATGCCGGGACCGCCGCGCGGGCCCTCGTAGCGGATCACCACCACGTCGCCGGCCTTCACCTTGCCGTTGAGGATGCCGCTCACAGCGTCGTCCTGGCTCTCGAACACGACGGCCGGACCCGAGAACACCAGGATGCTCTCGTCCACGCCCGCGGTCTTCACGATGCAGCCGTCGAGGGCGAGGTTGCCGGACAGGACGGCGAGGCCGCCATCCTTCGAGAAGGCGTGCTCGGCGTCGCGGATCGTGCCGGCGGCCCGGTCCGTGTCGACGCTGTCGTAGCGGCTCTCCTGGCTGAACGCGACCTGCGTCGGCACGCCCCCGGGAGCGGCACTGAAGAATTCGTGCACGGCATGGCTGTTGGTGCGGCGCACGTCCCAGCGGTCGAGGGCCGACTTCATGGTGTCGGAATGGACCGTCGGCACGGAGGTGTCGATGAGGCCCGCCCGGTCGAGCTCGCCCAGGATGCCCATGATGCCGCCGGCCCGGTGCACGTCTTCCATGTGCACGTTCGCGACGGCGGGCGCGACCTTGCACAGCACCGGCACGCGGCGCGACAGGCGGTCGATATCCGCCATGGTGAAGTCGACCTCCGCCTCGTGGGCGGCGGCCAGCAGGTGCAGCACCGTGTTGCTCGACCCGCCCATGGCGATGTCGAGGGTCATGGCGTTCTCGAAGGCCGCGAAGGACGCGATGGCGCGCGGCAGCACGCTCGCGTCGTCCTGCTCGTAATGGCGGCGGGCGAGATCGACGATCAGGTGGCCGGCTTCCACGAAGAGGCGCTTGCGGTCGGCGTGGGTGGCGAGCGTCGAGCCGTTGCCCGGGAGCGACAGGCCCAGCGCCTCGGTGAGGCAGTTCATGGAATTGGCCGTGAACATGCCCGAGCAGGAGCCGCAGGTCGGGCAGGCGGAGCGCTCGATGACCTTGATGTCCTCGTCGGCGATCTTGTCGTCGGCGGCCGCCACCATGGCGTCCACCAGATCGAGCTTCTTGGTCACGCCGTTGAGCACGACCTTGCCCGCTTCCATCGGCCCGCCGGAGACGAAGACCACGGGAATGTTGAGCCGCAGGGCGGCCATCAGCATGCCGGGAGTGATCTTGTCGCAGTTGGAGATGCACACCATGGCGTCGGCGCAATGGGCGTTGACCATGTATTCCACGGAATCGGCGATCAGCTCCCGCGAGGGCAGGGAGTAGAGCATGCCGTCATGGCCCATGGCGATGCCGTCGTCGACCGCGATGGTGTTGAATTCCTTCGCGACGCCGCCCGCCTTCTCGATCTCCCGCGCCACGAGTTGGCCGAGGTCCTTCAGATGGACGTGGCCAGGCACGAACTGGGTGAAGGAGTTCACGACGGCGATGATCGGCTTGCCGAAGTCGGAATCCTTCATGCCCGTGGCCCGCCAGAGGCCGCGGGCCCCTGCCATGTTGCGGCCGTGGGTGGTGGTGCGAGAACGATAGGCTGGCATGGTTTCCCCTGAACATCGGACCCGAAAGTGGCCTTCACCCCCGGGTCGGTCCCTTGAGCGGCAGAGTGCCGGATGTGCTGATCTTTGCCGCCTTGTTCGACTGAAATTGCGTAACTTGCAAGAAAAATTGCCATTCCTTGTGGTCGCGCCTGCTTTGCCGCAATGGAATTGCCGGACTGTCGGGGGTAGGAAGAGCGCCGTGGAGGGTAAACCCATGAGTGATGTGCAGGCGAGCCGGAAGCTGCGCCGTGTCGTGGCCATCGTGGCGGCCCTGAACCTCGGCTATTTCGGCGTCGAGTTCGCCGTCGCGCTCGCCATCGGCTCGGTGTCGCTGTTCGCCGACAGCGTCGATTTCCTGGAGGATGCCTCGATCAACCTCCTCATACTCGCGGCGCTCGGCTGGGGTGCCAGGACGCAGGCCCGGGTCGGGATGGCGCTCGCCGGGATCATCCTGGTGCCGGGCCTGGCCACCCTCTGGACGGCCTGGGACAAGTTCTGGCAGCCGGTGGCGCCGGATCCGGTGTCGCTCTCCCTCGCCGGAACGGGAGCCCTGATCGTCAATCTCTTCTGCGCGTTCCTTCTCGCGCGTTACAGGCACCACAGCGGCAGCCTGACGAAGGCGGCCTTCCTGTCGGCGCGCAACGATGCCGCCGCCAATATCGCCATCATCGGGGCCGGGCTGGTCACGGCCGGGACACTCTCGGCCTGGCCGGACCTGATCGTCGGCCTGGCCATCGCGGCGATGAACGCCGATGCCGCACGGGAGGTTTGGGAAGCGGCCCGCGAGGAGCATAGGGCTGCAACGGCTGAACCCTGAAGAACGTTGTCCAGCTTAAGCCACCCCGAACGAGGCAGGACAGCGCCATGCTCACCAAAGCCGAACTGGATGCCCCGGCCCATCTGCAATACGAACCCATCGGCACGGCCAGCCAAGGCCATCCGAGCGACGTGAGGGAATTCGCCACCCTCCGCGAGGCCGTTCACTGGGCCATGAACAATG
Organism: Microvirga sp. Mcv34; assembly: GCF_024519725.1. Classification (GTDB taxonomy): domain Bacteria; phylum Pseudomonadota; class Alphaproteobacteria; order Rhizobiales; family Beijerinckiaceae; genus Microvirga. Next base: position 129,814 of record NZ_JALJRK010000005.1, on the reverse strand, counting down.
AGCCGCCCGCCGGCATGGAAGCCGTGATCCGGGCTGCCTCGGGGGCCGTGCTCGGGCCGCGGCATTTGGAGGAGATCTGGGCGAGCTTGCAGGGGCCGTGAACGTCCACCGTTTTTCCTGGTTCGCTTTCGGCTTGCCGGAACGACGGCGGGGATGTCAAACCCATCCGAGGCTCAGCGCGGCCACCGCCAGATACCGACCCGTCTTGGCGAGCGCCACGAGCGGGATGAAGACCCGCAGGGGCTCGTGCATCACGCCCGCCACGATGGTGAGCGGATCGCCGATGATCGGCGTCCAGCTCAGCAGCAGCGTCCAGCGCCCGTAGCGGTGGTACCAGGCTTCGGCCCGGGCCATCTGCTTGCGCTTGACTGGGAACCAGGGGCGGTCCTCGAAATGGGCGAAGAACCGGCCGAGATACCAGTTCACGATCGAGCCGAGGATGTTGCCCGCGCTCGCCACGGCAATCAGAAGCCACCATGGATAGCGATCGGCCACCAGCATGGCGAAGAGCACGGCTTCGGACTGGAAAGGAAAGAGAGTGGCCGAGAGGAAGGCCGCGGCGAACAGGGCGCCGTATTCGGCAAGATGGAGCATGAGGCGAGGGAATACCCAGGTGACAGGTCGGCATGTCCAGGGCTTCGGCGGAAGCCTGGAGGTAACGAGCTCTATCACGGTTTCGAGTGTCCGCCGAGCTGACCTGCCTTGAACAGGTCAGCCCTCTGACGCATCGTGCGTGCGTTCGAATTCACATCCGATGCTTCAGCTTGGCGGGTTTGCGCGCTACATCCGCTCGCTGAACGTGCCATGCTGAGCGCGCGGATTGAGACGCGCGAAATCGTCGCCTTTCACATGAACCAGCGTGGCGTGGTCTCCGCCTTCGAAATAGATGTCGGGCAGGCGCTCCATGCTGTCCTCGACAATCACGTCGAGGCCGTAACACGTGCCGACGGGCGGGATGGCGCCGCGGTCGCAGTCGCGGAACACCTGGACGATCTCGTCTTCGGACGCCAGGCGCAACTCCTGGCCAAGCTCGGACTTGAGATCCGACAGGCGCAGGTGGTGCGAGGCGGGCAGAACGGCAAGCATGTAGTTCCGCCCGTCGCTGAGCATGATGCCCTTGGCCAGCCGGTCGCCCGGCACATGCCCCGCATGAGCCGCGCCCAGCGAGGTCATCGCCGGTTCGTGCTGGATCAGGTCGAAGCTGATGTTCTGATCGGACATGTAGCGCTGAAGGGTGGGCGCGATCGTCATGACAACCTCCTGTGAGACGAGGACGCTCGCATGCCGGGAGGGCGGATGAACTGACACACCGTCGCTTCGGGATGCGCAGTTGCTTTGAACACCGCGATGATACGCGCCTGGCGGATCGGCTTCAATTGCCGCAGGAAGCGCGGGTGCAAATATTGCCTGAAGGCAGGTTGGTTCGACGCATAACACTTTCACACGTCGTCACCGGCCTCGCGCCGGTGATATCGACTGGAAAAGCGCGGCGTTTCAAAGCATCGGGATGGCCGGCACGAATCCCCGGATCAAGTCCGGGGAGGCCATGACGGGGTGAGACTATAGGCCGATACTTGCGTCTCCTTCCGAGGTTCACTACGAACGGCCATCTCGTACGTTCATACTCAGCTTTCCGTGCGAAGCACGTGAGAGCGCTCGGAATATCTCTCAGGAAGACCTCACTTGGATCTCTTCGACGTTGTGGTGATCGGCGCGGGTGCCGCCGGGATGATGTGTGCGGCGGAGGCCGGCAAGCGCGGCCGTTCCGTGCTGGTCCTCGATCATGCGGTCAAGCCCGGCGAGAAGATCCGCATCTCCGGCGGCGGGCGCTGCAATTTCACCAATCTCAACGCCGCTCCGGCCAATTTCATTTCACAGAACCCGAGCTTCGCCATCTCGGCCCTGCGCCGCTACACTCAAGCCGACTTCATCGCCCTCGTTGAGCGCTACGGCATCGCCTATCACGAGAAGACCCTGGGGCAGCTCTTCTGCGACGGCTCGTCGAGGCAGATCGTCGATCTGCTCCTGAGCGAGATGCGACAGGCCAATGTGGAGCTTCGTCTCTCGACCTCCGTCGAGAGCGTGGAGAAGAGCCCGGAGGGCTTCGCGCTCAAGCTTTCGCAGGGCTCCGTGCAGTGCCGCTCCCTCGTGGTGGCCACGGGTGGGAAATCCATTCCGAAAATGGACGCGACCGGATTCGGTTATGATCTGGCGCAGCAATTCGGATTGAGGATCGTCGAGACGCGGCCGGCGCTGGTTCCGCTGACCCTGGAGCCGACCATGCTCGAGCGTCTCACGCCTCTGGCGGGCGTGTCGGCCGATGCGGTGGCGAGCTGCCGGAAGACATCGTTCGCCGAGGCCATGCTGTTCACCCATCGCGGGCTGAGCGGCCCCGCGATCCTGCAGATCTCGTCCTATTGGCGCGAGGGAGACGAGATCGTGCTCTCCTTGCTGCCGGGCGTGAACCTCTTCGAGGAGCTGCGCGCCGCCCGCGCGCAGAACGGGCGGCAGGCTCTGCAGACGGCCTTATCGGCCTTCCTGCCCAAGCGTCTGGCGCAGCTGATCGCCGAGACGGAGAAGGGACCGGCCAACCTCGCCGATTATTCCGACAAGAGGCTTCGCGCCGTCGACGAGGCGGTGAACAGCTGGCGCTTCAAGCCGGCCGGCTCGGAAGGCTATCGCACCGCCGAGGTGACGCTCGGCGGCGTCGATACCCGCGAGCTCGATTCCCGCACCATGGAAGCCAAGGCGGTGCCCGGCCTCTACTTCATCGGCGAGGTGGTGGACGTCACGGGCTGGCTCGGCGGCTATAACTTCCAATGGGCCTGGTCGTCCGGCTGGTGCGCCGGACAGGCGGCCTGAGGCCGTACGATCCCTGGGTTCTCCCCGGGTCCTGTGCTATGCTTCCGACGATCGCAGCTCATGGGGAGGGGTGTCATGCATTCGGGCATGGTCCTCATCTGGATCGGCGCGCTGCTCATCGTCGCCGGGATCGTGCTCGCGGCAGGCCAGGTTCTCTGGAAAGGGCGCCTGAGCGACCCTCACGGCACGGGCTCGACGGGGAACAACGTGACGCTGGAGCCACGGGAGAGGGCGCGGGCGCTTCATCCCCGGCACCATTGGCCCAGCATCATTCTGGTTGCGCTCGGCATCGTCGTCCTCTTGGCGGAAACGGCCGTTTGAGGGCCCCTGAACAGCTCTCGGCAGCCCGAAAGGGGTAGAGCGGGGCGGTTTTCGTTGCCGGACGCTTGCGCAAGGCCGCGGTTCGGGCAACGATCCGGCCATGAAGCCGCTCTCGATCCTCCTGGCTGCCGGCCTTCTCCTGATGCCCCTGTCCGCCGGGGCCTCTCCCATGCTGCTGGTGGATGCGTCGACCGGCGACATTCTCGCCGCCCAGGAGGCGACGCGCTCCTGGCATCCGGCGTCGCTCACCAAGATGATGACGGCGCACCTGGCCCTCACGGCCGTCGAGGCGGGCCGGGCCAGCATGGACACCTCCATCGTTCTGAGCCCGAAGGCAGTTGCCCAGGCCCCGACGAAGCTCGGCGTTCCGCCGGGCACGTCCCTCCGGCTGGAGGACGCGCTCACCGTCATCATGGTCAAGAGCGCCAACGACGTGTCGATGGCGATCGCGGAGGCCATCGGCGGCAGCGAGGAGGCCTTCGTCGCGGCGATGAACCAGGAGGCGAGACGCCTCGGCATGACCGGGACCCGGTTCGTCAACCCGACCGGCCTGCACGACGATCGGCAGGTGACCAATGCGCGCGACATGGCGCTGCTGATGCTGGTTCTCCTGAGCTATCACGCCGACCACCTGGATCTTCTCAGGACCCCCGCCGTGACCGTGAACGGGCGGATGCTGAAGAACACCAACAAGCTGGTCGAGGAATATGCGGGCCTTGAAGCGTCCAAGACCGGCTATGTCTGCGCCTCCGGATTCAACGTGGCCGTCTCGGCCCTTCGCGGCAACCGGCGCGTCATTGGCGTCGTCCTCGGCGCGCCCAGCGCCGCGACGCGGACGCTGGTGATGCGGGGCCTCCTCGACAACGGACTGTCGGAAGGGACGAACTCCGTCGGCAACCTGCGCACCATGAGGGCCGTGGCGCCGGCGCCCGCTGCCGATCTGCGTCCGCTCAAATGCGGCCGGCAGGCTCCTGCACGAATGGAGGCCCGGGCTTTGGGAAGCGTTGCGAAACGCAGCGACGCCCAGCCGTCTCGTTGAGGTCATGCAGGCCGGATTTTTCACCCGGGTCTCATGACAATTCCCGCGTCCGCTGCGGGTTAGACCCGATGGACCTGTCAGTGTTGCCCATTACCCTTCGAGTCATGGCGCAACAGGAGGAGGGCGTATCATGTCCGAACTCGTGGTCGTTGGATTCGACAACCCGAACGATGCCGATCGTGTCCTGACCGAGCTGACCCGGATGCAGAAGGAATACCTCATCGACCTGGAAGATGCGGTCGTGGCTATTCGCGGTTCCGACGGAGCCGTGCGCATCAAGCAGAGCATGAATCTCGTGCGCCTCGGCGCGGCATCCGGCGGGCTGTCGGGGGCGATGTGGGGCAGCCTCATCGGGCTTCTGTTCCTCAACCCGCTCGCGGGCCTTGCGATCGGCGGCGCCGTAGGCGCAGGCTCCGGGGCCTTGTCGGGAAGCCTGATCGACTACGGCATCAACGACGAATTCATCCAGTCCCTCGGCGCGACCCTCAAGCCCGATACGTCAGCCCTGTTCCTGCTGATCCGGAAGTCGCAGCCGGAGAAGGTGCTGGCCGAGCTGTCGGGTTTCAAGGGGCATATCATCCGCTCCTCCCTGTCGCCGGAGCAGGAGAAGAAGCTTCAGGATGCCCTGTCGAAAGCGCATGCACCGAGCCCGAGCGACGGCGCAGCGGCGGCCGCAGCAGCGGCAGCGGCCGTGCCGCCTGCATCGGCATCGCCAGCATCGCCGGCAGCGTAGGATTTTCCGTGTCGGTCCGGAGGGTACGATGGCCATGACGTTGGACGCCGCCGCGGAAGTCTTCCGCGAAGCGATGCGGGACGCGGTCAAGCGTTATGCGCTGTGGTACCTCGTCGAGGGTGTGTTGCTGATCGCCGCCGGTTTCCTGGCGATCATCTATCCCGTCTTCTCGTCCACGGCTGTCATCGTTCTCCTCGGCTGGCTCCTGGTCATCAGCGGCTTCGTGCAGGCGCTCAGCCTCATCAGCGCGCGGCACGTGCCGCATTTCTGGCTCCAGCTGATCTCCATCTGCCTTGCCGTGCTGATCGGCTTCCTGTTCCTGCGCGACCCGGCCCAGGGGCTGACGACGATCACGCTCCTCCTCATCGTGTTCTTCATGATCGAGGGCATTTCGAAGGTTGTCTTCGCCCTGACGATCCGGCCCTTTCCCAATTGGGGCTGGGTGCTCGGGAGCGGCATGGTCGGAATCGTGCTGTCCCTCGTGCTCTGGGCCAACCTGCCGGTCACCTCCGTGTGGCTGTTGGGTTTCCTGCTCGGGCTCAACCTGATCAGCGTCGGCACGGCGATCGCCTATCTCGCGTGGCAGGTTAGAATGAGTTAGCGAAGCAGCCCCCAGGCTGCTCCGATCTTCCCTTCGAATTCATGCCGCCGAGGATGTATTGAGCGGCAGGGATTCGAGCGCGCCCGCCTCGTCGATGCGGCGCACGAGATCGTCCACTTCCTCTTCCGTCTGGTAGATGCCGAAGCCGATGCGCAGGCGTTGTCCACGCACGTCGGTGACCACGCGCAGCTCCGCGAGGTCGCGGTAAATGGATTGAGCTTCGGCGGCTTGGAAGGTGAGGAAGTTGCCGCGCCGCATCTCGTCAGCCGGCACCACGAGCGAGGCCTTCTCGAACAGGGCGGAGCCGCCGATGCCGCGCAGGAAATGCTGCTGCAGGGCCTTGGCATGAGCGTGGATGATGCCGGGCGTGATGCCTTCCTCGGCGAGCCAGCGCATCACCGCATTGAAGCGGTAGAGACCCGAGGGATCGAAGGTCGATCCCATGAAGCGCCAGCCGTCCTGGCTGTAGCCGACCTGTCCGCTCTGCGCGTTCGTGAGATTGCCGAAAGCCGCGTACCAGCCGGTGTCGCGCGGGCGCGGGCCCCATCCGGGCGGGCAGTGCATGAAGCACGCGCCTTCGCCCGCCATAGCGTATTTGTAGCCGCCGGCGATGTAGAACACGCGATCCGCGATGCTGCCGAGATCGGTCGGCCGCGCCATGAAGCCGTGATAGCCGTCGATCACGATCATCGCGCCGTCGCGATTGCATTCCGCGAGATAGCGTCCGTCCAGCGCGAAGCCCGAATTGAAGAAGACCTGGCTCACGAAGACGAGATCGTAGCCCTCCTGCGCGGCGGCGTAGAAGCGGTCTTCGAAGGTGGCGAAGGGCTCGGCCGGCACCCGGGTGACCGCAACGACCCGCTCCTCCTCCAGCCGCGCGATCTGGCGCGAGAAGGAGTGAAACTCGCCGTCCGAGGTCAGGATGCGGATCGGTCGGTCGGTGGGGAAGCAGGAGAGGATGCGCTTCAGGAATTCATGAGTGTTGGGCGCGATCGCAATGGTCGACGGGTCGGGCAGGTTGAGATGTCCGGCCACATGGCCGCGATACTCGTCGAGGACGGGACCAAGGACATGCTCCCACTTGTCGTCGATGAGGCGGGACGCGTCATCCCAGGCCTGGAGTTGCGCGTCGCGTGTCACGTCCGGCCAGGGATGATGACTGTGGGCCGCGAAATGCAGGCGGTCCGGCTCGGTGTTGAGGAAGCGGGAGAACTGCGAGCGAAGGTCAAGCATGGCGCGTCTCCTTCGTCAAAGCTTGCCGCGAACGGACCAGAGTTCTGGAAAGAAGTAACGCTCCAGCGCCTTGCGCAGATAGGTCACGCCGGTGCTGCCGCCGGTGCCGCTGCGCATGCCGATGATGCGCTCCACGGTCTTCATGTGCCGGAAGCGCCATTGCTGGAAGGCGTCCTCGAGGTCCACCAGCTCCTCGGCAAGCTCGTAGAGATCGAAATGCTCGCCCGAATGGCGGTAGATCTCCTCCCAGACGGCTTCGACACCGGGATAGGCGGTGTAGGGCTGCGTCACGTCGCGCTCGAGAACTTCGGCCGGGATCGCGTAACCGCGCCGCGCCAGCAGGCGGAGAGCCTCGTCATAGAGGCTCGGTGCCCGGTACGCGGCGTCGAGCTGCTCCGCGAGATCGCTCCGGTGGCGGTGGGGCGCCATCTTGATGGCATCCTTTGCCCCCAGCTTGAACTCCACCAGCCGGTACTGCCAGGACTGGAAGCCGGAGGACTTGCCGAGTGCCGGCCGGAAGCTCAGGTAATCGGAGGGCGTCATGGTGGAGAGCACGGTCCAGGCCTGGATCAGCTGCTCCTGGATTCGGTTGATCCGCGCCGTGCATTTGAACGCGGGCTGGAGCTCATCGGAGCGGATATGGGCCAGCGCCGTGTCGAGTTCCCGGTTCAGGAGCTTCAGCCAGAGCTCCATCACCTGATGGATGGTGATGAAGAGGAGCTCGTCGTGCTCGGCCGTCAGGGGAGATTGGGCGGAGAGGAGAGTGTCGAGCCGGAGATAATCCCCATAGCTCATGCCTTCGGAAAAGTCCGTGTGAATCCCGTCTGTCGCTGCGGACAACGCCATCTCCCTAGAACTGCTCCGCTTCTGGGCGGATTATTGTTACCTTAGAGTCATTCAACGAAAGTAGGACATCCCAACGGGCTTGTCACGTCAAGGGGCCGGAATTGGCTTTCGCCTCCCGAGAGGGTAGGTTGCCGCCCCATAAGACTTAGCTGGAGAAACCTTCGCATGACCGACACGCTTCCCGACCGCCTGTCCTCGAACCCGAACAGCCCTTACTACAACGAGGAGTTGCTCGCAAAAGGGGTGGGGATCCGCTTCAACGGGGCCGAGAAGACCAATGTGGACGAGTATTGCGTCAGCGAGGGCTGGGTTCGGGTGACGGCGGGCAATGCCAAGGATCGGTTCGGCAATCCCATGACCATCAAGCTCAAGGGCAAGGTCGAGCCTTACTTTCAGGCCAAGGAGTAAGACCCGCGCCGGGCCGAGGACTGGACGAGCCGGGGAGGGCGCACCAAGATCAAGGATAAGCTTGTCGATCGGGGGAAGGCCCTGGGAAAGGCTTATCCAGGATGGCTGTCGGCCCGCAACGAACGATCCTGATGGTTGTGGGCTGGCTCGTCAGTGCGCCAGCCCTGGCCCATAGCTGGTACCCGATCTGGTGCTGCAGCGATCAGGATTGCCGCGAGCTGATGGAGGAACGAGGCGAGACCGTGACTGAAACGCCCGAGGGCTGGAGGCTCTGGGACGGGCGGCTCATCGGCCGGGACTATGCCAAGGCGTCTCCCGACGCGAAATTCCACCTCTGCGAAGAGCCCGCCACACGGGCGATCATCTGCTTCTTTGCGCCCGAAGGGTCCTCGTGATGGGCAAGTGCACCTGCCCATCGAGTGATCTCATGGCGTAGGGTTCATCCGCGTCCAGATCGCCTCTGCGGCTTTGCCGTAATCTCCATCGAAGTGATGTCCGCCCTCCAGGGCGAGACGCTGCGCATCGCCGAGTTCCGGGGCCGTGCAGGAGGTCTCGTTGTCCTCGGCCTCCTCGCGACCGTAGATGCATTGGGTCCTGTCGAGCGGCAGTTGATGCAGGAGGGGGGGCAGGGGCCGGCTCTCGGCCGAGCCCGCGCCGATGAAGCCTTCCACGGTCACTTCGAAATCGGCATTGGTGCCGAGGGCCAGGAGGGACACGAGCTTGACGTGGTCCTTGACCGCTTTCGGCAGCTCGGGCCACACGTCGGGCATGATGTCGGACCCGAACGAGAAGCCGACGATCGCGTAGTGATTGGTGCCGAATTCAGCCCCGTAATGATCGAAGAGCAGCGCGAGATCGGATGCCACATCCTTCGGGCTCTTCTTGGACCAGAAGTAGCGCAGCGAATCCAATCCTACGACGGCAACGCCTTTCTGCGACAGCCACTCGCCGATGGACTTGTCGATATCCCGCCAGCCCCCGTCGCCCGAGATGATTACGGCCAGTCCCTTCACCGGCCCCTCGGGCCTGATGATGGAAACGGGCAATTGCGAAGCGCCCCGCTCGCCCGTTTTCCCCAACTCGAGCGCGTTATCGACCAGCGCTTGACGGGTCGCGGCATCGTCCTCGGCCGGAACGAATGCCACGTCGCCGCCGCTTCCCTGGAAGGTTTCGATGCCTTGGCGCTCGCGCTCGGGAGCAATCGCCCGCCATGAAGCAGGCATGTCGGATATGCGGCGCAAGGCGAAGTATCCGTCGCCTGCCGGTTCCAGCTTGGGATCGAAGCAATAGGTCCTGTCGGTTTTCAGCAGGGGCTTGAAGCCGATCCCGATGGCGCCGCCAAGCGTGTTCACCGGCGCCTGCGCGAGAGCCGCGTAGGCGAAGGCTGCGCCGTCGCCGCGTCCGGCGATCACGGGAAAGTAATAGCGCCCGAGCCCAAGCTTGCGCTGAACTGCCTGAGCCAGATCCTTCATATCGTCCGAGATGTAGTGACACTCGTCGGTCGTCGGGGACTTGGCCAGTTCCGCGCGCAACGCATCGAAGTCGAAGGACACCGCGATCATGTCGGCCTTCGCCAGCGCCAGCGCGTCCTGCCGGCGCATCTCCGCGTCGGCCTCGTTCGCCACCAGGATCACCAAGCCGCGGGGATTGCGATTGTCCGATCGGACGACTTCGACGGGACCGAATTCATCGACATCGATCTTCGTCGTTTCGATGGTCGGCGGCGTCAGCGCCGACCATGCCGAGCGACCGAGGAGAACAGTTCCGGTCGCGAAGGCGGCAAGAGCCGCCACGATCGTGAGGAGCTTGAGGGGCTTCATGATCTGGCTCCCTTGCCGATGGTCCTGGCCTGGCTGCCCGAAATCAGGTTCGTCACGTCGAGCAGGATCTGGGGCAGCGCCCATCCGCCGGGGCTGGCGAGGTAGCGCGGTTCCCAGACGGGGCCGAACTTTTCCTTGTAGGCTCTCAACCCTTTGAAGCCGTAGAACCGCTCGCCGTTACGGGCGACGAAGGCTGCAATCTTGTGCCAGTTTGGGGCAAGACGATGGTCGGACAGGCCGGAGAGCGGCGCCATGCCCAGGTTGAACCAACGGTAGCCCCGCGCCTTGCCCTCCTGCATGAGGCTGACGAAAAGCAGGTCCATGATGCCGGGGACATCCGGCAGGTAGCGCATGAGATCGACGGTGATCTCGCCTCCGGGTTGGCCGTACCAGATATTGGCGAAGGCGACGATGCGGCCCTCGCGGCGGATGACCGCGACATCGAAATGCGACAGGTACCGCTCCGACCAGAAGCCGATGGAAAAGCCCTTCTCGCCTGCGCCGCGTTCCGCCAGCCAGGCATCGGAGACATGCTTGAGCTCGTCGAGATGGGCAGGCACCTCGGCGGCCGGAAGGATCGCGAATTCCAGGTTCTCGCGTTTGGCGCGGTTGAGTGCCGCGCGCCAGTCCTTGCCGGCCTTGCCTTCGGTCGTGAAGGCGCCGAGGTCCACATGCGCCTCCTCGCCGAGCTTCACGAGCGACAGGCCGCCGTCGAGATAGAGAGGCAGATGGGTGGGGCTGACCTGGTAGAACACGGGCCATCCGGCATGGCGGTCGACCTCTTCGAGAAACTGCCACATGAGGTCGGCGGCATGCTCGGTTTTCCCGATGGGGTCGCCCATGGCGATCCAGCTCTTGCCGCGCACGGCATACATCAGGAAGGCCTCGCCGGATTCGTGGAAGAGAAAACGCTTGTCCTCAAGCAGGGCGAGATGAGCATCGGCCCGCTCCGCATGCGCGAGGGCGGGCGTGATTGCATTGGTCTTGACGGGATCGATCCTGCGCAGGCCAGGCTGGCGGTGGATCATGGCATAAAGCGACAGGGCCGCCCCGATGATGATGGCCCCGAGGCTGCTGCGCAGGAATCGGGATGCATCGTCGTGCCAGTTGAACTCCCACCACAGGTCATGGCTGTAGTCCACGTCGTGGAAAGCCGTGAAGCCGAGCCAGAGACTGCAGCCGACGATGAGGGCGATGGCTACCAGCCAGCGGGGCTCCAGTGGTTCCGCGAAGATCCCCGCCTTGCGGTAGAAGGCGGAGCGATGGGTAAGGAGCAGGGTGAGAACGGCGCAGAGAACGAGCGCTTCTTCCCAATCGAAGCCCTTGGCCAGCGACACCACGATTCCGGCGCCGATCAGGACGACGGAAAGGGTCCAGGCGCTCGACAGGCGACGCATCAAGCCGCGGGACAGAATGAGGAGCATGACGCCGGTCACGCTGCCGACGAGATGTGAGACTTCCGCGAAAGGCAGGGGTACGAGGTGCCGCAGGGCGCGCACGCGCGAATAATCGTTGGGGAGTGCGCCGGAGGTCAGTAGCACGAGGCCGCCGATGAACGTGAGGGTAGCGAGCGCCGTCGGCACGAGGGGCAGAACGAACCGCCTGGCACGCCGAGCCGCCTGCGAGAACCGCGCATCCGAGCGTCTGATCTCGTGCACGGCGAACAGCACCACGGCGAACAGGAACGGGATCAGCGTGTAGGTCAGGCGCCAGACGAGAATGGCGGACAGGAGCTCGGCCGTGGGCACCTGCGGGAAAGCGAGCAGGATCGCCGCCTCGAACGCGCCGAGCCCGGCTGGAACATGGCTGACGACGGCCAGCAGGATCGCGCTGGCGAAGACGGTGGCAAAGATTGGGAAGCCGATGCCGATGTCGCCTGGAAGGAGCACCCACAGGGCCGCGGCGGCGGCGCAAATGTCGGTGAGGCCGAGGCCGATCTGAACCAGAGCGGAAGATCCGCCCGGAAGACGGACCCGGATATCGCCCCGGCCGATCTCGCGACCGCCCTTGCGGCTCCAGGCCCAATAGGCCGCGAGGCCGGCCAGCAAGGCCGCGCCGATGCCCTGGTTGAGGCCGGCGGGCAGATGGTCCAGTGCCGCGAGAGCCTGCGGCTCGGAAGCCGCGCTGAGCCCGAGAACGCCCGCCATGCCGATCCAGAGGGTCATGGCGGCGACGGCGGTGAGCTTCGCGACCTCGGCCAGGGTCAGGCCCGCCCCGCCATAGATCCGCCAGCGTACGGCGCCCGCCGTCACCAGGGGGAAGCCGAGGGTGTGGCCGATGGCGTAGCTGGTGAAGGATCCGAGGGCGATGGTCTTCAACGGCACCGGCTTGGCCGTCGCGGCGCGAACGCCGAAGATGTCGTATCCGACCAGGGCAGCATAGCTGATGGCCGCGCAGAGCAGCGACAGGACGATCAGGTGCGAGGGCGTGCCGAGCGCGCTCGTGGCGACGGCCGAAACATCGAGGCCGGACAAGAGCTTGATGAGAAGGGCGGCCAAGCCGGCGCATCCCGCGAGAGCCGCGACGGGCGTGCCCCATCGCAGGAGCTGATGCCGGCGGGGCGGGGGAGCGACGGCCACGGGTCTGGGGAAGGCGGGCGCCTGCTGTGCTTCGGCGGCAGGGCCCGCATGATCGGCCTGAAGAGCGTTGGTAGGCATGATAGATCTCGTCTGATGGACTTTAGACGCCTGTCATCCCGGCACCTGGATGCCCAACCGATCGGTCAAGGCATGGGTAGGAATGTGCGGGGGCGGCACATGGGGGCGCTGGCGCGCGGGAGGGCGGCTCAGCGGCGGATCAGACGAGAGGTGGACCGGTTGGTGGAGCAGCGCAGGGCCTGTGCGAAGGCGGTGCGTTGGGGTAGGCGACGCGTCCCGTTCTGATAATACGGGCCTGATCGAGAACGACCATCGGCGCGACGGCGGGCAGGAGCGGACTGGCATCGTGATCGGTGTTGCCGCCGCTGGCCGGAGCCTGAAGGCTGGCGGCGACGTCGTCGAGCGGAGCGACGAGGTCGCCGGACAGGTTCAAGATTCGTTCGACGGCTCCGTTCCGGTCCCTGTCCTCATAGAAGCAAGGCTCCGCCTGAGCTGTTCCTGCGATCAGCAGGAGCGCCAGCAGAGGCTGTACGAGGGCCAGGAGGATACGGTGCACGGGCACGGACAATCGCCTTGAGACGATGCGATTCTTTCACATGCAAGCTGAATGGTTGCTGATCGGGACAAATACAAGAGAAGGTCAGCTTCCAAAAAGAAAGCGCCCGCTTTGCAGGGGCGCTCTAAGGTCCGACCCGTAGGGGCAAATAAGAGGTCGGTGACCTATCTATTCAAAGAGCATTTTGTCTAAATTGTGACGTTTCATGACCTGAATACGGCGTGTCAATAGAGTATGTGCGATAATCTGACGCTCAGATAGTTCATGCCCAAACGATTTGGCTTGATCGAGCGCATTATATGATCTATGCCGTGCTGACCGTAGGGGCAAATACGGTTTCAGGGTCGCGAACACAGTCGATAAGGCTGGGCGCGGCCCTTTTCTATTTATATCTATACTTTCATTTTATTGCTAAAAGAGGGCTCTTTTGGGAATGGGGTCCGCTACTTGGACCGGCTGCGAGCTTCATGCAGCCTCTCTACCGTAGCCTTGATCTCCTCGACGGCCTTCGGCCCGCGGATACCGATCACTCCGCGGTCGACGGTCCGCCCGTTCTCGTCCTTCCGACCGTTGAAGAACACATCCCGTTCCTGCTTGGACATCTTCAGGACGGTGCGCGCCTCCGTCTCGATCCGCCATTCCTCGGACCAGGTGCTGACGGTTTGGCCGGTGAGTTCGGAAATGGCTTCGGTATCGCGGGAGTAAGTCATGGCGGCCGTTATGGCATTCAGCGGTGAACAAAGGCTTGCGGTGACGCTTCCGGCCTATTCCGTCAATCGGGACAGCACCTGATGGGCCGCCCTCACTCGCGCTTCGTTGGGATAGGCTTTGTTCGCCAGCATGACGATGCCGATCTTGCGACCCGGCACGAAGGCAACATAGGCGCCGAACCCGAGGGTTGATCCCGTCTTGTTGACGATCACATCGTCACGCGGCGCCAGGGGCGGGTCGATCGCGGTGGCCGGATGAGCCTTCTGGTTCATCGTGTTGCCGGCAATGAAAGCGTCCAGTGCAACCGGATAGGGATATTGCTCCCAGATGAGATCCTGGATCAGTTCGCCTGAGCGAAAATAGCCGGTCCTGGTTGCGCGGAGGGATTGTGCGATCCGCTCCGGGACGGAGCCGATCCCCATATTCACCTCCAGGAAGCGGACCATGTCCACGGCGTTCGATTTCACGCCGTAGGCTTCGTCCGCAAGGAGTGCCGGGGAGACCCGCACGGGCCTGCCGTCGCGGCTATAGCCCCAGGCATAGGACTTCATCTCCGGCGCAGGCACGTCGAGATAGGTCCGCCGCAGCCCGAGTTCGCCGAACAGGCGCTCCGCCAGGGACGGGAAGCTCGCATCCATTGCTCGTGCGGTGACGATGCCGAGCAGGCCGATGCTCGGATTGGCATAGACCCGCAGGGTACCGGGCGCGGATGCGGGTTTCCACGCCCGGTAGTAGGCGGTGAGCCGCTTGCGATCCTTCACGTTCCCGGGCAACTGGAGCGGGAAGCCGCCGGCCGTATGCGTTGCGAGATCGAGGAGCCGCACCTTGTCGAGGGCGCTCCCCTTCAATTCCGGCATGTGCCGGCTGACGCTGTCGGTCAATCTCAGCCTGCCTTCGATCTCTGCATCGATCGCCAGGGTGGCCGTGAAGATCTTGCTGATCGAGCCGAGCTCGAAGAGCGTGTCGCGGGTAACGGGAACCTGAGGGTTCTTCGAGGACAAGCCATACGTGATGAAATGGCGCTGACCCTCGATGGTCACGCCGACGGCCATTCCGGGGAGCCCATACTGCGCAATCACCGGCTTCACCGCTTCATCGACGACCTGCCGGACCTGGGCGTCCTGGACAGGTCCTGCCGCACAGGCGGGAGACAGGGCGCCGAAGGTGGAAAACATGATAATGGCCGCGAGGCGCGCGCAACGTCGTGGCAGCAAGGATTTGTCCTTCCAGTTCCGGCATGGGGCGGGTGGGACTTCATAAGCCCGGATCGACGTGCAGGTACCATTTCGTGGGATGCGACCGGACATCGGCTGGGGATAAGTCGCGCAAGGCGCGGGCTGCGGTCGCATCGACAGGGCCGGCCCGGTGCACTCTCTTCAGGATGTGTTCGGACGCACCGAATGTCAGAAGTCGCCGGACTAGCCTAAACTGTCATCCTATATCGGGGAGATGCGCCATCCCACCCAGGACTCCGACTGCGTTTCACCACAGCAACTGGCTTCTGGGAGCTTTGGAGCCGGACGACCTCGCTTATCTCAAGTCTCGTCTCGAGATCGTGATCCTGCCGAAGGACACTGTGCTTTACAAAGCCGGGGATCTCATCAGCTACAGCTACTTCCCGCACGACGCCATCGTGGGGCTGATCAATGTCATGGAGGAGGGACAGTTCGTCGAGGTGGCGTCCATCGGGCGCGAGGGGATGTTCGGCCTGATCAGCGCCCTTGTGTCCCGCGAGTCTTTCGGGCGCTACAAGGTCCAGGTCCCGGGAACCGCTTCCCGCATTACCGTGGACCAGCTGCAGGAAGCAATCCGCATCCGGCCGAAGCTGCGGCGAATGTTCCTGAGTTACACGGAAGTTCTGCTGGCGCAGACGTTTCAGGCTATTTCCTGCAATGCGGTTCATACGGTCGAGCAGCGCTGCAGCAAATGGATCCTGAATGCACGCGACAGGATCGACGAGGATGTCCTGCCCCTGACCCATGCCGATCTGGCGGAGCTGCTGGGCGTCCAGCGCTCCACGATCAGCACGGTCCTGCGCGCCTTTCAGAGGCACGGTCTGATCGGGCAGCAGCGCGGAGGCATCGTCATTGCGGATCGTTCGCGTCTCGAAGGCATTACATGCGAATGCTATGACAAGACCAGGCGGGTTTATCGGCGCCTGCTGCCCCGTTCCTATCCTCCCGCCAACTCACCCTAGAGAATTCAGGTGAAAATTCCTTATTCTGCCCTGAATCTGCCCTTCGGATGAGGCGTCATATCCGCTGGAAGGAGATTGACGTGGCCCGATACTATTTCGACGTCCACGACGGAGCGCAACTTGTTCGTGACGAGGACGGCTCCGACTTCGAGAGCGCCGATGCGGCCGTCCAGGCAGCAGCGCGGTCTGCGGCGGAGATCGGCCAAGGCCGGATGGCCAGAGGCGATTTCAGCGACGTCGTCATCGACATCCGCGATGCCGGCAATCAGCCTATCTGTACCGTGACGGCCTCCATGAAGATCGATTGGCAGCCATAGCCTTGGCCGGACCCTCATTCACATTCGCGCAATCGGACCGTCGATGATCACGTGGGGGCACAGGCGCGAGCATCGCTCGATGCGCGCTTCCACCCTGTAGATGGTCTGAAGCAGGGTGGGGGTGATCACACTCTCCACCGGTCCGCAGCTCACCATGGTGCCGGCATCGATTACCATCACCCGATCCGCCACGCGCAAGACTTGGTTCAGATCATGGATGGCCAGGATCACACAGATGCCGCGATCCTTGGCAAGGGAGCGGATCAGGGAGAGCACTTCCACCTGTCGGTGCAGATCGAGCGCGCTCGTCGGCTCGTCGAGGAGAAGGATCTTGGGATCGCGGACCAACACCTGGGCGAGCGAGACCAGTTGCCTTTGCCCACCGCTGAGTTCGTGCAGGCCCTTGAAGGAAATGGGTTCGATCTGCAATCCATGCAGGACGCGGTCGACCTCTTCGAGATCCTGATCGGTCACCCGGCGGCCAGCGCCCTGCTTGCGGGCGAGCAGGATCGACTCGTAGACGGTCAGTACTGTGTTCACCGACGTATCTTGCGGCATGTAGCAGACCTTGCCCGGGCCGGACAGGTGCCCCGCACCGTCGATCCGAATTCTTCCTGGGCCGTCGAGCAGACCCGCGATGCGCCGAAACAGACTCGACTTTCCGGCAGCGTTCGGGCCGATCACGGCGGTGATCTCTCCGCCTTTCAGCACCGGGGTGGTGACGCCGGCGAGCACCTCCTGTTTGCCGTAGCGCACGCCGACATCGGTGAGTTCAAGGCTCGCTACCATGAGCGCCTCCGGCTGGACATGATCAGGCTGAAGAGGAACGGCACGCCCACGAGCGCCGTGATGATGCCGATGGGAAAGATCGTGCCCGGCACGATGGACTTGCTGATGACGGAGGTCAGCGACAGGATTGTCGCGCCGGACAGAACGGATGCCGGCAGGAAATAGCGCTGATCCTCGCCCACGAGCATGCGCGCGATGTGCGGGCCCACCAATCCGATGAACCCGATGGTTCCCACGAAGGCGACGGGCACGGCGGCCAGCAGGCTGATCACCATCATTGTCTCGAGACGCAGCCAGCGCACGTTGACGCCGAAGCTCGCGGCCTTGTCGTCGCCGAGGCGAAGCGCCGTGAGCGCCCAGGCACGGCGCATGAAGAGGGGCAGGGAGACGGCAAGCACGCCGGCGGTGATCGCGAGCTTCGGCCATGTGGCGCGGGTGAGGCTGCCCATGGTCCAGAACACCACGGCGGCCAGCGCCTGCTCGGACGCGAGGTATTGCACGAGCGCAAGAAGCGCATTGAAGGTGAACACCAGGGTGATGCCGAGGAGGACGATGGTCTCGACGGTGACGCCGCGCTTCTGGCTCATGAAATGGATGAAGAGCGCTGCCGCCATGGCCATGAGAAGGGCGTTGATCGACACCACGTAATCGATGGCCCAGGGAAGGATGCCGACGCCGAAGACGAGCGCGATCGAGGCGCCGAAGCTCGCCGCGGCCGAGATGCCGAGGGTGAAGGGGCTGGCGAGCGGATTGTTGAGGATCGTCTGCATCTGCGCACCCGCGGCCGACAGGGCCGCGCCGACGACCACAGCCATGAGCGCCACAGGCATGCGGATGTCCCAGATCACGACGCTGATCTGCCGCGAGACCTCGGTCGAGCCCATGAGCGCCAGCACGACCTCGCGCATGGTGTAGCGGGCGGGTCCAAGACCGAGATCCGCGATGATCGAGAGAACCAGAACGAGGCCGAGAGCAAGGAGAACGAGCTTCTTGCGCTGCACAAGGACGCGGTACGCTCCGCGTCCCTTCGGCATGGCGATGGCGGGCGAATGGGCCAAGGGTTTAGTCCTTGTCCGCGAGAGAGACCCAGTAGCCGGTCTTGTAGGGGACGGGCAGGAAGCGCTCGTAGAGCGTCTTCATCGTCGCCTCGGGATCGACATCCTTGAACAGGTTCGGGTGCAGCCACTTGGCCATCGCCTGAATGGCGACGAACTGATAGGGGCTGTTGTAGAACTGGTGCCAGATGGCATGCACCTGATTGTCGCGCACCGCCTTCACGCCCGTGTAGGCTGGACGCTTCATCAGGGTGGCGAGCCTCTCGCGCGCCTTCGCCTTGTCGGCGCCGGAGCCGACCCCGACCCAGGAGCCGCCCGGAACGTAGAGTTCCCAGTTCGAGCCGGTGACGATCACCTGATCCGGATTGCTCGCGATGATCTGCTCCGGGTTGACCACGCCGAACGTGCCGGGAATGATCTTGGCCGCGAGGTTCTGGCCGCCCGCGACCTCGACGAACTTGCCGAAGTTCTCGTTGCCGAAGGACATGCAGCAATCGTCGGAATAGCCGGCCGCCCGCTCGACCATCACAACCGGACGCGGCGGGTTGGCCTTGGCGAGACGCTCGGTCACGAGGTCGATCTGCGCCTTCCGGAACGCGATGAACTCTTCCGCTCGCGCTTCCTTGCCGAACAATCTACCGATGAGCCGCATGCTCGCATCGGTGTTCTCGAACGGCTTCTCGCGGAAATCGACGAAGACCACCGGGATGTCGATCTTGGCGAGCTTTTCGATGAGCTTGGCGTCGTCGGTCGCGGTCTTCGCCTCGATGTTGAGGAGGATCACGTCCGGCTTGAGCGAGACGGCCTGCTCCACGTCGAAGGTGCCTTCCTTGAAGCCGCCGAAGGTCGGGATCCGGTCGATCTGCGGATACTTGGCGAGGTAATCCCTGTATCCGTCGAGATCCGCCTTCTGCAGGTCGTCACGCCAGCCGACCACGCGCTTGAACGGCTGGTCGGTGTCGAGCGTCGCCACGAAGTACATCTGGCGCCCCTCGCCGAGAATGACCTTCTCGACCGGCGCATTGACCTGAACCTGTCGGCCCGTGATGTCGGTCACCGTGATCTTGTCGGCAGCATGGGAGGGAGCGGGCAGGAGCCCGACGAGTGCCACGGCGGCACCGAAAACCAGTTGGGAGAGTTGCATGACGCGCCTCGCTTCGAGGAAAGAGCAGGCGGTTCCTATGTCGATGTCTGCCGGCTGGCAAGAAATATCTTTTAGAATTACTTCAATTCAAATGTATATTTGCTAGTTTAAAACAATTCTATTATACAGATTATAGTAATTATAAATTGACGTCTTCGAGTTTTGCTCATAGAGGAGCGTCGAAAACAGCAGCATCCGTGAGCTCTCGATGAACGCGAATTACACCCTCCGGGACGAGATCCGTGACTATTGGTCCTTGCGCGCCCCGACCTTCGATCAGCAGGTGGGGCACGAGATCTTCTCGGAGGCGGAACGGCAGGCATGGCGCGATCTCGTCCTGCGTCATCTCGGACCCGCCGAGGGACGGCGTGCGCTCGACCTCGCCAGCGGAACGGGTGTGATCTCCCATCTGCTACACGGGCTGGGCTTCGACGTCACGGGCCTCGACTGGTCGGAGCCGATGCTGAGCCAGGCGCGGGCCAAGGCCGCCCGGAACGGGGCCGACATTCGCTTCATCATGGGCGATGCCGAACGGACCCTCGAAAGGCCGGAGAGCTACGATGTGCTCATCACCCGCCATCTCGTCTGGACGCTCGTCGATCCGAGAGCGGCCTTCCGGGAATGGCACTCGCTGCTCAAGCCGGGCGGGCGTCTTCTCATCGTCGATGGCGATTTCGTCTCCGACACCCTCGTCAAGCGGATGATCCGCTTCGTCGAGAAACTGCTGCCGGGCCTTGCCGGCGCCGCTCATGCGCCCAATGCCATGCGCGAGACCCATGAGCGCATCCTGAGCCGGGTCTATTTCTCCCAGGGCGCACGCGCCCAGGAAGTCGCCGCGCTGCTGCGGGAGGCCGGCTTCTCGCAAACCATCATCGACCGCGATCTCAAGCAGATCCATCGCCAGCAGGCGAAGAACCTGCCGCTCCTCAAGGGCCTGGAGCGCGCGACGCAGCATCGCTATGCCGTTCTCGCCGTGAAGGCCTCCACCTGAAAAGTCATGGCCTGACGCGTCGGGTCATGCTTCCCTGATTCGCAATCGATGAGCCATACAGCGGGAGCAGGCCCATGGGACGAAGGCTGATCAAGCTTCTTGTAGTTTGCGGCGCCCTGATGGGTGCGATTCCCCTCGATGCGCGGTCGCAGCAGCGCCCGGATGTCGAGCTCGCGACGCCGGAAGGACTGCCGACCATCGGCAAATGGATGCTGACCGCTCAGGGCGTGCCTTCAGACTGGCTCGGCGAGATCTACGAGGGCAAGAACCTGCGCGAGCCGATCAACGTCATCATCGTGGATCAGGGCGCCTCATCCGCCGACGACGCGAAGGAGAGGCTGCTGGCCGCCGCCGCCCGCGCCGGCTACCCGATCCGCTTCGGGCATTCGACCGGCTACCAGGGCTCCATCGCCGGGCGTCTCTACGCGCAACTCCCGCAGGGGAGGGACGATGCACTCTCCAACGACGTCTTCGAGGTCAACAACAACCACGGCCGCGTCTTCGGTCCGCATGAATTCGAGCAGGGCTATCTCTTCATCGCTGCCTTCAGCCGCGAGGACGTCGACCCGTTCCGCGACCCGGGACATCGCTTCGGCTCGTTCAACCGGGCGCGGGACGACTTCACGCAAAGGCTCGACCGCAGCACCGATTTCAAGGTGACCCGGTTCGTCGATCTCGGCAACGCCTTGATCGGTGACCCGAAGCTCACGACGGGCGATCACGACGGCATCGCGGTCGTGGTGCGGGTGGGGCCGTGAGATAAGAAAGTCGGGAGGCGTGTCTGTACTCTCATGTCATCACCGAGCTTGCCCCGGTGATCTCGATTGTGTGAAGCGCCGAGCCTCACCTTAGCGGGATGGCCGGCATGGGTCCCCGGATCAAGTCCGGGGAGGCCATGACGTGGTGGGGGGCATTTACGGCGCGAACGCTACCCGGCCAGGAACCCCGCCAGCGCCCGCGGGTCCACGTTGCCGCCGCTGATGATGATACCGACGCGCTTGTCCTTGCAGGGCACGATGCCGTGGAGGGCGGCCGCGGCCGCGAGGCAGCCGGTGGGCTCGACCACGATCTTCATGCGCTCGACGAAGAAGCGCATGGTGTCCACGAGCTGTGCGTCCGACACGGTGAGAATGTCCTCGGCGAGGGCACGCATGATTGGAAACGTCTTGTTGCCGACATAGGTCGTCTGTGCGCCATCCGCGATGGTGGCGGGCACCGGGATCCGAACGATCGAGCCCGTGCGGAAGGATTGCTGCGCATCGTTTCCGGCCTCCGGCTCGACGCCGTAGATCCGGCAATCGGGCGAGAGAGCCTTGGAGGCGAGCGCCGAGCCCGCGAGCAATCCGCCGCCGCCGACGCAGACGAGGAGCATGTCGAGCGGTCCGACCTCCTCGATCAGTTCTTTCGTCGCGGTGCCCTGTCCGGCGATCACATCCTCATGATCGTAGGGAGGGATGAGAGTCAGGCCACGCTCCTGCGAGAGCTTGCGCCCGATAGCCTCGCGGTCCTCCTTGTAGCGGTCGTAGAGCACGACCTCGCCACCATAGCCCTTGGTGGCCGCGACCTTCATGGCTGGCGCATCCTGCGGCATGATGATGACGGTCGGCACCGCCTGCAGCTGCCCGGCATAGGCGATGGCCTGAGCATGGTTGCCGGAGGAGAACGCTACGACGCCACGCTTACGCGCATCGAGAGACAGGCGCGCGATGGCATTGTACGCGCCGCGAAACTTGAAGGCGCCGCCGCGCTGGAAATTCTCCGCCTTGAAGAACAGCCGGCCGCCCGTGCGCTCATCGGCCGTGCGGGACGTGAGAACCGGCGTCCGGTGGGCCGCTCCGTCGATGCGCCGCGCCGCCGCGACGACATCCTCGTAGGTCGGCAGGCTCACAGGGGCGGGGGAAGCGGGCTCGGAATTCTGCGGGGTCTGCGCGTTCATCGGACACTCACGATCTGGATCAAAGCTTCAGGATGCCCTGACGCTCCAAGCATTCAAGGCAAAGCTTCATCTCTGTCCATATCAACTTTGCGCAATCCTTGTCACCATTGAGGCTTTTCCGGGAGACGCGGCGTCTTTGGGGTTAAGGTTCGGCCAATGTCCGTCGCCGGCGGAACAGCCCGTCCGCTCCGGCCGTTCATGCTTATCACGGCATGACAGGAGGCCTTCCATGGAACTGTGGCAGATGGTGGTGGCGGATCACGCGAATATCGAGGAACTCTGCCGCGAGGTGCTGCGCGCCACGGGCAGCGGGCCGAACAGCCGCGCCGAGCTCTTCGCCGATCTTCGGGACGAGCTGGAGCGACACTTCGCAGCGCAGCAGAACGTGCTCTATCCGGCCCTGTCGACCCATGAGCGCACGGCGGCCTATCTGAGCGATCTCGAGAGCAAGCAGGAGGAGATCCTGCGCGAGCTCGACCGGCTCGCCGCCCGGCCCGACAAGAACAGCGCGGATTGGGCCGGTGATTTCAAGGAGCTCACCGGATCGATCCGGCATGCTTTCACCCTCGAGGAAAACGGCGTGATGATCGTCGCCCGCGGGGCTTTCTCGCCGGACGAGCTGAAGACCCTATGGCGGCGCTACGAGCGTGAGCGTATCGCGTCCTACGAGGCCGAACGTTGGCATATGCCGCAATCCATGATGCCGAGCCGCTACGGGCTTCCCACCGGAACGGTATTCGGCGTGCTCGCCGGCCTTACGGCTGTCGGAGCCGGCGCGCTCCTCTGGAGCATGACCCGGTCTGGCACCGCCGGCTCGCGGCAGAACAGGCCGCTGCATGCGGCTCCCCGGCGTCCCCAGCCGCCATTCCCCCTCGATCGGGGCGTGATCGACCGCAGCCTTGAAGGGTCCCGGCGAAGCGCCACGAGCCAGACATCCTCAGGGGCCCGGACCTATCGGGCGGCGGGCGCCGGTAGCGCCGCCGGTGCATCGTCGAGCAGCCCGGCCGGAGCCACGACGGCCGACGACGCACTGCTTCACGGCGCCGGGGGCAGCGCGGCTCCTGCTCCAGGGGGAAGCCCCTCCGACGATTCGTGGTTCTCCTCGGCCCGCCCGCCCCACGCCCCATCGGGCCTTTCGACGCCGCTGCAGCCGGGCGGAACGCTTCCCGCAGGCGGTCCGGCCGCTGGATCCACCGGCTCCATGGGAACCGGCGGTGCGGATTCAGGGGCGGTCAAGCGCGACGGGCATTAAGGCATCGAGCGCAAGACCAGGTGCCGGTCTTGGGACCAAAAGGCAGAACCGTCCCCGGACACGATCCGGGGACGGTCTTGGCGTTTAGGGGCTCATTCCCCTCCGCTGAGGGCCTCCCGATAATGATACTGCGTAAGGGCTTGTCGAGCGGAGAGGCTCCGTCAGGTCTTCGGCAGGGCATAGGCGATCACGTAATCGCCCGCCTTGGTGCCCAGCGACCCATGGCCGCCCGCGACCACGAGCAGGTATTGCCGCCCATCCGATCCCGTATAGGTCATCGGCGTGGCCTGTCCGCCCGCCGGAAGCCGGGATTCCCAGAGCTGCTTGCCGTTCGATACGTCATAGCCGCGCACGAAATAATCGATGGTGCCTGACAGGAAGGCGACGCCGCTTGCTGTCATGATCGGACCGCCGAGATTGGGCACACCCATCGGGAAGGGCAGCGGGAGCGGTGACGCGTCGCGCACCGTGCCGTTCTTGTGCTTCCAGAGAATCTTGCCCGTGGTGAGATCGGCCGCCGCCACGTAGCCCCAGGGCGGGGCCTGGCAGGGAATGCCGAGCACGGATGTGAAGGCGGAGAGCTTCACGGCGAACGGCGCTCCGAAATTCTCATTCAGCGCCGGCAGGCTGCCCTCGGGCCGGTTCTCGCCTTGCACGTAGAGTGTCTTGTTGTCCTGGCGAGGCACCAGTTGCGACACGAAGGCGAGATAAGTTGGCGTGGTGAAGGCGATCTGCCGCTCCGGATCGACCGCGATGCTGCCCCAGTTGAATACGCCGAAATTGCCCGGATATATCAGGCTGCCCTGAAGCGAGGGCGGCGTGTAGCGGCCCTCGTAGCGCAGCTTCTTGAACGCGATGCGGCAGGCGAGCTGGTCGAACAGCGTCGCACCCCACATGTCGCGTTCGGAAAGCGGAGGCGGGTCGTAGGAGAGGGCGGAAACAGGTTGCGTCGGCGCGGTGCGGTCGCCGGGCGCGGCCCCCTGCGGGGCGGGCTTTTCCGTCACCGGCAGGACGGGTTGGCCCGTCCGCCGATCGAGCACATAGAGTTCGCCCTGCTTGGTCGGCTGCACGAGGGCCGGTACGGTCTGCCCCCCGATGGTCAGGTCGATCAGGCTCGGCTGCGAGGGAACATCGTAATCCCACAGGTCGTGATGCACGGTCTGGAAGACCCAGCGCAGCTGTCCGGTCGTGATGTCGAGCGCCACGACGGAGGAGGAGAAGCGGTCCACATTGGCGCTGCGACGGCCTCCCCATTGATCCGGCGGCTGGTTTCCGAGCGGGATGTAGATGAGCCCCAGGGCCTCGTCGACGCTGGAGATCGACCAGGAATTGGGCGAGTTCGGCACGTATGTCTCGCCGGGGGCGAGCGGCGTGGTCACGTCCGGCCTGCCCGAATCCCAATTCCACACCAGCGCGCCGGTATTCACGTCGAAGGCGCGGATAACACCGGACTGCTCACTGGTCGACACGTTGTCGAGTACCGTGCCGCCGACGATGATGAGATTGCGCGCGATGGCCGGCGGCGAGGTCGAGTAGTAGGCGCCCGGGTTCACGTTGGGCATGTTGGCCCAAAGATTGATCTGGCCCGTGCCGCCTCCGAAAGCGGCGCAGACGTCGCCGTTTTCGGGGTTGAGGGCGATCAGGCGCCCGTCGGCAGTGGGCATGAACAGTTTGGTCGGGCAATTATCGATCGTCTTCCGCTCATTAGCCGCCACCGGCAGGTCGGGAACGGAGGTGCCAGTGGCAGGCGCGGACGCCGGAGCCGATACGGCCGAACCATTGCCGCGATAATAGGAGAGGCCGCGACATGTCAGATGCTGAAGGGCGAGTTCGCCACGCACCTTGGGGTCGTAGCGCCAGACTTCCTTGCCTGTCGTGTCATCGAGGGCGATGATCGATTGATGCGGTGTGCACAGGAACAGCCGGTTACCGAACTTGAGCGGCGTGACCTGGAAGGTGGTCTCCTCCGGATCCCCGGGGCGTCCCCGGACGTCGCCGGTGCGATAGGTCCAGGCCTCCTGCAGGTTTGCCACGTTCGCGGGCGTGATCTGGTTGAGCGGGGAGTAGCGCTGTCCGTAAGCCGTGCGCCCATAGGCGTGCCATTCGCCGGGCGGGACGCCGAGCGCATCGTCGGGCACCTCCGCCCGCGGTCCCGGGGCGGTCCCTTCGATCCGTGTCGGATCGGTGAACCATGAGGCCACGGCCACAGCAAGTGCGACGGCCAGCACTGCCGTGAGCGGCCATCCCGCACCCCGAAAGGCGGAAACGCGCCGCACCTCTGCGTCCCGATCCGATACCGAAACGGACGCCCGGTCGTAGAGGCTGCGCGTCACCCAGGGTGTGAGCAGCAGCAGACCGACCAGGAACACCACGTCGCCACGCGCCGCGAGGGGCCACCAGTGCAGGCCGGATTCCCACAGGGCCCAGCCGAGCGTGCCGGCGACGACGAGCGCATAGACCCACAGGGCTGTAGGCCTTTGGGCGAGAAGCAGGCCTCCCGTGAGCAGGAAGCCTGCGGCCGCGATCACATAGTACCAGGAACCGCCGAGCGTGATCAGCCACACACCGCCGACAGCGAGAGCCGCGCCGATCAGAAGAGCGAGAACGGCGGCTATCATGAGAACAGGGCTTCGCCTCATACCTGGCATGTCTCACTCCTCCGGACGTTCGGTTTCCAACGACAGGGAGGGGGAAATGTTTCACAGGAGCATGACGCCAAGGGCATGCGATGCAGTTCAGCTATGTTCCCCTTACATTCGTGCCCCAGCGGCGATGCAGAAAGCGCTCCCAGGGCGAGAAGAGAAGCCGATCGACGAGGAGTCCGATCGCCACGATGACGATCATGATGCCGATCACCTGATCCATGGCATTCAATTCACGCCCGTAATGCAGGAGATGCCCGAGGCCGAAGCCGGTGAGGATCGTCACATAGATCTCGGCCGCCATCAGCGAGCGCCAGGCGAAGGCCCAGCCTTGCTTCATGCCGCTGACGAGAAAGGGAAGTGACGCGGGCAGGATCACCCGAGTCCATTTGTGGAACCCCTCCGACCCCATGGTTCGCGCCGCGCGCGCATAGATGGGCGGAATGTTGCGCGCGCCGTGATCCGTCGCGATGATGACGGACCAGACGGTGCCCATGATCACCACGAACAGCATCGCGCCCTCTGTCTGCCCGAACCAGACCAGCGCCAGTGGGACCCAGCACACGCTGGGCAGCGTCTGGAAGCCCAGAGCCAGGGATCCGAGCGTGTCCTCGAAGATCTGCGACGTGCTGGTCAGAAGGCCGAGCGGCAGGCCGATGAGGACGCCGGCCGCGTAACCGACGAGGAGCCGCTTGAGCGTCACCCAGGTTGCTTCCTCGAGAGTGCCGTCGAGCATCGCTCCCCAGATATATTCGCCGACGAAGATGGGCGAGGGAAGCAGCACCACGGACCAGCGGCCGGTGCGCACGGCAAGCTCCCACAGCGCGATGAGGAGCGCGAAGAACAGAAGAGCGGAGGCGAGACGCTTCATTCCGAGAATGCCTCCGTCAGGGTGCCTTTGAGGGTTGCGGCGATCTTCGATGAATAGCCGGCGAGTTCCGGGCTGTTGATGTCGCGTGGGCGCGGCAGCGGGATGTCGAAGATCTGCTGGATGCGACCGGGCGAGGGCGACATGAGGACGACGCGGTCCCCGAGGCACACGGCTTCGCGCACATTATGCGTGACGAACACGATGGTCTTGCGGCTTTCCATCCAGATCTGCTGGATATCGTCGTAGAGCTGGTCGCGCGTCATGGCATCGAGCGCGCCGAAGGGCTCGTCCATCAGCAGAACCTGAGGATCCGGCGCCAGCGCGCGCGCCAATGCGACGCGCTGCTTCATGCCGCCCGAAAGTTCATGCACCTGCGCATGCTCGAATTTACTGAGACCGACAAGGCTCAGGAAGTGATGAGCGATCTCCTTGCGCTGCGCATTGGTGAGATCGGGGCGCAACTTGAGCCCGAACATCACGTTGCCGAAGGCGTCGAGCCAGGGAAATAGGGCGGATTCCTGAAACATGACGAGGCGCTCGCGCCCCGGTCCTTCCACGGTCTTCCCGTCGGCGAGCACATGCCCCGAATCCGGTTTGGTGAGGCCGGCGATGATGTCGAGAAGCGTGGACTTGCCGCATCCGCTCGGCCCGACGAGGCAGACGAATTCGCCGTCGGCGATCGT
Organism: Microvirga sp. Mcv34; assembly: GCF_024519725.1. Taxonomy (GTDB): domain Bacteria; phylum Pseudomonadota; class Alphaproteobacteria; order Rhizobiales; family Beijerinckiaceae; genus Microvirga. Next base: position 102,210 of record NZ_JALJRK010000005.1, on the reverse strand, counting down.
CAACGAGACATTGTCGAGAGCCTGAACCACGGCTCGTGACGAGATGAAGCGCTTGGAAACACCGTCGATGATCAGCTTGGCCGGTCGTCCAGTCATGGCAGTCGTGTCGAGTGTCTCCATCAAGGCGCCTCGATCAGACCGGACAGGTCGGGCGTGTCGCGCAGGAAGCCGACCTTTTGGGCGCTGGTCACGAAGGACTGGAACGCCTCGCGCGACGTATCCGGCGTAATCTCCATGCGGCTCCAGGCCCGGGCGACGAGCTCCGGCGACATATCGAGACGGAAGGATGCTTTCAACTCGTCGCGGGCCATGCGCTGGGCCTCGTCCGGGTGCTTCCGGATCCAGTCGGTGAGTTCGCGATGTGCCTCGACGAAGCGCTTGGCGAGATCACGGTTTTTCGCCAGGAAGTCGGCGCTGGAGACGAGGATCGTGGTGATGGCGTCCTTCTCTTCCACGAGGATCTTGCCTCCTGCCTCGGATTCGAGCCGCGACACCCAGGGCTCCACGGTCCACACCGCATCGAGTTGCTTGCTCTGGAAGAGGGAGAGCTGATCCGGGTTGCTGGTGGGAACAACATGGGCATCGCCGCCGGTCTGCGTGATGCGCAATCCGCCCGCGACGAGCCAGGCCCTGGCTGCCACGTCCTGCGTATTGCCGAATTGCGGGGTGGCGATCCGCTTGCTCTTGAAATCGGTCGGCTTGGTCAGGGTGGAATCCCCCTGCACGACGAGAGCCGAGCCTCCATTGACCGCACCGGCGATCACCCTGACCTCGGCGCCGCGGGAGCGGGCATAGGCATTGAGCGCGGGATTGGGGCCCACATAGGTCAAATCGAGAGACTTGGCGAAGATCGCCTCCATGGCGCTGGGGCCGGCATTGTAAACATACCACTCGACCTTCACGCCGGGCCCGAGCCGCTCCGCAAACCAATTGCGTCCTTGGCGCTCGAAGGCGCGGGCCACCAAGGCCTGGACATGGGTGATGTTGGGGAAATGTCCGACCCGAACCGTTGTGGCCTGCTGAGCCCGCGTCGAGTCATTTGCCGCGACGAGCGCCACCGCCGATAGGAGAATGATCCGCCATCCATGCCGCATCGGAAGACCTCCGGTCGTATTGATCCAAGGCTAGGGATTCCCAGCTGAAGGTCAATGGGACGCCGGAGTCCAAGGTCAATGGCTCACGCTTTGATTCCGGCAGGAGGACAGCATTCCTCTCAATGTCCACGATCGTAGAAACTCTTGTTTTTTCAACAAAAAACTTTGTTGAAACCGGAAATGTTAACCGCCCGGTAACCATAACTGGCGTCGAATAAGATGCATTACGTAGCGTAATAAATACGCGACAGCCTGATCCGCCTCCGCTCTCCGACCATGTTCTGCGGTCCTCCGGGGAACCTGATGGTGGTGACGTCGCAGGAGCAGTTTTGTAGGCGAGGAGAACCAAGGATGGCGAAAGTACTGGTCGTGACATCGGGCAAGGGCGGTGTCGGAAAGACGACTTCCACGGCCGCGCTTGGCGCGGCGCTGGCGCAAAGCGGCAAGAAGGTGGCCGTTGTCGATTTCGACGTGGGCCTGCGCAATCTCGACCTGATCATGGGCGCCGAGCGCCGCGTGGTGTTTGATCTCATCAACGTGATCAAGGGAGACGCAAAGCTCGAGCAGGCGCTCATACGCGATAAGCGCATCGAGACCCTGTCCCTGCTGCCCGCCTCGCAGACCCGCGACAAGGACAACCTCAGCGAGGAGGGCGTCGAGCGCGTCATCAACGGGCTTCGCGAGAAGTTCGACTGGATCATCTGCGACAGCCCGGCCGGCATCGAGCGCGGCGCGACTCTCGCCATGCGCCATGCGGATGTCGCCGTCGTCGTGACCAACCCGGAAGTCTCCTCCATCCGCGATTCCGACCGCATCATCGGCCTCCTCGATTCCAAGACCGAGAAGGCGGAGAAGGGCGAGCAGGTGGAGAAACATCTTCTGCTCACGCGCTATGACAATGCCCGCGCGCAGCGCGGCGAGATCCTCAAGGTCGAGGATGTGCTGGAAATCCTCTCGATTCCGCTGCTCGCCATCATCCCCGAAAGCACCGAGGTGCTGCGCTCGTCCAACCTCGGCGCGCCGGTGACGCTCGGCAGCCCGAACTCCGCGCCGGCCCGCGCTTACCTCGATGCGGTGCGCAAGCTCCAGGGTGAGACCGTCGTCGAAGTGCAGAAGCAGCGCGGTCTCTTCAGCAAACTCTTCTCACGGAGGGCCGCATGAGCCTGTTCAGTTTCTTCAAGCGCAACACCTCTGCGCCCGTCGCTCGCGAGCGGCTTCAGGTCCTGCTCGCCCATGAGCGCACCATCGTCGGAGGCGGCGAATCCGATCTCGTGGCGATCCTGCGCGAGGAGATCATGGCCGTGATCGCAAAGCACATGGCGGTGCCGCAGGACAACGTGCAGATCAAGATGGACCGCGGCGCCTCCGTGTCGACCCTGGAAGTCGATATCGAGATTCCGACCGACATCGCAGCCAGCATGCGCCCGGCCGCGTGATCGAACAATCCTCGGAGCGGCCGTCATTCCATCCGGTTGCCGGCCGCTCCGATAGGAAATCCCGTCGACGCGCATCTGTGATGCTCTCCCGCTTCAGGTAGCCTTGCTGCCTAGCCTGAACGATGATCTACTCGACATGAGATCCGTTCCTCACGGAGGCATGCGATGCACGACGCGTCCTGGCCCGAACTGTCCTATCCCGCCTGGCGCGACACGGCGGCGACCCTCCAGCTCTGGACGCAGATCGTCGGCAAAATCCGGCTTTCCCTCTCTCCCTGGCTCAATCACGGCTGGCACGTTCCGCTCTACGTGACCGCCCGGGGGCTATGCACCTCGCCCATGCCGGTCGGACATGAGATCCTCGAAATTGAGTTCGACTTCATCTCTCATTTGCTGCGCGTACGTACGAGTAGCGGGGAGGAGCGGGAATTGCCGCTACAGCCGCAGAGCGTCGCGGAGTTCCATTCTCGGCTTCTGACCATCCTCAGCGACATCGGCGTTACAGTTGTGATAAACGAAACGCCGAATGAGGTGGCGGATCCCATCCCCTTCTCCGAGGACCAGGTCCATGCATCCTATGACCGTGAAGCCGCCCATCGTTTCTGGCGGGCGCTCATGCAGGTGGACCGCGTGTTCAAGCTGTTCCGCAGCGGGTTTCTGGGAAAATCCTCTCCGGTGCATTTCTTCTGGGGCAGTTTCGATCTCGCCGTGACGCGTTTTTCCGGGCGGACCGCGCCGCTGCATCCCGGCGGCGTGCCTGGACTACCGGACGATGTGACCCGCGAGGCCTATTCGCACGAGGTTTCGAGCGCAGGCTTCTGGCCCGGCAACGATGCCTATCCGCACCCGGCCTTCTATTCCTATGCCTATCCCGAGCCACCGGGCTTTCGCGATGCCACTGTGACACCGGGCGCGTCCTTCGAGACGACGCTCGGCGAGTTCATCCTGCCCTACGACACGGTGCGTCAGGCGAAGGATCCGGATGCGCTGCTGCTTGATTTCCTCATGACCACCTACGATGCCGCTGCCGATGCGGGGCAATGGGATCGCGCTGCCCTCGAATGCGCTATTGGCGCGCCCGCGCAGGTGCGCCCGATCTGAAGTTCGGCCTCAAAAAATGTGGCGATGTTACACATCTGCCGATCACGTGCGGAAAGTCCACACCTATCCGAAATTGCCGTTGAAGCCACTTTACAGGCGCCATTCGCCACGCCTGCGCCACATCCCCCGTCTAGCTCTAGCCCTTCCAAGGTTCCGTCATCGATGTGATGTGCGAGGATCCCATGCACGTTGGCGATTTGTCTCGAACCCGAGCGCCCAGCGAACCGAACGACAACGCGGCCCGTCTGGCCATGCGCGTTCTGCTCGTCGTCGGCCTCATGAATGGAGGGTGGCTCGCCCTCTGGCGGTTTCAGGACAGCGGACCCGCCGCGGAAGGAATGGTCGCCGCAGCACCGCCGCAGACCATCACCGTGGAGGCGAGGCCCCCGGCACCGCCGGATCGGACCGCACCCCTGCAGGTGGCCGATGCGGATCCCGCCGCGCCGATTGCGTTGCCCGCGAAACCGGTGGCTGCGGCCCCTCCGCCGGAAGCGGACGAGGATGAGTGGGACGAATCCATCGTGGAACCCACTATCGACACCGTCGCCATAGGGCGATCGCACGATCAATCCCTTGCCGTTTTGAAGCAGTTCGAGGCCGCCCTCGGGCAATCGCAAGCGGCCAGGAAGGAGCCTTCCAAGCCTCAGCCCGCACCGCGCACGGACATTAACATGACGGGCACGGTGCCGCAGCAGGCGGTTCTCGCGGATCCCTCCGTGCCGACGGGTGGAGCAGCGTCGGACCGGGTCGATCTCAACAAGAGTACGATCGAGGATCTGAACAACCTGAAAGGCGCCGGCTCACTCGGACGCGCCATCGTCAGGGGACGTCCGTACAAGTCAGTCGAGGATCTTGTGAACAAGCGCGTGGTCCGCCGCGCCACCTACGAGAAGATCAAGGGTCAGATCACCGTGCAGTAGGCGTCGTGATCCGCGTCGCGCACGCCACCCGCTTGCCACGCGGCGGTGAAAGGTGATAAGACCATGACATCCGACAGGGGTGCTCCGTATCGCCGGGGCTGAGATGACGGCGCGAAGCCGTTGGACCCTCAAGCTGATCTGGGTAATGCCAGCGGAGCGAGGTGACGATGTTTTCCGGCGCACAGATTTCCCTCTATCCGATGACCGACGATTTCATCGACGTCATCCTCGGCGCCATCGGGGCGCTTGATCCCTACCGGGCCAATTTCAGAATCGAGACCGACGATATCTCGACCCTGATCGTCGGACCGCCCGAGCAACTCTTTCACGCCATGCGCGATCTGTTTCTCGCCGCGTCACGCCGGGGCGTTCACTGCGTGCTGGCCGCAACCGTTTCGCGTGGCTGTCCGGGGGAGCCCGACGATCCGATCTGCACGCCGATAGCGGGCTCCAACAATGATCGGTCGCTCGAAGAACGCATTGTCGCCGCCGTCGGGCGCGTGGAGGCCGCGCCCCGCACCGGGCAGGTCGTGGCCGCGCAGTTCTCGCTCTATCCGCTCGGCAGCGGACACCACATGGACGAGATCTACGGCTGCATCAATTTTCTCAAAAAGTCCGGCGTCTTCGACCGCTCGAAGAATTTCTGCACCAAGCTGCGCGGCGATGCGGGGCCGGTCTTCGCCACCTTGAGCGAAGCCTTTCTGCGCTTTGGCGCCCCGCAGGGCCATGTGGCTCTCGATCTCAAGGTCTCGGCGAACAGCCCGACCAAGGCGTAGTTCTTCGCGAGCATTCCTAACGTACAACAAGGAGGTCGTCATGTCTGTGACGCGTGGCTGGACGCTGAGGGAGATCCTCATCGTCACCGTGATCGGCGCGGTGTTCGCCGTGCTCTATCTCGGATGGGTGCAGGTTTGGCTGATCGCGCAAGCGGCTTTCGGCCCCCTGACGATGGATGTGGTGATGGGCTTCTGGTTCGTGGCTTCCATGGTGGCGGCCGCCATCATCCGCAAGCCGGGCGCCGCCTTCGCAGCCGAAGTCATGGCCGCGGCCGTGCAGGTGCTGCTGGGAAGTCCCGCCGGATTGCTGCTCGTGGTCAGCGGCATCGTCCAGGGCGCGGGCGCGGAAGCGGTCTTCGCCGCAACACGCTGGCGCAAATATTCGCTCCCGGTGCTGATGGCGGCGGGCGCCGGAGCCGCAGTCTTCTCCTACATCTATACATGGATCCGGTTCGATTACGGCGCCCTTCAGCCCACGCTGCTCATTGCCATGTTCGCTCTGCGCACCTTGAGCGGTGCACTGCTCGGCGGGTGGCTCGCTCATGTGATCGTGCGCGCTCTCTATAAGACCGGCGCGCTCGCGGGTCTGGCGATCGATGTCGACAAGCGCTCCGCCGCTGCCTGAGCCTGCCGCGCAATGGCGTGAGGTCTGCGTCGCGTACCCCTTCGCCAAGCGCGCTGCAGTTGGGCCGGTGAATCTGCATGTCCGCCAGGGCGAACGTGTTCTTCTGCTCGGTCCCTCGGGTTCCGGCAAATCCACGCTGCTGCTGACGCTGACGGGGCTAGTCCCCGACAGCATCCCGGCCGATGTGACGGGAGAGGTCAGTCTCTTCGGCGCGGATGTCGGCACGCAGAAGCCCTGGGCCTGGGCGCGCCACGTGGCACAGTATTTCCAAGATGCGGACCAGACACTCTGCGGGATGAGAGTCGAGGACGAGCTCGCCTTCGCGCTCGAAAACCGCGCCATGACGCCGGAGAAAATCGCCGAGGCTGTCGCAGAGGCCATGCGCAAAGTCGGTGTGCCGGACGAGTGGCGCCATCGCCGCTCGACGCAGCTCTCCGGTGGTGAGCGCCAGCTCGTCGCATTGGCGGCCATTCTCGTTCAGGATGCGCCGCTCTTCGTGGCCGACGAGCCGACCGCGCATCTCGCCCCGGATGCAGCCCGCCGCCTGCACGCGCTGCTCACGAGTGACCAAGGCGAGCGAACCATTCTCATCGTCGACCACCGTCTCGACGGTCTGATCGAATCCATCGACAGGATGGTCGTGCTCGGACGCGATGGCACGATCATCGCCGAAGGCGAGCCGCGCAGGATCTTCCGCGAAGAACGCGCGCTGCTCCAGTCGCACGGCATCTGGTGTCCCGCCGCGAGCATGCTCGATGCGCAGCTGATGAGGGCGGGCATCGCAGCGCCCTTTGCACCGCTGTCCGTCAACGAAGCGCTCGCGCATCTCGATCCCGACAGCGCACCGAGGCGTCTTCTCGAACAAGCGCGTCCCGCCGTGGAGGCCTTCGCCGCATCGGCCAAGCCATCCCACGCTGTCCGCGACAATCCGGCGCTCGTGCAATTGTCGAAAGCCGATTGCGCGCCGTTCCTGAGCTCCGCCGTCCTGCGCGGTGTCGATCTCACCGTCCAAGAGGGTGAGATTCTCGGGGTGCTGGGCCGCAACGGCGCGGGCAAATCTACGCTGGGTCTCACCCTTGCCGGTCTCCTGCCTGTGAAGGCCGGCCTGCGCAAAGGGCCTCCGGGCGGCTATGCCTTTCAGCGTCTTGAGAACCAGTTTACCGCCGGCACCGTGTGCGAGGAAATTCTCGGCGCATGGCCGAAGCGCATGAGTGCGGACGAGAGGGCCCGCCGGACAGACGCCGCGCTCGAGGCCTGGGGCCTGGAGCATCTGGCGGCCAACCATCCGCTCGAGCTCTCGCAGGGCGAGAAGCGCAAGCTTGCTTTGGCCACGCTCACGGTGTCGGACCGTTGGCCGCTCCTCGTGCTCGACGAGCCGATGGCCGGGCTCGACGCCCAAGGGGCAGCGCTTCTTACCCAGGAGATCCTCACTCTGCATGAGAAAGGCCGCACGATCGCGCTGATTACGCACGACATGGATCTCGCCTTGAGGCTTTGCCCCCGTTCCATCGTCCTGGGAGAGGGTGGAATTATGGCGGATGGCGCGACGGAGGAGTTGCTGGGCGATGCTGCCCTTCTCGCACGTGCCGGGCTCGCCGAACCAGCGTCCCTTGCGGCCTTCCGGTGGCTCAAAGCGGTTGCCCTGAGGCTGGAGCCGGTTGCGGCATGTTGAAAGCGCTCAATCCGCTGTCGAAGCTTTGTGTCTGCTGCGTCTGGCTTGTCGCCTCCGTGCTGGTGTTCGACCCGCGCTTCCAGCTTGCTGCGATCTTCGTGCCCGCGCTCACCCTTGTAATCTTCAACCGCACTTCGCCGCTGGTGCTCCTGGCCCTGATGGTCCCTTTCGCCCTGTTCGGCTTCGGCTTCCTCTCCACCAGCCTGCTGTTCCGCCGGGAGAGCGACTTTGCCCTGCGCATGGCGGGTGAAGCCCTTCGCGCGTCGCCAGCGTTCTCGGCCGGTATCACTTTGTTCCTGCGCGCGCTCGCCTGCGGCATGATTTCGGTGTTTTTCGCGCTGACCACAGATCCGGGCCTTTTTGTGAGGGCCCTGATGAGGCACACAGGGCTCCCGCCGCGCATCGGCTATTCCCTGTTCGCCGCCATGCAGCTCGTGCCCGATCTGGCAGGAGAAGCGCAGCAGATGCGCCTTGCTCGCGCCATGAGGTCCGGCCGCCGGCTCCGGCGCATCCCGGGCCCTTTCGAGCTGATGAGCCTCGTGATCCCGCTGCTCGCCTTCGCCATCCGCCGGGCCGGTCGCACAGCGATCGCCATGGAGGCGAGGGGCCTCGGCCCTGAGGCGCCTCGCACCATCATGAATGCGCCCGACTTCGATAGCCGTGACGGGATATTCGTGACTGTTGGGTTTCTGGTCTTGGGGCTGTGCACCGCCGCGGTAGTCATGAGCCAGTAGAGCCTTTCTCCTTGGATGGAACGGACCTCGCGTCGGAGTCGGAGTTGGGTGCGCATCTCAGGAGATGAGAAAGTTTCCCACGCCCCATTCACGAGATGCCCTTGCCCGGCTACAACCTCGTTGCATCTCCTCGCAACCCGGATCGAGAACCATGGCCGCCAGCGTTACAGACCGTTTTCTCCGCTATGTCGTCATCGACACCCAGTCCGACGCCAAGTCCCAGACGCAGCCCTCCACCGAAAAGCAGAAGAATCTCGGCCGGCTGCTGGTCGAGGAACTGCTGGAAATCGGGATCTCCGACGCGCATCTCGACGAGCACGGTTACGTCTATGCGACCATTCCGTCGAACACGCCGAAGAACAACGTGCCGGTGATCTGCATCACGGCTCATATGGACACTGCACCGGATTTCTCCGGGACGAACGTGAAGCCGCAGGTGGTCAGGAACTATCAGGGCGGCGACATCCGCCTGCCGGGCGATCCGAACCAGGTGATCCGTGTATCCGACCATCCCGTTCTGAAGGACTTGGTCGGCCACGACATCGTCACCTCGGACGGCACGACGCTCCTCGGCGCCGATGACAAGGCCGGCATCGCCGAGATCATGGCGGCGGCCGAGTTCCTGATCAATAATCCGGATGTCCGGCATGGCACGATCCGCATCCTGTTCACCACGGATGAGGAGATCGGTCGCGGCGTCGACAAGGTGGACCTGAAGAAGCTCGGAGCCGATTTCGGCTACACCATGGACGGCGAGACGGCTGGCACCATCGAGGACGAGACGTTCTCCGCCGATGCCGTGGAGATTGCCATCAAGGGCGTGGCGATCCATCCGGGCTTCGCCTACGGCAAGATGGAGAATGCCATCCGGATCGCTGGCGACATCGTCGCGCGTCTTCCCAAGGACATAGCGCCCGAGACCACGAAGGGCCGCGACGGCTTCATCCATCCGACCGGCCTCTCCGGCGTGATGGAAAAGGCCAGCTTGAGCTTCATCATCCGCGACTTCACGGAGGAGGGGCTCAAGACCAAGGAGGCGCTGCTGGAGAGCATCACCAAGGACGTGATGAAGGCCTATCCGGGCTCCAGCTATACCTTCACGGTGAAAGAGCAGTACCGCAATATGAAGGTCGTGCTCGATAAGAACCCGGAGATTGTCGAGAATGCCGTGGAGGCAATCCGCCGGGCCGGCATGGATCCGGTGCGCGGCAGCATCCGTGGCGGCACGGACGGCTCGCGCCTCTCCTTCATGGGGCTTCCCTGTCCCAACATCTTCGCCGGTGGTCATGCCTTTCATTCCCCGCTGGAATTCGTCAGCAGCCAGGACATGGGAAAAGCCGTGAAGACCATCGTCGAGCTCGCCAAGGTCTGGGAAGAGCGCGCTTAACGCGTCACACTTTCGAACCTGTCGGAGAGAAGAGTGGCTTTCATGCCAAAGGAAGCTACTTGTGGCCGAACGGAACGATGAGGGGTCGCCCAAAGGTGGTCGGCCCCTCAGCGCTTGACAGGTTGAAGCTCAAGAAATTATTTTAGTAATGAAGTTTCATGTCAGTGTGGTGCGCTGGGCATAGACGATAGTCGGGACCCCGGATGGGTGTCGAAAACTTGACGGCGCATCGTATTGTCTATGAGGAAACCAGAAGATTCGGAGCGGGTTTCTGACGCCGTTGGCCTCCGTGTCGTTCCATCCACAAGACGTGCCGGTCAACGATGCTTTTCAATTCCTTCGCGTTCCTGCTCGTATTCCTGCCGGCCTCATTGGTGATGCATTGGCTCGTCGAGCGCTTCCGGCCGCAATGGCGATTGCCGTTGCTGCTCATCCTGTCCTTTGTCTTCTACGGCTACTGGGATTGGCGCTTTGCCCCGCTGCTTGCCGCCTCGATCCTGGTGAACTGGCTCGTCGCGCAGGCCTTCCTGCAAGCGCGGCAGGGGATCCTGATCACCCTAGCGTTGATCGCGAACCTCCTCGTTCTCGGCATCTTCAAGTATTTCAACTTCTTCGCCGACCTTATAAGCCTCCTTTCCACCGTTACGGTTCCGAAATGGGACATCGCGCTGCCGCTGGGCATCTCGTTCTTCACGTTCCATCACGTCATGTATCTCGTCGACCTGAAGGCTGGACGCGCGCCGCGTTTCGGCCTCGTGCGTTATGCCCTGTACATTGCCTTCTTTCCCCAGGTTCTCGCCGGTCCGCTGGTCCGCTGGAGCGAGATCATGCACCAGTTCGACGAGCGCCCTTACAAGCGTCCTGACGCGGCGGAGCGCTTCGGGCGCGGGTTCATGCTGCTCATTCTCGGACTTGCGAAAAAAGTCTTCGTCAGCGACCCCCTGGCCGAAAATGTGAATCCCATTTTCGCCCAGGCTGCGGCTGGGGCTACGATCCCCACCCTCGACGCATGGCAGGCGACGCTCGGCTTCACGTTCCAAATCTATTTCGACTTCTCGGGCTATACGGACATGGCGCTCGGCATGGCTCTGATGCTGGGGATCGTCCTGCCGCAGAATTTCGACAAACCCTATGTCTCGACCTCTCTCCAGGACTTCTGGCGCCGTTGGCACATGACCTTGTCCCGCTTCCTGCGCGACTACCTCTACATTCCGCTTGGGGGCAGCCGGAACGGGCTCGGCGTCCAGATCGGAGCCCTGTTCGCCACCATGGCGCTGGGCGGGCTCTGGCATGGGGCCGGGCTCACCTTCATCGCCTGGGGCGTCGCGCATGGTCTCGGTCTCGGGGCGGGCGTCCTCTGGCGCCGGGCCGGGCTCCGCATGCCCGCCTTGGCAGGCTGGGTGCTGACGATGCTGTTCGTCATGTTCACTTGGGTCTTGTTCCGTGCGCCGAGTTTCGATGCCGCCTTGCGGATCTATGAAGGCATGCTCGGGCTCACGACAATCGGCGGGACCTTCAAGTGGCGTGCCATCGCCCTTGCGGCTGCGGTGGCATGCCTAGGGCCGACCACATGGACGGCCGTCCAGCTCGTTCCGCCCCGTCGCTGGATCGCAGTCGGCTTCGCGGTGGTGCTGATGGCGGTTCTGCTCCAGATCGGGGACTCTGCGAACTATGAATTCATCTATTTCCAGTTCTGACGGACGATACATCCGATGACGGCAGACAATCAGAACCAAGCCTGGAAGCAGTTCGCTCTGTGGGCTGTCTCGTCGTCCGTTGCTCTCTTTCTGGCGTTCATGGTTGGGATATACCTGATCGACCCCTACGATACGGGCCGCTCGCCGTTCTCCCGCGAACCGAACCTTCGTGGGCAGAAGGAGGTCAACGCGACGGCGAGCGTGGGACGCAACCGGAAATACGAGGCGGCCGTGATCGGAAATTCGACGATCGCTCTCATCATGCCGTCGCGGCTGACGGCGCAGACCGGGATCCCCTTCGTCCAACTGGCCGTGCCCGGCACACAGATTCCCGAACAGCTCGCGATCATCAACTGGTTCATGAAGCATCATGACGGCAACGCGAAAGCGCTGGTGATCGGGATCAGCCGGGACACATGGTGCGCATCCGATCCGACACAACTCGGCAACAGCTCCTTTCCACTCTGGCGATTCAGCACCTCGAAAGTCGAGTATCTGACCGGCCTGATCAGCACGAGCAGTCTGGAGCAGGCCGGCCGGCGCCTGGGGCTCGTCCCGAGTTCCAAAGCCGATTCTGCAGCGGACGGCTACTGGGACTACGATCCTCTCTACGCGAAGCTCCTTGCCGACGCGCCGCGCCGACGCGAACTCCTGTTCAAGCGGCGGAGCGATCAGGACGTCCTGGGTGAGCCGTCGTTTCCAGGGATCCGGGTCCTGAGTGAGAAGCTTGCGTCGCTTCCGGCCGATCTCTCTGTCGTTCTCACGGTCCCGCCCGTCTTCACGGCAAAGCAGCCGCGCCCGGGAACGCCCCGTCACCGCGCGGAGCAGGCCTGCCGGCAGCGTCTCGTCGATCTCGCATCGGCACGTCCGAATACGGCCCTAGTCGATTGGTGGGACGACCGACCGGAGCTGAAGAAGATCGACGCGTTCATCGATCAGATCCATTATCGCCACTCGGTCGCCCGAGCCATGGAGCAGGACATTGTAGCGGCGCTGCTCGACATCCGGGAGCGTGCGGGCTCTTTAACGCATCGCTAACCATAAAAGCGAGAAACAACACTTGTCGCATGCGATGACGGGGATCCTGCGTTAGGTTGGGGGCGTTCCCAGGACAAGCCGTCTATTTCGCACGATATCGCGCGGGCACGATTCATTATGTTGCGTTTTCTCCTTCTCCTCACCCTCGTCACCGTCTTCGTTCACCTGTATGGCCGGATCCTCTTCAGCCGGGCTCCGCTCCTGAACAAGCTGAAGCGCATCCCGATCCAGACCGCGGTCTTTGCGATTCTGGCGCTCGCGACAATCAACGGCTTCCGCGGCGAGCCGCAGGAGACCGACAAGCAGGCATCGGCGACGAATCCGGTTCCGGAGGTGGAGACGACCGCCGCCATTGCGACGCCCGTCGTGGTCGAGCCCCTGCAGCCGAAGGAGGCCGCCGTGGCCTGCGTCGAGCAGGCCCTGAGCGAAGCTCGCGCCACGGACGATCTCGTGGGCCAGACCTGGCTGTCGGCGGTCGAAGGTTTCCTCGAATCGGCGCCCGGGGAAGTGACGGTCCAGTTCGCCGTCGGGCCGCGGGTCGGGCCGGCGAAGGGCCCGCAATGCCGGTCCGAGGCCCGCCTCACCTGTGCCGTCGCCGGACGGGACGTCAAGCCGGTCACGCCCGTTCACATGACGGGCGCTCAGATCGCCTGCGGGGCGGAAGGCAGCCTCTGACGAGTGTATCGCCCGATGCGCTAGTGAAGTGCCGACACGATGCGCCGGATAGTCGCCTCGAGCAGCTCGATCGCGGATTCCCTGCGGTCATTACAGGAGAGCGTCGTCAGGGAAGCATCGCCCCGGCTCACCATCGCGGTTTCGAGTACGGCGTAATACGCGAGATCACGCGTTCGGCCGCTGGTCTGATCCCGCAGGGAACTGATCGCTTCGATGATTCCGAGAGATTGCCCGCTGCCGACGAGATCGCAGGCTTTCTTCAGGACGCCAAGAACTGTTGTTTCCATGAGAGGTGCCCCCTCTTTCGCCCGGTTCGATCCGGCCGCGTTCGATTATGGTGGCGCCAGTCCAATGCGGCCGGAGCCTAGCGGGCAGAATACCATAACGATTCAGCGCGCAGAGGTGCGTTTTGTCGCGCCGGACCTGGCGTCGATCTCCCGGTAACGTGCAGAATTACCCGGATGAACATGAGGGTTTGCCGCCCTGGATTTCAGGAATGTCCCCGATAGCCTGAGCGACCGTTGCAGGGACATACTGTCGTCAGTCGGGACAGAATGATCTCCACCCCATGGGCCGTACTGGATGTCGGCATGGCAGTCCCGTCCTTTGACGCCGAGCTCGGCTTGGTGGTCTTGAGGAGGATCCAGCCATGAAAGCGATCTGCGCAGCCCTGTCTCTCATCTCCGCCAGCATTCTGGCGATCTCCGTGGCCCAAGCCCAGGGCACGACCGGCACGCCCGGTGCGCCGGATGCGACAACTTCCATTGATGGGCGGCAGCTCCCCGCTCCTGACCCGCAGTTTGGCGGCGTGATCAGGGATGAGGCCTTGCAGTCCACGCCGTGGTGGGCGCCGCGTGTCGTGCCGCCGAAGGGCGCGCCCAACGTGCTGCTGATCATCACCGACGATGCCGGCTTCGGCGTGCCCAGCACCTTCGGCGGGGTCATCCCGACGCCGGCGCTGGATCGCGTCGCCAGCGAAGGCCTGCGCTACAACCGCATGTTCTCGACGGCCTTGTGCTCGCCCACGCGAGCCGCGCTCATCACCGGGCGCAATCATCACTCGGCGGGTTTCGGGGTCATCTCCGAGCAATCCACGGGCTTCCCCGGCTACAACAGCATCATCGCCAAGGACAAGGCGACCGTCGGGCGGATCTTGAAAGACAATGGTTACGCCACCTCGTGGTTCGGCAAGGATCACAACGTTCCTGCTTTCCAGGCGAGCCAGGCCGGGCCGTTTGACCAGTGGCCGACCGGGATGGGCTTCGAATACTTCTACGGTTTCGTCGGCGGCGATGCCAACCAGTGGCAGCCGAACCTCTTCCGCAACACGACGCAGATCTATCCCTTCGAGGGCAAGCCGGCAGGCAGCTGGAACCTGGTCACTGCCATGGCAGACGACGCCATCGACTACGTGAACAGGATGCACCAGATCCAGCCGTCCAAGCCGATTTTCGTCAAGTACGCGCCCGGCGCCACGCACGCTCCGCATCATCCAACCAAGGAATGGGTGGATAATATCAGCCAAATGCATCTGTTCGACGAGGGCTGGAACAAGCTCCGTGAGCGCATCTTCGAGAACCAGAAGCGGCTCGGGGTCATCCCGCAGGACGCCAAGCTGGCGCCATGGCCGAAGGACGTGCTGAAGGAATGGGACACCCTCTCGGCTGAGGAAAAGAAGCTCTACATCCGCCAGGTCGAGGTCTTCGCCGCCTATGCGGCCTACAATGACAACGAGATCGGGCGCGTGATCCGGGCCTTCGATGACATCGGTCAGCTCGACAACACGCTGATCATCTACATCAACGGCGATAACGGCACCAGCGCCGAAGGCGGGCCCAGAGGAACGCCCAACGAGGTCGCGTTCTTCAACGGCCTGAACGAATTGCCCGTCGACGTGCAGATGAAGTTCTACGATGTCTGGGGCACGGACCTGACCTACAACCATATGTCGGCCGGCTGGTCCTGGGCCTTCGATACGCCGTTCTCCTGGTTCAAGCAGAACGCCTCGCAGCTTGGCGGCATCAACCAGAACATGGCGATCTCCTGGCCAGCGCGTATCAAGGACAAGGGTGCGTTGCGCGAACAATTCGTGCATGTGGTCGACATTGTGCCGACGATCCTTGAGGCGACGGGCGTCGCCGCGCCGGAGATCGTCGACGGGATCAAGCAGGCGCCGATCGAAGGCACGAGCTTCGCCTATACCTTCGACGCAGCGAACGCCAAGGCGCCGTCGCGGCACACGACACAGTACTTCGAGATGCTCGGGCAATGGGCTCTGTACAACGACGGTTGGTTCCTGAGCACCAAGGTCAACCGCGCCCCCTGGGAGGCGTTCGGCCTGGCCAATCCCGATCCTCTCAACAACCAAGTGCTACAGCTCTACGACCTGAACACGGACTTCAATCAAACCACCGACGTTGCTCAAAAAAATCCGCAGAAGGTGGAGGAGATGAAGCAGAAGTTCATCGCCGAGGCGAGGAAGTACCAAGTGTTCCCGATGGATGCCTCGGTGGCCGCACGCATCGTCGCGCCGCGGCCCAACATCACGGCGGGGCGTGACGAGTTCGTGTACACGCGGCCGATGACCGGGCTGCCGCAGGGCGACTCGCCGGTTCTGCTGAACACCTCCTATACGATCACGGCCGATATCGATGTCCCGCCGGAGGGCGCGGAAGGCATGATCCTGACCTCCGGTGGACGGTTCGCCGGTTACGGTTTTTATCTGCTTAAGGGAAAGCCTGTGTTCCTGTGGAACCTCGTCGACCTGAAGCGGGTGAAGTGGGAGGGGGCGGATGTGCTTTCCCCCGGCAGGCACGTCCTGGAGTTCGACTTCAAGTATGACGGCTTGGGCGCCGGCACGCTCGCCTTCGACAGCATGAGCGGGATCGGACGCCCTGGTACCGGAACGCTCAAGGTGGACGGCAAAGACGTTCAGACGATCACGTTGCCGCAGACGCTGCCGATGATCCTGCAATGGGACGAGTCCTTCGACATTGGATCCGACACCCTCACGGGTGTGAACGATGCCGATTACAAACCGCCGTTCCCGTTGACTGCCAAGCTGAACAAGCTGACGATCAAGGTGGATCGTCCGACGTTGTCGCCTGAGGACATCAAGAAGCTCGAAAGCGCACAGGCCACCGCAGTGGATGGCACGCCGCTGACCCGGGTGCAGGCCGGGCCTCAGTGATGAAGGGGGAGAGGCAATCGAAAGGTGCGGAGCGCCAGGGGCTTGCGGCCCTGGCGCTCCGGAGCGTCGTCAGCCCTGAAAGTTGAAGATGTGCGCATCCTGGTTGGTGAACGCGAGGGCATCGCCCCCGTGGCCGAAAAGTCCGAGACCGCCGATGGCAGTCGTATCCGCCACCTGGGTGATCGGGCTGGCATTCACGTTGATGTCGGGGCCGAAATCGGAGAGCGGCCCACCCCAAGGGAAGTGGTAGCCGTCCATCGACTGGACGTTTGAGCTGTCGGCATGCTGGTTCGTCACCGCCGTGGCATCGCCCCCATCGCCGAAGATGCCGGCTCCGCCGATGGCCGTGGTGGTGGCGACTTGGGTGATCGGGCTGGCATTCACATTGATATCCATAACAAATCCTCTGCCGTTCAAATGTTGCGTTCCGTACCGCCTGAGATGCGATCTCCGTTGGCGATGATGGGACTTTGAACGATCGCGCAAAGGCGGGCTGTGAAGCGCGTCACAGGGCGGTCGATCCACTCGCACTCTGCGAATCCAGGGCCGATGTGTCTCACGACTCGTTGAGGCCAGCCTGACGCCATCCGAACCAGCGGGGGCGCAGCACGTCCAGAGTAACGAAGATCGTGCTCGCCGCGGTCATCAGGGCCAAAGCCGCCCATGTGAGCGCATAGACGAGGTGATTGTTGGAGAAGGCGATCACGGTCAGTCCTGCAACGGGCAGGCTGCCCTGGCTGGTGGTAGTCCGCTCGGTGTCAATGAAGTAGGGCGCGACCTTGCCGAGGCCGCGGGCCGCAGCAATCGCCGTCACGTCGCGGGAGTACCACCGGTCGGACGCGGGGGCGTTCGCACGCAGGAAGCCGCCGCCCGACTCGGACAGGCGCAACAGGCCCATGATCGTGACGGATCCAGCGTTCCGGACCTGCCAGGCGGCCGAATCGCGCTCCGTCGCGGGAATGAAGCCGCGGTTGACGAAGATCTTCGTCCCGTCGTCCCTGGCCAGGGGTGTCATGACCCAATAACCGCCGCCCAATTCGGTGACCGCCTGAACGAGTGCGGAGCGATCCTCGATCCACCGGCCCGTCACGACCACGCGGCGGTACTCGTCCGTCGCGGCCGACACTTCGGCCCAATGCTCCGGCCCCGGGGCGGATGTCGGAGCCGCATGAATCCGCGCCTCCACGCGCGCGATGAGATCCAGTTTTTGGGCACGGCGGTGGACTTGCCAGACCGCGAGCGCAGCGAGGCCGACAACGAGCAGGATCGCGGCCACGCCGAAGGCGACCAGCGCCGCGATGCGTTTTCCCGTCAGGGCTTTTGCACCGCCTCGTGCGGCGGCATCTGCATCATGTTCTGGTCGAGGTGGTACATGACCCATATGGAGCCAACCAACGTGATGACGACAAGGATGAGCGTGAACAACAGAGCAAGAAAGGTCCAACCGCCTTCGGATTTCGTATTCATATGCAGGAAATAGATCATATGAACCACGATCTGCACGGCCGCCAACGCCATGATGATTATGCCGGTCGTACGGGTGTCGTCCAGGACATCGCCCATCACGAGCCAAAATGGAATGGCCGTGAGGATGACCGACAGAATGAAGCCGGTCATGTAGCTTCTGAACGTGCCCTGCGAGCCGTGCGCATCATGGTGTCCATGCGATTCGCCGTGGCCGTGCGGCTTCCCGGCGAGCTCGGGCTCGACGACTTGGCTCATCGCATGACTCCCATCAGGTAGACGAAGGTGAAAACGCCGATCCAGACGACGTCGAGGAAGTGCCAGAACATAGACAGGCACATGAGCCGGCGCTTGTTCTCCATGATCAGCCCGCGCAGGCGCACCTGGACCATCAGCGTGACGAGCCAGACGATGCCGAAAGTGACGTGCAGCCCATGCGTGCCCACCAGCGTGAAGAACGAGGACAGGAAGGCGCTGCGCTGCGGCGTGGCGCCCTCGCGGATCAGATGGGCGAATTCATAAAGTTCGATTGCGAGGAACGCTGCGCCCAGCGCGCCCGTGACGGCGAGCCAGGTGAGAGTTTTGCTGACCCGCTCCTTGTCCATCTCCAGCATGGCGAAGCCGTATGTGATCGAGGACAGGAGCAGGAGGCTCGTGTTGACGGCGACCAGCCGCAGATCGAACAGGTCGGCGCCCGATGGACCAGCCGCGTAATTGCGGCCGAGCACACCGTAGCAGGCGAACAGGACCGCGAAGATGAGGCTGTCCCCCATCAGGTAGATCCAGAAGCCGAACAACGTGCCGCCATCGCCGTGGGCGTGCTCTTCCTGCTCATAGAAGACCGGCGCCGTGGCGCCCGGCGGCGGGGTCATTTCATGCATCGGCTCAGGCCCTTCCTGCGAGTTGCGCCATGCGCTGGCTTTCAAGCCGGACGACGTCCTCGGCCGGGATGTAGTAGTCCCGGTTGTAGTTGAAGGTGTGGATGATGGCGGCCGCGAGCAGCGCGACAAAGGACAGGGCGGCCAGCCACCAGATGTACCAGACCAGGGCGAAGCCGAGTACGGTGCTGAGCCCGGCCAGCACCACGCCCGCGCCGGTGTTCTTAGGCATGTGGATCGGCTTGAAGCCTTCCATGGGATGATCGAACCCGCGCCGCTTCATGTCCCACCACGCGTCGAGATCGTGGACAACCGGTGTGAAGGCGAAGTTGTAGGGTGGGGGAGGCGAGGACGTCGCCCATTCGAGGGTTCGCCCGTCCCACGGATCGCCGGTAAGGTCGCGCAGGCTGTCGCGGCGCAGATAGCTCACGAGAAGCTGGATCAGGAAGGCCAGGATTCCGGCCGCGATGATGAAGACACCGATGGCCGCGACCGTCAGGAAGGGCTGCACGCTCGGGTCGTCGAAATGCTGCGTCCGGCGCGTCACGCCCATCAGGCCGAGGACGTAGAGCGGCCCGAACACGGTCCAGAAGCCGACCAGCCAGCACCAGAACGAGGCCTTGCCCCAGAACGGGTCGAGCTTGTAGCCGAACGCCTTGGGGAACCAGTACTGGACGCCAGCGAGCAGCCCGAACACCACGCCGCCGATGATGACATTGTGGAAATGGGCTACCAGGAACAGGCTGTTGTGCACCACGAAGTCGGCGGGCGGCACCGCGAGCAGCACACCTGTCAGGCCGCCGATCACGAAGGTGGGGATGAAGCCCACCACCCAGATGAACGGCGTTTCGAACCGGATCTTGCCGCGATACATGGTGAAAAGCCAGTTGAACACCTTCGCGCCCGTCGGGATCGAGATGATCATGCTGGCGATGCCGAAGAAGGCGTTGACGGTGGGCCCCGCGCCCATGGTGAAGAAATGGTGCAGCCAGACGAGCCACGACACGAGGGCGATCACCATCGTGGCGTAGACCATCGACGTGTAGCCGAACAGCCGCTTGCTGCAGAACGTCGAGGTGACCTCGGAGAAGATGCCGAAAGCGGGCAGGATGAGAACGTAAACCTCCGGATGGCCCCAGATCCAGATGAGGTTCATGTACATCATCGAGTTGCCGCCGAAATCGTTCGTGAAGAAATGCGTTCCCACGTAACGGTCGAGGGCGAGAAGCGCCAAGGTCGCGGTCAAAACCGGGAAGATCGTGACGATGATGGCGTTACTGGCGAGCGTCGTCCAGCAGAAGACGGGCAGTTTCATCATGGTCATGCCCGGGGCGCGCATCTTGACGATAGTGGCAATCAGGTTGATGCCCGACAACGTTGTGCCGACCCCCGCGATCTGGAGGCCCCAGATATAGTAATCGACCCCGACGCCCGGACTGTACGCCGCCCCCGACAGAGGTGCGAAGCCTAACCATGTGGCGCGAGAAAACTCACCCACGAAAAGGGACATCATCGTGAGGACGGCGCCGCCGGCGGTCATCCAGAAGCTGAAGTTGTTCAGGAACGGGAAGGCGACGTCGCGCGCGCCGATCTGCAGCGGCATGATGTAGTTCATGATGCCGGTCACGAACGGCATGGCCATGAAGAAGATCATGATCATACCATGGGCGCTGAAGACCTGATCGTAATGATGCGGGGGCAGGTAGCCCTCGGATGCGCCGACTGAAAGCGCCTTCTGGGTGATCATCATGACGGCGTCGGCGAAACCGCGCAGCAGCATAACGATGGCGAGCACCACGTACATGATGCCGATCTTCTTGTGATCGACGCTCGTGAACCAATCGTGCCAGAGATAGCCCCACTTGCCGTACCAGGTGATGGCGCCGAGGAGCGCTATCCCTCCTAACGCCACGACCGCGAAAGTCACGAGCAGGATCGGCTCGTGATAGGGAATGGCTTCGAGCGACAGGCGTCCGAAAATGAGTTGCTGGAGATCGACGTTCGAGAACATGAGGATGCTCGTTCCAATCAGTGCTTGTGACCGTCGGTAGGCTGGCTGTTCAATTGCGCCGGCGCAGGTCCCCGGTCGGCGCCCGGAAGGGCGTTGCCCTGTCCCTGGTCCGGCTGGGTCTCGGGAGCATTGACGCCGCCGCGGCTCATGTTCTGATCCCGTGGCATCATGCCCTGCGGTTGAACGGAACCCTGGGGCGGACGGCCGGAGGCCGGGAAGGTCGCCCCGGATGGCTCGTCGCCGCGTTCCAGCCGGCGGTTGTCATAGTCGAGGCGCTTGCGGTTTTCCTCGCTCCCCTCGGCCGTGCCACCCATCCTGTCGATATGGTGCATTTCGCTGACGCACATCTGGCCCGGCGCGACGCACAGGCCGAGAATAGCCTCGTAAAGACCGTTCTCCACGGAGGCGAAATAGCGGACCGGCTCCTCTTCGCTTGGCTTCTCGAGCTTGAGAAACACGTCGCGGTCAAGGGACGCTCCGGCCGATCTCGCCTTTGCGATCCATTCGTCGAAACCTTGCTGGCTGAGACTCCGGAAGCCGAAATTCATGCGGGAGAATCCCGACCCGCTGTAATGTGCCGACTGGCCGGTGAAGTTGCCCTCTTCGTTCATGACGGCATGAAGCTTCGTCTCCATGGCGGGCATGGCGTAGATCATGCCCGCCATGGCAGGAACGAAGAATGTGTTCCAAACGGAGGAGGATGTGATCTTGAAAGAGATCGGCACGTCCACGGGTGCCGCCATCTCGTTCACGCTGGCAATGCCGTAATCGGGGTAGATGAACAGCCATTTCCAATCGAGCGCGACAACCTCGACCGTCAGGGGCTTCACGTCGGGGGGCACGGGCTTGTTGGGTCCGATCCGCGTGAGCGGTCGATACGGATCGAGCGTGTGCGTGCCGATCCAGGTCATCGCGCCAAGAGCAATGATGATCAGCAGCGGCACGGTCCAGATCACCACTTCGAGCTGGGTCGAGTGGTGAAATTCCGGGTCATAGGGCGCGTCCGTGTTCGATGCCCGGTAGCGCCACGCGAAGATGAAGGTGAGCGCGATCACCGGCAGGACCACGAGCAGCATGAGAGCAACGGACGCGACGACGAGGTTGCGCTGCTGGACCGCGACGTCGCCGGACGGAAACATCACGGTCATGTTGCAGCCGGCGAGCAGGCCTGCGGTCGCGAGCAACGCCAGGATGCGGAGGGATCTGCTCTTCAGGGCATAGCTCCAGCGGGGACATGCGATAGGATGAGCTGGATGCATCGGCGTCTGCATGGTTCAAACCTGCCGGATTTCGGAGCGGGACAGGCTGAGCACGATGATGGTCGTGACTGCCCCCGACAGCAGATACAACCCGACGCAGGCGAGCCCGTAGCGGGCCGACAGGTACAGGACGATCAGCGGCGCGAATCCAGCGCCGAGCAGCCAGGCGAGATCGTTGGTGAGGGCCGCGCCCGTATAGCGGTAGCGCCGCTCGAGCTGCGACGTCACCGCGCCGGACGATTGGCCGTAGGACAGGCCGAGCAGCGTGAAGCCCGCATTGACGTAGATCGTCTGGCCGATCGCGTTCTCCTCGATGATCAGGGGAGCAATGATGCTGCAGATGGCAAAGACCGCGATGAGTCCGGCGGACAGGAGGAGGAGCCTGCGGCGGCCGATCTGGTCGGCGATCAGGCCGGACGCGACGACGGCGCCGGCGCAGATGAAGGCGCCGGAACATTGGATCATCAGGAACTCGCCGGCCGACCGTTGGGTGAACAGGGTAATCCAGCTGATGGGGAACACGGTGACGAGATGGAACAGGGCAAAGCTCGCCAGCGGAACCAGCGCGCCGATGATGAGAACGCGCCCCTGTGTCCGGATCAGCGGGATGATGGGCGAAGGTTCGAGCCGTCGCTGTTCGAGCAACCGCGAAAACTCTTCCGTCGCCACGAGACGCAACCGGGCGAACACGGCCACGACGTTGATCGTGAATGCGCAGAAGAAGGGATAGCGCCAACCCCAATCCAGGAAATCGGTGTCGGACAGATTGAGCATGAAGAACGCGAACAGAACGCTGGCGACCATGAAGCCGATCGGGGCGCCGAGTTGTGCGACGGCGGTGTAGAAGCCCCGGCGTTCAACGGGCGCGTTGAGGGCGAGGAGCGATGCCAACCCGTCCCAGGCGCCGCCCTGGGCGAGTCCCTGTCCAATGCGCAGGATGGCGAGGAGATACAGGGACCAGGCGCCAATCTGCTCATAGCGGGGCAGGAACGAGACCGCCATGGTGGAGAAGCCGAGCAGGAAGAGCGCGATGGTCAGCTTGACGCCGCGTCCGTGCCGGCGGTCGATCCCCATGAAGATGATAGTACCGACGGGCCGGGCGACGAAAGCGAGCGAAAAAACGGCGAAGGAATAGAGCGTCGCCGTCACGGGTTCGGCGAAGGGAAAGAACACCTTTGGGAATACCACCACGGACGCGATGGCGAACACGAAGAAGTCGAAATATTCCGCCGCCCGGCCGATCACGACGCCAATGGCGATCTCGCTCGGGGCGACCCTGTGGTCCGTGGACACTAGGCGGGCATCACGCTCGAGAGCCGTGGAGGAGGGCTGCGATCCTTGAACCTGATCCATCGTCATCCGGGCGAACGCCTCCAGCGAGAATAGTTCAGCTCAGTCGGTCTATCCGGTTCAGTCCCGCGTCGGCCTGTGCTCCGGCTACTCGATCTGAGGCCTTGCTTGCCGCAATTCAGGTTTAACTTAGCTCGTTGTTTTAGGGCCGTTGTCCTGTTCAACAACCCGATGGCAGCGAGTATTTGCCGTGGAGGGGCCCTTTGAGCGGCAAGGTGATGCCGGGTAATAGGCCGCGCAGCAGCCCGGCGGCACGTCGTAGGCGACGACCTTGAAGCCGCCGACGCGCCGTTCGATCCCATCTCCGGCTGTGCTGGTGAATTCGATCACCGACCCTTCCGACAGGCCCAGGGCGGCGATATCCTGCTCATTCATGAAAACCACCAGCCGCTCGCCCGAAACGCCGCGATAGCGATCATTGTTAGAATAGACGGCCGTATTGAACTGATCGTGGCTGCGCAGGGTCATGAGCTAGAGGTGCGGTGCCTCCGGCGCGTCGTCGTCCTGATCTCTCAGGCCAGGCTTGAAGAGGAAGTTGGCCTTGCCGGTCGGCGTGTCCCATTTGCGTACGCTCGCCCCGTTTGGGAGGACGGAAGCCGCCGGGCTGCCTCATCCGGTCGTTGTAGCCCTCGAACTGCTCAGGCAGCACGGCCTCGATCTTGTCTCGGATCAGGGAATAGTCGGATACGAGCAGGTCCCAGTCGATCCTCGCCCGACCGGCGACGGTTGCCTTGGCAAGACCCGCGATGGTCCAGGGCTCGGAGCGGCAATGCTCGCTCGCGGGCGTCAGCATCCCGGTCGACCCATGGACCATGGAGAAGCTGTCTTCCACGGTGACCGTCTGCTTGTTCCCATTCTGAATATCGAGCTCCGTGCGCCCGAGCGCCGGAAGAATATAGGTGCGCTTCCCGTGGATCAGGTGAGAGCGATTGAGCTTGGTGGCGACATGCACGGTCATGCCGATCTCCGGCACCTTCGCGCCGACCCGGTCGGTGTCGGGAATGGCGCGGGAGAAGTTGCCGCCCATGGCCAGGAAGGCATCGACCTCGCCCCGCAGGATCGCTTCGCAGCATTCGGCTGTATCGTGCCCATCCTAGCGCGGGCTGCGGAAGCCGAAGGCTTTGTCAAGCTTGGCAAGGAAAGGCTCCTTGGGCTTCTGATAGATGCCGACGGTGCGGTCGCCCTGTACGTTGGAATGCCCCCGGATCGGGCAGGCTCCTGCGCTACTACCTGATCCACCGGCCCGAGCATCGCCACAGGGTCATGATCAGTCAGTTTGCCGACTGGCTACGATCCGTGAGCTGAGTGAAGCGGCAAACCTCGTCATGCGTCAACGACATTCATCGGTGCTACTCGATGTGATCCTGAAAGACCATGTCGTCATAGGATCAGGATGTCATTGGCTGAGAGCATTGTTGAGCCGAGGTTGCAGTAAGATAGCTCCCGCCTCCACCGGAGCTTTCATGGTCGACCTACACGTAACTCTCGGAGGTATATGTACTGCCGTTCCAGGGCGACAGATGAACTCGTCTTCGCCGCTGCGGGCCTTCGCTCGGTCCCGGCGCGCCGGCTCGACTTACGGAAAGGGGATGATCGGTAGATACCGCGGCGGGACGAGCGCAGGCCCTTCATAGCCATCGCTCTCCTCCAGAGGAATGATCGGTAAATATCGTTGCGGCACCAGAGCAGGTCCCTCATATCCTTCATCAATGCGATGCACGACAACCCGGCGTTCGATCACATGGCGATCGATAGGCGGGGCACTGAAACGTTCCTCGACCACGATCCGCCTCTGGACGGGCGGGTGCTCCAAAAAGGCTGCTTCGCCCGTGATATAGGAGGGCAGGTCTGCCGCTTGAGCGGGCGCTGCCTTTATCAGAGTTCCGCCGCCAGGGCCGAGTGCAACGAGGCACGTCATGACCATTTTGCTAAGGTCGAAATCCTGCATGTGAGCTCCCGGGCTGACACATGGTAACGCGATCTCACGGCCAAGGTTCCGGTTGATGCTCTCGGCGGTGTCCTAAGACAGTTTCGTCCAGGTTCCGCCCAGCGCTATGGCACCTGGTAACTCGGCCTGCAACTCGTTGAAAGGCCGGCATTTGCCCGGTTTGACGAGGTGGATCGAAAATTTCTACAGCTCCGGCTCGTCATGTTGTGGTCAAGCTGAAACAATCCAGTACTGCTCTGGTTTGCTACGAACTGTCGTAACCCGCCCTCTGGATCATCCCTCATGCCAGCCAGACGTGTTCGCAGCTTCTCACTCGCGCCCGCCGCACTTTGCCTGGCGGCGAAGGTTGATCAAAGCAGGCGGCGAGATCCGTCGATCCCTGACGACGGGCTGGTGTGATGCACGTTGATCTGCCCCCGGATTCGCGTGAGGCTTCCACTGGCAACCAAATGGAAGCTCGTATCAGAGCGGTTGATTGGAGTTTATCACCGCTCGGCCCGCCCGCAGACTGGCCATAGCCTCTCCAGACCGTGCTGGAGCTGATGCTCGCCTCCAGTCAGCCCATGTTCCTGATCTGGGGCGCGGAGCGCATCCTTCTTTACAACGACAGCTACATTCATATCCTCGGCCAGCGCCATCCGGCCGCACTCGGCCAGCCCATCGCGGTCGTGTGGTACGATGCCATGGACCAGATCGGTCCCATTCTCGATCGCGCCTGCCGGGGCATATCCACTCATATGCGCGACGCCGCCGGCCAGGTCGCGGGCATGTTCTGCGCCTGCACGGAAACCTCCGATGAGCGGCTCGCCATCCAGCGGCGACGGGAGGTCGAGGAGACGATCCGCGATCGGACGCTCCATGCCTCGGACTACCGAGTGTGAAGCCCAGCGGGTCGGTCTGCTGGGTGTCGGCCAAGGGTCATGTCTATTACGATGAGGATAGCCGCCCCTCCCGCTTTCCTGGCGTGGTGATCGACATCACGGAGCGCAAGCATACCGACGAACGCCTGAAGCTGATGATTCATGAACTCAACCATCGGGTAAAGAACACACTTGCGACGGTGCAGTCGCTTGCCCGCCAGTCCTTCCGCAAGGGCGTGGACGCCGACACGGAAGCAGCGTTCGAAGCCCGCTTGCCGGCACTGTCGAAGGCGCACAATCTGCTCACGCGCGAGAACTGGGAAGGGGCCGAGCTGACGGAAGTCGCGACTGCGGCCGCCGCGCCCTATTGCCGGTCCCACGGCGACGGCGAGCGCCTCTCCATCGATGGCCCTCCGCTGTGACTGTACCCGAGGGTGGCCCTGGCCTTAAGCCTGGTGCTGCACGAGCTGAGCACCAATGCGGAGAAACACGGCGCGTTCTCGGGGCCTGCGGGCAGCGTGTCGATTACCTGGACGGTCACGCCGACCGACCCGGTATGTCTCTCCTTGTCGTGGCACGAAGACCGGGGCCCCCGTCGTGCCGCCATCGCGTATGGGGTTCGGGACGCGCCTGATCGAGCGGAGCCTCGCCCGCGAGCTCTCCGGCGATGTCGGTTTCACCTATGCTCCGACAGCGTTGACTTGCCTGATGAATGCGCGGCTCGCGCCCTCTCAAAGTCTGGCGCCTCCCCACCGCCAGTCGGGTTGCCCGAGTGGCACTGAAGCAAGACAGGTCTCGTGCAGGCCCTGAGACTTGTGAGGGAGAAGGGTTCCAGAGCTTTAGGAGGCGGTATGAGACGAGTGCAGCGGCTCGACAGCCCGGGTTAGGATCAGAGAACGGTCGAGATAGCCCAAGCGCACAGGCCGATGCCGGCGAGCAACCCGACCCATCTCAGGATACGAGCCAGGGTGTCGGTCGCCGGCGTGGTTTTCGAGGCTTCCAGGAAAGGATCGTCATCGTTCATCGCCGTCAAACCTCCAGGGTTTCAGGAGGTGCTGGATAGACGGTTGCCCTGAACAGAGGATCCTGATCGAGAATAGATTTGAAGTATTATCGCGCTGGGCGAGATATTTTCCAGAACAGCCGTGGCCAGCTTCAATGGTATCCCTCCCCAAACGGCTTAATCCCTAGGAATTTTGTCACGTGATAGTTCGATTCATTTTCCTGAATGTGGCTTCCGGAACTTACAATCGGCCGGTTCACTTATGAAAGGCGGTCAAGTTTAAAGAGATCATTTCTGAGCACTGGAGCTACCGTGCAGCGAGAGCGTTACGATCCGGAGGAGCAGCGCCGTAAGGTTGTAGCGGCAAATGCGGAGCTGGCGCGCTACAAGACAACATTCAATGCCATCATGCCCGTACTGTCGTTGCTGGGCCTAGCCGGGTTCATCACCGCGGCCATCTATCTCGCCTATCTCTGAAGACCGTGGGCAAAAGCCGGTTACCCGATCGGCGCGACTCGCATGCGAGACCCTGTTTCATCGATCACCTTGTTCAGCGGTCGGCGCTCCGCCGAAGCCTGTTCCGCACACTCGAAACTGTCGCTAGCGCCCCTGCTCCCACAAGCCCGCCGATGATCAGTTCGGGCAGGGTATGCGGGAGCGTGTGATGCGGGATCTCGTCCCGGATCAGGTGCCAGCCGAAATGCAATGTGGCGATCATGATGCCCAGAATAGCCCCCGTGCAGGCGAGCGATAAAGTATCCCAGGACTTTAGGGGCGCAGAGGAGCGTCGGATGAGAGCGACCTTTCCAATGATTCTCGGACGGTGCGATAGGGCCAAGCGGCCAATGGCAGTGACCGGCCACCGAGATCCGGAGGGCCGCGCCTCTCGCGTTCCGGTAAACTCGTCTCGGTCTCAGCCCATGTCTAGAACTGTTGTCCCTTGCGAGGCAACAGCTCGTAGCCTTGCCAAAGCGGTTTTTTCGTCGGTGACCTAGATCCGCAGCGACGAAGGCTGCTCCAGCAGCGGCTTGAGCCCCACCCGACGGCATAGGGAGGGCTTCGTGCCCCTACACGTTCTAGTGATCCGGTCGGGTCGAGGTCGTTCTTGCTCAGCGTCGATTCCGCCCCAGTTTCAACCCTGGCTGTGACTGTCGGTGAATGGAATGAGAAGAATCGGATGAGGCAGGATCGACATCAACCCTACGGCTCATGGACCCTGCTCTGCCTCCCGGTGAGGAGGATGTGTCCATGAGAGCCCTGCGGATCATCGCAGGTCTCGCGACCATCGTCGTGGTCGCCGCAGCAGCCTTCGTCGCCTATGCATGGCGCTCCGCCATCGACCCGGTCGAACCGCCGGTTCAGGCGAACATCGATCGCGCGCTCGTGGCGCGGGGCGCCGATCTGGCCGCCATCGGGAACTGCAACGTCTGCCACACGGCTCCAGGCGGCCAGCCCTTCGCCGGCGGGCTGGGAATCCCGACACCGTTCGGGACGATCTATTCCACCAACATCACGCCGGATCCGGAGAACGGCATCGGCCACTGGTCCGAGGCAGCCTTCATTCGCGCCATGCGCGAGGGCGTGGACCGGGAGGGCCGACACCTTTATCCGGCGTTCCCCTATGATCATTATACCCTCGTGTCGAATGAGGATAACCGCGCCATCTACGCCTTCCTGATGACGCGCAAGGCCGTCTCGGCCAGGATCCCGGCGAACGAGTTGTCCTTTCCGTTCAACATCCGGATGCTTCTGGCCGGCTGGAAGGCCCTGTATTTCCGCGAGGGACCGTTCCAGCCGGATCCGAACCGGTCCGCGGAGTTGAACAGGGGATATTACCTGACCGAGGGGCTGAGCCATTGCGGTGCCTGCCACACGCCGCGCAACCGGCTGGGCGCCGAAAAGAAGGGCGAGTATCTGGCCGGGGCGGAGGTCGAGAACTGGACCGTCTATCCCATCAACGCGAATTCGCCCGCGCCTGTGCCGTGGAATGCGGACAGCCTCGCAATCTATCTGCGTCACGGCTGGCATGAGCAGCATGGCGCATCCCGCGGCTCGATGGCGCCGGTGACGGCCAATCTCGGGTCGGTTCCCGAAGAGGACGTGAAGGCGATCGCAGCCTATGTGGCCGATGTCATGGGCACTCCGAACCAGGAACGGATCTCCCGGGGCGAAGCGGCTCTGGCGGCCGCGCGGAAGGAGAGCGAAACGCCTCTCGCCGTGCGCACGGCCGCCAATGGGAACGGGGTCGGCGAGGCGATCTTCGTCAGTGCGTGCCAGGGGTGTCACGACGGGCGGCGGCCCGTGCCCTTCGGCGGGCTCAATCTCCATCTCAGCTCCGCCGTGAATGCCGCCAATGCGCAAAACATCATCAACGTCACACTCTTCGGCCTTCCTGCGGCCAGGGGCGAGCCCAGCGCCATCATGCCGGCCTATCGCGGCGTCCTGAATGCGGATCAGCTTGTGGCCCTGCTCGATTACATGCGTAAACGCTTCAGCGACAAGCCGGCCTGGACCGACACGCGCGAGCGTGTCGTCGCGACGATGAACGGCCAGCGCGAGGTGCCCATCTATCGGATGGACGGCACGACGCAGGCTCCCCCGGAAACCAGCATGAGGACCGCACCATGGCCGTGACCCTCACCGTCAATGGCAAGACCCAGCAGGTCGATGCCGATCCCGAGACTCCGCTTCTCTACGTGCTGCGCGATCACCTGGAGCTCAACGGGGCGAAATACGGCTGCGGCATCGGGCAATGCGGCGCCTGCACGGTCATGGTCGACGGCGAGGCGGTGCTCTCCTGCGTCACGCCCGTCCTGCTGCTCGAAGGCCGAAGGGTGACCACCATTGAAGGCCTCGGTACGCGGGAGCGGCCCGGGCCGATCCAGCAGGCGTTCATCGATGAGCAGGCCGCCCAGTGCGGCTATTGCATCCCCGGCATGATGATGCGCGCGCAGGCGCTTCTGCAGGCGAACCCCTCCGCCGACGAGGCGGCGATCCGCGCCGCGCTCGAGCCCAATCTCTGTCGCTGCGGCACGCATATGCGGATCATCAAGGCCGTGATGCGGGCCGGCGAGGCGATGCGCCAGAATTCCCGAGGCGGAGGTGCCATCTGATGACCCGCTCTGATGTGAAGAATCCCACGCGTCGCGGCGTGCTCGCCGCAGGCGGCTCCCTCGTCGTCAGCTTTGCCATGCTGTCCCAGGCCTTTTCCCAGGAAGGCGAGGTGCAGGGCACGGCTCCTCCGGCCCAGCCCAAGCCGAAACTGCCTGGAAGCCTGTCGGGCGATCCCTTCCTCGATGCGTGGATCCGGATCGACGCCGGCGGCGAGATTTCCGTCTTCACAGGCAAGGCTGAGCTGGGGCAGGGCGTCAAGACGGCCCTCATCCAGATTGCCGCGGAGGAGCTGGAAGTCGATCCGGCATCAATCCGCCTGATCACGGCCGACACGGACCGGACCCCGGACGAGGGCTACACGGCCGGAAGCCAGTCGATCCAGAACAGTGGCACGGCCATCCGCCACGCGGCCGCCCAGGTGCGCGAGATCCTGCTCGCTCAGGCGGCGGCCCGGTGGCAGGTCCCGGCCGATCAGCTGCGCGCGGAAAACGGCCGGGTGATCAGGGCTGACGGACAGGCGTTGGATTACGGCTCCCTCGTCTCGGCCGAGATCCTCCATGTGGAGGCGGCGCCGCAATCGCGTCTCAAGCCGAGGGATCGCTTCCGCATCATGGGCAAGCCCATGCCCCGGGTCGACATTCCGGCCAAGGTGACGGGAACGCCGATCTACGTCCAGGACATGCGCCTGCCGGGCATGGTCCATGCGCGTGTCGTGCGCCCGCCTCGCCCGGGTGCAACGCTCATGGACGTGGACACGGCAACCGTCGAGAGAAT
The DNA here is from genome assembly GCF_024519725.1 of Microvirga sp. Mcv34. Lineage (GTDB taxonomy): Bacteria > Pseudomonadota > Alphaproteobacteria > Rhizobiales > Beijerinckiaceae > Microvirga. The sequence continues at coordinate 71,204 of NZ_JALJRK010000005.1, read as the reverse complement.
GCCCGGTATCGTCACAATCGTGCGCAACGGCAGCTTCCTGGCCGTCGTGGCCGAGCGGGAATTCCAGGCGATCCGCGCTATGCGCGTTCTGGCATCCTCCGCGCGCTGGTCGGAGGGCGCAAGGCTGCCGAGCCCCGACAGCTTGATCCAGTCCCTGAAGACGATGCCTTCCGAGCAGGGCGTGGTGGCCGAGAAAAAGGGAGGGGGCGCTCCCGGGTCGCGGACCTTCCAGGCGACCTTCACCCGGCCTTATCAGATCCACGGCTCCATCGGGCCTTCCTGCGCGGTAGCGCATCTCGAGAACGGCACCACCACGGTGTGGAGCCACACCCAGGGAGCCTATCCGGACCGGGCGGCCATTTCGGAGATGCTGGGCATCCCGCCGGAACAGGTGCGCGTCATCCACGTGGAGGGCTCGGGCTGCTACGGCCATAATGGCGCCGACGACGCGGCTGCGGATGCGGCGCTGATCGCCCAGGCGGTGCCGGGGCGTCCGGTCCGGCTGCAATGGATGCGCGAGCAGGAGCATGCATGGGAGCCCTATGGCCCGGCCATGCTGACCGAGGTTCGCGCGTCGCTCGATCAGACCGGCAAGATCGTCGAGTGGAATTACGATCTGTGGAGCAACACCCACACCACGCGTCCCGGGCCGGCCGGTTCGCTCATCGCGGCGCGCTCGCTTCCGACGCCGTTCGAGGCGCCGCCTGCCAAACTCAGCATCACGCCCTCCGGGAACGGCGACCGCAACGCGGTGCCGCTCTACGCGATCCCGAACATGCGCGTGATCTGGCACTTCCTGCCCGAGATGCCTCTGCGTGTTTCCGCCTTGAGGGCGCTGGGTGCCTACGCGAACGTGTTCGCGATCGAGAGCGCGATGGATGAACTCGCCCTGATGGCGGATGCCGATCCGGTCGAGTTCCGCCTGCGCCACCTGGAAGATCCGCGCGCGAGGGCCGTGATCGAATCCGCCGCGGAGGGCTTCGGGTGGTCGCGGGACCCGCTGCCGGAAGGTCGCGGTCGGGGCTTCGCCTTCGCCCGCTACAAGAACCTGGCGGCCTATCTCGCCATGGCCTTGGAACTGACTGTGGAGCGGGAGTCGGGACGCACCCGCATCACCCGAGTGACGGCGGCGATCGACAGCGGCGAAGTCGTCAATCCCGATGGAATCCGCAACCAGACCGAGGGCGGCATCATTCAATCCGCGAGCTGGACGCTGTATGAAGCCGTCACGTTCGAGGAAACCGGCATCACCAGCATCGATTGGGCGAGCTACCCGATCATGCGCTTCGGTGCGGTGCCGGATAAGATCGACGTGCGCATCATGGACCGGCCCGGGCAGCCCTTCCTCGGGACAGGAGAGGCGGCGCAGGGACCCACTCCGGCGGCCATCGCCAACGCCATTCGCAACGCGACCGGAAAGCGGCTCTACGACATTCCGTTCCGAGCCGAGAAGGTGAAGGCCGCGATCGGCGTATGAGCGTCAGCGGACGATCAGCGTATGCGGCAGAAGCAGCTCCGAAGGGTGCTCGCCGGCCCATAGGGCTTGCAGCTGATCCACCACCTTGGCGCCGAAATCCGCATAGGGAATGTGCACCGAGGTGAGCCACGGCGTGATCCAGGCGTTGAGCTTGTTGTCGTCGACGCCGACGATCCTGCAATCCTCCGGGATGCGGATGCCGGTTTCCAACGCGAGGCGGTAGGCGCCATAGGCCATGAGGTCGCTCGGACAGAACAGCCCCTGCGGCCATGGATGTCCGTGGACGAGCCTCCGAGCCGCCGCGTAGCCGACCTCCAGGTGCGACAGGCCCGGCGCCTCGGCCTGGCGGATGTCCCCCTCGGGCAGGCCCAGCTCCTTCAGGCGTGCGATGAATCCGCCGACACGATCGCGTGTTGCCGAGGATCCCTGCGTCGGGTGGATGATGGCGATGTTCCTGATCCCTCGGGACCAGACATGGTCGGCGGCATCCCGTCCGGCGCCGCGATTGTCGATGCCCACGAAGGCCCCCCCGCCGCCGTCCGGGTTGCGACGTCCGACGAACACGATGGGATCGCCGCGCTCAAACGCGGCCGACAGCGCTTCGCTGCGCACGGGATTGACGACGATATAGCCTTGAACGAGCTGCGAGCGCATCACGTGCAGATATTCGTCCTGGAGGTCGGCGCGATCGTGCGTGTCGCACAGGATCATCACGTAGCCCGCGGAGCGCAGGGCCGTCTCGACCGAGGCCGCGATGGCCGCCATGGCCGGGTTGTCGAGGTTGGGCGAGAGCATGGCGACGACGCGGCTTTCCCGCCGGCGCAGGGTCCGGCCCACATGGTTCGGCCGATAGCCGAGGGCCGCCACGATCTTCTGAACCCGCTCGACGGTCTCGGCGGATGCGCGCCGGGTTTCGCCGTTCACAATACGTGATACGGTAGCGACCGAGACGCCGGCCTGGGCGGCGACCGTGGCAAGTGAAACAGGTTCCTGCGCGATGGGCTTCTGCTTGGTCATGCCATCTTGTTCACCACATTCGCCCGTTCTGTCGAGAGCCCGGAGGCTCTCGCCGGGCTCCTTATACCAAAGGCTGATAGACGTTTTAGGCAAACGTTTGCCAAAGTCCAGTCGCAAGATCGACGCCAGGGCCGATGATCGGGTGCTTGCGCCGAGGCGAACGGGCTGCCGGCAAGCAGCCACGGACTGATACGCGACTTGAGTAGAGTCCAGCCCGATCCAGGGGCCAGCGAACTCCTCCGCCGGAGGACGAAGCCGACTCACAGGGAAGGGCTTCAACGCGATCTGATGCCCCCGTGGCGCCACAGATCCGAGCAAATCTCGACGTTCGATAAGAAGATAAGAGGGAGGAAACGATGAAGGGTACGAAGATGCTCCTCGGCTGCGCCTTGCTGGCGGCAAGCCTTGGAATGAGCCATGCTCAAGCTCAGACGACGCTGCGTATGACCTGGTACTCGGACGGCAACGAGGGCGAGGTCATGTCCGATCTCCTGCGCCGGTTCGAGGAGCAGAACAAGGGCATCAAGGTCGTTCTCGATCAGGTGCCCTTCAAGGCCATCAACGAGAACCTGCCCGTCCAGCTCGCGGCGGGGCAGGGACCTGACCTCGCGCGCGTCGCGGATCTCGGCGGCGTGGCCCGTTACATGCTCGACCTGCGTCCTCATCTGAAGGACCCGGCCTATTTCGAGACCAATTTCGGCCCCTTCCTCGAGTGGATGCGCGTTCCAGGCGACACGAGCTCGATCCCGGGCTTCATGACCCAGCTCACCCTGACGGGCCCCTTCGTGAACAAGACCCTGTTCGAGCAGGCCAAGGTTCCCATGCCCGGTCCCAAGGCGACCTGGGAGGAATGGGCGAAGGCCGCGAAGGATGTCGCGGCCAAGGTGCAGGCGCCGTTCCCGATCGCGATCGACCGCTCCGGCCACCGGTTCTTCAGCCTCGCCATCACGCAGGGCGCGAAGGTGTTCAACGACAAGGGCGAGCCCGCCGTCATCGACGAAGGATTCAAGAAGGGCGCGCAGCTCGTGTTCGACTGGCACAAGAACGGCGTGATGTCGAAGGAGCTCTGGGGCTCCGTCGCCGGCACCGCCTACCGGGGCGCCAATGACGAGTTCAAGAACGCGCAGGTCGTGATGTACGAGTCCGGCTCCTGGCAGATCGGACAATTCGACAAGACGATCGGCGACGCCTTCGACTGGGTGGCGGTTCCGACGCCCTGCGGGCCCGCCAACTGCTCCGGCATGCCCGGCGGCGCCGCGCTCGTGGCCATCAAGACGACGCAGCATCCTCAGGAGGTCGCGCGCCTCGTGGAGTTCCTCGCGAGCGAGCCGATCGCGGCGGAGTTCTATGAGCGCTCCCTCTTCGTGCCGGGCCACCTGGGCATCGCCAAGAAGGGCCTCGAGTACAAGAGTGCCACGCCGCAGGGCAAGGCCGCGCTGAAGGTCTTCAACGAAGGCGTGGCGCAGCTCTCGCCGGTTGCCACCAAGCTTCAGGGCTATGTCCACAACCGCGTGATCTTCAACGCGGTGATCAGCCGGCTCGGCCAGGCCATCGCGGGCGAATCCTCGCTCGACGAGGCGTACCAGCGCATCGAGTCGGATGTGCAGCAGCAGATTGCTGAGCGTACCAGGAAGTAAAGCCTGCAACCTGCTCCGGGCGATCCCGCCCGGAGCATTCCCGCTCTGGCTGAAGACATCATGACCCTCACGTCGAAGACCTCTCCGGCGACATCGCCGGCCCCGGCAGCAAGCCTTGCCCCATCGCGCGGAGCGAACCCCGTCCTGAAGCTGGTCACCCGGATTCTCGACTGGCCGATGGCGGGACTGCAGCGCCTCATCGGCGAAAGGCGAATGCCCTATGTCTTCCTCCTGCCGAATCTCGTGTTCTTCGGCCTCTTCGTGTTCGTGCCGATCGCCATCAACTTCGTCTATTCGGTCACCGGTGGTCCGGCCTTGTTCCCGTCCGAGCGCCCCTATGTCGGCGCCGACCAGTATTCGTATCTGTTCGATTGCGGCTCCTACGTGGATCCGAACACCTGCCGCGAGGATCATTTCTGGCGTGGCGTCTACAACACGCTCTTCTTCTCGTTCTTCCAAGTCGTCGCGATGGTGGGGCTGTCGCTTCTGACGGCCGTCGTGCTCAACATGAAGATCCGCGGACGGGGCTTCTTCCGCGCGGTCTATTTCTTCCCTGTGCTCCTGTCTCCCGTCGTGGTGGCGCTGATCTGGAAGTGGATCCTGCAGCGCGACGGCCTTTTGAACGCCGCCATCATGGGCCTGGGCGGGGAGAGAACCCTCTTTCTGACGGAGCCCGGCTGGGCGATGTTCTGGGCCATCTTCGTATCGGTCTGGGCCCATATGGGGTTCTACACCCTCATTCTGCTGGCAGGCCTCCAGGCCATTCCGTCGGACATCTACGAGGCGGCCGAAATGGACGCGACGCCCCGGTGGCGCGTGTTCTGGCGCCTCACCCTGCCGCTGCTCTGGCCGAACCTCATCGTCGTGATCGTGCTGTCGCTGATCCGCGCCGTTCAGACCTTCGACGAGGTGTTCGTGCTCACCGGAGGTGGACCGGGAACATCCACCCTCATGGTCGTGCAGTACATCTACGAGACGGCATTCTCGAACCAGGTTCAGAATTTCGGCCTCGCAGCGGCCGCATCCGTCGTGCTCGGCATCGTGCTCTTCGCCCTGACGTTGGCGCAGCTCGCCTTCACGCAACGCAAGTCCTCGTGAGGCCGTCATGAACATCGCTCATCTCGTCACCGCCCGTCGCAACCCCAAGGGCTGGCATTGGACCGATATCGCGGCCTACACGTATCTGGTGCTCGGCGTGGTCCTCATGTTCGGACCGGTGCTGTGGCTGGTCCTGTCGTCGTTCAAGACGCAGGCGAGCCTACTGGAATTTCCCCCCTCTCTTCTGCCCCTGTCGCAAAAGGAAGTCGTCGTAACAGGCTATCCGCAGCCGCTGCCTCTGTTCACGGTCACGATGGAGGACGGGACCAAGCGCGAGCTCGCGCAGGTCCGGCGGATCGGAATCCAGGCGCAGATGGTCGATCCGGCCAATCCGAGCCAGCAGTTCAGGGTCGCCATCGACAAGCGCACCCCCGTGCGTCAGTTCTCCCTGGCGACGGAGAATTACTCCGAACCGCTGCAACGCTTCGCGTTCCCGCGGTTCCTCGCCAATTCGGTCTTCGTGACGGTGGTCGCCACCCTGATCACGCTTCTGATCAACTCCATGGCGGCCTATGCCCTTTCGATCTACGAGTTCAAGGGCAAGAACGCCGCCATGCTGATGGTGATCGGCACGCTCATGATCCCCATCACCATCATCCTGGTGCCGGTCTATCTCGTGGTGACCAAGCTCGGGCTCGTCAATTCGCTGTGGGCCGTGATCCTGCCGGGAGCGGCGACACCGACGGGCGTTTTCCTCCTGCGTCAGTACATGCTGACCCTGCCGCGCGATCTCATCGAAGCGGCCCGCATGGACAAGGCGTCGGAATGGCAGATTTACTGGCGGATCGTGATGCCCCTGACCCTGCCGGCGCTCGCGGTCCTGACGATCTTCTCGATCATGTGGCGCTGGAACGAGTTCCTGTGGCCGCTTGCCGTCCTGACGAAGACGGAATCCTACACGCTGCAGATTGGCCTCAATGCCTTCCAGGGCGAATTGCAGACGCAGTGGCAGTATCTCCTGGCGATGACCGTGATGACGCTCACCCCGGTCGCCCTCGTCTTCGTGTTCCTGCAACGCTTCATCACCACCGGTATCGCCAATACCGGGATGAAATAACCGGACTGGATGAATCATGGCAGAGCTGAAGCTCACCGACATCAAGAAATCCTACGGCGCCACCACGATCATCCATGGCATCGACCTTGCGATCGAGGACGGCGAGTTCGTGGTGTTCGTCGGTCCCTCCGGCTGCGGGAAGTCGACGCTTCTGCGCATCATCGCCGGGCTGGAGACGGTCAGCGGCGGCGATATCCGGATCGACGGCCAGAGCGTGACGAACGTCCCGGCTTCCGACCGTGGACTGGCGATGGTCTTCCAATCCTACGCGCTCTATCCGCATATGAGCGTTTACAAGAACATGGCCTTCGCTCTCGAGAACATGGGCCTCGGGCGGGCCGAAATCGATCAACGTGTCCGCCGCGCGGCACAGATGCTCCGGTTGACCGATTATCTCGACCGCAAGCCGAAGGCGCTGTCGGGCGGCCAGCGCCAGCGCGTCGCTATCGGCCGCGCCATCGTGCGCGATCCCAAGATCTTCCTGTTCGACGAGCCGCTGTCAAATCTGGACGCGGAGCTGCGTGTCGCGACGCGCAAGGAGCTTGCCGCCCTGCATGGGGAGATCGGCGGCACCATGATCTACGTCACGCATGATCAGGTCGAGGCCATGACCCTGGCCGACCGCATCGTCGTGCTGCATGCGGGCCGCATCGAGCAGATCGGCACGCCGCTCGAAGTCTACAATCATCCGGCCAACCTCTTCGTGGCCGGTTTCATCGGGTCGCCCCGCATGAACCTGCTTCCGGCCCGCGTGACCGGGCCGGCGCAGGTGACGATCGGAGACGGCTCGCAGACGGTGGCCGTGCCCTCGACCGGACAGGCTTCCTCGGGCGATGCCATCACCCTGGGGGCTCGCCCCGAACATATCGATGTCGTGGACGAGAGCCAGGCGGATCTCGTTATCGCGATCGACCTGGTGGAGCAGCTTGGGGGCGAGACGTACCTGTACGGGTCGGCTCCCGGCTTGCCGCAGATTACCGTGCGCAAGGATGGTCAGGCCGGATACGACCGCGGCCAGAGGATCGGACTGCGCCTCAAGCGCGATGCGCTTCATCTGTTCGACGCGGGCGGAAACGCGATCCGGGTTCGCTGATATTTCTGAGGAGACATTTTCGATGAAGGCGTTGACGGAAGGCCGCTACAGTGGCCGCGATGGAATCTGGGCCGTGTTCGAATTGGGCTGGAACACGCAGCTGCGCGTCGGGATCCTCGAGCACGATATTGGTCGTGTCGTTCTGAAGCGTGACGGCGGCTACCGCCTCGACCGAGGCTGGAGCATCGCGCCCAATGGGGTCGAGCCTTCCTATGAGGGCAGATGGAGGGATTCGGTGGAAGGGTTTGCCTGCCCGGACGCGTCCGTCACGGAACAGAATGGCACCGTCGTGCTCGCCTCCGAAGGTCTGACGGCAATCGTCACCTTGTCTCCCTTCGGAATTGCCTGGCACCGGAGCGGTGAAAATCGTCCCTTCCTGCAGGACCGGCGAACGCAGGCCTATTTCGCGTCGCGCAAGACCGGCGCACTTCAACACGTCATGGCGCGCGATGATCACGAGCGCCATTACGGCGTGGGCGACAAGGCGGGACCTCTCGATCACACGGGCCGCCGCTTCAAGATCGACGCCGTCGATCCCTGCGGTTTCGATGCGGAGCTCAGCGATCCGCTCTACAAGATGATCCCGTTCCTCATGGTCGACGGGCCAACGGGTGCGCACGGAATCTTCTACGACAATCTCGCCGTCGGCGAGATGGATCTCGGCTGCACGATCGACAATTACCACGGGCCGTTCCGGTCCTACAGCGCGCAGGACGGCGACCTCGACTTCTATGTGCTGGCGGGCCCCAGCGTTCCGGATGTGGTGCGGCGGTTCTCCTGGCTCACGGGCGGCCAGGCCTTCGCGCCGAAATGGTCTCTCGGTTTCGCCACCACGTCGATGACCATCGCGGACGCGCCCGACGCCGATGCGCGGATCACCGACTTTATCGAGAAGTGCCGCCATCACCAGATCCCTTGCGACAGCTTCCATTTCGGCTCCGGCTATACATCCATCGGCCATCGCCGCTATGCCTTCAACTGGAACCGCGACAAGTTTCCCGATCCGGCAGGCACCATGCGCCGGCTGAAGGAAGCCGGCATGCAGCCGGTCACCAATCTCAAGCCCTGCCTCCTGGACGATCATCCTCGGCTCGACGAGGCGGTGGAGCAGGGTATCCTTGTCAAGGATGGTGCGACCGGCCAGCCGGCCGTGGCTCAGTTCTGGGACGGTCTGGGGTTCCACGTCGACTTCACCAATCCCGATGGCCGCACCTGGTGGCGGAACGGCATTCAATCCGCCCTGCTGGATTACGGTGTCTTGACGATCTGGAACGACAACAACGAATACGAGATCTGGGATGAGGATGCGGTGTGCGACGGAGACGGTCGCCCGTTCCCGCAGGTCCTGGCGCGGGCCGCGCAGCCGCTTCTCATGACGAAGCTTTCCTACGAGGCGCAGGCGGCCCATACGCCCGGAAAGCGGCCCTACGCGATCACGCGCGGGGGAGCGGCCGGCCTGTGGCGCTACGCGCAGACCTGGTCCGGCGACAATGAGACCGCGTGGAAGACTCTCCGGTTCAATCTGACCCAGGGGCTCAACATGAGCCTCTCCGGCATGTTCAACATCGGGCATGATGTGGGCGGGTTTCATGGGCCCAGCCCGAATGCGGAGCTGTTCTGCCGCTTCGTGGAGTTCTGCGCGCTCTGGCCGCGCATGGTCATGAATTCCTGGAAGGACGACGGCGTCGTCAATCTTCCCTGGATGCATGAGAGCGTCATTCCCCAGGTTCGGGATGTGATCAAGCTGCGCTACCGGCTGATGCCTTATCTCTACACGCAGATGTGGCGCGCCTCGCGCGAGAACGAGCCGGTCGTGCGGCCGCTGTTCTACGCCTTCCCCGAAGACCGTTCGGCCCTGGATGTGCAAGACAGCTTCATGCTGGGACCGGACATTCTGGTGGCGCCCATTCTTGAAGAAGCGGCCACGGACCGGCAGGTCTATCTGCCGGAGCATGCGGGCGGCTGGTTCGATTTCCATGACGGCCGCCATTTCGACGGCGGGCGGACTGTCACGGTCGCGGCCCCTCTCGGCCGCCTGCCGGTTTTCGTCCGCTGCGGTGCCATCGTTCCGCTGACCCGTCAGACGGATGCGATCGATCCGAGCAGCGACACGCAGCGCGAGCTGATCGTCTTCGGGGCTCCGCGGGATGAAGCCCACGCGGATCTCTACGAGGACAACGGCGACACGTCCGAGTGGCAGGGTGAAGGCCGGCTGCAGCTTCGCTTCGGGCTCCGGAAAAACGGTAAGGACCTGGTCCTGTCGCTCGACACGACCGGCTCCTACCGGCCCGCGTTCGACGCGATTTCGGTTCGCACTGTCGCCATTGACGGGCCGATCCGGATCGAGATTCCGGCGGGGGCCATCAAGGTCGCGCAGGGCGCACCTGCGTTCCAGGATTGAGAGCAGTGTCCAGGGGCGTGATCCCTGGGACATGCTCGGCGACGGTTCGGTGCCGTTGATCCGGCCGGACCTCCGGCGGCATCGAGGGAGAAGGAAGTTTTGACATGACACGCCGATCTCTCGGAGAGTTGCGGAGCCAGCGCTGGTTCGCCTCGGACGACATGCGCGGCTTCGCGCATCGCCAGCGCACGCAACAGATGGGCCTGCGGCGGGAGGAATTCCTCGGCAAGCCCGTCGTGGCCATCATCAACACCTGGAGCGATCTGAGCCCGTGCCATTCGCATCTGCGCGACCGTGCCGAGGCCGTGAAGCGCGGCGTCTGGCAGGCGGGCGGCTACCCGGTGGAGCTGCCGGCGCTCTCGGTTGGCGAGGTGATGGTGAAGCCTACCACCATGCTCTACCGCAACTTCCTCGCCATGGAGGTGGAGGAACTCCTGCGCTCGCATCCCGTCGACGGGGCCGTGCTGCTGGGCGGGTGCGACAAGTCCACGCCCGGGCTTCTCATGGGGGCGATCAGCATGGATATCCCGGCCCTCTATTGCCCAGCGGGGCCGATGTCGAACGGGCAGTGGCGCGGCCAGAAGACCGGCGCGGGCACCCACACCAAGAAGTACTGGGACGAGCTTCGGGCCGGCAACATCACGCAAGCAGACTGGGTCGATCTGGAAAGCCGGATGACCCGCTCCATCGGCACCTGCAACACCATGGGAACGGCATCCACCATGACGTCCATCGTGGACGCCATGGGCCTGACGCTTCCGGGCGCGTCCTCGATCCCCGCCGCCGACAGCAGTCATCCGCGCATGGCCTCCCTCTGCGGTGAGCGCATCGTCGAGATGATCTGGGAAGATTGGAAGCCGTCGCGGTTCCTTGACGCGAGGAGCTTCCGGAACGGTCTCGTGACCTACATGGGGCTGGGCGGCTCTACCAACGCCGCCGTGCACCTGATCGCCATGGCGCGCCGCGCCGGAATCGAGCTGACCCTCGACGACATGTCCGACATGGCCGGGAGGGTGCCTGTCTGCGCGAACCTCTTCCCGTCCGGCGAATACCTGATGGAGGACTTCTACTTCGCCGGCGGATTGCTCGCCCTGCTCAGGAAGCTGGAGAGCCATCTCGACCGGGGAGCCATGACGGTGAATGGCAGGACGCTCGGTGAGAACATCGCCGGGGCCGAGTGCTGGAACGACGACGTCATCCGCGGGGAGGACAACCCGGTCGTCCCGCTCTCGCGCGGCAAGACGCTGGCGCTCCTGCGCGGCAACCTCGCCCCGAACGGCGCGGTCATGAAGTCCTCGGCGGCGAACCCAAAATTCCTCAAGCATGTCGGCCCGGCGCTCGTTTTCGACAGTCCCGCCGAGATGAACCGGATGATCGACGATCCCGATCTCGACATCACGGAAGACACGGTTCTCGTGCTGCGCAATGCGGGCCCCGTCGGGGCGCCCGGCATGCCGGAATGGGGCAATCTGCCGATTCCGAAGAAGCTTCTTCGCCAAGGCGTGCGCGACATGGTGCGCATCTGCGACGGGCGCATGAGCGGCACCCATTACGGCACCTGCATCCTGCACGTTGCCCCGGAAGCGGCCGTGGGCGGTCCCCTGGGGCTGCTCAGGACGGGCGACCTCATCGAGCTCGACGTCGCGGCCGGGCGCCTCGACATGAAGGTGGACGATGCCGAGCTGGAGCGCCGCCGCGCCGCGTGGAAGCCGACCGCACACGTCTATGGCCGTTCCTTCGCGGCGCTCTACCAGCGCCATGTCTCGCAGGCCGACCAGGGCTGCGACTTCGATTTTCTCAGCGCGCCCGGCCTGGTGGTCGAGCCGTCCATCTTCTAGGGGCCCGTCATGATCGATATCGAGAACCGCTTCAAGGGCTGGCTGAAGGGTGCGGGGCCGCGTCCGCCGCTGGGCACCTGGCTCATGGCCGCCGCTCCCGCGAGCGCCGAGGCGATGGGCTATAGCGGCTTCGACTTTCTCGTCGTGGACATGGAGCATGTGCCGATCGAGGTGTCGGACCTCGCCCATATCCTGCGCGCCATCGGCTGCACGCCCGCCGACGCGGTCGTGCGTCTCGCCTGGAACGATCAGGTGCTCGTGAAGCGCGTGCTCGATGCCGGGGCGCAGACGATCATGCTTCCGTTCGTTCAGACCGCCGAGGAGGCCCGTCAGGCGGTCTCGTTCGCGAAATATCCGCCCGAGGGTGTGCGCGGCGTCGCCGCCGTACATCGCGGATCGCTGTTCGGTCGCGCGGCGGATTATCTCAAACGTGCCAATGATCAGGTGGCGGTGATCGTCCAGCTGGAGACACCCGAGGCCATCGAGCGGCTGCCGGAGATTGCCGCCGTTCCTGGCATCGACGCCTTGTTCGTCGGGCCCGGCGATCTCGCGGCTGCCTTGGGGCATATCGGCAATATCACCCATCCCGATGTTCAGGCGCTGATCGAGAAGGCGGCAAAGATGGCCCGTGATGCGGGCAAGCCGGTCGGCATCGTGGGCCCCAACCCGGACATGGTGCGGCGCTTCATCGATTTCGGCTACAGCTACGTGGCGGTGGCGTCCGACATCGCCATGATGACGAGTCGCGCCTCCGAGTGGCTGAGCGCCTTGCGCGATCAGCCCGCCCCATCGGGGGCTCCGACGGCTGCCTATTGAGGTTCGACGAGATGCCGCTGACCGTCGCGCTCGATATCCGCGCCGAATTGGGTGAATGCCCAATCTGGGATTCCCACGAGCAGGCGCTGTTCTTCGTTGACATCAAGGGCCGGGCGCTTCATCGCTTCCGACCGACGACGGGTGAGCATCGTGTCGTGACGATGCCCGAGGAGATCGGCTGTATCGGCCTCCGGAGGGGTGGAGGCTTCATCGCAGGTTTCCGTTCCGGCTTGTGGCTGCTGGATTCCCAAGGAAACCGCGAGACGAAGCTGGCCGACAATCCCGAAGATCAGCGAACCAGCCGCTTCAACGATGGCCGCGTCGATCCGGCGGGGCGGTTCCTCGCCGGCACCATCGACGAGCCGAAGGACGGCGGCAGGGCGCATCTCTACCGCTACGACCGGCGCGGTCTCGCGGCGCTCGCAGGTGACCTGCTCACGTCGAACGGCGTCGCCTTTTCGCCCGACGGGCGCATGCTCTACCATTCCGACACGCCGACCTTCACCGTATGGCGATACGCCTACGATCCCGCCACCGGCGAGGCCACGGACAAGGCCTTGTTCGCGCGCCTTCAACCAACCGAAACCGACCGTGGCCGTCCCGACGGTGCCGCGGTCGATGCGGAGGGCTGCTACTGGACGGCCTTGTTCGAGGGCGGGCGGATCCAACGCTACGCGCCGGATGGCCAGTTGCTGGCCGAGTATCCCGTTCCGGCCCGATGCCCCACCATGGTGTGCTTCGGCGGCGAGGATCGGAAAACCCTTTACGTAACCTCTGCCCGCACTGGTCGTCCGGAGGACGAGCTCGAAGCCTTCCCCCATTCTGGAAGTCTGTTTTTCATGCCGGTCGATGTGCCGGGATTGCCTGAAACCCGTTTCGACCCATCCGTTTAAGGCCGCGCTACGATGGCATTCGACTATACAACCGTTCAGTATCGCTCTCTTCAAGACCGCTCCGTGATCATCACGGGAGGAGCGTCCGGAATCGGCGAAGAGATGGTGAAGGCGTTCGTGGCGCAAGGCGCGCGCGTATCGTTCATCGATATCGCCGAGGAGCCGGGGAAGGCGCTGGCGAGCGCGACGGGGGCCGCCTTCCATGCCTGCGATGTCACCGACATTCCGGCGCTTCGCGCGGTGCTGACCAGGATCGAAGGCGAGCAGGGCGGCGTGGACGTGCTCGTCAACAATGCCGGCAAGGACGACCGGCACGACCTTGCCGATGTGGAGCCGGATTACTGGCGTCGGGCGCTCGCGCTCAATCTCGATCACCAGTTCTTCGCCACGCAGGCGGTGGCAAAGGGCATGGCGGCGCGGGGCAGGGGCTCCGTCGTCATGCTCGGCTCCATCTCGTGGATGCGCGGACGTCCCGGCATGGTCGGCTATACGACGGCCAAGGCTGCGATCAACGGCATGACCCGCACGCTCGCCCGCGAGCTTGGGCCGTCCAACATCCGGGTGAATTGCATCGTGCCGGGTGCCATTCTCACGGAGCGCCAAAAGCAGCTCTGGCTCACGCCTGAAATGAACCAGCAATTTCTCGACCTTCAGGCGTTGAAGTTTCGGCTCGATGCCAGCCACGTGGCCAAGATGGCCCTTTTCCTCGGCTCCGATGAGAGCAGCGGCTGCACGGGCGCGAACTTCATCGTCGATGCCGGCCTGACCCAGAACTGAGAGAGTCCCATGCCAATCTTGACGACCGACGGCGGCTTCGATCTCGTCCTCGATGGAAGGTTGATCCTGAGGCATCGTGTCGATGCGCCGTGTCTCTTCGTCGGGCAGGGTGACGCCCGGATGGACATGTATCGCGGTAATTTCGACATCGAGGATTATGTCATCGAGCGTACGCCGCTCGCCCATGCTGTCGTGTCCGGGTCCGACATTGCCTTTTCCGCCGCTCCGGGACAGCCGGCCAGGATGATCCTCCAGATGTCGGGCGACGACAGCAACGGCGCCATCGCCTTCCGGTCCGAGGATGCCACCATCAACCGGATCTGGATCCGCATCCACGCGCAAGAGGGCGAGCATGTGTGGGGCGGCGGCGAGCAGATGTCGTATCTCGACATGCGCGGGCGCCGCTTCCCGCTCTGGACGTCGGAGCCTGGAGTCGGCCGCGACAAGACCACGGAAATCACGTTCAAGGCCGACGTCACCGGCAAGTCGGGCGGCGATTACTGGAACACGAACTACCCGCAGCCGACCTATCTCTCGTCCCGGCGCTATGCGTTGCACGTGGAGACGACCGCCTATTCGGCCTTCGATTTCCGCCGCGGAGATTTTCACGAAATCGAGATCTGGGCCGTTCCGGAGCGGATCGAACTCACGGCGCGTCCCACCTTCATCGATCTCGTCGAAGCCATGTCGGAGCGCTTCGGCCGTCAGCCGCCGCTGCCCGAATGGATTTATAACGGGGCGATCATCGGCCTGAAGGATGGAGCCAATTCCTTCGAGCGGCTCGATGTCATCGTCAAGGCGGGCACGAAGGTATCGGGGCTCTGGTGCGAGGATTGGGTCGGCTTGCGCCATACCTCATTCGGCGCGCGCCTGTTCTGGGACTGGAAAGCCAACGACGAGCGCTATCCCGGCTTGCGCGAGCGTATTGCTGAGCTGGAACAGCGCGGCATCCGCTTCCTCGGCTACGTCAACCCCTATATCGCCGTGGATGGCTCACTGTTTCCGGAAGCGGAGGCTGCGGGCTACTTCGCCAAGAACGAGAGCGGACAAACGGCGCTCGTGGATTTCGGCGAGTTCGATTGCGGCGTCGTCGACTTTACCAATCCGGACGCAGCCGCTTGGTTCGCCGAGCGGGTGATCGGACAGAACATGCTCGATTTCGGTCTGTCCGGATGGATGGCCGATTTCGGAGAGTATCTGCCGATCGATGTGACGCTCGCCAACGGAATCGATGCCAAGCTGATGCACAATGCATGGCCGACGCTCTGGGCCGAAGTGAATGCGCGCGCCGTGGCGAACCGCGGCAAGACCGGTGAGGCTCTGTTCTTCATGCGGGCCGGATTCACGGGGGTCCAGAAGCATTGCCCTCTATTGTGGGGCGGGGATCAGTCGGTCGATTTCAGCCGTCACGACGGGCTCGTGACCGTGATGTCGGGTGCTCTGTCGTCGGGACTTCTCGGCAACGCCTATCATCACTCGGATATCGGCGGGTATACGAGCCTCTTCGGCAATGTGCGCACGGCGGAGCTCATCATGAGGTGGGCCGAGATGGGAGCGTTCACGCCCGTCATGCGCACCCATGAAGGTAACCGTCCGCGCGACAACCTGCAGATCGACCAGGATCCGCAGGTGCTCGCGCATTTCGCCAGGATGACACGGATCTACGTCCATCTCGTGCCCTATCTGAAAACGCTCGTGGCGGAGGCCTCGACGCGGGGCTGGCCGGTGCAGCGCCCCTTATTCCTCCATTTCGAGGAGGATCTGCACACCTACGCGATCCAGGATTCCTATCTCTACGGTTCCGACCTTCTCGTCGCACCCGTCTCGCAAGCGGGCAAATCGGAGTGGAGCACCTATCTTCCGGAGGGCGCGGCGTGGGTCCATGTCTGGTCGGGCAGGGCATTCGCGGGAGGGCAGGAGGTCAGAGTCGACGCGCCCGTCGGCGAACCGCCGGTGTTCTATAGAGCTTCCTCGGAATTCGCAGCTCTGTTCAAGGGACTGAGAAGTCTCTGAATGAGAATTCTGGCCGCCTCCTGATCCGTCAACGAGGAAGCGCGGCCGTGAGCATTTTCGGTGAAGGGGATCCTGTTCACAGCAACGATGCCGTTGATCGAAGAAGAGGGCTTATTCCACGCAAGGAGAGACAGATCTAGGCTTGGATGATCTGCATCCTGACGGCGTAGCGAACCAGGTCGGGCAGGGACTTGAGTTCCAGCTTCCGCATCGCGGCGGTGCGATGCGTCTCCACCGTCTTGACGCTCAGGTCCAGGAGACGCGCAATCTGCTTGTTGCTGTTGCCTTCTGCAAGGAGCTGCACGACTTCGCGTTCGCGGGAGGTTAGGCGCTCGGTCGATGGGCCTTCCAGCCTAGCCTGTCCTCCCTTGAGGAAACCCTCCAGGACGACTTCCGAGACACGTCCCGCGAAGTAGGGCTTTTTCTGCGACAGGCTTTCGACTGCTGGGATCAGCTGACGCACGGCATCGGACTTGAGCAGGTAGCCCCTGGCGCCAGCCCCGAGCACCTCGCGGATCAGTTCCTCGCTCTCGTGCATCGTGAAGATCAGGACCTCGGTCTCCGGCAGGCTCTGTCGGATCCGGCGCGTCGCTTCGAGGCCGTTGAGTTCGGGCATCGACAGATCGATGACCGCGACCTGAGGCCTGTGCTGGAGGGCAAGTTCGGTGGCTTCCCTGCCGTTTGCGGCTTCCGCGCAGACATGCCAGCCCACCTGCTGTTCCAGGAGATCCTTGAGGCCGCGCCGCACGATATCGTGATCGTCGGCGAGGAGAATGCGAAGCATGATGAATCCTAACCGGCTGATGGAGCCGCATCTCGGGACGATTGATCTTCCTCCAGGGGCGCGAGCGGTACCCTGGCGCTGACATGTGTACCCGATGGGCCAGAGCGAATGTCGAGCTGCCCGCCGAGTTGTTCAAGGCGCAGTCGCATGCCTGAAATGCCGACGCCGATGTGCCGGACCTCGTCGCCGGCCTTTTGGGGATTTCTGAGCCCTGTGCCGCTGTCCACAATGTCGAGCTGAACCATATCCTCGGTCCGGTAGAGAGCAAGCCGGGCCCGCTTGCTGCCCGAGTGGCGGTGAACGTTCGACAGCGCCTCCTGAGCGACTCGGTAGAGGGCGGTTGCCGTCGGACGTGGCAATGGCTCACCGCTGTTCTCGATACCGATGTCGACCTGAATGCCGCTTCTCTCCGAGAAGCCTCTGGCGAGCCAGCTCAATGCCGCGGAAAGCCCGATATCGTCGAGGAGAGGAGGGTGGAGCAGATAGGACAATGTGCGGACTTCCTGGAGGCTCTGCTCGGCCAGTTCCAGGGTCTCCGCGAGGACGCCACGGGTGGGATCGCCCGCTTCGCGCAGCCCCTTGTGCAGACGTGTGGCGTTCAGAGTGATGGCCAGGAGATTTTGGGCCGTGGTGTCATGGAGCTCCCGTGCAATGGCGCGCCTCTCTTCGTCCTGCAGGTGCATGAGGCGGCCGCTGAGCCGGGCCAGCTCCTCCTGCGTGCGTTTGACCTCAGTAATGTCTTCGTGCGCGATGACGATTCGGCAGGTCTGTGTCTGGTCCGGACGGGTGACTCTGAGTTGGAACCAGCGCGGCCCCTGCGGGCTGCGGCAGGGATACTCCATCCGAAACTCGGATCGATGCCCAGCCATGATGTCCTTCAGCGCCTTCGCGGTTCGCGCCGCATCCCTCGATACGGCGGCGGCCGCTTCGCACACCGCCAGGTAATTCATCCCGACACCATGGTTCTCGTCGGTGTAGCCGGAGGCGTGGGCAAAAGCCCGCCAAGCCTGGTTGACGGCGACGATCGTGCCTGCCTCGTCGAGTACCGCGATGTGAGCCGACAGGGCATCCAGGGTGGAGCGCAGCAACGCCTCTGGCTCCACGTCGGGCGCGATCAAGGTCGGCAGGCCATGGGGCTCCTGCGCTCCTGCGGTCGCCCGAACCCGCCTGGGGGCTCCTGGATGGTCCAAGGGTGAGCGTTCGTCGGGAGTGATATGGTCCATTCTTGCCTCGACCTCGGCTCCGGGCTGACGGAGAGGAGTATATCGCGGATGTCCGCGGACTTCCCCTGCTAAGAGGAGTGGAGGGCAGCGCTACGGTAATTATCCGGATTCACTCGGGAAACTCCCGATGCAAACGAACTCGTGCCCCGGACATATCCATCGAAGCTGGCCCGGTGAACCGAAGGGGCGCAGCGATCGGAGGATAGAACAATGAGCGCGAAGTACAGTGCTTACGCCATAGCTGCCATGCTCGCCGCAGCCAGTCCGGCTGCAGCGGCGGACATCGTCGAAACCGCTGTCAGCAACGGCAGCTTCAAGACCCTTACGGCAGCCCTTCAGGCCGCAGGGTTGGTCGAAACGCTCAAAGGCAATGGCCCCTATACGGTGTTCGCCCCCACCGACGAAGCCTTCAAGAAGCTTCCGGCCGGAACGGTCGAGAACCTCCTGAAGCCCGAGAATAAGGCCCAGCTCCAGAAGGTTCTAACCTATCACGTCGTGCCCGGGAACGTCATGTCCGGCGATCTCAAGGGCAAGACGACCAACGCCAAGACCGTCGAGGGCAGTTCGGTGCGGATCGATGCCAGCGGCAACGCCGTGAAGGTGGACGATGCCGTCGTCACCAAGGCCGACGTCAACGCATCGAACGGCGTCATTCATGTCATCGACACTGTGATCATGCCGAAGTCGTAGCACCGGCAAAGCATGGGGGTGGCGGTCGTCGCCATCCCCAGGCAGACCGTCGCCGCCATTCATGGTGTCGGCAGGTTCCTGGACCTCTTCCAGGCCGTTCTCGGCCTTCATGATGGCACAGGTCATAGGCACGGCGACGGGACATCTTCGGCTCATGCGTGATCGGGGCTAGTCCGGCTCAGGTTGGCAGACACGGCGCTCGCCTGTGCTATGATAGGGGCAAATCAGCCTTGGGAGAGCTGGACATGCCCAAGATGAAGGCTGCCATTTTCATCGAGCCTGGACGCATCGTTCTCGACGAGAAGCCGATCCCCGATGTTGGGCCGCTCGATGCGCTCGTGCGCATCACCACCACGACGATCTGCGGCACGGACATCCATATCCTCAAGGGGGAGTATCCGGTCGCCCGTGGGCTCACCATCGGTCACGAGCCGGTCGGAATCATCGAGAAGCTCGGCTCGGCCGTGCAGGGCTATCGCGAGGGCCAGCGGGTCATCGCCGGCGCCATCACGCCGAGCGGGCACAGCGAGGCCTGCCTGTGCGGTTGCCACTCGCAGGACGGAGCCGGCACGAAACATGGCTGGAAACCCATAGGCGGCTGGAAGTTCGGCAACACCATCGACGGGTGCCAGGCCGAATACGTGCGGGTGCCCGACGCCATGGCGAATCTCGCCCCGGTCCCCGACGGGCTGACGGACGAGCAGGTGCTCATGTGCCCGGACATCATGTCGACCGGCTTCTCGGGAGCGGAGAGCGGGCGCATCCGCATCGGCGACACGGTGGCCGTGTTCGCCCAGGGCCCCATCGGTCTCTGCGCCACGGCCGGGGCCAAGCTGATGGGCGCCACCACCATCATCGCAGTCGAGAGCGTCCCAGAGCGGATCGAGATGTCGCGCCGCATGGGGGCGGATCACGTGGTGGATTTCACGAAAGCGGACCCGGTCGAGGAGATCAGGCGCCTCACCGACGGGCGCGGCGTTGACGTCTCCATCGAGGCGCTCGGGCGCCAGCAGACCTTCGAGGCGGCGCTCCGGGTGCTCCGTCCCGGCGGCACCCTGTCGTCGCTCGGGGTCTATTCGGGCGATCTCAGGATTCCGCTCGACGGTTTCCTGGCCGGGTTGGGCGATCATACGATCCGGACGACACTCTGCCCGGGCGGCAAGGAACGGATGCGGCGGCTGATCGGCGCGATTGCCTCGGGGCGTGTCGACACGCGTCCTCTCGTGACGCATCGCTTCAAGCTCGACCAGATCGAGGAGGCCTATGACCTGTTCGCCCATCAGCGCGACGGCGTGCTGAAGGTGGCGATCACGCCATAGGTCGCGGCCACGGTTCTGCCCGTTCAGGACAGATTGCTCCAGATCAAGGCGCGGCTCCCGTTCCGACCGCATGATGCCCCCAATGGCTCCGCACGAGGTCGTGTCCGGGCCGATGGAGGACGAGCCGATGACCAAGGACATCATGGTGCATCTCGACGGAAGCGCCGAGGACGAGATCCGGCTGGAATACGGGCAGGCGCTTGCGACGGCGGGTCAGACCCATCTGATCGGGATCTTCACCAACCTGCTGCCGGACCTCACTATTCCCATGCCGATGGATGGAGGCGCGGCCGCCATGCAGGTTCTCGCGGAGCTGGACGAGCGCGCCCGCCGGGATGGCGACGCGACCGCAACGCGCCTGACGGAGCGTCTCGCCGGCCTCCAGGTGCCGCACGAGCTGCGCCGGCTCGACGAGACCTATGGTGTCCTGTCCGAAAAGGTCGCGGAGCTGGCGCGGTGTGCCGACCTCTTCATCGCTACGCGCCCGCACCGGGAGCCCGATATCACCGACTGGTCGGATCTCGCCGAGGCGGTGCTCTTCGGCAGCGGACGCGCGCTCCTGCTCGTGCCGCCCGGTCGCCATCGGCAGGGGCCGATCCGGACCGTGCTGGTGGCTTGGAACGGCAGCCGCGAGGCCGCCCGCGCCCTGCGCGAAGGGCTGAGCTTCATCGAGCAGGCGGCTCGTACCATCGTGCTCGTCGTCGACCCGCCTGAGGACAGCGAGCCGTGGAACGAGGTGGAACTCCATCTCGCGCGCCATGGCGTGGTCGCGGACGTGGTTTCGACAGAGAGCGGGGACCGCGGCATCGGCGAGGTCATCCTGGACGAAGCAAAGCGCCTGTCCGCCGATCTCGTCATCATGGGCGGGTACGGTCATGCCCGGCTGAGAGAGCAGGTTTTCGGAGGCGCGACTCGGGATGTGCTGCATACGGCGGCAAGTCCTTTGCTGATTGCGCATTGATGTCGCCCCAGGGAGCGTTCCCGGGCCTTGGAATGCGAACGTCGTCGTGACGCGCATCGCCATCATTCAGGGCCATCCGACGCCCGGCGGCGGGCATTTCTGCCACGCGCTCGCGGAGGCCTATGCTGAAGGAGCGCGTACCGGCGGCCATCACGTCCGCATCATTCCTGTGGCCGATCTCGATTTTCCGCTGCTGAACGAGAAGGCCGACTGGGACGCTGCCCCGCCGCCCGCCGCCATCGCGGAGGCGCAGGGAACGATGGCATGGGCCGAGCACCTCGTCATCGTCTATCCCCTCTGGCTGGGAGGCATGCCGGCCCTTCTCAAGGCGTTCCTCGAACAGGCCCTGCGGCCTGCCTTCATGAGCGGCGGACAAGCAGGCGGCGACTGGAAGACTGCGCTCAAAGGGCGTTCGTCGCGGATCGTCGTCACCATGGGCATGCCGGCCTTCGTCTACCGATGGTATTTCGGGGCGCACAGCCTCAAGAGCCTCAAGCGCAGCATCCTGTCGCTGGTCGGAATCGGCCCGAACCGGCACACACTGGTCGGCACGATCGAAGGCATGAGCGACGGCAAACGGAAATCCTGGATCGCCACCTTGCGCGATCTCGGCAAGAGAGCCCGATGACCAGAATGTACGATGCGTTCTTCTTGCAGGGCGCGACGATGGCTCACAGACTGGCGGACGTCGCGCAGATCCGTGGGGAACGTCGATCCCTGCGCCCTGAATGGACCTGACGATGCCCGGTCTTGAGAAAACCGATCCGCCGGCTCTTTCCTGGCTCGGGCTCTCCCGGACATCGGGCCTTCCATCCTTGCAGGAGCTTCACAGGCTTGTCCGCCCTATCCTGGTCATGGTGCCCGCCTTGGGCCTCGCGCTGGGTTTAGGGATGCGGATCGCCGGGAGCGGGCAGGCCGCCGGGATGGTCTGGGCGCTCGCCACCCTTCCGGTCCTCGCGGCATTGCTGATCGAGATCGTCGCCAGCCTGCGGCGCGGCGATGTCGGCCTGGACATCGTCGCAGCCCTCTCCATGTCCGGGGCGCTCGCGTTCGGGGAGCACCTCGCGGCCGTGGTCGTGGCCCTGATGTATGCCGGCGGGCAATACCTGGAGAGCTTCGCCGAGCGCCGCGCCAACCGCGAAATGACGGCGCTTTTGGCACGTGTGCCGCGTGTCGCCCTCCGGCATCGCAACGGCAGGCTCGAAGAAGTCGCGCTCGAAGCCGTCGCGCCAGGCGACTGCCTGCTCGTCCGACAGGGCGACGTGGTTGCCGTCGACGGACTCGTCGAGAACGGGGTCGCCGTTCTCGACCAATCGGCGCTGACGGGCGAGTCGCTTCCCGTTCAGAGGAGGGCGGGCGAGCCGGTCATGAGCGGCGTGACCAATGCCGGCGATGCCTTCGACCTGACGGCCACGCGCCGTGCGGCCGAGAGCACCTATGCCGGTGTCGTGCGCCTGATCGAGGCCGCCCAGCGCTCGAAGGCTCCCATAGCCCGCCTGGCGGATCGGTACGCCATGGCGTTTCTGGCCCTGACGGTCGGCCTCGCCGGTGGTGCCTGGCTGTGGAGCGGCGATCCGATCAGGGCGCTGGCCGTGCTTGTCATCGCAACCCCGTGCCCTCTCATTCTCGCAGTTCCCGTGGCGATCGTCTCTGGAGTCTCCCGGGCCGCGAAGGCCGGGGTGCTGGTGAAGGGCGGGAGGGCTCTGGAGGGGCTCACCCGCGTGACGGGCCTGGTCATCGACAAGACCGGGACGCTCACGCATGGGCAGGCGCGGCTCGTCGAGATCCTCCCCGTTGCCGATCTGTCGGCCGACAGACTTCTTCAGCTCACCGCATCCCTCGATCAGGCCTCCAAACACGTGATCGCTCATGCGCTCGTTGCCGAGGCGCGGGACCGGCGGCTCGATCTTCTGCCGCCGACGGAGGTCGTGGAGATACCGGGCGAGGGCCTGGAAGGAATCGTGGACGGCCGCCGGGTTGCCGTCGGCGGGGTTCGATACGTCTCGCAACGTGTTCCCAGAATCGTGCAGACGGTGTCCGAGAACCACAGGCCCGCCGGGGCCGTCATCGTCGCCGTGTCGGTCGACGGCCAGGAGGCCGGGCTCCTGATCCTGGCCGATCCCTTGCGGATGGAGGCCGCCCTGGTGGTGGACAGCCTTCGCAGGCTAGGCGTGACCCGGATTGTCCTGGCGACCGGAGATCGCCGCGAGGTGGCCCAGGCCGTTACGGTCGGCCTGCATCTCGACGGGGTCCACGCCGAGCTCACGCCGGACCGGAAGATCGCCATCGTGCAGGAGGAGAAGCGACACGGGCCCGTCATGATGATCGGCGACGGCGTCAACGACGCCCCGGCCCTTGCGGCAGCCGATGTCGGCGTCGCCATGGGTGCGAGGGGCGCGGCCGCCTCCGCCGAAGCGGCCGACGTGGTTCTCCTCGTGGATCAACTCGACAAGCTTCCTGCCGCCATTCTCGTGGCGAGACGGTCCAGGCGCATCGCGCTCCAAAGCGTCTATGCCGGGATCGGCCTCTCGGTCGTCGGCATGATCGCCGCAGGATTGGGCTACATCACCCCGGTTCAGGGGGCCCTGATCCAGGAGGCCATCGATGTCGCGGTGATCCTCAACGCCCTGCGGGCCCTGTGGGGACCGGAGCCGTCCTGATCGCGATCAGCGGCGCTTCTGCAGTGGTTCGATCCGCAATTCCAGAAAGGCCGCCAGCCGCTCGACGAAGATGGACCAAGATGCGATGGTTCCGGCTGGACGCATCCTCATCTCCAGGAGGTTTTCTTGTCGCTCCGCCTTCACTTCTACGGTGCCGCCCGGACGGTGACCGGATCCTGCTTCCTGCTCGAAACGGACACGGCTCGCGTCCTGGTCGATTGCGGAATGTTTCAAGGGTCCAAATCCGAGCGGGAGCTCAACTACCAGCCCTTTCCGTTTCGGGTCGGCGGCATCAGCGCCCTCTGCCTCACTCACGCACATATCGATCATAGCGGTCTTGTGCCGAAGCTCGTGAAGGCCGGGTTCGACGGGCCGATCTACGCGACGGCCGGAACGGCTGACCTCGCGTCCATCATGCTTCCGGATTCCGGTTACATCCAGGAGATGGAGGTCAACCAGCTCAACCGCCGTAACAGCCGCCGCGGGCGCGAGACGGTGTCTCCCATCTACACGGAAGAGGACGCGGTCGCATGCCTCGAGCAGTTCCGGCCTGTGGCTTACGGCCAGTGGCTGGATGTCGTTCCCGGATTCCGGGCGCGCTACTGGAACGCGGGCCATCTTCTCGGCTCGGCCTCCATCGAAATGGAGGTGGCACAGGGTGGGGTCGAGAAGCCGCTTCGCCTCCTGTTCTCCGGAGATGTCGGACCCGATCACAAGCTCCTTCAACCTGATCCGGACGGGCCGCGCGATCTCGATTACGTCGTACTCGAATCCACCTATGGCGATACGGACCGGGCCGGCACCACGATCGAGCGCCGCCGGCGGATGCTGCGCGACGAAGTTCGCGCGGCCATGCGCCCGAGCGGGGTTCTGCTCATCCCATCCTTTGCGGTCGAGCGAACGCAGGAACTCCTCGTCGATCTCATGGAACTCGTGGAAGCGGGTGAACTGCCGGCCATTCCGATCTTCATCGATTCTCCGCTGGCCTCGAAGGCGAGTGCCGTCTTCAAGCGTCATGCGGGAGAACTCAGGAACGGCTCGGACCTCATCGAGGCGCTCGACTCCCACTCTGTCCGCTTCACGGAAACCGTCGAGCAGAGCAAGGCCATCGACCGCATTCACAGCTTCCACATCATCATTGCCGCCAGCGGCATGTGCGAGGCGGGCCGCATCCGGCACCATCTGAAGGCTTGGCTCTGGCGGGACGAAGCCACCGTTCTCTTCGTCGGTTTTCAGGCCCAGGGAACGCTCGGGCGGATCCTTCAGGAAGGCGCCTCGACGGTCCGGATCCAAGGGGAGGAGATCAAGGTCCGGGCGCGCATGCGGACTCTGGATCTGTATTCAGGCCATGCGGATGGTCCCGAGCTGAAGGCTTGGCTCACGGATCGCCTGCCGGTTCGACGCGGCGTCTTCCTCGTCCATGGAGAAGATCCGGCCTTGAAGGCGCTGCAATCGTCCCTCGCCGATCTCCCCCATGTGCCCGGCGCCGTCATTCCGCAGATCGACGACGTCTACGATCTGGCGGGGGAGCAGGCGGTTCGGATCGAGCGCCATGAGGAGCGCCTGTCAGGCGCGAGCGCGGGACATCGCGACTGGCACAACGATTATGCGCAGCTGCTTCTCGAGATCAACGAGGCCGTCGAGGCGGCAGCCGACAGGAAAGCCAAAGCCGTCGTCATCCGGCGCATCCGGAATGCCTTGAAGGATAGATCCGAAGAACAGGCTCGCTGATCATTCCGCGATGATTGCTGCGGCGTCTCACCGGACGACGAGGACGGGGATCTTCGAATGCGTGAGCACCTTCATGGTCTCACTGCCCAAGAGCAAGGCTGAGACGCCGCCGCGTCCGTGCGAGGCCATGACGATGACGTCGCAACGCTTGTCTTCCGCCGTGCGGATGATCGCATGGTAGGGCGTGTCGTCCTCCACGTGAACCGTCGTGGCATCGACGCCTAGATTGCGCGCGATGTCGGAGGACTCGGAGAGGGTGCGCTCGGCCTGCTTGCGCATATGCTCGCGAAAGGAGGATGGCGTTTCCTCCACCTGATCGGCTTCGAGCGCGAAGACGTGGAACCGTTCGGTCACCGTCAGGAGCACGACGTGAGCATGCAACGCTTTGGCGAGGTTGGTTCCGTGTTCGACGGCCCGTCCCGCCAGGGACGATCCATCGGTGGCGATCAGGATATTCTTGTACATGCGTGCCTCCTCGGAAAAAGAAACATGTCAGGCCGCCGATCCTCTCTCGTCAGTAGGAGAGGAACAGCGGCACCGGAGCATTCTTGAGCAGTGACTGGGTCGTGCCACCGAGCACCATTTCGCGCAGTCGTGAATGAACATACGCTCCCATCACGATCATGTCGGCCCGGGTCAGGTGAGCGTGGTTGCGCAAGGTCTCGGCCACGTCACCCTTCACGGCCGGAAGGGCCAGGACATTCACGGTGACGCCGTGGCGGGCGAGATGCGGGGCGATCTCCGCACCCGGCACCGTATGCGCCAAGTCCTTCTCGCCCGTGACGCTGATCAGCTCGACTTGCGAGGCAGCGCGCAGGAACGGCATGGCATCGTTGAGGGCGCGCGCCGCCTTGGCGCTGCCGTCCCATGCGACGATGATCCGGTCTCCTCCAAAGGCTTCCCGGCCCTCGGGCACGACGATGAGCGGCCGTCCACTCTCCATCAGGACGGCTTCGATCAATCCTCGGTCGACGGCAAGAGATATCGGCTCCAGGTCGAGAACGGTCAGGTCGTGCGCACGGGCAAGGGAGGTGAAGCTCCTCAAGAGGTCCGGATAGGCAAGCTGCGGCGCCTGCGCGGTGCAAGCGATGCCCGTGGCCGCCGCGGCGCGCTGCGAGGATTCTGCGGCCGCGCGCGCCAGAGCGTTCAGCCGGCGGTTCTCGGTGGCAACAAGCCCTTCTGCAAAGGAACTGACGAAGGCATGGGTCAGCGTGACCTTCAGCGACGCCGCCTGGACGGTCACATGGGCGTTCGCGTGCCGGGCGAGGGAGAGCCCATAGGGCAGGGCGGAAGAGCGCTCCTCGGCATCACCTTCTTCCGTAATCCCGATCAGGATGCTGCGGATGTTCTGGATCATGAAATTCTCACTTTGCACGTTGGGGTCTGCGGCCGGCTGCAATGACATCGGCGTCGTCCTCTTCAGGGGATCAGGACCGCGGCTCCCTGAAGCCGTCCTGATCGCAGATCGTTCAAGGCCTCGTTGGCGGCTTCCAGCGGGTAGCAAGTCGTCTGCGTTCTGATGCGGGCCTTGGGAACGATGGACAGAAAATCCAAGGCATCCTGTCGGGTCAGGTTGGCGACGGACAGGATCTGGCGCTCCCCCCAGAGAAGCCGATAGGGAAATTGCGGAATGTCGCTCATGTGGATGCCGCCGCATACGACCCGTCCGCCCTTCCTCACGACACGCAGCGCGACGGGTACCAGATCGCCCACGGGCGCGAAGATGATCGCCGCGTCGACGCACTCGGGAGGATCCTGATCGGAACCGCCGGCCCAGACGGCTCCAAGGGATCTGGCGAAATCCTGAGCTGCAAAATCGCCGGGTCGCGTGAAGGCGAAGACGCGGCGTCCTTGCCAGTTGCAGACCTGAGCGATGATATGAGCCGCCGCGCCGAACCCGAAGATGCCGATTTTCTCAGCCGGTCCCGCGGCCACCAGAGAACGCCAGCCGATCAGGCCGGCGCAGAGAAGGGGCGCGAGCGCGACGGGATCACCATCCTCCGGAAGACTGAACGCATAGGCTTCATCGGCGATCGCATGAGACGCGAAGCCGCCGTCCCGCGTGTATCCCGTAAACACCGGCTCGTCGCACAGGTTCTCCTGTCCCGACATGCAATAGGGGCAATGGCCGCAGGTGTGACCGAGCCAAGGAATGCCGACGCGCTCGCCCAATGCGCGGTTGCGAATTCCACGACCGAGCGCATCCACCCGCCCGACGATCTCGTGGCCTGGAATGACGGGAAGTTTGGGATGCGGCAGGTCGCCATCGACGACATGGAGGTCGGTCCGGCATACCGCGCAGGCTTCCACGGCAACGCGGATCTCGCCTTCTCCAGGTTCGGGGAGGGGGCGTTCCTCCAGGACGAGAGGCGTACGCACCGCGCGGAGGACCATGGCCTTCATGGCATCGCCTCAATGAATAAACGGCATTATCCGGACCTGCGGCCGATCATCCCGGGCGGATCAATCAGCCCGACGCTACACGGGGAGACAAGCTTGGGAAAATCATGGTCACTCTGCGCGAGGAGGCATTGACCAAGATCAAAGTACCCCGCCTGAGGCTTTCGGCCGGTGGCGGCTCTGGGTCTCCGACGCAGGCTGCGAAATAGCGATTGCCGATCCCTTCCTTGCGACGAGGGAGTGAATTCCTTGGTTCACAATGGTTTCCGCATGCGTTAGGGCATTGGCGGCAGCCCTCGCGCTCGAAGACGGCTCCTGGCCGCCGGCGCGCCTGGGACATCATGCAAGCTCGGCCGGAGCTCGCACGATTCTCGAAGATCCCTCCCGAGCCGGCCGATCGACAGCGCTCACCATGGACACCACTTCACCCCGGACTTCGCCTGCGGCCGGCATTACGGACGGCCTGCCCAATCCCGAGCGGCTCCTGGCTTTCCTCGCCATTGCGATTGCTCTCACCATGGCGGTTCTGGACAGCGCGATCGTCAACGTGGCTCTCCCGGTGATGGCGCGGGAGCTTCAGGTGGATCCGGCCACGACCGTATGGGCGGTCAACGCCTATCAGCTCGCGATCACCATTTCCCTTCTGCCCCTCGCGTCCCTGGGCGACAGCCTGGGCTACCGGCGGATCTACTGGGCCGGGCTCCTGGTGTTCACCCTGTCCTCGCTCGGCTGTGCGCTCGCCGGGTCCTTTCCGATGCTGATCGCCGCGCGCGTGCTCCAAGGGTTCGGCGCGGCCGGGATCATGAGTGTCAACATCGCCCTCGTGCGTTTCATCTATCCGGCGAAGCTCCTGGGCCGTGGCGTCGGGAACACCGCTCTCGTGGTGGCCATCTCCTCGGCCGCCGGTCCCACGGTGGCGGCGGCTATCCTGTCGGTGGCGTCCTGGTCCTGGCTCTTCCTGATCAACGTGCCTCTCGGCATCTTCGCGCTCATCGTGGCGGCCCGGACGTTGCCCGACACGCCGCGTTCCACCCGGCGGCTCGACGGCTGGAGCGTCGCTCTCAACGCCCTGACCTTCGGGCTCCTGATCACCGGGATTGACGCCCTCAGCACCGGCAGCTTCACATATCCGCTCTTCGCCATCGCAGGCGCGGTCGTGGCGGGGTTCGTGTTCGTGCGCTACCAGCTGCCGCTGGCGATGCCGCTGCTGCCCCTGGATCTCCTGCGGCTGCCGGTCTTTGCCCTGTCGATGATGACGTCGATCTGCTCGTTCTCCACGCAGGCGCTCGCCACCCTGGCGCTTCCCTTCTACTTCCATGACGAGCTGGGCCGGAGCGTTGCCGAAACGGGCATGCTGATGACGCCCTGGCCCCTGGCGATCGCCGTGGCGGCTCCCATCGCCGGCCGCCTGGCCGACCGCTTCTCGCCGGGCCTGCTGGGCGGGCTCGGGCTGGCCACGCTCTCGGCCGGCTTGGCCCTCGTCGCCATGCTGCCGGACAATCCATCGACGGCGGATATCGTCTGGCGGCTGACGATCTGCGGCCTGGGGTTCGGCCTGTTCCAATCGCCCAACAACAAGGCCATCATCACCAGCGCGCCGCCGGAGCGCAGCGGCGGGGCGAGCGGCATGCAATCCTCGGCTCGGCTGGTTGGTCAGTCCCTTGGGGCGGCCATAGCGGCGGTTCTCTTCGGACTGGTTCCCGGCAGCCCGACGACCGTCATCCTATGGCTCGGAGCGGTCCTGTCTCTCGTCGGCTGCGTGACAAGCAGCCTGCGAATTCTCAGAGGCGGCAGGCCCGCCGGCCGGTAGGGCGGACCGGCGAGGTTCCCTAGCTCCGCCGCGGGTTGCCACCGACATGGTCGAAATCCGCCGGCGTATCGACATCCTGAAGGATGGCCGGATCGTCGACCGGGTATTCCACCACATCGGATCGCCCGCGCAGGATCGGTCCCGCGCCGCTATCGCCCGAAAGACGTTCGATCTGGTCTGCGAGGTCGCGCGAGAGCACGACCGGGTTCCCGCGCCGGCCTTCGATGGTCGGGACTAGCGCCATCGGCTCACCCATGTCGTGCCAGGCCTGCACGAGGGCATCGATCAGGCGGGCTTCGACCATGGGCATGTCTCCCAGGAGAACGATGGCCGCCCGGGATTGGGGCGGCAGGGCCGCGAACCCGGCCTTCAGCGATGTCGAAAGCCCGTTCATGAAGGCGGTATTCCGGACGATCTGGATCGGGAGCTCTTCCAACGCCCGCTCGATCTCTTCGGCGTGGTGGCCGGTGACCACGATTACGGGGTCGGCCCGTGAGCCGACGGCGGCGCTGGCCGCATGATGCACCAGAGGCCTGCCGCCCACGCGAGCCAGCAGTTTCGGGTCCGACCCGAAGCGTGTGCCCCGACCGGCGGCGAGAAGGATGGCCGCGACATTGCTCATCGGCCGATATGGTCCCAAGCTCCGCGATCCGTCAACCGAGGCCCATGCGGGCCTAGTAATCCGAGACCGCAGGTCCCCACGGAACGGGTTGAACCTTTGCGGCATTAACAAACGTTACCGCCTGTCCCGAAACGATCATCCGACCGAGGCCGGTTGCGATTCCGTGTGGTCCATCCCTGGTCCCGCGAATGTCCGCATCCCTTCGACGGGTTCTTCACGAGCCGGAGAACTCCCGTGAATGAAAGCCCCATGACAGCTTCATCCGATGCCCTTGACGTGACCGTGGTCCTGAACGGCGAGACCCGTCAGCTCAAGGTTCAGCCGTGGACCACTGTGCTCGACCTGTTGCGCCTCGATCTCGGCCTCACTGGCACGAAGAAAGGTTGCGATCACGGCCAGTGCGGCGCCTGCACGGTGCTGATCGACGGCCAAAGAGTCAATTCCTGCCTGCAACTGGCCGTGATGCAGGACGGCCGCGAGATCACCACCATCGAGGGTCTGGCACGGGATGGCCAGCTTCATGCGATGCAGCAGAGCTTCGTCGAACACGACGCCTTTCAATGCGGCTACTGCACGCCCGGCCAGATCATGTCGGCCATCGCGCTGATCCAGGAGGGCAGGGCGCGCACGCGCGACGAGATTCGGGAATACATGAGCGGCAACATCTGTCGTTGCGGGGCCTATCCCAACATCGTCGACGCCATCGAGGACGTGCTCGCGCAATCTGGTGCGAACCAGCGGGAGGCTGCCGAATGAACCGGTTCAACTATCTCCGCCCCGGAAATCTCGATGAGGCCGTCCACGCTCTTGCGGCCGATCCGGCCGCCAGGGTCATCGCGGGCGGCACGAACCTCATCGACCTGATGAAATACAACGTCGAGCGGCCGCAAAGCCTCGTCGACGTGACCCGGATAGCGGGCCTCTCCACCATCGAGGAGACGGATGGCGGTGGGTTGCGCATCGGCGCCCTCGTGCCGAATACCGGCGTAGCCTATGATCCCCGGATCGAGGAGCGTTACCCGCTCCTCTCCAGCGCGATCCTGGCCGGCGCCACGCCGCAACTGCGCAACGCCGCCTCGACGGGTGGCAACCTCAACCAGCGTACCCGCTGCTACTATTTCTACGATGCTGGAACGCCCTGCAACAAGCGCGAGCCGGGAACGGGATGCCCGGCCATCGACGGCGTCAACCGCATCCATGCGATCCTCGGCCAGAGCGAGCATTGCATCGCCACGCACCCGTCCGACATGTGCGTGGCGCTCGCGGCGCTCGAGGCGGTCGTTCACGTCACCGGGCCCGGCGGCGCCCGTACCATTCCGATGGCCGAGTACCACCGGCTACCGGGGGACCGACCGGAGATCGACACCACCCTGGCGCAGGGCGAGATCGTCACGGGCGTCGAACTGCCGGCAGACGCCAAAGGCTTCGCTACGAACTACACCTACCTCAAGCTACGCGACCGCCTGTCCTACGCCTTCGCGCTCGTCTCCGTCGCGGCGGCGCTCGACATCGACGGCGGTACGGTTCGCCGGGCGCGCATTGTGCTGGGCGGCGTCGCCCACAAGCCCTGGCGCCGGCCAGACGCCGAAAACCTGCTCGCCGGCAAGCCCGCCGGCAGTGACACGTTCGCGGCGGCGGCAAACCTGCTGCTTGAGGGCGCCAAGGGCTACGAGCACAACGCCTTCAAGATCGAGCTGGCGCGAAAGGCCATCGTCCGAGCCTTGGCGCAGGCCGCGGCCAGCACGCCGCAATCGCAAGTCGACAAGCGCATCCGCTGAGGAACAGGCCGCCATGCTGAAGAACGATCCCCATATCGGCTCGCCGCGTAACCGTGTCGACGGGCCCTCGAAAGTCACGGGCACGGCCAAATACGCGGCTGAATTCGAGGCTCCCGATCTCGCCTACGGCTATGTCGTATCGAGCTCCGTCGCCCGCGGGCGCATCAGCCGGATCGATGCGGGCGATGCGGAAGCCGTACCCGGCGTGCTCAAGGTGTTCACACATGAGAATCGGCCGCGCACCGCCTGGTTCAGCCACAACTACCAGGACGAAGTCGCGCCGCCCGGAAAACCGTTCCGGCCGCTCTACGACAATGAGATTCAGTACAGCGGCCAGCCGGTCGCCCTCGTCGTGGCGGATGATTTCGAGACGGCCCGCTATGCCGCCTCGCTGGTCCGCGTGGATTATGAGGCCGAGCCGCACGAGACGGACCTGCGGGTGGTGCGCGCGAAGGCCTATGTGCCGCCGAAGAAGCGTTCCGGAATCACGCCGCCGCCCAAGCCTCGCGGCGACGCCATGAAAGCCTACAGCGAGGCTCCGGTGCGCATCTGGGGCGAGTACGCGATTGCGACCGAGCACCACAATCCGATGGAGCCGCACGCGACGACGGTCGTCTGGCAGGGAGACGGCAAGATCACCGTCCATGACAAGATCCAGGGCGCCTTGAACACGCAAGGCTACGTGGCGAACGTCTTCGGCTTGTCCAAGGATGACGTGCGGGTCATTTCCCCGTTCATCGGCGGCGCCTTCGGTTCCGGCCTCCGGCCGCAATACCAGCTCTTCCTCGCCGTGATGGCCGCCCTCGACCTGGAGCGCTCCGTGCGGGTCGAGCTCACCCGAGACCAGATGTTCACCTTCGTGCATCGGCCGGAGACGATCAACACGGTCGGGCTCGGAGCGAACCCGGACGGGACGCTGCTGGCCCTGAAGCACGAGGCCGTCGCCGTGACCTCGCGCTTCGAGGATTACCAGGAGGTCGTCGTCAACTGGTCGAGCCTGCTCTATCACGCCGACAATGTCGAGCTGACCTACAAGATCGCTCAGGTCGACACCTACACGCCCGGCGACATGCGCGCGCCCGGCGCGCCGCTCGGCACCTTCGCGGTCGAGAGCGCGATGGACGAGCTCGCCTATGCCACGGGGATCGACCCTGTGCAGCTGCGCCTGAGGAACTACACCGAGCGGGACGAGAACGAGAACAAGGCCTACACCTCGAAGGAGCTGCGAGCCTGCTATCAGGTCGGCGCCGAACGGTTCGGCTGGTCGAAGCGAAGCGCCGAGCCGCGATCCATGCGCGAGGGCCGTGAACTCATCGGCTGGGGCATGGCGACGGGCGTGTGGGAAGCGCAGATGAACAAGACCAGCGCCCGCGCGGTCCTGACCATCGACGGCAAGCTTGAAGTCGCGACGGCGACGGCCGATATCGGGACCGGCACCTACACGATCCTGACGCAGATCGGGGCGGATGCCCTCGGCCTGCCGATGGAGAACGTGACCGCTCTGCTCGCCGATTCGGCGCTGCCGAAATCCCCCGTCGAGGGCGGTTCCTGGACAGCGGCTTCGGCCGGCACGGCTGTCGACGCGGCCTGCCGGATCGTGCGCGAGCAACTTCTGGCCTATGCCCAGAAGATGGATGGCTCGCCTCTAGCGGATGCCATGATCGATCAGGTGACTTTCACGAATGGAAGCATGGTCCTGACGGCCGATCCGTCGCGGTCCGTGACCCTCGTGGCTGCCATGAAGGCGGGTGGGGTCGACAGAATCGAGGCTCAGGAGACGGTGAGCCCGAGCAAGATCAATCAGCAGAGCTATTCCGCCTATACCCACTCGGCCGTCTTCGCCGAGGTGAGAGTCGACGAGGAACTCGGCGTCGTGCGGGTGACGCGCATCGTGAACGCGGTCGCAGCCGGCAGAATTCTCAACCCGAAAACGGCGCGAAGCCAGATCCTCGGCGGGGTGGTCTGGGGGATCAGCATGGCGCTTCATGAAGAGACCTTTACGGATCACAATCTCGGTCGCTTCATGAACCACAATTTTGCCGAGTACCATGTGCCGGTGAACGCGGACATTCACGATATCGACGTGATCTTCGTGGACGAGCACGACGACAAAGCGAGCCCGATCGGCGTGAAGGGACTGGGGGAGATCGGCATCGTCGGCACGGCAGCGGCCGTGGCCAACGCGATCTACCATGCGACCGGCAAGCGCATCCGGGACTTGCCGATCACGATCGACAAGATCCTGGCGGCGCAGGAGTGACGGGATTTTGAGGCGTGGAGCCTCGATGATCCATGGCCATCAAGCCCTTCGCCGTTGTACGACGGGACAGAACGCGAAGGCCAAGCTTGACCACATTATCGATCGAACTTGAATAGCCGCTCTCTCTGCCAGGGTGATGTGCGGCTTGCATCCGGGAGGCATTCGGGTGGTAATCTGGCGGCCGAGACCTGGAGGCCGCGATGACTGGTCGAGCTCAAATCCGTAGGAACCCTGTGCGGGGGCTCGTGTGCCCCAATGCCGAGAAATCCGTATCCCTGGCGCTGCAGGGTGGCGGCGCGCACGGTGCGTTCACCTGGGGTGTGATCGACTATCTCCTCGAAGATGGACGACTGACGGTCGAGGCGATTACGGGGGCCAGCGCGGGATCGATGAATGCGGTCGTCCTCTTCGAAGGATGGCTCGAGGGCGGGCGCGACGGGGCGCGGGAGCAGCTGCGCAAGTTCTGGAAGCGCGTGAGCCTCGATGGCGTGCTCTCGCCGATCCAGAGGTCGCTTTTTGATCGCCTGTTGAGCTACTGGAGCATGAACGGCTCTTCGCATCTCTGGTTCGATGCTTGGTCCCGGGTCGCGAGCCCTTACGATCTCAACCCTCTCGACATCAACCCTTTGCGCGATGCTCTCAACAGCCTGATCAATTTCGAACGGGTGCGGGCCTGCAAGGATGCGAAGCTGTTCATCGCGGCGACAAGCGTCTGGTCGGGGAAGATCAGGGTCTTCACCGGCCCTGAACTGACCGTGGATCACGTCCTGGCCTCGGCCTGCCTGCCGATGCTCTTCAAGGCCGTTGAAATCGATGGCGAACCCTACTGGGACGGAGGCTATACCGGAAATCCGGCCCTCTTTCCGCTGTTCTACGAAACGCAGTCGGACGATATCCTGCTGGTGCAGATCAATCCGATCGAGCGCCGCTCGACTCCACGGAGCGTGCAGGAAATTCAGAACCGCCTGACGGAGATCACGTTCAATGCCAATCTGCTGGAGCAGTTCAGGGCGGTCGAGTTCGTGACGCGTCTGATCGACGAGGGCAAGCTCTCGGTTGCCGACTACAAACGCGTTCTCATGCATCGTATTCATGGCGGCGAGAGGCTCGACGAGTTCACGGCGGCGTCGCGCCTTAGCGCCCAATGGAGCTTCTTCAAGGAGCTGAAGGATCTCGGCAGGAATGCGGCGCGCACATGGCTCTCCGAAAACTACGAGTTCATTGGGAAGAAGAGCACGCTCGACCTGCGCAGCGCCTATACCTGACGATCCAGTACCTCATATTGACGGGCCTCAAGCACAATGAATCGTACCATCATTGCACATCTTGTCAGCGCCTCGACAATGCGCAATATTGCGTTGCAATAAGAACAAAAGCTCTTCTGCGTGCCTCTGCGCATAGGATCATAAGCTGGAATTCGGAGGCTTAGTGCTGCGTCCATCATGTCGATCAGGAGGTTACGCATGCGCTTTCCTCGGTCCGTGTTGTTTTCCAGCGTTCTGTTTTCGTGGGTTGCAGCGGTGAGCCTGGCCATGGCGCAAGGCGGCCCCGCGCCACCTCCGCCTGTGACTGTCGCAAAACCCCTCGTGAAGGACATCGTCGAGCAGGACGACTTTATCGGACGCTTCGAGGCGATCGATCAGGTCGATATCCGCGCCCGGGTGTCCGGGTATCTCGACAAGGTCCACTTCCAGGACGGCACCTTCGTCAAGGCTGGCGATCTTCTCTTCACCATCGACCCGCGTCCCTACCGCAATTCGCTCGAGCAGGCGCAATCGGCGGTCACATCCTCCCAGGTCCGCCTGGAATTCGCCCAAAGCGACCTCGATCGCGCGGAACAGCTGCGGAAGACCGGGAACATCACCGACCAGCTCTACGATCAGCGCCGCCAGTCTTTCCTGACGGCGAAGGCGGAGCTGGACCGCGCCCAGGCGGCGCTGCGGCAGGCCCAGCTCGACGTCGAGTTCACGGAGATCAAGTCTCCGCTGTCGGGGCGCATCTCGCGCAAGCTCGTCTCCGAAGGCAACCTGGTCAATGCCAACGAGACGATCCTGACGAACGTTCTCTCGCTCGACCCGATCCAGTTCTATTTCGATGTCGACGAGCGTTCGTTCCTCGCCTTCTCCCGGCAATCCCGCGGAGGCACGAACAGCTCTGCCAATGGAGAGACCAATGAGGTCGTGCTGAGATTGACGGATGAGCGTCTGGAGCCGCGCAAGGGACATCTCGACTTCGTCGACAACCGGCTTGATTCGGCCAGCGGAACGATCCGCGTGCGTGCGGTGTTCGAGAATAAGGACCGCTTCCTGACCCCCGGCCTGTTCGGCCGTGTGACGGTTGGCGCATCGGATCCCTACCGGGGCATCCTCCTGCCCGATGAAGCCATCGGCAGCGACCAGGACAGGCGGATCGTCTATGTGCTCGGCGAGAACAACACGGTCAATCTCAAGCCTGTGCGCATCGGCCCGCGGATCGACGGCTACAGGGTGATCCGCGACGGGCTGACCGGCAACGAGACGGTGGTCGTGAACCGCCTCGTCCGCGTAAGGCCCGGCGCGCCTGTGACGCCGCAGATGACGACGCTTCCCCCGGTGCGGGAGCGAAACGGAAGCTGATCCCACGCGAGGAGGGCGCTTCCATGCGCTTTGCCCATTTCTTCGTCGATCGCCCCATCTTCGCGACCGTCCTGTCGGCGCTCTTCCTGATCATCGGAGGGATCGCCTACTCGACGCTGCCGGTCGCGCAATACCCGGATATCGCGCCACCCACCGTGGTCGTCAGAGCCAGTTACCCGGGAGCCGATGCGCAGACGGTCGCTGCCACCGTCGCGACGCCGCTGGAGCAGCAGATCAACGGTGTCGAGGACATGCTCTACATGTCCTCCTACTCTACCGGCGACGGCGCTATGGCGCTGACGATCACGTTCAAGCTCGGAACTGATCTCGACAAGGCCCAGGTGCTTGTCCAGAACCGCGTGGCGATCGCAACGCCGCGCCTGCCCGAAGAGGTCCGTCGGCTCGGCGTGACCACGCTCAAGAGTTCGCCCGACCTGATGATGGTCGTGCACATGCTCTCGCCGGACGGGTCCTACGACCAGCTCTACGTCTCGAACTATGCCCGCAACTATGTGCGCGACATCCTGCTGCGGCTCGACGGCGTGGGGGATCTCATCATCTTCGGTGAGCGTCAATATTCCCTGCGCGTCTGGCTGGATCCCGAGAAGCTTGCCTCATACGGCATGACTTCGAGCGAGGTGGTGCGGGCGATCCAGGAGCAGAACGTCCAGGTGTCGGGCGGCGCCCTGGGGCAGGAGCCGACGCCGACGGATGCGGCCTTTCAGCTGACGGTGACGACGCAGGGCCGGTTCGAGGATCCGCGCCAGTTCCGGCAGATCATCGTCCAGGCGACCCCGCAGGGCCGCCTCGTGCGGCTGCAGGACGTTGCCCGTATCGAACTCGGCGCGCAGGATTACGTCACGAATTCCTATCTGAACGGCAATCCTGCGGTGGCGCTCGCCATCTTCCAGCGCCCGGGGACCAATGCGCTCGCCGCCTCCGAGCAGATCACACGGACCATGGAGGAGCTCAAACGCAACTTTCCGCCGGGCATCGCGTATCAGATCGTCTACAATCCCACGGAGTTCATCTCCGAAAGCGTGAACGAGGTCTACAAGACGTTGTTCGAGGCCACGGCTCTCGTCGTGATCGTGGTCTTCGTGTTCCTGCAGAGCTGGCGCACGGCGATCATCCCCATCGTGGCGATCCCGGTCTCCTTGATCGGCACCTTCGCCTTCATGGCGGCCCTCGGCTTCTCGATCAATACGCTGACCCTGTTCGGCATGGTTCTAGCCATCGGCATCGTTGTCGACGATGCGATCGTCGTTGTGGAGAACGTGGAGCGTAACATCGTACTCGGAATGAGTCCGCGCGATGCCGCACACACGACCATGGACGAGGTCGGAGCCGCTCTCGTGGCCATTGCACTGGTCCTCGTCGCGGTTTTCGTGCCCACCGCCTTCATTCCGGGCATCTCCGGCCAGTTCTATCGACAATTCGCCCTGACCATCGCCGTGTCGACGGTCATCTCGGCCTTCAATTCCCTGACACTTTCGCCGGCCCTGGCCGCCTTTCTGCTGAAGCCGCACACTCACGAGCATTCCAGGAATCCGGCTGCCCGCTTCGGGCGAACATTGGCCAACGGCTTCAATCGCGGTTTCGACGCCACGTCCAACGGCTATGCGAAGGCGGTCGGAACGCTGGCGCGGCACAAGCTCATCGTGCTGCCGGTCTATGTCGGCCTCCTGGCCGGGACGTTATGGACGGCAAACCATGTGCCGCGCGGCTTCATCCCGACCTTGGACCAAGGCTATGCCATCGTGGTGATCCAGTTGCCGGATGGGGCGTCCCTGGCGCGCACGGATGCGGTGGTTCAGCGGGCGTCCAAGATCATGCAGGAGACGCCCGGCGTAAAGAACGCGGTCGCCTTCGCGGGGTTTTCCGGCGCCACATTCACCAACGCGACTAATGCCGCGGCGATCTTCGCCGGGTTCAAGCCTTTCGACGAGCGGATCGAAGCGGGTGAATCCGGGGCCAAGATCATCGCCGATCTGTTCGCGCGCATGCAGCAGATCGAGGAGGCGTTCATCATCGCCATCCCGCCGCCCCCTGTCCGAGGCCTCGGCAATTCCGGCGGCTTCAAGATTCAGATCCAGAACCGCACCGGCGACGATGTGCGCGGCATCCTGGCGGTCGCCTCTCAGCTGATGGGGCAGGCGCGGCAGAACCCGAACCTGGCCGGCGTCTTCACCACGTTCTCGGCCAACTCGCCGCAGGTCTATCTGGAGATCGACCGCCAGAAAGCGAGCATCCTGAACGTGCCGATCCCGAACATCTTCGAAACCCTCCGCATCAATCTCGGCACCGCCTACGTGAATGACTTCAATGCGTTCGGCCGGGTCTACCAGGTGCGGGCGCAAGCCGATCAGCGTTTCCGGATCGACCAGGATGATATCAACCGGCTGCGGGTCCGCTCATCCACGGGCGCTCTCGTGCCCCTGGGCACCCTTGTCGAGATGCGGGAGGTGTCGGGGCCTGACTTGGTGCAGCGCTACAACATGTTCACCTCGGTGGCCCTGCAGGGCAATGCGGGGCCGGGCGTGTCCTCAGGCACCGCGCTCGATGCCATGGAGACGCTGGTCCGGCAAAATCTCTCGCCGAGCATGGGGTTCGAATGGACGGAACTGGCGTTCCAGGAGCGGCAGACCGGCAACACGGCGGTGTTCATCTTCGCGCTGTCCGTGCTCTTCGTGTTCCTCGTGCTGGCGGCCCAGTATGAAAGCTGGTCGTTGCCCATCGCGATCATCCTGATCGTGCCGATGAGCGTTCTTTCGGCGCTGATCGGCGTCATGATCAGAGGCCAGGACAATAACATCCTGACCCAGATCGGCCTTGTGGTCCTCGTCGGCCTGGCCGCGAAGAACGCCATCCTCATCGTGGAATTCGCCCGGCAGGCGGAGTTCGACGGCAAGACGCCGGTGGAAGCGGTGGTCGAGGCGTGCCGGTTGCGCCTGCGGCCCATTCTGATGACGGCCTTCGCCTTCATTCTCGGCGTGCTGCCGCTCGCGATCGCGACCGGCCCCGGCGCCGAGATGCGCCAGTCTCTCGGCACGGCCGTGTTCTCGGGAATGCTCGGCGTGACCGTGTTCGGCCTGTTCCTGACGCCCGTCTTCTACGTTGCGGTTCGCCTCGTGGTTCTGCGTCTCTTCAGACGCCCAGGTTCGAAGCGGGCCGACTCGTTGGGAACCCAACCCAACCCCGCCGAGTAGAGGGAGTGTCCGCGACGCGCGTATCGGTGTTCGACTTTGCCCCTTCGCCCGATATGCTGAAGGTGAAGGTTGGATGCACTGGCATCGTGAAGAGAGCCCCATGGACAAAGCTCAGGCGGCACATATTGCGAAATGGGTCACCGAAGCCGGATTGGTTGGCATGTCGGAGCTCGAGCTCCTGCGCGGATTCTGCACCAGGCTGACCGGCGAGGGATTGCCCATTTCGCAGGTGAACATCATCATCGATACGCTGCACCCGATCCATGAGGGCCGAGTCTTCCGCTGGCGCCGTGACGACCAGGACAGTCTCGATCCGATCGTCGAGTACGGCCGGACCAACGTGGAAGGGCAGGCGGCGGAGAACTGGCGCCGGAGCACCTATTATCATCTCTGGTCGACCGGAGAGGACTTCCTGCGGCGGCGGATCGGCCCCGGGCAGATCGAGGATTTCTCGATTCTCGCGGATCTCCGCGCTGAAGGCCAGACGGACTATCTCGTCCTGATCCATCGCTTCGAAGTCGAGGGCGCCATCGGTGAGATGGATTCCTTCTATTCGTCCTGGACGACCGACGCGCCTTCCGGCTTCGCCGACGACGAGATCGCACTCCTGCGCGAATTGGCCTCGCCCCTGATGCTGGCCATGAAATGCGCCTCGCTGGCGCGCATCGCGAAAACCCTCGTCGAGACTTATCTCGGTCGCGATGCGGGCCGGCTCGTCCTGAGCGGGCGGATCGCCCGTGGCGTGACCGACCGGATCCAGTCGGTCCTGTGGTTCAGTGACCTTCACAGCTTCACGCATATTACGGAGACGGCCGATCCCGAGCAGATCATCCCGTTCCTGAACGATTATTCGGAAGCGATCATCTCCTCCATCTACGAGGCGGGCGGCGATGTCCTGAAGCTGATCGGGGATGGTGCGCTCGCGATCTTCAAGGAGGATGATCCCGTTCAGGCCTGCCGGTGCGCGCTCAAGGCTGAGCGCCTGATGCATGCGAGGATACGGGCGCTGAACGAGGAGCGCCTGTCTTGCAACCTCCCGGTCACCTCGGCCTATCTCGGCTTGCATATCGGAGAGGTGTTCTACGGCAATATCGGCAGCCAGGACCGGCTGGATTTCACCGTCGTCGGACCGGCCGTGAACGAGGTGAGCCGGATCGGCGCCTTGTGCCGCTCTGTGGAGAGGGATGTCCTCGTGTCGTCCGCGTTCTTCTCGGCAGCCGCAAGTGAGGATCGGGAATGCCTGGTGTCGGTGGGCCGTTATGCCCTGAGGGGCGTCGCGCGGCCGCAGGAGCTGTTCACGCTCGACCTGTCATGGTTGGACGAAAGGGAAACGCGGGCAGAGCCGTGATCGGCAGTTTCGGGAGGGTGTGGCTTGAGCGCTTCGAAGCCAGTCCTATGAGAAAGCCCCGCCCTTACAGGGGCGGGGCTGGTTTTCGTCAGCTGCGCTTCGGCGGGGAAGCGGGCCAGCTCTTGATGAGCGTGTCGTAATCCACCGTCTCGCCCTTGGGCTTCTCATTCGCGAGCTTGCGCTGGGGCGCGATGGTGCCGGCGGTTTCAGCCTTCTTGAACCATTCCTCGGCGGAGGTCTTCGGGTTCAGCTTTGGGCCGCATTCACCCTGTACGTTGGCGCGCTCCAGGCGGCCGAGCACCTCGTCCTGCGCGTTGGCCAGCGAGGTCATCGCCTCCTGCGGGGTCTTCGCGCCGGATGCCGCGTCGCCGATGTTCTGCCACCAGAGCTGGGCGAGCTTCGGATAATCCGGCACGTTGTTGCCGGTCGGGGTCCATTGCACGCGGGCCGGAGAGCGGTAGAACTCGACCAGACCGCCAAGCTTGGGCGCGCGCTCGGTGAAGCTCTTGTCCCAGATGTCGCTCTCTCGGATGAAGGTGAGGCCCACATGGCTCTTCTTCAGCGAGACCGTCTTGGACGTGACGAACTGCGCATAGAGCCAAGCCGCCTTGCGCCGCTCAACGGGCGTGGACTTCAGCAAGGTCCACGAGCCGGCATCCTGGTAGCCGAGCTTCATGCCATCCTTCCAGTACGATCCGTGCGGGGAGGGCGCCATGCGCCATTTCGGCGTGCCGTCCGCATTCACGACAGGGAGACCGGGCTTCACCATGTCGGCCGTGAAGGCGGTGTACCAGAAGATCTGCTGGGCGATGTTGCCTTGCGCCGGCACCGGGCCCGACTCGGAGAAGTTCATGCCAGCCGCCTGGGGCGGCGCATATTTCTTCATCCACTCGAGATATTTGGCGATGGCATAGACGGCCGCCGGGCCGTTGGTGTCGCCGCCGCGCTCGATGGAGGAGCCGACGGGGCGGCAGCCTTCCATGCGGATGCCCCATTCGTCCACCGGCAGGCCGTTCGGGATGCCCTTGTCGCCGTTGCCGGCCATGGAGAGCCAGGCATCGGTGAAGCGCCAGCCAAGCGACGGATCCTTCTTGCCGTAATCCATGTGGCCGTAGACCTTGACGCCGTCGATCTCCTTCACGTCGTTGGTGAAGAATTCGGCGATGTCCTCATACGCTGACCAGTTGACCGGAACTCCGAGATCGTAGCCGTATTTCGCCTTGAACTTTTCCTTGAACTCCGGGCGCTGGAACCAGTCGTAGCGGAACCAGTAGACGTTGGCGAACTGCTGGTCCGGCAGCTGATACATCTTGCCGTCGGGAGCGGTGGTGAAGGATTTTCCGATGAAGTCGGCAACATCGAGCGTCGGCAAGGTCACATCCTTGCCTTCGCCGGCCATCCAGTCGTCCAGCGGGATCGCCTGCTTGTAGCGGAAGTGGGTGCCGATGAGATCGGAATCGTTGACCCAGGCATCGTAGATGTTGCGCCCCGACTGCATCTGCGTCTGGATCTTCTCCACCACGTCGCCTTCCTGGATCAGGTCGTGGGTGAGCTTGATTCCCGTAATCTCCGAAAAGGCCTTGGCGAGCGTCTTCGCTTCGTATTCATGGGTCGTGATGGTCTCGGAGACCACGTTGATCTCCTGGCCCACGAACGGCTTGGCCGCATTGACGAACCATTCCATCTCCTTCAGCTGCTCATCCTTCGAGAGTGTGGACGGCTGGAATTCGGTGTCGATCCAGCGGCGGGCCTCTTCCATGCCCGCAAGAGCAGCGCTGGAGCCGAGCGCCATCGCCAGGACGCTCGTCGAGATGAACAGTTTCAGATGCCGGTGAGATTGGGTGAGTTTCATTCGATCCTCCCAAGTAATGCCCTGGCCGGCTTGTGCGCTGGTCTTGATCCTTCCGGTCCGGGCAAACCGGAGGTTTTTAGTGAGCCATTCCTCCTAGACGTAGCGAAACACGGCGGCTGCGTAGAGCAGGGACAGGCCTGATGCCCACCATAGGTCCGGGCCAACGAGGCCCAGCCATGCGAGGTGGATGAAAGCCGCACCGAGAAGCGAGATGAAGAGACGGTCGCCGCGTGTC
The DNA here is from genome assembly GCF_024519725.1 of Microvirga sp. Mcv34. Classification (GTDB taxonomy): domain Bacteria; phylum Pseudomonadota; class Alphaproteobacteria; order Rhizobiales; family Beijerinckiaceae; genus Microvirga. The sequence continues at coordinate 27,590 of NZ_JALJRK010000005.1, read as the reverse complement.
GTCGGGATGCGCAGAACGCCGACACGCTCCGTCTCCGGGCGCTGGATTGCCAGCAGGGTCATGACGAGCAGGAGGCTGGCGATGCCGACGAAGAAGAGGCCCGTCTGCCACGTCCAGGCCATCCAGGCGAGATCAGGCATGGCGCTCTCCTCAAACCCGGCCCAGGGCGAAGCCCTTGGCGATGTAGTTGCGGACGAACCAGATCACGAGCGCGCCCGGCACGATGGTGAGTACGCCGGCGGCGGCGAGCAGGCCCCAATCCATGCCGGCGGCCGAGATGGTGCGTGTCATGGTGGCGGCGATGGGCTTGGCGTTGACCGAGGTCAGGGTTCGCGCCAGCAACAGCTCGACCCAGGAGAACATGAAGCAGAAGAAGGCCGCGACTCCAATGCCCGAGGCGATCAGCGGCATGAAGATCTTCACGAAGAAGCGCGGAAACGAATAGCCGTCGATGGCGGCGGTCTCGTCGATCTCCCGGGGGACGCCCGACATGAACCCTTCTAGGATCCACACGGCCAGCGGCACATTGAAGAGGCAATGGGCAAGGGCCACGGCCCAGGGCGTATCGAAAAGCCCGATGGCGGAATAAAGATTGAAGAAGGGCAGGGCGAAGACCGCAGCCGGCGCCATCCGGTTGGTGAGCAGCCAGAAGAACAGGTGCTTGTCGCCGAGAAACCTGTAGCGCGAGAAGGCATAGGCGGCCGGGAGCGCGAAGGAGATCGACAGCACCGTGTTGATGACGACGTAGGTGAGCGAGTTGATGTAGCCCGAATACCAGCTCGGATCGGTGAAGATCCTGATGTAGTTGTCGAAGGTGATCTCTTTCGGCCAAAGGGTCAGGCCGGACGTGATCTCCATGTTGGTCTTCAGGCTCATGTTGAGGAGCCAGTAGATCGGCAGCATCAGGAACAGCAGGTAGAGTGTCATCACCACCACGCGCCCGCTGATGCGGGGGCCTGACAGGGCTCGGTTCGCCGCAAGAGGAACCGTGACGGGCTTCGTTTCGGAGGCGTCGACGGCGATGGTTCCGGTCATGCTTCGACTCTCTCACGCTGGGCGTCAACATTGGTCATGACGGTGTAGAAGACCCAGCAGATGGCGAGGATGATCAGGTTGTAGACCAGCGACATGGCGGCCGCCTTGCCGAGATCGAACTGCCCGAGGGCCAGCTTCACCAGATCGATGGACAGAAATGTGGTGGCGTTGCCCGGGCCGCCGCCGGTGATCACGAAGGGCTCGGTATAGATCATGAAGGAATCCATGAAGCGCAGGAGCACCGCGATCAGCAGCACGCGTCGCATCTTCGGCAGCTGGATCGTGCGGAAGACGGCCCATCGCGATGCGCCATCGATGCGAGCCGCCTGATAATAGGCGTCGGGAATGGATTTCAGCCCGGCATAGCAGAGAAGCGCCACGAGGCTCGTCCAGTGCCACACGTCCATGACGACGAGTGTCACCCAGGCGTCGATCGGGTCGTTGCTGTAATTGTAATCGATCCCGAGATGATTGAGCGTCCAGCCGAGAAGGCCGATATCGCCGCGGGCGAAAACCTGCCAGATCGTGCCGACCACGTTCCATGGAATAAGGAGCGGCAGGGCCATCAGGACGAGGCAGAGCGCGACCGTCCAGCCCTCCCGCGGCATGGCGAGCGCCACCGCGATGCCGAGCGGCACTTCGATCATGAGGATGATCGCCGAGAAGAGAAGGGTGCGCCACAGGGCGCCGAAAAAACGTCCTCCCAGCTCCGTCGAAGGATCGAGCAGTTCCTGGAACCAGCCGATCCCATTCCAGAAGAACTGGTTGTTGCCGAAGGTGTCCTGGACCGAGTAGTTCACCACCGTCATCAGCGGCAGGACGGCCGAGAAGGCCACGATGGCGAAGACCGGCAGGACGAAGACCCAGGCCTTGTTGTTGACGGTTTTCGTCATGCCCGGCCTCCGTCGATCGACTCGCCCGAAACGAGGTGGCCATTCGCATAGATGTGGATCTGACGTGGATCGAGCGCGAGAGCCGCCTCGTCCCCGTCGAAGGATATCCCGTCGGGAACGCTGGCGGCCAAAGCACGTCCGCTCATCTCCACGCGGGCGATGCGGGCGCGGCCGATGTCGTCGATGCGACGTATCCTGACCGGCAGTCCCGTTCCTCTCGGCTGAAGGCGCACGAATTCCGGACGGATACCGAGCTCCATCCGCTCTCCATAGGGGGGGCGATAGGTCCGCTGCAGGGCGACGGTCTGATCGCCGATGAAGGCGGTGGCGCCTTCGACCCTGCAGGGCAGGATGTTCATGCCCGGCGAGCCGATGAAGTGACCGACGAAGGTGTGGGCCGGACGTTCGAACAGCTCGTCGGGTGTTCCCGTCTGCACCACGGCGCCGTCATGCATGACCACGACCTTGTCGGCAAAGGTCAGCGCCTCTGTCTGATCGTGGGTCACGTAGATCATGGTAATGTCGAGAGCGCGGTGGATCTCCTTGAGGGTCGAGCGCAACTGCCATTTCAGGTGCGGATCGATCACGGTGAGCGGCTCGTCGAACAGGATGGCCGCGACGTCCGGACGCACGAGGCCGCGCCCGAGGGAGATCTTCTGCTTCATGTCCGCCGTGAGGTTGCTCGCTTTCCGATCGAGAACACGGGTCAGGTCGAGAAGACGTGCGATCTCCTCCACCCGCTGGGCCGTCCTGTCTCGTGGGACGTGTCTGTTCTTGAGCGGGAAGGCCAGGTTCTCGCGCACGCTCATCGTGTCGTAGACGACCGGGAACTGGAACACCTGGGCGATGTTGCGCGCCTCCGTGGCCAGGTCCGTCACGTCGAGATCGTCGAAGAGCACGCGTCCGCGCGTGGGGCGGACCAGCCCCGAGATGATGTTGAGCAGGGTGGTCTTGCCACAGCCGGACGGACCCAACAGCGCATAGGCGCCGCCCTGGCTCCAAACATGGTTGATCTCCTTGAGGGCGTAGTCGTCCGCCGTGTGGGGATCAGGCCTGTAGGCATGGGCGAGATGATCGAGAGTGATGCGGGCCATCCGTCGCTCCTCACGCCGCTTTCTGGGCCGGGTCGGTGACGGCCAAGCGGCCTGCCATGTTGAACAGGAACAAGTGTCGCGGATCGATATGGACGGTGACAGGGGATTTCGGCTCCAGCCGCCTCACTCCTGGAATGAGCGCCACGAGCCGATGCTCGCTGGCATCCAGATGCACGTAGCTCTCCGATCCCGTGATCTCGGATACGGACACGATGGCCGGAATCGATATGCCATCGGGGCCCGTCGGCTCCAGAGTCAGGTGATGAGCCCGGAAACCGATCGTGTATTCTCCGTCCGCGACCGAGGCGAGTGGTCCCGTCGCGTTGATCTCGGCACCCGTGCTCAGGATCGCGCTGCCGCCGCTTTTCCGGACCGTCATGGTGTTGAGCGGCGGATCGGAAAAAACGCGGGCGGTGATCAGATCGTCAGGACGGCGATAGACCTGCGGCGTCGGCCCGAACTGCGTCACCCGGCCCTGGAACAAGGTCGCCGTATTGCCACCCAGGAGCAGGGCTTCCGACGGCTCCGTCGTCGCATAGACGAAAACAGCCCCCGATGCCGCGAAGACACGCGGCAGTTCCTCGCGCAGTTCCTCGCGGAGCTTGTAGTCGAGATTGGCCAGGGGCTCGTCGAGCAGGACGAGATCCGCGCGCTTCACGAGCGCACGGGCAATGGCGGTGCGCTGCTGCTGGCCGCCGGAGAGGTTCAAGGGCTTCCGGTCGAGATAGGGTTCCAGCTTCAGGAGCTTGGCGGCCTCGCGGACGCGCGCGTCGATCTCTGCCTTCGGCAGCCTGGCAACTCGCAGAGGCGAAGCGATGTTCTCGTAGACATCGAGCGACGGATAATTGATGAACTGCTGGTAGACCATGGCTACGCTGCGACGTTGTACTGGCCAGCCGGTCACATCCTGCCCATCGACGAGGATACGGCCGCTGGTCGGGGCATCGAGCCCGGCCATGAGCCGCATAAGCGACGTCTTGCCGGCAAGCGTCGCCCCAAGCAGGACATTGAGGGAACCACGCTCCAGATTCAGGTGAACATCGTCGATATGGGTCGCGGCCCCGACCTTCTTCGATACGCCATCGAGCACAAGAGTCATCGGCATGCCCCGGCTCGAGAGGCAATCTTGGGAGTAGCCGATATGGGGTATGGGGACGTCGTCGCGGTGCCACGCTCCACCGCGTTTCGGGCCATGTCATGCCCGCATGCGCCACCACTCACCGCGACGCCGAACGTCGCCGATTCTTGCGGACCCAAGAGCGCTTCTCCCAGCCACAGCCCTTGAGGGCCTAAGCTTTCTTTTATTGTTATGGTGAAGGTAACTTGCCCCCATGACGAAAGCAACTGCCCGATATCTTAAAGGAACTGGTCTTTGACTGGACTGAACTGCCAAGGCTCGCCGTCTGCGAGGCTCGGCTGCTTGGCTCGTATTTTTGAACTGTAGCGCCCGTCGTGAGTTCAAGCACCACATGCCGGTTGCGCTTCTCCGCTCGTGACCGGCCCAGTCCTTCGAACCGCCAGGGAAATGTCATGCCCGAAACCGCAAAGCCGCTTGCCATCGTGACCGGAGCCTCCTCGGGCATCGGGTATGAACTTGCCAAACTCTGTGCCGAGAACGGATACGATCTCCTGATCGCGGCCGATCAGGCGGCGATTCACGATGCGGCCAAGGACTTCCAGGCTCTGGGCGCCAAGGTCGATGCCGTCGAGGCTGACCTTTCGACCCTCGAAGGCGTCGACAAGCTTTATGCTGCAGCCCATGGACGGCCGGTCGGCGCGCTCCTGGCCAATGCCGGCCATGGCCTCGGTCACGCCTTTCTCGATCAGGATTTCACCGAGGCGCGCCATGTGATCGACACCAACATCACCGGCACCCTCTATCTGATCCAGAAGGTCGGCCGGGACATGCGGGCCAGGAACGAGGGCAGGATTCTCATCACCGGCTCGATCGCCGGTTTCATGCCCGGGACATTCCAGGCCGTCTACAACGGCACCAAGGCATTCATCGATTCCTTCTCCTTCGCGCTCAGGAATGAGCTGAAGGACACGAAGATCACAGTGACGTGCCTGATGCCCGGTGCGACCGATACCGAGTTTTTTGAGCGGGCCGGCATGGAAGACACGCAGGTCGGGCAAGCCAAGAAGGACGATCCCGCCTTCGTGGCGAAGGTCGGGTTCGATGCCATGATGAACGGCGAAGGCGATGTGGTGAGCGGCTGGAAGAACAAGTTCACGACGATCCTGGCCAACGTGACGCCGGCCGGCATGCTTGCCGAGCAGCACCGCAAGATGGCCGAGCCAGGATCGGGCCAGCGTTGATCGCCGTTCCGTCGCAGTTCCATTCCACTATCCCTCGCGCGTGCCACGTTGACGATCGCGCCCTGATCGGTCAGGAGCGGTGATGCGACCGCGAGGGATTTTGCCATGACCAATGCGACGGACCTGCCGCAGCGACTGATGAGCCTCCTGGGTCCCTCCGCCGTCATCGCGGAAGGGGCGGATCTCGAGCCTTACGCGGTCGACTGGCGCAGGCTCTTTCCGGGCAGGCCCGCCTGTGTCGTCCGACCGTCAACGGCCGAGCAGGTTGCCCAGATCGTGCAGATCTGCCGCGAGGCCGGTGCCGCCATCGTCCCGCAGGGCGGCAATACGGGACTGGCCGGCGGCGCGGTGCCGGATGCCTCAGGCCGGCAGGTCGTTCTCTCCCTCAATCGCATGGCCGCCATCCGCTCCGTCGATCCGGTCGGCTTGACCATCGAGGCCGAGGCCGGGTGCATCCTGAAGGTCGCTCAGGATGCCGCCGCTGCGGCGGGGCGCCTGCTGCCTATGAGCCTGGCGGCCGAGGGTTCGGCCACCATCGGCGGTGTGGTCGCGGCCAATGCGGGTGGCGTGAACGTCCTGCGCTACGGCATGACCCGCAGCCTCGTGCTCGGGCTCGAGGTGGTCCTGCCCGATGGGACCATAGCCAATGGACTGCGGAAGCTGCGCAAGGACAATGCAGGATACGACTGGAAGCAGCTCTTCATCGGCAGCGAGGGAACGCTCGGCATCGTCACGGCGGCGGTCCTGAGGCTTCTGCCGCGACCGAAGCATTCCGTGACGGCTTTGCTCTCGGTCGCCGACCCTGCGGCGGCCCTGCGCCTTCTGGAGCTCGCTCAGGACGAGTTGGGCGATCAGATCTCGGCCTTCGAGCTGATTTCGGCGACCTCCCTGCAGCTCGTCGCCAAACATGCCGGCCTGAAAGCACCCATCGCGGAAGGCGAATGGTTCGTGCTGATCGAAGCAGCGTCCAGCCTTGCGGGCCTGCGGGAGGCTGCCGAGACGATGCTGGGCGCGGCCTTCGAGCAGGCGATTGCGCTCGACGGCGCCATTGCCGAATCGGGCGCCCAGGCCGCCCAGCTCTGGGCCCTGCGCGAGCATGTGACGGAATCCGAGGCGCGGGAGGGCAAGAGCGTCAAGCACGACGTCTCCGTTCCACTCACGGAGGTCCCGCGCTTCCTCGTCGAAGCCGGGCAGGCCCTGGCCACCGGCGTGCCAGTCGCGCGCGTGAACGCCTTCGGACACCTCGGAGACGGCAACATCCACTACAACGTTCTCGTCGATGCGAGCCATGACGCCGGCCAGGTGAACCGGATCGTGCACGATGTCGTGGCGGCTTTCGGCGGCAGCATCTCGGCGGAGCACGGCATCGGCCAGTACCGCGTGGGCGAGCTGGCGCGCTACCGCGCAGCGCCCGAGATGGAGCTCGCCCGCACGATCAAGCGGGCGCTCGATCCCGACAACCGGCTCAATCCAGGTAAGGTTCTTTCGGCTTGAGCGTTCAGCCTCGGCCGAGCGAATAGAACTCGTCGTTGGGCCGCATGCTGGTGACGTTGGCGAGGCGGTTCGACATGGCGAAGAACGCCGCGATCGCCGCGATGTCCCATACATCGTCTTCCGTGAAGCCGTGGGCGGCTAATGCCTCAATGTCGGCGTCGCCGACTGCATAGGCTTCGAGGGATACCTTCATGGCGAAATCCAGCATCGCCTTCTGTCGCGGTGTGATGTCAGCCTTGCGGTAATTGATCGCCACCTGGTCGGCGATCAGCGGGTTCTTGGCCCGGATCCGCAGGATCGCCCCGTGGGCGATGACGCAATATTGGCATTGGTTGGCATTGCTCGTCGCCACCACGATCATCTCGCGCTCGGCCTTGGTGAGATTGCCGGGCTTGTCCATCAAGGCATCGTGATAGGCGAAGAAGGCGCGAAACTCGTCCGGGCGGCGGGCCAGCACGAGAAAGACGTTCGGCACGAAGCCCGACTTCTCCTGAACCGCCAGGATCCGTGTGCGGATATCCTCAGGCAGATCCGAGATCTCGGGGGCGGGAAAGCGGCTGATCGGCGGCTTGCTCACGAATGTCACCTCTTGTTGCGGGCCTGAAACAAGGTGGCGTTCCTCAAGGGTCTTGTTGCCAGACCGAGCTTATTGAGGTTGGATCCTGCAAACAATGCTCTCATCTAGAGAGGAAGCATCGGATCCAATCCCAAAAGTGCGAATCCACTTTTGGGTCCGATGCTTTAGGAACGATCCGGAGGAGAATGCCGATGAGTGCCCAGCAGGCCGTTTCCAGCACCGACATTCTGCTGCGCGACGAGCGGAGCGGGGTTGTGACGCTGACCCTGAACCGACCATCCCAGTTCAACGCCCTGTCCGAGGAAATGCTGTCGGCGCTTCAAGACGCGCTGAACGATCTGAGGCAGGATGAGGCGGTTCGCTGCGTCGTTTTGGCTGCATCCGGCAGGGCCTTCTGTGCGGGGCACGATCTCAAGCAGATGCGGGCCAACCCGCGTCAGGAGTATTACCAAGCGCTGTTCGCGCAGTGCAGCCGGGTGATGCAGGGGATCGTCGACCTGCCGGTCCCGGTGATTGCCCGGGTGCATGGCATGGCGACCGCGGCAGGCTGCCAGCTGGTAGCCTCCTGCGATCTGGCGGTCGCCGCCGAGAGCGCCACCTTTGCCGTCTCCGGCATCAATGTGGGGCTCTTCTGTTCCACGCCCGCCGTGGCGCTGTCCCGCAACGTTTCGCCCAAGCATGCTTTCGATATGCTGGTGACGGGACGCTTCGTTTCGTCCGCCGAGGCCCTGTCATTCGGTCTCGTCAACAGGGTGGCGCCCGATGCCGGCCTGGATGAGGCCGTCGCCGCGTTGACGGCGGATATCTGCGCCAAGAGTCCGGTGGCGATCCGGACGGGCAAGGCCATGTTCGGCCGACAGCGCTCCATGAGCCTGGAGGAGGCTTATGCCTATGCGGGCGACGTCATGGCCTGCAACATGATGGCGGAGGATGCCGGCGAGGGCATCGATGCCTTCATCGAAAAGCGCAAGCCCGTGTGGAAGGGGCGGTGACGGTCCCCGATCAGCCTGCCGCCTTGTGAGCCCGTGCCATCTCCCGCAGCTGGAACTTCTGGATCTTGCCCGTTGAGGTCTTGGGCAGCTCCGTGAAGATGACCGTGCGGGGGCATTTGTAGGAGGCGAGATGCTGGCGGCACCAAGCTAGGATGTCCTCCGCCGGGATTGATTGATCGGGCTTCAGCTCCACGAACGCGCAAGGCGTCTCGCCCCATTTCTCATCCGGCATCGCAACGACGGCGGCCGCCTGGATGGCGGGGTGCCTGTAGAGGGCATCTTCCACTTCGATGGACGAGATGTTCTCGCCGCCGGAAATGATGATGTCCTTGGAGCGATCCTTCAGCTGCACGTAGCCGTCGGGATACTTCACCCCGAGATCGCCGGAATGGAACCAGCCGCCCTCGAAGGCCTTGGCCGTGCCGGATGGATTCTTGAGGTAGCCCTTCATGACCACGTTGCCGCGGAACATGACCTCGCCGAGGGTCCGTCCGTCGGCGGGCACGGGCTTCATGGTTTCCGGGTCAAGCACGTCGAGGGTCTCCAGTACCGGATAGCGCACGCCTTGGCGGGCCTTCTTGGCCGCATAGCCGCCCTGGTCGAGCGCATCCCATTCATCGTGCCATTCGTTGACCACCGCCGGCCCATAGACCTCCGTCAGGCCGTAGAGATGCGTCACGTCGAAGCCCGCGGCCTTCATCGCGGCGAGCACCGCTTCCGGCGGCGGTGCGGCGGCGGTCAGGAATTTGACCGTATGAGGCAGGGGACGCTTCTCGGAGGCGGGCGCATTCAGCAGGGTCGACATGACGATGGGCGCGCCGCAGAGATGCGTAACTCCGTGATCGGCCAGCGCGTCATACATAGGCTTCGCGCGCACGGCGCGCAGGCAGACATGGGTGCCCGCGACGATGGAGAGCGACCAGGGAAAGCACCAGCCGTTGCAATGGAACATGGGCAGCGTCCACAGATAAACGGGATGCTGGCCCATGCCGGCGGTGAGGATGTTGCCCATGGCGAGCAGATAGGCGCCGCGATGGTGATAGACGACGCCCTTAGGATCGCCCGTGGTGCCCGAGGTGTAGTTCAGGGTGATGGCGTCCCACTCGTCCCGAGGCGGGCTCCAGACGAACTCGGGATCGCCTTGGGCGAGGAACTCCTCGTATTCCAGGGTTCCCAGCCGCTCGCCCGGGCCGGTGAATTCGGGGTCGTCGTAGTCGATGACGAAGGGCTTTACCGAGGATTGCGCGAGCGCTGCCTTGATGGTGGCCGAGAACTCCCGGTCCGTGATCAGCACCTTGGCTTCGCTGTGCTCCAGGGAGAAGGCGATGATCTTGGCATCGAGGCGGGTGTTCAGCGTGTTGAGCACGGCACCGGCCATCGGCACACCGTAATGGCATTCGAGCATTGCGGGCGTGTTGGGAAGCATGACCGAGACGGTATCGCCGCGCCCGATGCCGCGCCGTGCGAGCGCCGACGCGAGCCGGCGGGCGCGTGCGTAGAAGTCACGATAGTCGCGAACCAGAGAGCCGTGGATCACGGCCGGACGATCCGGATGAACGCTCGCCGCCCGCTCCAGGAAGGAGAGCGGCGTCAGGGGTTGATAATTTGCCGGGTTCTTGTCGAGGTGCGTATCGTAGATCGTTGAGGTCATTGGCTTTCCTCTCCCGGTGATGAGTATCGCCAGGAGACGGGAGACTGACAATGCTACGAAGTGTCAGTCGCTGACCGGCCAGCGGCGCCTCATTCCTTGATCGACATCATGGCGCGCTGCGCTTTCGCCGTGATCTCACCCCAGGCCTGGGCGCGGATGTCGGAGGTCTGGCAGACCCACGATCCGCCGATGGCCACGACATTCGACAGGGCAAGCCAATCGCGGGCGTTCTTCTCGTCGATCCCGCCCGTCGGGCAGAAGCGCGCCTGCGGGAACGGTCCGGCAAGGGCTTTCAGAGCCGGAATGCCGCCGGATGCGACGGCCGGGAAGAACTTGACGGTCTGGAAGCCATGGGCGAAGGCCGCCATGAGTTCGGACGCGGTGGCGATGCCGGGAATGAACGGCATCTCGCTCCGGCTCGCCGCTTCGAGCAGGTCGGGCGTGGCGCCGGGGCTCAGGGCATAGCGGGCGCCGAGGGACTGAGCGCGCTCGAGATCCTTCGGTGTCAGAACGGTTCCGATGCCGACGATGGCCTCCGGCACCTCCCGGATGATCGCTTCCGCTGATTCTGCCGCAGCGGCAGTGCGCAGGGTGATCTCCAACAGGCGCATCCCGCCCGCGACGAGAGCCCGCGCGAGGGGAACCGCGTCCTCCACGCGCTCCAGCGTGATCACCGGAACGATAGGGCCGGCGCGGAGGAGATCGGCCAGCGTCTTGCTGCGGGCGCTGGCGAGATCCTTCGGGTCTTGAGGCATGAGAGGGACTCCCTGGATAAAGCGGTTATAGGGCACTATGGCATGGCTTCGCGCGGGATGATCGCGCCGCGATAGCGCACGACCTGCCCGGCGAGGCGATGGCCTGCCGCCGCAGCGGAGCGCGGGCTTTCATCCGACAGGCGCGCATTCAGATATGCGGCGGCGAAGCTGTCGCCGGCCGCCGTGGTGTCGACCACGTCCTCCGCCGGCTTGCCGGGCACGAGAATGTCCTCTCCTTGCGACAGGACGCGGCAGGTCAGGTCGGGATGCTTGAGGACGATCTCGGCACGGTCGGAGAAGGCTAGAAGTTCCTCGCCCCCCGTGTCGCCGAACAGCAGGTCGAGGTCTTCCGTTGACGCGAGGATGATGTCGGCGCATGCGAAGGCCTCGCGGAAGGCGGCTCGCGCGACTTCTGGATCCGGCCAGCCGCGCGGGCGGAAATTCGTGTCGAAGGCCACGCGACGGCCCTTGGAACGGGCATCGCGAAGAACGTCGAACAGGCGCTCGCGCCCGCTCTCCCCATAGAGCGAGAGGGAAATGCCCGAGAGATAGATGAGATCGTAGCTGCCGATGGCTTCGATGATGCTCGCGGCTTCCGGCGCCTGGAAGAGCAGACGCGCAGCCGCTGTTTCGCGCCAGTAGGAGAAGCGACGTTCGCCCTTCGGATCCGTCTGGATGATGTAAAGACCCGGGAGGCGACCGGGCAGGCGCAGCACCCGTTGCGTCCCAACGCCTTCCTTGTTCCAGGCCGCGATCAACTCATCGCTCCAGCTGTCGTCTCCCAGCGCGGTGATGTAGTCGGTCCGGGTTCCGAGGCGAGCCAGATAGACGGCGGTGTTGAACGTATCGCCGCCATAGCCCCTCGACAACCGGCCGTCGGCCTCCTCACGAAGCTCGATCATGCATTCACCGATGCAGGCGACTTTTGTCATGTTTCCACCGTGGCGCTACTTTTTTGACTGTTGTGAGCGTCAGCCCATTTCCGATCCCATAACCGGAATACTGCGATTTTGCGACAAGGGAGGTGACATCAAAATATCCCTGCATGTCCAGCCCTAAGACGAGGAAGAGGCAGGCCATTCGCGCGATATTCCACGGGCGGGCTCTAAATGCGGTTCTGCGAGCGCGAGTTCTTTGCCCTCAAGCCGCTTCGATCCCCGTCCGGGTTCGGATTGCGAGCGCGTTTGAAAGCCTCGTAGCACCAGCATTCAGGCCCTTCTTGACGAGAAATCGACAAGTAACCCGTACTATTGTGCGGAAAGCTGGCTTTGCCATCTTTAATTCTTGGCTGAACGCGTTATTGAGATTCTGCTGTCTTACGCATTCACCATCTACAATAAGGAGTTTCTGATGGCCAAGACTGCAACCAAGGTTTCCAAGAAGGCCCCGGCCAAGAAGGCTGCGGCCCCTAAGGCTGCAGCGAAGGCATCGTCGAAGGCTGCCAAGGCACCGGCAAAGGCCGCCAGCAAGGCTGCTGCGACCAAGGCCGCTGCGACCAAGGCACCGGCGAAGAAGGCGGCTGTGAAGAAGGTTGCGAAGGCATCCTCCTCGGCATCGTCTCCGATCCTGACGCTGCGCCATATCGCCGAGAAGCTCTCCGAGCTGCACGAGCTTCCCAAGCGCCAAGCCAACGAGATGCTGACTCACGTCGTCGAGATGATCACCAAGAGCCTGAAGAAGGGCGACAAGATTCGCCTGTCGGGCCTCGGCATCCTCCAGGTGCGCAAGCGCGCCGCCCGCATGGGCCGCAATCCGCAGACCGGCGAGCCGGTGAAGATCAAGGCTTCGAAGAAGATCGCCTTCCGCGCGGCCAAGGACCTCAAGGAATCCATCTGATCCTGGTCACGAGGGAACAGCGTCTGACGCGCGTTCCGGCTAACTCCAGCCAGAGAGCAAGGCGGTCTCCGCCTTGCTCTTTTCGTTTGCGAAGTGGTGTCGTCTTTCCGAGTGTAGCGGTGGACGTGGTCCGTTCTGCAAGAAATCGAGAGGCTTCGGGCGCTCGCTGCGCCGTGAACATCCGCCGACATTGCAGGTAACGTTCCGGTCAGTCGGCCTTGACGAAGATAAATGACCATGGGGCAGGGGATAAATCCGCCCTTCGACAATTCGTCTTGATGTAGAAATCCATCCATTCGCGTAACGCCAACTCACTGCGTTTTCGCGCGACATCTTGAGGCGGCGAGTAGGATCAGCTTTACCGAAGAACGTTCTGAAGCATCGGCCCCAAAGCGGGCCCGGTTTTGGGACGCAGCCGATGCTCGAGCTCTCAAGTGACGCATCATCCGGAGCGGCCGAGGGGCACACGATGCGCCAAGGAACAATACGCAATTTTTTCTGTGCTCAGCCCTGACCGCAATGAGGCTCCACACGAGCACTTTCGTTTCAATGTGAACTTGGAAGAGGCAGGTCGGTGTCGGCCGACTGGTGTTTACGCTTTCTGAGGGGAACGCTTCGATCAGTTGAACGCGTAGCTCGGCGCCTCGCCCATCTCGGCCGCCCTGGCGGCGAGCAGGAGAGCCTCGCCCAACTCCCGGGCATGCTCGGGGGTCATGGCAACCGGCATCTGATGGCGAATGCCCTGCTCGTATTCTTCAGGCGTTGTCGCGAGTTCGATCACCATCATCGCATCACGGCCGTCGAGCGTACCAACGGAGAAACTGGTGAGAGCGCCGATCATATCCATATCAGGTTTCATGGTTTTGCCCTTTGCGTAGCGTAAGAAATCATTACTCGAACGGTTACCCCCTGTCTGCTCTGCGTATAGAGGGTGGATTTTATTACGTCGTACCGGAGGGTTGCGGAGTGGAACGCCCTGCAGGGGATCGTCGAAAAGGACGAGCGATCGCTTGAAGTAGATTTGCCGATTTATCGGCCAAGTGTGCGTATCAAATGACTCAGTGGAATGTTGATGCACAGTAATCTTGGCCACGATCGCATGATCAAGGGCCGGGAGCGGAGGTGGTCATGGCGAATAGGTTCCTGAGTACTCTCGCGTTCTTTCTGCTGGCCGGTGAAGTTCTTGCCGCCAGTCCTGTCGCTCCGGAAACCCAGCTCGATGTCGCCCTCGTGATCGCGGTCGATGTGTCGTCCTCCATGGAGAGCGACGAGCAGGGACTCCAGCGGGAAGGTTTCATCGACGCTTTCCGGTCCTCCCTCGTCCATGAAGCCATCGGGAGCGGCCTGAATGGCCGCATCGCGGTGACCTATGTCGAATGGTCGGGCGTCAAGGATCAGCGGGTCATCGTGCCCTGGATGGTCATCGACAGTCCTGAGAAGGCGAGGTCGTTCTCAAACCAACTCGCCTACCAGCCCATTCGCCAGGCGGGGATGACCTCGATCTCCGGGGTCATCGACCAAAGCCGCAAGCTCTTCGATCAGTTGGGAGGCGCACCGCTCCGCCGCGTCGTCGATATATCCGGCGACGGTCCGAACAACGATGGCCGCCATGTCACCTATGCGCGCGATGAGGCGGTTGCGGACGGCATCATCATCAATGGCCTGCCCATCATGTTCAATCGCGGCACCGGCAATGCGGAGCAGGAGGATCTGGATCTCTATTATAGGGAATGCGTGATCGGTGGGGCCGGCTCTTTCGTGATCCCCGTGCATGATCCGGAACAGTTCGCCATGGTGGTCCGCACGAAGATCATGCGTGAGGTCGCGGGGACCGGCGGCGCGCGTTCCATGATCGTCCCGGCTCAGGCGGGAAGCATGAACTGCATCACTGGTGAGAAGCGAAAGCAGGAGGACCTTTTGAGCCAGGAGAAGAAGCCCTGAAAGGCGCAAGGTCCAACGAGTCGAACAGGCATTCCGAAGTGATCAGAATGCCTGTTCGAACCTTCGATGAAGCCTCGCTCCTCGCGGAATGGCCTCCCACGCCTTAGCGCGCGGTTTACTTCATCAGGCCGGCGGACCTGAGTGCCTTCGTGATCACCGAGCCGATATCCAGGTGAGACGGCGGCGGCCGGTTGCCCCGCGGTGCGTCGCGCGCGGCATCCTCCCGGACCGGCTCATCCCTTGCGGTGGGAAGCGCGTGGATGGTCGCTGTCGTGTTCTGTGCGACGGCATCATCCGGGACCCTGCGGAATGCTTGACCTTCGAAGCCTTCCGTCAATCCCCAGAACTTGGCAATCCGATAGCTCGACGAGATGCCGACATCGAGCAGGAAGGGGCCTGCCGTTCCGTAATTGTGCTCGTCGTTCCCGACGGCCAGGGGAGTGCCGTGGGCCATGCCGGTGATGACGTATTCCTCGATGATCTCGCCGCCCGAGCCATCGGTCCAGGCGCGCCTCGGATAGCCGTCCACGATGTCGCTGCGGCTCGCCTCCGCAGGCAGGCCGTGGACATTCGTCCATTGCTTGATGATCTCGCCCGCATTCATTGGCTTGACCGTCGCGTCGGCGCTGCCGTGCCAGACAGACACTTTGGGCCACGGACCCCTGTGCGGGGACGCTTCGCGTACGAGAGCGCCCCACTCCTCAGCGGAACGCGTCTGCCCCTGGAACATGCTCTCGAAGGCTTCCGGAATGCTGGTGGCGGAGCGATAGGGCAGGCCAGCGATGATGGCGCCGCCCGCGAAGACCTCCGGATAGGCTGCCAGCATGGTCGCGGTCATGGCGCCGCCCGCCGAAAGTCCGGTCACGAAGATCCGGTCGCGATCCAGGCTGTGATGCTCGACCGCATGCTCGACCATTTGCCGGATCGAATGGGCCTCGCCGCGATCGCGTTCGATGTCGGCAAGCTGGAACCAGTTGAAGCAGCGCTTCGGGTTGTTGGTCTCCTGCTGCTCCGCATAGAGGAGGACGAAGCCGTAGCGGTCCGCAAGCGACGACCAGCCGGAGCCGTGATCGTAACCGGCCGCCGTCTGCGTGCAGCCATGCAGGACGACCACGAGGGCAGGTGAGGGCGGCAGACTTTCCGGAACGTAAGTCAACATTCTCAGATTGCCAGGATTGGAGCCGAATCCGGTGACTTCGTTCAGCCGGGTCGGCATCGATGGAGTTCCCATTGCAGGGGAAGCCGCGTTCGATGCGTTCATCGCGGTTTCCCACTGGCGGCGGTAATGCGCCAATTGGCGAATCATTTGCCCTAAGCGTTGCATAATGACTGGGCCCTTTCGGGTAAGGAGTTATCTCAAAGCCAACGCCTCATATGGGGTCGATGTTGCAATGCACAATATGTTTGCTGCGTTGCGTCATGGCAAGCGGCCTTCCTGTCGTTCGTCTGGAACTGGGCCGTTTGTCTTGAGAAGCCGACACGATAGGGAACTCTCCGCTCGCTTCTGTGTCGCAAAAAAAAATTCAGGCCGGGACATCAGCATGTCCCGGCCTGTTTCGTTCCTCAGGGGCGCTTATCGGCGGACCGCTTCTTGTCCTTCGGGCGCTTGTGGTCCTTTGGACCTTTGCTGTCCTTCGCGGCGCGGAAGGGAGGAGGGCCGCTTCGCTCCTGGGGGCCCTTGCCCTTCGGCTTGTCCCACGGCTTGCCTTCGCGGGGCCGCCTGTCGGGGGCCTTGCCCGGTCCGGCATCAGCGGGCTCGATCCGAATGTCCTCGTCGTTGGACTTGCGGACCGCCGAGGCGAATTTCGGCGCGTGGGACTTGGCGATCTCGAACTTGGTCTCGCGATCGAAGATCTTGATCGAGCCGATTTCCTTCTTCGTCACGTGGCCCAGGCGGCAGATGATCGGCAGCAGCCAGCGGGGATCGGCGTTGTTGCGGCGTCCGACGCTCATGCGGAACCACACCATGTCCTCCGACGAGCGTTCGAATCCCTCGTCCGAACCACCGCGACCTCTCTCCTTGAAGCCGCGCTGGCGCTCGTCCTGGCGCTCGCGCTTGTCCTTGCGCTGGCGCGGCTCGCGGTCTCCGCCCGCATCGACGATCTCCTCCGGCGCCGGCAGGCGCGCACGGAAGAACCGCGCCAGGGCGTTGGCGATGTCCTCGGCCGAGCGTTCCGCAAGGAGAGCCCGCGCCATGGCGAGATCCTCTTCCGTCGCTTCTTCGGAGAAGATCGGGTCCTGCATCATCCGCTCGCGGTCGCGCTGGCGGATATCGTCGGCGGAGGGGGCCCCGGCCCAGGTGACGTCGACGCCGGCCATGTCGATCAGCCTTTCGGCCTTGCGACGGCGCGTATAGGGCACGAGCATCACGCAGACGCCCTTGCGGCCGGCACGGCCCGTGCGGCCGCTGCGGTGCAGAAGCGTCTCGTGGTCGTTCGGCAGGTCGAAATGGATCACCAGGCCTAGATCGGGCAGGTCGATGCCGCGGGCCGCTACGTCGGTCGCCACGCAGACGCGGGCGCGGCCATCGCGCAGGGATTGCAGGGCGTTGCTGCGCTCGTTCTGGGTCAGCTCGCCCGAGATGGCGACCGCCGCGAAGCCGCGCTCGATCAGGCTGGCATGCAGGTGCCGCACCGCCTCGCGGGTGTGGCAGAACACCATGGCGCCCCGGCTCTCGTAGAACCGCAGCACGTTGACGACCGCATGCTCCACTTCGTTGGGAGCGATCCGGAGCGCGCGATACTCGATGTCGCCGTGCGGCTCGTTCTCGACCAGGGTGTCGATGCGATGCGCTTCGCGCTGATAGCGCCGGGCCAGGGTGATGATGTTCTTCGGCAGGGTTGCGGAGAACAGGAGCGTGCGCCGGTCCTCAGGCGTGGCGTCGAGGATGAATTCCAGGTCCTCGCGGAAGCCCAGATCGAGCATCTCGTCCGCCTCGTCGAGCACCACGACGCGCATCTTCGAGGTGTCGAGGCGGCCGCGCTCCAGATGGTCGCGCAGGCGTCCCGGGGTTCCGACGACGATGTGGCAGCCATCGGCCAGGGCCCGCTGCTCCCGGCGCACGTCCATGCCGCCGACGCAGGAGGCGACCCGCGCTCCGGCCGGACCATAGAGCCAGATGAGCTCCCGGTGGACCTGGAGGGCCAGCTCGCGGGTCGGGGCGATGATCAGGGCCAGGGGCTCGCGGGGCGCCTCGAAGCGCTCGGCATCGCCCAGGAGGGTGGACGCCATCGCGAGGCCGTAGGCAACGGTCTTGCCCGAGCCGGTCTGGGCGGAGACGAGGAGGTCGCGGTCGCGGGCATCAGGCTCCAGCACGGCGGCCTGGACGGGCGTCGGGTCGTTGTAGCCTCGGTCGGCAAGGGCACGTTCGAGGCTTGGATTGGTCTTGGGAAAAGGCATGTGAATAGGGCTGAACCGTGTTTGGGGAGCCTCCTAAAGGCTCCGGTAAGGATGATCAGCCGGAGGCGGCGGCGTCGTCAATTTCGTCGATGGACACCAGGAACACGACATCGATATCGAGGTCGCCGTCATAGTCTTCGTCGTCTTCTTCGACCTCGTCCTCTTCGTCCAGGGCTTCATAGAAGGCATCGATCTCATGTTCCGATGCGGGCCGTGTCGTCAAGGCAGCTGAGCCGTCCCAGAGGGATCGGCCCTCGCTCTTAAACGACTTTAAGTCATCTTTAAAGCTCTCACTGAAAAAGAGTTCGCGGGCCTGCCCCTCGTCCGCGTTCGTCACGGCAACGGCCTGGCCGTCGATTTCCAATGTGACCATGGCTCTTCCTTCGACAACAGGTTGATCAAAGCACTAACGCTTAGGTGCGGAATTCGATCAAACCGAGCGTCCGGAAGGCTTTTTTGGCTCTCAAAGCATGTGAACACCCCTTAAGACCAGTATAGACACGAAGCGACCAATATGAGACCAGTTAAGCCGTGAACTCGACTGGTCCCCTTTCTCTTTTCCGGTCCCTGGACCGGATGTCCCTGCCAGGCTCCCGTTTCAACGAGGACGGGATCGGCCTGCATGGTCGTTTCGCCTGGGTAATCGATGGGGCCACGGGTCTGTCGGACGAGCAACTCACTTCGGGAGGCAGCGATGCCGCCTGGCTTGCCGGCATGATCGGCGAGCGGCTGACGAACCTCGCCGGGGAGAGGAGCGCCGAAGCGGTGCTGGACCGGCTGGAGGGCGCCATCGAGGCGGTTTTCCGGGAGGCGACGGCCCATATCCGGGACATCGACGACCATCAGACACCCTCCGCCTGCCTCGGTCTGATCGAGGCCCGGCCGGAGCAGGGCGGACGTGTCGGCATCCAGGGGCGCTTTCTCGGCGACGTGATCGCCCTTGTGCCCACGGAACAGGGCGTCGTCCGGTGGAGCGACGAGCGGGCGAAGCCCTTCGAGAGGAAGACCCTGGCGGATCTCGGGGCCAGGGAGCACGAGCCGGGCTCGATCCCCGAGGCGGTCAGGCGCCAGATTCTCGAGAACCGCGGCAGGCTCAACCGGCCCGACGGCTACTGGGTCGTCAACCCGCGCCGCCCATGGGCCGGGCGGGAATTGATCTTCGACGCGCTGGTGGAATCAGGCGCCCCGGTCGTGCTGGCGACGGACGGATTCATGCGGCTCGTCGATGTATTCGGAGCCTATACGGAGGGTGCCCTCCATGCCCGGCTCGCGGCCGGCCAGGGAGCCGATCTGATGCAGGAATTGCGGGAAAGGGAGCGGGGCGACCACATGGCGGGCGCCTATCCACGTGTTAAAACCCACGACGACGCGACATTTCTCGTGATCTCGGCCGAGCCATACGGCCGATGAAAATTCCGTCCGGCTTGGTCGAGGACCGGGCCGGCGGTGGGAGGACAAGGACTTCAACGATGAGGGAACCGACAATGAAACTGACCCGACGCATTCTGATGGGCGCCGCCGCTGCGGGCTTCATGCTCTCAGGCACGGCCGCCATGGCCCAGACCGAGCTGACCTTCTGGAGTTGGCGCCAGGAAGACAAGGCGTTCTACCAAGACATCATCAAGAAGTTCCAGGCCGCGGAGCCGGGCATCACGGTGAAGTTCGAGACCTACGCGCCGGAGAACTACCAGACCATCCTGTCCACGGCGCTCGCCGCCGGTCGCGGCCCGGACGTGATCCAGGTGCGCGCCTATGGCAACCTGGAGACCATCGCGACCCCCGGCTACCTGCTTGCCCTCGACAAGCAGAACGTGCCGGAACTGGCGAACTTCCCGGAAGCGGCGCTCGCGGCCGAGACCCTGCGCTCGGACGGCAAGGTCTATGCGGTTCCCTTCGCCATGCAGGCGCAGCTCGTCGTCTACAACAAGAAGATCTTCAAGGATAACGGCCTGAACCCGCCGAAGACCTGGGACGAGATGATGGCCCTGGCTCAGGCCCTGAAGGCCAAGAACATCAATCCGTTCTCCAACGGCACGGCGACCGCCTGGCAGAACGAGACCATCGTGGGCGGCCTGCTCTCGTCCATGCTCGGCAAGGAGTTCGAGGCCGACATCGTGTCCGGCAAGGCGAACTTCACCGATCCGCGCTTCGTCAGCGCGCTCGCCAAGCTGAAGGACATCAGCCAGTACTTCGCGCCGAACTTCATCGGCGTCGATTATCCGTCCTCGCAGCAGCTCTTCGTGGCGGGCCGCGCGGCCATGTTTGCGGGCGGTTCCTACGAGGTGGCGAACTTCAAGAACCAGAACCCCACGCTTGATCTCGGCGTGTTTCCGGCTCCTGTCCTGAAGGCGGGCGATCAGGCGCTGATCGCCACCTATTACGACGGCGGCTACGCGGTGAACGCGAAGACCGAGAAGAAGGACGCGGCCCTCAAGTTCGTGCGCTTCCTCGCTACGCCGGAATACGGCACGGCCTTCACCAACACCCTCAAGAACCTGTCGCCGATCAAGGGCATCAAGATCGAGGATCCGATCACCCAGGACGTGGCGAAGCTTGCCGAGAACGCCATGTCGTACCTGATGCTCGTACGCTTCCGCTATCAGGAGCCGAGCGGTTCGGTGCTGCTGCAGTCGAACGTGCAGAAGATGCTCGCCGGCCAGCAGACTCCCGAGCAGGCCGCGGCCGAGATCAACAAGGGCATCGCGACTTACTACAAGCCCTTCCAGAAGTAAGTGTTTGACACAAGCGGCGGCGAACGGATGAGTTCGCTGCCGCTCAAGCTCCAGAAGAAGGCCACGAGAGCCCTCATCCTGAGGAGGTCACGTCAGTGACCGTCTCGAAGGATCAGGGCGCCTCCAGTGCTCTCTGGATCCTCCTTCGAGACGCAGCTGCGCTGCTCCTCAGGATGAGGTCGGTGTTTTGTCGGGCGTTCACCCCGTAAGGTTTCAATCATGCACGCCTCGCGCCAACAGCCCCGCACGCTGAAGCACCGGTTATGGGTGGCGTTTCTCGTCGTCCCGCCCATCGTCTTCATGTCGCTGTTCGTGGTCTATCCGATCCTGTCGGCCTTCGCTTATGCCTTCTACGACTGGCAGGGACTGGCGCGCGGACCGTTCGTCGGTCTGAAGAATTTCAAGGAGGTCCTGTTCGGCGTCACCATGGCGCCGGTGGTGTGGAACGCCTTCCTGCATAACGTCTATGCGCTGATCGCCCTGATAATCATCCAGAACGGCGGCGGCTTCCTTCTCGCCTGGCTTCTCTACAAGGAGCCTTTCGGCTTCCGCTTCCACCGCATTGCGGTCTTCGTGCCGGTGGTGCTGTCGACGATCATCGTCGGCTTTCTCTGGAAGCTCTTTCTCAATCCGAATTTCGGCATCATCAATCAGGCGCTTTATTCTCTCGGACTCGATTCATGGGCCAAGCCGTGGCTCGGCGATTCCTCGACGGCCCTGGGAGCGCTGATCCTCGCCAATGCCTGGCACTTCGTCGGCTTTCCGGCGCTCGTTTATCTCGCCGGCATGCAACGCATCCCGACGGAGATCATCGAGGCGGCGCGGCTCGACGGCACCAATGAGTGGCAGCTTCTGAAGAATATTGTGTGGCCCCTGGTGGCGCCGAGCACCACCATTCTCTTCACGCTGCTCTTCATCGGCGCGTTCAACTGGTTCGAGATTCCCTACGTGATGGTCGGCCTCGACGGCTCGCCCTTCGGTTCTACGGACGTGCTCGGCCTTGTCTTCTACCGCACGGCCTTCGGCAACCAGAGCGCCAGCATCCAGAATTTCGGCCTGGGCTCGGCCTTGGCCACGCTCCTCTTCCTCTTCATCGTCGTCTTCGCGTCCATGCTGACCCTGTGGCTGCGCCGTCGGGAGATCCAGTTTTGACCGCCATCACGTCCGATACGCCGGCCACGCGCCAGGCCATTCCGTTCGTCCTGCTCGCCCAGGTCATCCTGATCGCGAATTCCTTCATCATGCTCTATCCCGTCGTGGTGATGGTGCTGTCCGCCTTCAAGACGACGGGCGAGATCTTCGAGCATCCGTTCGCGCTGCCCGATTTCACGCAGGTCGGCAACTTCGCCAAGGTGCTCGGCGAGACCGCGATGCCGACCTACTTCGTCAACTCGCTTCTCGTCACGGGCACATCGATCATCCTGATCCTGGTGCTGGGCACCATGGCGGGCTACGCGGTGGCGCGCTACGAGTCGCGCACCAACACCTTCATCCTGCTGTTCTTCCTGGCGGGACTGATGCTGCCCTTGAAGCTCGCGGTGATCCCGCTCTTCATCCTGCTGCGCGACCTCGGCCTTCTCGACAGCCGCTGGAGCCTCATCGTCACCTATACGGCCATCGGCCTGCCTTCGACCGTGTTCATCATGGCGGGCTTCCTGCGCACCCTGCCGGCGGAACTCGAGGACGCGGCGCGCATGGACGGCGCCTCCGAGCCCCGCATCATGTGGTCGGTCATGCTGCCGCTGGCGCGTCCGCCCATGGCGATCGCCGCCATTCAGAATGCGGTACCGATCTGGAACGACTTCTTCTTCCCGCTGGTCTTCATCCAGACGGATAGCCGCAAGACCCTGCCGCAGGGCCTGACCACCTTCATGGGCGAATACACCACCGATTGGGGCATGCTGTTCGCCGGCCTCACCATCGCGGCGGCGCCGATCACGCTGCTCTACATCGCCCTGTCGCGCCAGTTCATCCAGGGCATGACCGCGGGCGCCGTGAAGTAGGAGACGAAAGATGCTGATCCCGAACGGCGCCCTCGTGGTCTCGTGCCAGGCCCGGGCCGACAACCCGCTGCACGGCTCCATCCACATGTCCGCCATGGCGCAGGCCGCGGAAGCGGGCGGCGCGCGGGGCATCCGTGCCAACGGCGAGGCCGACGTAGCGGCGATCCGTGCCGTGACGGGCCTCCCGATCATCGGGATCTCCAAGGTCTGGGACGAAAGCTTCCCGGTCTACATCACCCCGGGCTTCGCGCAGGCGGAGCAGATCGCGAAAGCCGGCGCGGACATCGTCGGCATCGACGCCACGCCGCGCCCGCGCAACGGCGATCCGGTGGAGCGCCTGATCGGCCGCATCAGGACGGAGCTGGGCCGGGAGGTCTTCGCCGACATCTCGACCCTGGAGGAGGGGCGGGCCGCGCAGGCGGCAGGCGCGACCTATGTCGCGACCACGCTGGCCGGCTACACGGAGGAAACGGCGGCCCGCAAGGGATCGGGCCCCGATCTGGAGCTTCTGTCGGCTCTCGTTGCGGAACTTTCGGCGCCGGTCGTCGCGGAGGGGCGGTTCGATACGCCCGATCTCGTCGCCGAGGCTTTCCGGCGTGGGGCTCACGCTGTGGTGGTTGGGACCGCGATCACCAACCCGCGCGAGATTACCCGTCGGTTCGTCCAGGCCATAAAGCCTTGAACGAAAATCTGTAACGCAAACGTGAGACCACTTCTGGCGTTCTCGGGTGTACCCATTCACAATGGGTTCCAAACGAGGTTCTGCCGTGCTGATCCGCCGCCCTGACGATATCCTGCCCTCCGAGATCACCCCCCGGGAGGTCTATTTCAACCGCCGCCAATGGATGGCCGGCGCGGCCGGGCTGGCCCTGGCCGCTTCCCTTCCCAAGGGCCTGGAGGCCGCCCCCCTGTCGGCGGCCAAGAGCCCCTTCTCGACGGACGAGAAGAAGACGAGCCGCGAGGACGTCACGAGCTACAACAACTATTACGAGTTCGGGACCGGCAAGGAGGATCCGGCGGCCAAGGCCGGTAGCCTCAAGACCTCGCCCTGGACGGTCAAGGTTGACGGCATGGTGGGCAAGCCTGCCGAATTCGCCCTTGAGGATCTCATCAAGTCCTCGCCTCTGGAGGAGCGCATCTACCGCATGCGCTGCGTCGAAGGCTGGTCCATGGTCATCCCCTGGGTCGGGTTCCCGCTGGCGGACCTGGTCAAGCGGGTGGAGCCCCTGGGCAGCGCCAAATACGTCGCCTTCGAGACCGCGTTCCGGCCCGACGAGATGCCTGGCCTCGACTCGATCTTTCCGGTGCTCGAATGGCCCTATGTGGAGGGATTGCGCCTGGACGAGGCCATGAACCCCCTGACCCTTCTGGCCGTCGGGCTCTACGGCGAGACCTTGCCGAACCAGAACGGCGCGCCGATCCGCCTCGTCGTTCCGTGGAAATACGGCTTCAAGGGTATCAAGTCGATCACCCGGATCAGCTTCGTGGAGAAGCAGCCGCCGACCTCCTGGAACAAGCAGGCGCCGAGCGAATACGGCTTCTATGCCAATGTGAACCCGAATGTGGACCATCCCCGCTGGAGCCAGGCGACGGAGCGGCGTATCGGGGAGGGCGGTTTGTTCGCGAAACGCCGTCCGACGCTGATGTTCAACGGTTATGCCGAGCAGGTGGCGAGCCTCTATGCCGGCATGGACCTGCGAAAGCTCTACTGATGGTGGGACGAGCTTCCGTTCAGAGCGAGAAGAAAGGGTTTGCCCTGCCTCAAGTGCCGAAGATCGCCGTCTATATCGTCGGCTTCATCCCAGCCGTCTGGCTGTTCTATGCGGGCATCGACGATCGGCTCGGCGCCGATCCGATGCGCTATCTGGAGCAGGCCCTGGGGCTCTGGGCCTTGCGCTTCCTGATCGCCACCCTGGCGATCACGCCGCTGCGCCAGCTTTTCAACGTCAATCTGCTGCGCTACCGCCGGGCCCTGGGCCTTTTGGCGTTCTATTATGCAGCGCTGCATCTCACCACCTATCTGGTGCTCGACCAGGGGCTCGACATGGCGGCCATCGTGGCCGATATCGTGAAGCGGCCCTACATCACCATCGGCATGGCGACCTTCGTCATCCTCATTCCCCTGGCGGTGACCTCCAACAATGCCGCGATCCGGCGGATGGGCGGGCAGGCCTGGGCAAAGCTGCACCGCCTGGTCTATGTCGCGGCCATCGGGGCGGCGCTGCACTTCCTGCTCGTGGTGAAGTCCTGGCCGCCCGAACCGCTCGTCTACGCGGCCATCGTGGCCGCGCTGCTCGGCTACCGGCTGGTCCGCCCGATGGTGAAGAAGCCGTCTCCACGAAGGCGCCCCGCTTGAAGGCCTCGACAGCTTCGCTAGGATGATGCAGCAGGGCAGGCCAATGCCAAGCGGGAGACAAGGGATGCGTTCGACACGAGCTTCGATCGGCCATTTCGCGAAGACGCTTCTCTTCGGGCTGCTTCTCTCGGGCTTCACCCTGGCCGGCGGGGCTTCGGCCCAGACCAGGGACGTGGTGGTCTTCGCGGCGGCCAGCCTGAAGAATGCGCTCGATGATGCCGGCGCCGCTTGGATGCGCGAGACGGGCAAGCGGGTCACGATTTCCTATGCGGCCAGCAATGCGCTCGCCAAGCAGATCGAAGCGGGCGCCCCGGCGGACCTCTTCTTCTCCGCCGATCTCGACTGGATGGATTATCTGGCCTCGAAGGGGCTGATCACGCCGGAGAGCCGCGTCAGCCTGCTCGGCAATGCGCTGGTTCTCGTAGCGGCCAAGGGCTCGACCCTGCAGGTCGCGCTCCAGCCCGGGATCGATCTCGCGGCCATTCTCGGCAACGATCGGTTGGCCATGGGTCATGTGGAGGCAGTGCCGGCGGGCAAATACGGCAAGGCTGCGCTCGAGCATCTCGGCGTCTGGGCCGGCTTGAAGGACAAGGTGGCGCAGGCGGACAACGTGCGCGCCGCTCTCCTGCTCGTGTCGCGCGGGGAGGCGCCGCTCGGCATCGTCTACAGGACCGATGCCGTGTCCGATCCGAATGTGAGCATCGTCGCGACCTTCCCGGCGGAAAGCCATCCGCCCATCGTCTATCCGGTCGCGCTCACGAAGGACTCGGCCAATCCTGACGCGGCGGCGTTCCTGGCGTTCCTGCGCTCGGACAAGTCCAGACCGTTCTTCGACAAGCAGGGCTTCACCTATGTCGGCAAGGCGACCTCTGGTTCGTGACCGATTGGCTTTCTCCGGAAGAATGGACGGCGGTTCGCCTTAGCCTGAAGGTCGCCTTCGTGGCGATGACGGCAAGTCTCATCCCCGGCATCGCCGTGGCGCTGCTTCTGGAGCGCGGCCGCTTCTGGGGGCGGCAGGCGCTCGACGTCATCGTGCACTTGCCCCTCGTGCTGCCTCCAGTGGTGGTCGGCTGGTTTCTTCTCATCGGCTTCGGGCGGCGCGGACCCTTCGGGGCGTTTCTTGCCGAGCAGTTCGGCATCGTCCTGTCCTTTCGCTGGACGGGCGCCGCGCTCGCCTGCGCCATCATGGGCTTTCCGCTGCTGGTGCGCGCCATCCGCCTGTCCATCGCATCGGTTGATCGCAAGCTCGAGGACGCGGCCGGCACCTTGGGTGCGCATCCCGTGTGGGTCTTCGCGATCGTGACGCTTCCGCTGATCCTTCCCGGCGTCATCGCCGGCATGGTGCTGTCCTTTGCGAAAGCGATGGGCGAGTTCGGGGCGACGATCACCTTTGTGTCCAACATCCCCGGCGAGACGCAGACCATCCCGAGCGCCATCTATGCCTATACGCAGGTGCCGGGAGGCGAGAGCGGCGCGATGCGCCTGACGCTCGTGTCCGTCGTCATCTCCATCGCGGCGCTCTGGATGTCGGAGTGGCTCGCCCGCCGCGCGCGCCTGCGGGTGCATGCGCGATGATCCTCGGGGTCGACATCCGGCATGAGCAGAGCGGGTTCATTCTGCAGGCGCGCTTTCAATCCGGCGGCCGTCTGACGGCCCTGTTCGGCCCGTCCGGTTCGGGCAAGACGACCATCGTGAACGCGATCGGCGGTCTCATCCGGCCGCGTCACGGCCGTATCGTCGTGCAGGATCGCGTGCTGGTCGATACGGAGAAGAACCTCTTCGTGCCGAAGCA
Source organism: Microvirga sp. Mcv34 (assembly GCF_024519725.1). Classification (GTDB taxonomy): domain Bacteria; phylum Pseudomonadota; class Alphaproteobacteria; order Rhizobiales; family Beijerinckiaceae; genus Microvirga. The sequence continues at coordinate 721 of NZ_JALJRK010000005.1, read as the reverse complement.
CCGGCGGCGGATCGGCTACGTCTTTCAGGAAGGACGTCTCTTCCCGCATCTGGACGTGCGCCAGAACCTGCTTTTCGGGCGCTGGTTCACTCCCCGGCAGGAACGGGCGGCGAGTTTCGATCACGTGGTCGAACTCCTCGGCATCGGGCATCTGCTCGATCGGCGGCCGTCCACGTTGTCGGGCGGCGAGAAGCAGCGGGTCGCTATCGGGCGGGCGCTCCTGGCCGATCCGCACCTGCTGCTCATGGACGAGCCGTTGGCGTCGCTCGACGAGGCGAGAAAGGCCGAGATCTATCCCTATATCGAGCGCCTGCGCGACGAGGGCGCAGTGCCCATCGTGCTCGTCAGTCACTCGGTGGCCGAGATCGCGCGGCTTGCCACGTCCATCGTCGTTCTGTCCGAAGGCCGCGTGACGGCATCGGGGCCAGCCTCGGAAATCCTGCGGCACACCGATCTCTTCGCGCAGGCCGGTCCAGCGGAAGCCGGCGCCCTGGTCGAGGCTCAAGTCCTGCGACATGAGGACGATTTCGGCCTGACCATCCTTCAGGCCAAGGCCGGTCCCCTGACCGTCCCACGGGTCGATCGCCTCATCGGCGCTACCCTGCGCGTGCGCCTGCGGGCCCGCGACATCATTCTCTCCCTCCGCCGCCCCGAGGGGTTGAGCGCGCTCAACGTCCTGCCTGGACGCATCGCCTCCATCGACGATACCGGCGGGTCGAGC
>NZ_JALJRK010000059.1 GCF_024519725.1 Microvirga sp. Mcv34 | reverse complement strand
CGTCATGGCCGCACTCGTTGCGGCCACCCACGTCTTTGGAACCGCACCGTCACCAAGGCGTGGATGCCCGGCCCAGGGCCGGGCATGACGATGGAGCGACAGCTCTGTCATCCCGGGGCCGCGCAGCGGAACCCTGGACCCAGGGTCGCCGGCGCGGCAGAACCAACCCACAACTCTCCGCGGCACTGGTTTCCCGCCTGCGCGGGAAGGACGGCGTTGCGATGCCGGTGCCTCATCCTGTACCCCATTCCACATCGCCGATGCCCCCAGGGCCGGAGGCCGACAGCCGCCCGCTCTCCCGGCAAACCTAAATCGATCACCCGCGGAACAGCGAATTTGTGCGTTCACGCTCGACAAGCGCGACAACCTGATGAAGATTTGCCCGGGCACGACACCGGGGAACGCGAACCGAATGCGACGGTCAGGACGAGAAGGCGGCGGTCACACGCCGCTCATGAAGGCTTCGAGCGGGACCCGGCGCCGCATCATGGCGGCCGCCGTCGCGCTCGGCCTCGCCGGATGCGCCGGCCCCAAGGGTGTTCTGCTTCCCGTGGCCGGGACGGTCCCCGGCGCCACCAAGGTCGACATGCTCGTCGCCACGACCCGCATGAGGGCGACGGATCCGCAGGAATTCTATTCGGGCGGCCGTGGGCCGGAACTGTCTTTTGCCGAATTCACGATCTCGATCCCGCCCGCGGCCAATCGCGCGGCCGGCGAGGTGCAATGGCCCCAGAGCGTACCGGGCAATCCTGCCACGGATTTCGTGACCCTGAAGGCGGACATCATCGACCGCAAGCAGGCGACCACCTGGTTCAACCGCACGGTTAGGACCGTACCGCAGCGGCGCGTGCTCGTGTTCATTCACGGCTTCAACAACCGCTTCGACGATGCGGTCTTCCGCTTCGCCCAGATTGTCCACGACGCCGGAACGCCCGTGGTGCCGGTGCTGTTCACCTGGCCGTCGCGGGGCAGCGTGCTGGCCTATGGATACGATCGGGAGAGCAACACCTATTCCCGCAACGCCCTCGAGAACACCCTGCGAACGCTGGCGAGCGACCCGGCCGTCGGGGAGATTTCGATCCTCGCGCATTCCATGGGCAACTGGGTGACCCTCGAGGCGCTGCGCCAGATGGCGATCCGTGACGGCCGCGTGGCGCCGAAGATCCGGAACGTGCTGCTGGCCGCTCCCGACGTTGACGTGGACCTGTTCCGCGAGGCGGTGCTCGACATGGGCAAGGCCCGCCCGTCCTTCACACTCTTCGTGTCGCAGGACGACCGGGCACTGGCGATCTCCCGGCGCATCTGGGGCGACGCGGTGCGGCTCGGCGCCATCGACCCGGAGCAGGAGCCGTATCGCAGCGACCTGGACAAGTCCGGCATCACGGTGCTGAACCTGTCCAAGCTTCGAACCGGCGATCCCCTGAACCATTCGAAGTTCGCCGAAAGCCCGGAAGTCGTGCGCATGATCGGCAAGGAACTGGCCGAGGGCCAGACGCTCACGGATGCCCGGGTCGGCATCGGCGACAGGATTATCCAGGTCACGACGGGCGCCGCAGCCGCTGTCGGCACGGCGGCGGGCCTCGCCGTCTCGGCCCCGGTCGCGGTCGTCGACCCGCGGACGCGCGAAAACTTCCAGGGACACGTGGAAGGACTGGGCCAAACCGTGTCGGGCACGCTCACCCCGTAGCGCGGTCAGCCCCCTACTCCGAAGAGCGCTCGCTTTCGGTGTTTTCCCGGCCTTCCCTCAGGTGTTCCCCCAATTCCGCTTTTGCCGCGGCTCCCTAAGCTCAATCGCATGGGACCCAATCTTGCGCGAGGCGACGTCGGCATGACGGGCGGCGCTGCCCGAGGGCTCCGGCACGTCCGCGCGCCGACATGAAGGAGGACAGCATGGATCTCCACAACAGCCGCAACATCCACAAATGCGTCGCCGAAGGCATCGGCACCTTTTGGCTCACCTTCGGCGGCTGCGGCAGCGCGGTGATCGCCGCGAGCTTTCCCCAGGTCGGGATCGGTCTGCTCGGTGTTTCGCTCGCCTTCGGCCTGACCGTGCTCACCATGGCCTATGCCATCGGCCACATCTCGGGCTGCCATCTCAATCCGGCGGTGACGGTCGGCCTCGCCGCGGGTGGGCGTTTCCCGAAGCAGGACATCGCGCCCTACATCGTGGCACAGGTGATCGGCGCCATCATCGCGGCCTTCGTGCTGTATCTGATCGCCTCCGGGGCTCCCGGCTTCGACCTGACGAAGGGCTTCGCCGCCAACGGCTACGGCGCCCACTCCCCCGGCCAGTACAGCGTGATCTCCGCCTTCGTGGCCGAAGTCGTCCTGACCATGATGTTCCTGTTCATCATCATGGGCGCGACCCACGGCAAGGCGCCGGCGGGCTTCGCTCCCATCGCCATCGGCCTCGGGCTGACGCTGATCCACCTCGTAGGCATTCCGATCACCAACACCTCGGTGAACCCGGCCCGCAGCACCGGCCCCGCCCTCTTCGTGGGCGGTTGGGCGCTGGCGCAGCTCTGGTTGTTCTGGGTGGCGCCACTCATCGGCGGAGCGCTGGGTGGCGTACTCTATCGCTGGCTCAGCGAGGAACCGTCCGAGCAGGTCACGGGCGTCACGCCGCCGGCACCGGCCGAGTGAGCGTCACGTCTCGCCATCATCCTGAACTGCATGGCATGAGGACCAGGAAGCCATGACCTTCGCCGAACCCGACACGACCGAAGCCGCTTCGTTCCGAGGCGAAGCCCCGGCTCCGAACATGGTCTGCATTGCCGGCGGCACGTTCCGCATGGGCTCGGACCGGCACTATCCCGAGGAAGCTCCCGTCCACCGTGTGACCGTCGACGGTTTCTGGATCGATCGGACGCCGGTCACCAACCGGGAGTTCAGACGCTTCGTCGAGGCGACCGGACACGTCACCTGTGCGGAGCGCAGCCCCGATCCCAAGGATTATCCCGGCGCGCTGCCGGAGATGCTCAAAGCCGGCTCCCTCGTCTTCACCCCGCCGGACTACCCGGTCTCCCTGGAGGACTGGAGCCAGTGGTGGTCCTTCACCTTCGGAGCGAACTGGCGCCGGCCCTATGGGCGCGGATCGTCGATCAAGGGTCTCGACGACCATCCCGTCGTGCATGTCGCCTATGCCGATGCGGAGGCCTACGCCGCCTGGGCGGGCAAAAGCCTGCCGACCGAGGCGGAATGGGAACACGCCGCCCGCGGCGGGCTCGACGGCGCGGAATTCGCCTGGGGCGACGAGCTCACGCCCGGCGGTCGCCACATGGCCAATACCTGGCAGGGTGCCTTTCCATTCCAGAACAAGCGCGAAGACGGCTACGAGCGCACCTCGCCTGTGACCACGTTTCCGCCGAATGCCTACGGCCTCTACGACATGATCGGCAATGTCTGGGAATGGACATCGGACTTCTACACGCCGAAGCATCCGGCCGATGCTCCCAAGGCGTGTTGCATCCCCGAGAATCCACGCGGCGGGCGCGAAGGCGACAGCTACGACCCGTGCCAGCCGGAGATCCGCATCCCGCGCCGGGTGCTCAAGGGCGGGTCGCACCTGTGCGCCCCGAGCTATTGCCGCCGCTACCGTCCCGCCGCACGCCATCCGCAGCCGGTCGATACATCGACAAGCCATGTCGGATTCCGGTGCGTCGTCCGGCGCCGGAGAACATCATGAGATAGCGTTTGTCCAGGGATGGACAGGGAGCTCGAGGCAGGTGTCTTGCCGCCTCGACCACGTGAGACGAGGAGAGGTTCGTGGCCGATCGGACGGTCCAGGCGACGTCCCGAAGCGCCAGGTTGATCGCCTGGCTCGCGGTCGCTCTCATGGCGATCCTGATCGTGATGGGGATCGCCTGGTACGGCATATCGCTCGATGTGGAACGGCGGATCTGGCACAACGTCGTTGAACGTCCGAGCGGCCCCATGGCATTCCGGTTCCTGCTTCAACCGGCGATGGCTTTCCTGGCAGCCCTGCACGACGGGATCAACGACGCGAGGCTCGGACGTCTGCCCTATTTCCGGACGATCCTGCGCGATCCTATGCGGCGGACGCAGCGGATCCGCGAGGGCTTCCTGTCGACGGGGCGCATCATCCTGCTCGGCCTGGGGATGGACGCGATCTACCAGTACAGGGTCCTGAACACGTTCTTCCCTGGTGAGATGGTGCTGGTGGCGCTTCTGCTCGCCTTCGTTCCCTATCTCCTTTTTCGCGGCCTCATCACCCGCATCGCACGCTGGTGGTTTCTCCACCATTCGCACCCCGGGCCAACGAGGTGAGCGCCATGGACCCGATCGTGCCGAAGCCCCCCGTCGATGCGCAGTCGGCCTCCGACACGATTTCGGTCGAGCTGTCATCTCGACGGACCGGAATGTCGTTCCAGCGTACCCGCATGAGCGCCGACAGGACGTTGATGTCCGTCATCCGCACATCGCTGTCTCTGATCAGCTTCGGCTTCACGATCTACCAGGTCTTCGAGAAGCTCAGGGACCAGCAACTGCTGACCGGCGCCCGCCCGGAGCGGAACTTCGGCGTAGCTCTCGTCGCGCTTGGCATCGCGATGCTGGTGATCGGGATCGTCTATCACGTCCAATTCATGCTCGGCCTGCGCAAAGAGCGCACGGCGATGAAGGTTGCGGGTCTCATTCGCGCGGAGAGCAAGTTTCCGCCGTCGCTCACGCTGATCACCGCCCTGGTGCTGCTGGTGATCGGCGTCGCGGCGATCACCAGCATGGTCTTTCAGGTCGGGCCATTCGTTTGAGGAGGGACCGGCCCGTCCCCTTGAACCCCTCCCAATCCAAGGAGCCGGTCATGACACCTAAGCCCCGAGAGCCTCCCGATACGAAGGGCGGACCGAGAACGCGTCCAAGACACCGGATTGTCCTACCACCCGCCCCAGGGATTGAAGTTGATCACATGCGCCAAGGAAGCAAAGCGTCGGCTGCAGACCAGGTGATAGTCGCCGGTCAGCCCCTTTGCCCCGTCGGGGTCATTCCTGAACTCCACGCGCTTCACCTGCTCGCTCGGCAGGATCGGCTGCCTGCAGGACCGACACGTAGGGCCGTTCCATCCGCCATAGGAAAACTTGTCGTCAAGAAGCACGCCACTCTCCAAACTCTTCACGCGCCTCGCCTGTCCCGGGACAGGCTGTCACGAGATGTCGCGCGAGGCCGATCAACAGATGCCGACAACGTTGCGTCCCGCCTCTTGTTCCGGCCTGTCTGCCGTCGGCGGGCAGGAAAACAGCTAAGCAATCCAGAGCTTTACAATGAGGAGCACCGTCATGGCCAAATCGCCTAAAGACCGCAAGCCGAACATTCTCGTCATCTGGGGGGATGATATCGGCATCTCCAACCTGAGCTGCTACTCGCACGGCCTCATGGGCTACCAGACGCCCAATATCGACCGCCTCGCCAAGGAAGGCATGATGTTCACCGATTCATACGGCGAGCAATCCTGCACCGCCGGGCGTTCGTCCTTCATCACGGGGCAGAGCGTCTATCGTACCGGCTTGTCCAAAGTCGGCATGCCCGCCGCGCCCGTCGGAATGAACGACAAGACCGTCACCATCGCGGCATTGCTCAAGGAGCAGGGTTATGCGACGGGCCAGTTCGGCAAGAATCACCTCGGCGACCTCAACCATATGCTGCCGACCAATCACGGCTTCGACGAGTTCTTCGGCAATCTCTACCACCTCAACGCCGAGGAAGAGCCGGAGATGTACGACTACCCCAAGAAGGAGGAATTCCCTCACTTCCGCGAAATGTTCGGCCCGCGCGGGGTGATCCATTCCTGGGCGACTGACAAGGACGATCCGACGGAGATGCCCCGCTGGGGTAAGGTCGGCAAGCAGAAGATCGAGGATACAGGTCCCCTCAACAGGAAGCGCATGGAAACCTGCGACGAGGAATTCGCCGCGGCGGCCAAAGACTTCATCAAGCGCCAGAACGATGCAGGCACTCCGTTCTTCGTCTGGCTGAACACGACCCACATGCACTTCATCACGCATACCAAGCCGGAAAGCCTGGGCCAGGCCGGGCGCTGGCAATCGCCCTACCATGACACCATGGTGGACCACGACAAGCTCATCGGCGACGTCCTGAACTATCTGGATGAGCTCGGCATCGCGGACGACACGTTCGTGATGTACTCGACCGATAACGGACCACATCGGAATACATGGCCGGACGGCGCCACGACTCCGTTCCGGAGCGAGAAGAACACTAATTGGGAAGGTGCCTTCCGCGTGCCGCTGATCGTGCGCTGGCCCGGCAGGATCGAGGCGGGCTCGATCTCCAACAGCATCATCCAGCACCACGACTGGCTGCCGACCTTCCTGGCCATGGCCGGAGCACCCGATATCGTGGAGAAGCTGAAGACCGGCTATGAGGCGATCGGACGGACCTATAGGAACCACATCGACGGCTTCAATCTGCTGCCATACCTGACCGGCGAGACGAAGGAGTGCCCGCGCAACTTCTTCTTCTATTTCAGTGACGACGGCGACATGCTCGGCATTCGTTACGACAACTGGAAGCTCGTGTTCATGGAGCAGCGCATGCAAGGTACGCTCGGTGTCTGGGCGGAACCGTTCGTTCGGCTGCGGCTGCCCAAGATCTTCAATCTCCGTACCGACCCGTACGAATTCGCGCCGGTCACCTCCAATACCTATTACGACTGGATGATCCACAACGCCTATTTCGTTTACGCGGCCCAAGCTGCGGCGGCGAAGTTCGCGGAGACCTTCAAGGACTTTCCGGCGGTTCAAAAGCCGAACACCTTCACCGTCGGGGACGCCTTGGCGAAGATGTCCGAAGGGGCAAGCGGCGACTGAAAGGGGCCTGCCGGGCGGCCGTCGCGCCGCCCGGCAGGCTCGGAATCAGTCCAGCAGATTGCATTAGGGCTCGACTAGCTTGTTGCGGATCGCATACCGGACCAGGGTCGCTGTCGAATTGACGTTGACCTTGCGCATGGCCGAGGCACGGTGGCTTTCAACGGTCTTTAGGTTGAGGCCGAGGATCTGCGCCACCTCCTTGTTGCTGTGGCCTTCCGCGATGAGCTGAACCACGCCCCGCTCCCGGGCCGTCAGCGCGCCGTCGGCGGCGTGGCCCTGTGACAGGAAAGCGTTCAGAAGCGCCTCGGAGATGCGTCCCGTGAAGAAGGGCTTGTGTTGCGACAGGGACTCGACCGCCGCGATCAGAAATTTCCGGGCGTCCGATTTCAGCAAATAGCCGCGGGCCCCTGCTTCGAGCGCCTCGCGCAGCAGCAGCTCGCTCTCATGCATGGTGAAGATCAGAACTTCCGTCTGCGGCCTGATCGCGCGGATCTCACGCGTCGCATCAACGCCGTTGAGAGCGGGCAGCTGATAATCGAGAATGGCCACGTCCGGCCTGGTCTCGGCGACCAGCTCAACGGCCTTGCGCCCGTCTTCGGCCTCGGCGACGACCTGCCACCCGGTTTGGCTGCTCAGGATGGCATTGAGCCCCGAGCGAACCACATCATGGTCATCGGCGATCAGGATGCGCGTCATGGTCGGTTGCGCCCTCCCCAGGTTCATTTTTTATAACCTAAAAGCGTGAGTGCGGAACCAGGGCAAACCCTGAAAGTCGCCCGGGCGATTCCTCATGGGGCGGATGTCCGACCTATCCAGCTTTTTTTCTCTGCCCTGTGCAGCATTGCCATAGACGCGCAGCGAGGGGCCGCCGCCCGGATGATGGTGCCGCGTCGGCCGCTGCGGATCCGGAGGCTGCCGCCGAACCGACCGAGGCGGATACGCATGCCCGGGATCCCGACGCCAAGACTGGCCTGCCGCGCGCCTGTCCCGCCCCGATCGCCGCGCATCCCGCGCCCGTTATCCGCCACGGAAAGGATCACTTGGTCGGATGTCAGGCGCAGGTTGAGAGTAACCTGGGACGCCTCGGCATGGCGGTGAACATTCGCCAGTCCCTCCTGGACGATGCGGAACAGGGCGCGCTGGAGATCGACCGACAGCCCATCGGCGGCCTCATCGAAGCGCAGGATCGTCTCGAGGTCCGTCCGCTTCGCGAAACCCTCGGCGAAATTCCGGATCGTGCTCACGAGACCGTCGTTCTCCAATCCGGGCGGGTGGAGCAGGTAAGTGAAGATCCTCAGTTCCTTCAGGGCCTCCTCCAGCGAGCGGTCGATCTCGTCGAGGATGCGGCGCCCCGAGGGTGGAAGACGGAGGCTCCCAACCTGCATCAGATTAAGGCTCACGGCCACGAGATGCTGCGCGGTCGAGTCGTGGAGCTCCACGGCGATCCTCTCTCGCTCCTCCTCTTGCACATTCAGGAGGCGTTCCGACAAGGCGTTGATCTCGGCCCTGACGGCGACGAGCTCGGTGATGTCTTCGTGAGCCACGATGGTGCGGGACAATCCCCCGGCCAGGAAACGAGTCACGCGCATCTGGAACCAGCGCGGCCGATCAGGACCATCGCACCGGTAAACGTCGCGGTACTCCCGCGTCCGCCCCGTGAGGACGTCCGCGAGACCATCGTGGATCGGTCCGAGGGCCGGGTCGGCGTGCCGGGCGCGTGCGCAGACATCGAGATAGTTCGTGCCGAGGCCGTAGGCGGGGCCGGAATATCCGTTGTCCCTGGCGAACGCCTCCCACGCTTGGTTTACGGAAACGACCGTGCCCGTTTCGTCGAGAACCGCAATGTGAGCCGAAAGAGCATCCAGGGACGCCTGGAGGAACTCCCTCTCCGGCGCAGGCGGGACCCGAGACCGGGATTGCCCTCTCGTCGAAACCGTAAGCGATGTCGAAGCGCGCGCCGAGCCGATATTCCTGAGCGCGACGCCGGCAGACGCCGTTCCCACCAGGGCCAGGAGCATTCCCGCGTACCAGAGCCAACGGTGGGCCGACGCGATCGGCGGATCGATCAGGGCCGCCGAGACCATCGACACGGTTGTATAGCCTGTACTGCCGGAATGCGCGAAGGAGACGAGCATGCCGCCATTCCCATCAACGTCGAAGTGCCCATTCCGGGCCCCTCGCGTCAGGGCCTCGGCAAGTCGGGGACGCAGGAGCGAGGCCAGCGGCAGATCCGTCTCGTCCCATCTCACCTGCTGAAGATTGCGGTCAAGGAGGAACACCGTCCAGCCGGCCGGTGGGCTGCTTTCACGGATGACCTTGCCGAAGTAGGCCTCCGGCACGGCGAGAGTCAGGATCCGTTCGCTATCCCGGCCAGAGCCCGCGAACGGCAGACTCACGGCCAAGACCCAATCCCTCGTCAAAGGCGCGTAGAGCCGCCCGGACAGAGATATGCCACCGCGAAGGATCGACTGCACGGACTGATCGGCAACCGGAAACAGGCTGAGGGAAGGCAGATGCCCCTCATAGGCGAAAGCCGAACTGAGGATCGCGCGCTCCTGGTTCCACAGGATGAAGCGGGATCCGTCAGGACGGGGCGTTGCAAGGAGCTGCCGGTGGAAGGCAGCCAGATCGTCGGCCGTCAGAAGCGGCGAGGCGGCAAGCCCCTTCAGGACGTTCCCGAGCGCATCGGTCTCTCGCTCGAGTCCTCGGGATGCCGCAGCCGCCAGGGACTGGCCACGTTGAACGGCATCGTGGCGGCCCGGCACCACATGCCAGGAGATGACGAAAGCGGCCATGAGAAACGACAGGCCGGACGCAAGGGCGGCCGCAAGGACGATCCGGTTACGGGCTCTGGACGAAGAGCCTCCCAATGCAACACGAGGCTCGGCTGCACTCGCAGCAGACATATCACCTCCCCTGCAGGGATGGTCCGCCAGCCTCGCCGAAAGCGTCTCTCCGTTCGTGGAAAGATCTAAGGGTCAGCCCGTGAGCACGAAGCGCGGCCCATCACGATATCTGGCAAACTCGTGTACCGGTAAAGATCCGCCCCCACCGCCCGTGCGGTCGGCCGACCTGAGAATAAACATATGTTATCGGCGGATGAATACCTGACCGGGCCGCTACTCCTTCTGAGACAGGGCAGGAATTCTCTCCGCCTCGCGCCTCATCACACGCTTGAGGCACTTTTGCCCTGAAGCTCCTGAAGAGCCTCGGCATTGGGGCAGTACTCGCCGTAGTGAGACTCAGCCTGCCCCTGCGCGAGATCGTCCCGGCAACGGACCGCCGCCGTACATCCCGAGCAGGTCAGACTCATGTCGCGCATCAGGGCGGCATGAATGTGCCTGATATGGTCGGCATCGAGGGAGAGCGCCTTCATGAGCCGCGGAAGTTCCTGTCCCGCCTCGGGCCCCCGCGCAGCGAGAATGGGAAGCATGTCCGGCGACACTCCGATATCCCGGGCCATGGCCTCACGCTGATCATGGTCGAGGGAGTCGAGTTCATGCATACGCATCCAGTTCGCTTTCCACCGCCTGATCGCCGATCCCAGATCCATGGCTGCCTCCATGCCGTCGAATAATCCTATGAGGATGACCGGTCCCGGCATTGATCCATCTCAATCTGGCGGCGCGGCGCCTAGGGCCATTGCCGCAAGGCCCACCTTTCGTCATATCGTCTCTGCAGGATGGTCGAAGGGTGGATCGAGAGCATGGAGCCGGGAGCAAGCAGGATCATCTGCATCGGCGGCGCGGCCGTCGACCGCAAGTACCGCGGCATGGCGACAATCCGGCCGGGGACGTCCAATCCCGTCGTGTCGGAACGTTCGTTCGGCGGCGTCGCCCGCAACGTGGCGGAGAATATGGCGCGGCTTGGAACCCAGGTGTCCCTCGCCTCCATCGTCGGCGACGATGACAACGGCCGCGCGCTGCTCGGCCACCTGAACCACCTCGGGGTCGACACGCGGACGGTGGCTCTGTCTGACACGCACGCGACGGCCGAATATGTGGCCGTGCTCCAGCCGGACGGAGAGCTCGCCATCGGCCTCGCCGACATGGCGATCCTCGACGGGATCAGCCCTGCCCTGCTCCATGGGATGCTGCCGGCTTTCGGATCGGCGTGGATCTTTGCCGATTGCAACCTGCCGTCGGAGACCCTGCACGAGCTTATCGGGCTTGCCCGGCAGCATGCCCTGATGCTCGCCCTCGACGCAGTCTCGACCCCCAAGATCGCACGCCTGCCGCAGGATCTGAGCGGCATCGGTGTGCTCTTCCTCAATCTCGACGAAGCGCGTGTCTATCTCGACCGTCCGGAGATTTCGCCCGAGGCGGCCGCGCAGTCCCTGCTCGCCCGCGGGGCGGAGCAGATCGTCCTGACGCTTGGGAGCAAGGGACTTGTCGCTGCGGACCCGACCGGGATTGCGGCGGTGGACGCGGTCAAGGCCGAGACCGTCGACGCGACCGGCGCGGGCGATGCCCTGATCGCCGCGACGCTCGTGGCGCTCCTGGGGGATGCCTCCCTGGTCGATGCAGCCCGGCTCGGCACAGTCGCGGCGGCCCTGACCGTCGAGAGCCCCGTTAGCGTCCGGTCCGACCTGTCCCTCGCCTTGCTGGATTCCGCCTTGCTCGCTAGATCAAGGCCTACGTTGGAACGGGAGCTCCCATGAAGCACGACATCGCCGACCGGGTTCTAGACATCGCTCCCGAGGTGCAGACCACGTTGTCCGCAGGCGGGGCAGTCGTGGCCCTGGAATCCACCATCATCACCCATGGCATGCCCCATCCGCAGAATGTCGCGACGGCTCGCGAGGTGGAGGCGGTGGTGCGCGACAACGGCGCCGTTCCGGCGACGATCGCGATCATCGAGGGGCGCATCAAGATCGGCCTCTCCGATGCGGAGCTCGATTGGCTCGGCACGGCCAAGGACGTGATGAAGCTGAGCCGCGCCGACCTGCCCTATGCGGTCGCCTCGGGGCGGCATGGAGCGACGACCGTGGCCGCCACTATGATCTGCGCCCATCTGGCCGGTATCCGCGTCTTCGCCACCGGAGGCATCGGCGGCGTCCATAAAGGCGTCCAGGATACGATGGACATCTCGGCCGATCTCGACGAACTCGCCCGCACGCCCGTGGCGGTGATCTGCGCAGGCGCCAAGGCAATCCTCGACCTGCCGCGCACCCTCGAATATCTCGAAACCCGCGGCGTGCCCGTGGTCGGCTACCGGACGGACCGGTTCCCGGCCTTCTGGAGCCGGACGAGCGAGCTCTCAGTGCCCCTGCGTCTCGACAGTCCGGACGCGATGGCCGACCTGATCCGCACCAAGGAGTCCCTGGGGCTCGACGGCGGCGTCCTCGTGGCGAATCCTGTCCCGGCAGACAACGAGATCCCAGCCGCCGAGATGAAGGAATTCATCGACGCGGCTGTAGCCGAGGCGAAGGCCCTCGGCATCGTCGGAAAGGCCGTGACACCGTTCCTGCTGTCGCATCTTTTCGACAAAACGGCCGGGCGAAGCCTCGCGACCAATATCGCCCTTGTGAAGAACAACGCAGCCCTCGCCGCGCAGCTTGCGGCGTCCCTGGCGCGCTAATCGCCTATTCCCTTTCGCTCCGAGCCGCCATCGCTTCGAATACGGTGGCATGGCGCCGGGCCAGGGATTCGATGTCGCTTGAGTAGCCGCCGCCGATGACGGCCACGAGGGGAATCTGGCGGCTGCGGGCCTGTTCGATCACGTAATCGTCGCGCCGGCGCAGGCCCTCGTCGGAGAGCGCCAGCCGTCCGAGCTTGTCGTCCCGGTGCGGATCGACGCCCGCATTGAAGAAGACGAGATCCGGCTCGATGGCATCGAGAAGGCGCGGCAGGTGCGCCTGGAGCACCTCGAGATAGGCCTCGTCCTCCAGGGCGTCGGGCAGACCCACATCGAGATCGCTCGGGATCTTGCGGACGGGATAGTTCTTCTCCGCGTGCATGGAGAAGGTGAAGAGGTCCGGCTCATCGCGCAGGCAATCGGCCGTGCCGTCGCCCTGATGCACGTCCAGATCGACGATCAGGGCGTGGCCGATCGCACCCTCGGCATGGAGCGCCTTGGCCGCGATGGCGACATCGTTAAAGACGCAGAACCCGGCGCCGGTCTCCCGCTGCCCATGATGGCTGCCGCCGGCCGTGCTGCCCGCAAGCCCGTGCTGAAGGGCCAATCGGGCCGCAAGCAATGTCCCACCCGCAGAGGCCCGCGCACGGCGGACCACGCTCTCGCTGATGGGAAGGCCGATCCGCCGCTCGATCTCGCGTGGAACAGTGCAGGCGAAGACCTGATCGACGTAAGCGCGATCATGGGCCAGCGCGACCAGCTCCGCCGAGGCCTCCTCCGGCTTGGCGAAGCCACCCGGCACCAGTCCCTTCTCCATGATGACCTCGGCGAGGCGGCCATATTTCCGCATGGGGAAACGATGACCGTCGGGCATGACGGCCTCGTAGGCGGGATGGGAGACGACAGGCACCTGCTTCATGGCTCAATCCTGAAGGATGAGGCCCGGACGATCAACCGGCGGCGATCGCCTTCTCGGCCAGCCGGACCGCGGATTCCTGCGAACGCGCTCCACAGATGAACCCGCTCGGATGGCAGAAGACCCCGTCGTCGATCCCCGCTGCTTGGGAAAACTCCTCCTCCTGCAAGCCCCGCCATGCTTCCGGCAGGGACAGTCTCTGGCCGAAGGAGTTGGGTTCCGGCGGGATCGTGCGGCAATACCAGGCCGTAGCGTCCTCGTTCGGGTAGATGATGAACAGCAGGTCGCGCAGTCCACCCTCGAAGACGGCCTTCTCCCAAGGCAGCTTATGATGGAGAACGATGACGCGGGGGTCCCGTGCTTTCCTGGCGGCGGACAGCACCAGCGATTGGGCCTGCGCCTCCGCATGGGCCTGTCGGCAGGCCCGAACGAGGATGCCCCGGGCGAAATCGGCCGCCTCGAGAAAAGCGTCGTCATAGGACTGATCGCTGGCCCAGGTCGGATTGAAGGCCTCGATCAGGAGCGACAGGTGGCCCTGGTTGATCGACGCCACCCCGTTGTCGGCTTGATCGATGGCCAGGATGAAGCTGGTATCGATGTCCTGCCAGACCGGGTCCAAAAGATCCTCGTCGATGCCGGGAATGAAGTTAGGCAGAGCGTTGCGTCCGAAATCTCGCCAGATCAGGCCCACCGAGCTGTAGGGCGTGCCGTCGGGCCGCCGCGGCAGGTCCCGCATGTGATGGTCGTAGCGCCCGCGCGCGACGTCGTAGGTACCGCCGACATCGAAGACAAGATCAGCCGTCTCGATGAGGCCAGGATCGCGGGTGCGCTCAAACGCGAAAGGCCCCAGCGCCTCCCGCAGAATGGAGAAGGCGAAGACATCGTCGGCATGGAACGTGCCGCTATGGGTTACAACCTTCATACGCGTCTTACCGGGCACATTCGGCCACTCCTGAACCGTGTTGTATCGTTATCCGCGATAACAGAGCTACCCGAAGAAGATAAGCGGCTGCAATCAGATCCTTTATGTTGACCGCCACATAGCCTGAATAACCTGAAAGACCTCGCTTGACCTTCCCATCGTGGCAAGGCCTAGACCCCTCGGGACCCTAAAAGGAAGGATCCCGACCATGTATCGTTTTCATGTTCCCGATATGACTTGCGGCGGTTGCCTGAGAAGCGTCAGGCAGGCGATCCAGAGGATCGACCCGCAAGCCCAGGTTGACGGCGACCTGGAAAGCCACGTCGTGACCGTGGCTTCGAGCCAGGGAGAAGCGCTCCTGCTCTCCGCCTTGGACAAGGCTGGATTTCCGGCCCGACTTCTTTCTCAGCATGAGGCTTGAGGCCGGACATCTCCCGGATCGGCTTACGATTTCCATTCCATCTCAAGAGAAACAATGATGAAACTTCGCTTCCTTGCCCTCACCATTGCTCTGTCCGCCTTCCCCATTCTCGCCCAGGCTCAGGGAATGCATAGTGGCCATTCCGGCCACTCCGCACCGGCACAGACGGCCCAGAAGGCGGATACGCCCGCCACGCAGGGTTACCGCCAGGCCAACGAGACAATGCACCGCGACATGGACATCACCTTCAGCGGTGACCCGGACGTGGACTTCGTGCGCGGCATGATCCCCCATCACCAGGGCGCCATCGACATGGCCAAGGTGGCATTGCAGCACGGCAAGGACGAACAGGTCCGTAATTGGGCCACTGACGTGATCCGGGAGCAGGAGCGGGAAATCGCCGAGATGCGGGCTTGGCTCAAGAAGAAGGGCGTCGAATAGGCGAAAACCGCCGGGTTTCCGGCCGGGCCAAGGTCCGGCCTCTTTCCTATCGCTTCTGTGCAGAACCTCTGCCACGAACGTGCAGGGTCGAGCGTTTACGAGTATCCCTTGCGGGCGAATGGAAAGGAAGAATCATGTTCACGCTCACCATCAGCGACAAACCTGTTGCCATCACCAATGCCGATGAGGATGAAGCCCGCGAACTCCTCATGAGCGAGGACTTCAAGGACGATCTCAAGGTTCTGGAGAGCGACGGCGCTCCCTTGTGGGACGGGTTCGCGACCCTCAACGTCCGGGCCGCGACCGAAGAGGAAAAGAACGAGTTCGAGAGCGCCGATTTCGACGAGGACGAGGATGATGAGGAGGACGAGGGCCCCTACATCATGTTCCTGGTCGACGTGACCGATCCTGATGAGGTGGAGGAATAACAGCCCTAAACAGCTTTATTTCGAACCGGCTCGGCCGGTAGGTTCAGAATGAGGGCGGGCCCGTTCCACGGGCCCGCCCTACGCATAGGAACCAGCCGAATCCGGAACCGTTGGCCCGGCATGAGTTGGCTTGTTCAACCCCGTCTCGTGAACGATCCGTTCAGCGATCCAGGCGTGTATCTCGATTTCCGTTACGGCCGACGGGCCATTCTCTTCGACCTCGGCGACGTGAGTACGCTCTCCGCCCGTGAATTGCTGCGTGTGAGCCATGTCTTCGTCTCTCACACCCATGTCGACCATATGGCTGGCTTCGATCGGCTGTTCCGGCTGTGCCTTCATCGCCCATTCCCCCTGACCCTCATCGGCCCACCGGGCTTTGCCGCCCAGATCGAGCACCGGATCCGGGGCTTCACCTGGAACCTCCTGGACGAGAATTCGGTCGATTTCTGCCTGAGGGCTATGGATTACGACGGCTCCCGACTGACACGGGCCGCAGAGTTTCATGCGCGAGAAGCCTTTGCCCGGCGCGACATCGAGCCGCCTACGTTTCCGAAGGGCGTCGCCTGGAAGGAGGATGAGTTCGGGATCGACGCGGTGGCCCTGGATCACGGCATTCCTTCCCTCGCCTTCGCCTTGAGGGAGGTTCTCCAGGTAAATGTATGGGGGGAGGCGTTGGACGACCTGAACCTGCCAGCAGGTCCGTGGCTCAACGAGGCCAAGCGCGCGGTCCGCATCGGCTTGTCCGACGATCATTCCGTTGCTGTTCCTGGAGGACGAAACATCCGCCTCGGCGACCTGAAGGAGCGGGCCTTGCGCGTCGCTCCCGGGCAGGTGGTCGTCTATGTCACCGATGCTGCGCCCCATCCGGAGAACCGGGCCAAGATTCTTGGGCTTGCCCGCCAGGCCGACCAGCTCTTCATCGAAGCCGTCTTCCTGGAGCGCGACCGTCCCCTCGCCGTTGCCTCCCTCCACCTGACGGCGCAGGAATCCGGGTCCATCGCCCGCGAGGCCGAGGTCCGAAACGTCACGCCGTTCCACCACTCGGCCCGCTACCTCTCGGAGCCGGATGCCTTAAGGCAAGAGGTGTTCGAGAGCTTCCGCGCCGAAAATCAGGGAGCGGAACGCCCCTGAATCCTCACTGGGATTGGAAGACGGCTTCGTGGATCTGCCACGGATCGGGCCTGCGGCTAGAACTGAACCGGACCACGCGATAACCGCACGACTTCAGGACCTTGTCGCGCTGCGCGTCCTTCCGGGCATCGTGGGATCGGTCGTCGAGTTCCACGACGGCGATCACCTCCAAATCCTGGACGACGACCCAATCGACGCGCGTGTTGGAGATCTTCTTGAAAGCCATCCAGAACGCGCGGCTGCCTTCCTTGGCATCGGGTCGGACGAGCGCCAGGATCGGAACCTGAGGCCAGATCTGGCAGTCAGGGCAGGCGGCAAGAAGGCGCTGGTAAAACTCCCTCTCGTTGTCCGTCATGATCGAATGGCGCCGGTAGCGCGGCTTGCGGGTCCAGAAGAGGACCAGAACGAACAGGACCCCGAGCATTCCGACGCCGGCGAACCATGACCAGGAGAGATTTTCCAACACCATCACAAGCGGCCCCTGCCCTCGGCCGCCTCGGATCGGAACGGCCAGGCTTTTCATTACCTTCGAAGCATAGCTGCTAGCATGAAACCGACACGGCGGGTCCTGCGTCTTCTTATTGTCGAGTTAAGAATGCCGGGAGAGCACCATGGACCTCAGCCGCCGAACCTTCATGCTCGGAGCCGCTGCCGCCGGCGCAGCTCTGCCGAACCTCGGCGCCCTCGCCCAATCAATGCGGGAGGCGTCTGCGTATCAGCGCATATACGGGCCGATCGACGACGATCTCTTCCCGATCCCGGGCATCCAATTGTCAAGGATCAACCCGGCCTTCCTGCGGCGCGTGGTCGAGTATGACACCGCCGAGGCACCCGGAACCATCGTGATCGATCCACGGTCGCGCTATCTCTACCTCGTCATGCGCGACGGCATGGCCGTGCGCTATGGAGTCGGCGTCGGCCGGTCGGGGTTCAGCTGGTCCGGAACCGCTACCATCCGGGACAAGCAGGAATGGCCGGACTGGTATCCGCCGAAGGAGATGTTCGGCCGCCAGCCCGAGCTTATGAACCAGATGGGCGAATTGCCCGGCGGACCCGGCATGCCCGGCGGGCCCGGCAACCCCCTCGGGGCCCGCGCGCTGTACCTCTGGCAGGGCAACAAGGACACACTCTATCGCATCCACGGCACGTTCGAGCCCTGGACCATCGGCACCAATGTTTCGTCCGGCTGCATCCGCATGATCAACCAGGACGTGATTGATCTTTACAACCACACGCCGACCGGAACGAAGGTGGTCGTCCTGTCCTCGCCGTCGAACCGACCAAAGCGCAACCAGACCGCCGCATCGGTTTATTAAGCGAAAAGGGAGGATTTGCGCCTATTTTTGCCATGGTTAACGGCCACACGTCGCTCAAGGGACGCGGGAACCAACAACCATGGCGCGAATTTTCGCCCGATCCGGACGATCGGATGGCGGATGCGGAACGATCTCTGCATCCGTACGCAAATACCTGCCCGGTAGGAAGACGGCTTCGTATCTGGCATTCGGCTTCCTGAGTGCGGTTTCCTTTCTCATAATGGCGACCGCCCGGACCCAGGACGCCGCCGCCTTCGGAGACACGCGCACTCTCAGCTTCTATCACACCCACACGCGTGAGAACTTGACCGTCACCTTCCGTCGTGACGGGCAATACGATTCTGGAGCCTTGCAGCAGCTCAACTGGTTCCTGCGGGATTGGCGGGTCGAGAAGCCGGCGCAGATAGACCCGCGCCTGTTCGACATCATCTGGGAAGTCTATCGGGAATCCGGCTCGTCGCAGCCCATCAACATCATCTCCGCCTATCGGTCGCCGGAAACCAACGGCGCCCTGCGCCGACGGTCGAGCGGCGTGGCCGAGCACAGCCAGCACATGCTCGGCAAGGCCATGGACATCCGCCTTCCCGACGTGGATACCGCGCGCCTGCGCGCCATCGCCATGAAGATGCAATATGGCGGCGTGGGCTATTATTCGTCTTCCGCCTTCGTCCATGTGGACACCGGCAACGTGCGGGCGTGGCCCCGTATGACTCAGCAACAGCTCGCGCAGCTGTTTCCCGACGGAAAGACCCTTCACCTTCCCTCCAACGGCAAGCCCCTCCCCGGCTACGAGCTGGCAAAGGCCGAGATCCTGCCCCGCAACGCCGCCCTCGCCACCCAGGCCTCGGCCGGCGGCGGTCCGTCCATCGGTGGCGTGCTCGCCAACCTCTTCGGCCGCAAGAACGCTGCGCCGCCGCAGGCGGAGACTCCGGCCCCGAGCCCGGCTACGATGGTTGCCTCGGCCGATGCAGAGAGTGTCAAGGAGGCCATGGTGACGGCCGCGCCTCTTCCGCCGAGGCGCCCGTCGGAAATCCAGGTCGCGTCGGTGGGCGGGATGCCGGATATGGCGCCGGGTGCGCTAGCTGCGCTTGTTCCAACTCCGGCTCCGAAGGTCGTTCCCGAACTGAAGCCCATTCTCGGGTATGACGCGACGGCTGCAGCGAAATCCCTCTTCGAACCGAAGACGGCGTTCCTCGATCTCGGCTTCACGACCGCCGCGAAGAACGACCTAAGCATCACCCATTTCACCGGGCCGGCCGTCAAACCTCTGCCCCTGATAGACGAGGCTCGGGCGGAACTCTGAGTTTGGCGGGTCGCGTCAGACGCCCAGTATCGCGACGATTCCGATCAGCAGCGCGAGCACGAGGAAGCCTGCCGCGGCGACTGCCCAATGGGCGGCCCGGCTCTTGTGCCCTGCCGGTTTGGCGGCGGGAGCGGATGCCGCCGCTTTCTGAAGGGGGACCTTGCGCTGCTTCATCCGGGCGGCCGCAGCACGATCCGGGAAGGGAATGATGACGGCGCTTCGGGCGGGAGCGGGGATCGGCTTCGCATTCGAGGACAGGAGGCTGCCGTCCAGTTCCACCGGAACGCCGCTCTCCTCGATCTGAACGACGATGAGGGCGATGTCCTCCGCCCTCATGGATGCGATGGGCAGATTGTCTTCGAGATCCCGGTTCGTGAGGTGGCCTTGCTGACGTCCGAGAGTGATCAGGCGGTCCAAGGTGTTGCTGTCTAGCGCCGGCTGCATGAGGGCATGACCCCATTTCGTCTGGTGGGCGGAGAAGCAGCGATGGCCGCTTCGTGGAGCTTCGCCGAGCTAACGCGGCAGTAACTCCAGATGTTGCACTCGTACATGGCCCGACGCACGATTTTGGCAATGCTTTAGCCGTAAGTCGAAAAGCGCTTTCTGGACGGCTAGTTCTTCGTCGCGCCGGAGGCCTCCTGCAGGGCGGCCTTCTCCTGCCTGACCTGCTCTGACAATTGCTCGGCGATGGCCACGAGCTTGCCGGCCATCATGTGCTTGCCCTGGAGCTCGACCTGACCGGCGAGTCCGACCGTCAGGAGGGATTCAAAGACGAGATCGGCCGGAATGCCCTTGCGGATCAGGTCGATGGCGACCTTTTGCCATTGGTCCGACAATTGCTCGCGGAGTGCGGAAACATCGTTGCTCATCCCGCGACCATATACGATCCGCTTCGGAATGTCCCCTGCCGAAGCCTCGTACCGGCTGGACTGTCACCAAGCTTACATGGAACCGTTCTAACTCGAATCCGTCCCCAGGAGACGGAGAAGCCGAGATGGACGAGCACAAGGCCCGCCTGCGCGCAAGCGATCTGGAAGATTCAGGTGATGTCGGTGTGAACCCGACGCACAACCTCACCATGGGCGAGATCATCGCCACGCGTTTCAACCGCCGCGACCTTCTGCGCGGTTCCCTGGCCGTTGCGGCGATCTCCGCGACCGTTGGCACCCGCGCCCTGGCGGCCAACGAGCAGCCGGCCAAGAAGGGGACTGCCAGGTCCTTCGACTTCAAGGAGATCGAAGCAGGCGTCGACCAGACCCACCACGTCGCCGAAGGCTACGATGCGAAGGTACTCCTGCGCTGGGGCGACCCGCTTTTCTCCGACACGCCCGAATTCGACCCGCAGAATCAGACGGCGGAGAAGCAGGCTCGGCAGTTCGGCTACAACACCGACTTCGTCGGCTACATTCCGATCGACGGCTCCAGCGACCACGGCCTTCTCGTGGCGAACCACGAATATACCAACGAGGAGCTGATGTTCCCGGGTGTCGGTATCCAGGATGCCAAGGACGTCGCCTTCGCCAGGATGACGAAGGACCTGGTCGACATCGAAATGGCCGCCCATGGCGGTGCCGTGGTCGAGATCCGTCGGGTGAACGGCGAATGGCAGGTGGTGAAGGATTCCAAATACACCCGCCGCATCACGGCCGAGACCCCCATGGACATCACGGGTCCTGCGGCCGGCCACGACCGGATGAATACCTCGGCCGACGCGACGGGCCGCAAGGTGAACGGCATGGTCAACAACTGCGCCGGCGGCGTGACGCCCTGGGGCACCTGGCTCAGCTGCGAAGAGAACTTCAACGGCTATTTCTGGGGCGCTCTCGGCGACACCCATCCCGAAGCGAAGAACTATAAGCGCTACGGCATCGGCACGCCGGCCTATGCCTGGGGCAAGTTCCACGACCGCTTCGACCTCGCCAAGGAGCCGAACGAGGCCAACCGCTTCGGCTGGGTGGTCGAGATCGATCCGTTCGATCCTACCTTCGTACCGAAGAAGCGCACCGCGCTCGGCCGCACCAAGCATGAAGGCGCCGCGGGCATCACCAACAGCGACGGCCGCTACGTGATTTATCTCGGCGACGACGAGCGCTTCGATTACGTCTACAAGTTCGTCACCGCAGGCAAGGTCGACAAGCAGAACCGCGCCGCCAACTTCGGGCTGCTCGACGAGGGCACCTTGTACGTGGCTAAGTACAACCCGGACGGCAAGGGGACATGGCTGCCGCTGGTGCATGGCCAGGGTCCCCTCACCGAGGCCAACGGCTTCAAGAGCCAGGCCGACGTGCTGATCGAAACACGCCGCGCGGCGGATCTTCTCGGGGCCACCAAGATGGACCGTCCCGAGGACATCGAGGCCAATCCGCAGACCAACCGCGTCTACGTCATGCTGACGAACAACACGCGCCGCAAGGAAGATCAGGTGGACGCGGCCAATCCGCGTGCGAACAACGCTTTCGGCCACATCGTCGAGATGATGCCGGAGGGCGGCGACCACGCCTCGACCGCCTTCACCTGGGAAGTGCTGGTAAAATGCGGCGATCCCGCCGTGGCATCGGTCGGCGCAACCTTCTCGTCGGAGACGACCAAGAACGGCTGGTTCGGCATGCCAGACAACTGCGCCATCGACAGCCAGGGGCGGCTCTGGATCTCCACCGACGGCAACAACGCCAAGGCGACCGGCCGGGCAGACGGCCTCTGGGCCCTGGAAACGGAAGGTGAGATGCGCGGCACCTCCAAGCACTTCTTCCGGGTTCCGGTCGGAGCGGAAATGTGCGGCCCGTTCTTCACGCCCAACGACGAGACTCTGTTCCTCGCCGTGCAGCACCCCGGCGAAGCGGAAGAAGGCGCTCCTGCGAGCTTCGAGAATCCGATCACCCGCTGGCCGGACTTCAAGGACGGCATGCCGCCTCGCCCGTCCCTGCTCGTCGTCACGAAGAAGGGCGGCGGCAAGATCGCCTGACGGGTCGACTGAAGCTAAGAGCTGTTTCCACGAACGTAGAGTCAGCTCTCTTCTCTGTTTGACCGCATTTTTGACGGTGAACCGGATCCACTTCACCGAAAACTGCTCTAGACGATGAAGACGACAGAGGGGCCCATCGCGGCTCCTCTGTTCTTTCCAACGCACAGCAACTCCCGTTTTGGAGCCATGCTGAAGTTTTGGGATCGGTGCCGCGATTGCGGATGAGGAGAGTGGCGCGGGCGACGGGGCTCGAACCCGCGACCTCCGGCGTGACAGGCCGGCACTCTAACCGACTGAGCTACGCCCGCGCATTTCCTCGCATCGCTCGCCGCTCGATCGAGCATTTCTTGCGATGGAGGCGCGCAAGTACCGGTGAATGCGCGCGCTGTCAAATGGTGTTTGGCTTATCCCCAGGCGCTCCGGTTCTCAGGCGGTCGACGAGCAGACAGATAGGGACAGGAACCTAATCCCTGGTGCTGATCGAAAAGACCTCGTGGCCGGCTCCGTTCAGGACGCGGACGGCCTCGACCTCCGGATCGCGGGATTGCGGACGGCGGGCGAGCGAGAAGACTTTCAGCGCCCGCTCCTTCGCCTTGTCGAGCGAGTCGGTGCGCACCATGATCCGGCGGATGACACCTCCGCCCGACTCTTCCGAGGCTACGGTTTCAATGCGGTAGATTTCGAACACGGCTTGCAAACTCCAACAACAGAGACCCTCCACCATCAGGCCCTGATGCGATGGAGCTTTTCGAACCGCTTGATCAGGCGGTCCCGCTTCAACTTCGACAGACGGTCGATCCAGAAGATGCCGTCGAGCTGATCGATTTCGTGCTGGAGGCAGACGGCCATCAGACCCTCCGCCTCCTCCTCATGATCTGCCCCGTCGAGTCTCCTGTAGCGCACCCGCACCCGGGCGTGGCGCTCCAGTTCGTCGGTGACGCCCGGCATCGAGACGCTCCCCTCCACATGGCGGATCATGTCGGGAGAAAACCAGACGATTTCCGGATCGACATAGATGTGCGGCGCAGGATCGGATTCCAACTGGATCACCACGATCCGCCGGAGAATCCCGACATGCGGCGCCGTGATGCCGATCCCCGGGGCTGCGTGCATGGTCTCCGTCAGGTCCAGGGCGTGTCCCCTTACCTCATCGTCGATGGAGCCGACGGCCTCTGCCTTCCGGCGCAGGCGAGGATCGGGAAAGCGAACGATCGGACGGATGGCCAAGGGGTGTCTCTCGGGCAAGATAGGTTGTCGGCGGCGTGACAGGTCCAGGTTACTTGTAGCGGCCGCCGCGCTGAAGCACTTCAATCTTGTAACCGTCCGGGTCCTGCACGAAGAAGAACCGCGCGGGAGGCTTGCCTTCGAGCTTCAGCTCCCTGAGCGGCGTGGAACTCAGGCCGAGAGAGTCGAAACGGGCATGCTCCGCCTCAAGATCATCCACGGAGAAAGCCAGATGCCCATAGCCGTCGCCGATCGCATAGGGCTCCGTCCGGTCATGGTTGATCGTCAGCTCCAGTTCGAACTCGCTGTCCCCGTTGCTCAGATAAACAAGCGTGAAGCCCTCGAACGCCAACCGTTCCGCGACCGCGAGACCGAACGCCTTCTCATAGAATGCGAGGGAGCGCTGCTCGTCGAGCACCCGGATCATCGAATGAATGGCCTTGGCCATGGAAAGGCACCTCTTCAGCATCGGTCACGCCGCCAAGCCGGCGGAAGGACCTTTAAAACCCGAAAACCGATTCGGGAGATATCAGTGCGGGCCTACGAACGGAAGAGTATGGAAGGAAAGCTGCTCCAGAAGACCGTCCAAGCACCAACGAAAAGGCCTTCCCTGGTAAGGCCAGGGAAGGCAAGTTCGGGAGGAAGAAACGCTGACTGCCCGGCTCCAACAACCTCGAAGCGCGATTGTTACTCCTGTGCGGCGTTCCACCACACCTGTGGTCGTTGCTCAGAGAGGAATGAGGGTTCCGAATAGGGCGCAATCAAGGAAAATTGATGCCGGCCAAGGTTCAAGAATGACATTTCACAAGGAACATTGATCAAGTTGAACGCTTAATCCGTTACGGAGGCACCATTCCCCGCAACCCCTTGTCGCCTCCGCAGACTCTGCAGCCCCGTTCGGCCTCACTGGAACGGGGCTTTTTCGTTTTCGGATGCGCCGCAGCGAGCTTATTGCCCGAGCTGACCGGCGATGGCCCGGATGCGGTTGCGGACGTAATCGGGGAGCCCAGCGCTGATTGAAGTCCCGGAATTGAAGGAGCTTTTGCCCATCAGCACCTGCGCCGGGATAAGGTTCCTGAGAACAGGAACGCTCTCGAATTCCTTCTTGCGTTCCAGGACATCTGTCTCGACCGCGAGGGTCATGAACACGGTCGCGACGGTCCTGCCCGCATCGGCAGGATAGGGCTGAAGAACGGTCACCAGCTTTCCGAACTGCATGACTTGGTTCACATGGAAGATCGTCTGTTCCAGCACCCCGGTCACGGGAGCATCGAGAGCCGTGAGCTTGGCGTATCCGGCCCGTTCGATCTCGTCAGGCGGCAACGTGCGGATCTCCGTCTGGAACTCCATGAACTCGGAAATTTTCTTGCCGCTCTCCTCCAGCTTGTTGGCGAGCCGGATGCCGACCGGCAGCTTGCCTTCCAGCGGATAACGCGACTCGATGCAAAGACTTCCCTCCGGCTCGCACCAGCGACGATTCGGATGCCGCTGATAGGCGCTCTCCGGGTCCACCTGCGGGGCGGACTGATCCGCCGTGATGCGGCGGTGCTTGATGGCGGGATCGATCTTTTCGAGCACCTCGACCTGGGTGTAACGCTTGAGATCGATGGTGTCGGGCGCCTTCTCGATCAGGAACCGCGCCTCCACCACATACATGTGGAGCTTCTCGGTATAAGCCTTCGGAATACCGTGAACCGATACCTTGATGGTCGGCTCGATATAGCCCGGATAGGGACTGAGCAGCTGCTTCTGCAGGGGCCTCTCGCGCGCCCAATCCTCGAATCGGATCAGGCCCGTTCCGGCATCGGCCAGCTTGTCGTCCCGATGATCGCTGAAAAGGATGATCCCGGGCTTCAGCCTGGCCGGCGCCACGGCCGTTACGGACGCAACCTCGTCGATCTTGAAATCCTGCGCTTCAAGTGCGCCCGTGGAGGCAAAAAGAGTGCCCAAGACGGCCAGTACCCGTCCGAACGGCTTTGTCGCTTTCATCAGTAAACCTGTCCGTTACGCCAGAAATAGTCCGGGTCCACCCTTCGGGGACGTCGGGGTGCATCGTCCTCCCACCACCACCGGAATCCCCGCTCGGGCTCAGTCTGGCGGCGGGCGGGCGGAGCCGACTGGCGCAGGCTCTCCAGCCATCCTGGCCCCTGCGCGTAAGGACCATTCTCGTAGTAGTCCGGCCCGCCGCTCTCCTCGCCGTCGCTCCACGGATCGGGATTGCGGAAGGCGTAGACTTCCGACTGCGGCACGAGACGGTACTGCGTCTCGTTCAGGCGCCCGAACCAGCTGAGACGGAAATGCTCCGTGAAGCCCCTGCCCTGCCCATCGGTCAACCTGTCGCCTGTGTTGAGATCGATCGGCAGGGCGATCATCTGCTTGGCCGCCTGAGGCGAAGGCGGGTTGAGCGGCGCTTTCGGCACATTGTTGTCCCAAGCCGCCTGGAGGATTGATTGAAAGATGGGAGCCGCCACCTTGCCGCCCGTCTGTCCC
The DNA here is from genome assembly GCF_024519725.1 of Microvirga sp. Mcv34. Taxonomy (GTDB): domain Bacteria; phylum Pseudomonadota; class Alphaproteobacteria; order Rhizobiales; family Beijerinckiaceae; genus Microvirga. The sequence continues at coordinate 4,139 of NZ_JALJRK010000059.1, read as the reverse complement.
CGGCCCAAGGTCCGGCGCTTGCCGTCGGCATTGTCGTGCCCCACCCATACGGCAATGGTGACGTCATTGGTGAAGCCGACGAACCAAGCATCGTTCTCGTTGTCCGACGTTCCCGTCTTGCCCCCGGCATAGGGTGCAAGCGCCTTCAGCGAGCGGGCGGTCCCACGCTCCAGAACGCCCTGCAGCATGGTCTTCAATTGATAGAAGGCGACCGCGTCGGCTGAACCGAGCCGGACCAGCGAGTTGGACTTGCGGCTGTAGATCGTGCGTCCATCCTGTTCCACGCTCTCGATGGCATGAGGCACAGGCATCGCCCCCTCGTTGGCAACCGCTGCATAGAACGCGGCCAGATCGAGAATCCGGACCGGCTGCGCGCCGAGAACGAACGGATAATAGGGGGTGCATTCCAGGTAGAGCTGCGCTTCGAGCGCGAGCTCGCAAACCCGTTTCAGGCTCTGTTCCGGCGTGGCCTCGATACCGCCATCGAGGAGACGCGCCGTCACGAGATTTTTCGAATTCTCGAGCGCCCGGCGCAGAGTCATGATGCCCGACCGTCCGCCGTCGAAGTTCTTCGGGCTCCAGGATTCGCCAGCCCCCGCATTCGCTCCACCGACCGGAGGCAGCGTCACCGGCGCATCCCAGATCAGCGTGTTGGGCTGCAAACCCTTCGACAGGGCCGCGAGATAGGTCAGCGGCTTGAACGCGGAGCCCGGCTGCCGCTGCGCCTGCGTGGCCCGGTTGAGCTGACTCAACGGATAGGAGAAGCCACCTGTCATGGCGAGGATGCGGCCGGTCCTGTTCTCCAGAACGACCGCCCCGCCCTGCACGGTGGGCGGCGTGCGCAGATCGGCGCGAACCGCACCCTTGCCTTTCTGCTCGATCACCTCGACGCGCACCACGTCATAGAGCTTGAGATCCCGTCGTGCCGCGTCCCAGGCATTCAAAGGCAGCACGCGCCCATCCGCGAGGCCAACGCGAAGGACATTGGCACCGGTCTTCCGATCCTTCCCCTTCTCGATGACGACAGCCGCCGTCCAGTGCACGTCGTAGAGAGGCAGTCGCACAGCTTCCAAGGCCCGCTTCCAGGCTGGAGAGCCATCCTTCGTGCTTTCGAGCTCCTTGATGGCTTTAGCGAGATTGGCCTCGGCGCCCTGATAGCGCTGTCGCCCGACGCTCAGCTCGTAGCGGGCGAGACCTTCCTGCAAGGCGGCCTCGGTCGCCTCCTGCAGAGCGGGATTGATGGTAGACCGCACCGTGTAGCCGCCAGCGCTCAGGTTCTCGATATCGGCAAGCGTCCGCGCATCCCGGCTCACATGATCGACGAAGTAGAAGCCCGTGTTACGTCTGATGCGTTCGAACGGCACCCGCGAAGGCAAGGACGCGACGGCCTGCTGCACCTGGTCGTGTTTCAGGAATCCATCGTCCTCCATGCGGCTCAGGACATAGGCCATGCGATCCTGGGCGCGGTCCGGCTGGGTGTCCGGGTTGTAGTAGTTGGGGCCCTTCGCCAATCCCGCGAGGAGCGCCCCCTCGGAGACGGACAGCGCCTTGGCGCTTTTGCCAAAGTAGCTCTGTGCCGCCATCTCGATCCCCCAGGAGGAGCGGCCGAGATAGATGGAGTTGAGATAGATTTCGAGGATCTCCGCCTTGCTGAGAACGCGCTCGATCCGCGAAGCGACGATCATTTCCCGCATCTTGCGATCGTAGGTGACGTCGTCACCGACGAGGAGGTTCTTCGCCACCTGCTGGGTAATCGTGGAACCGCCGGCGGGGCGTCCGGGATTCGTCAAATTACCCATGAAGGCGCGGATCACCCCACGTTCGTCCACGCCCTTGTGCTGGTAGAAGCGCTTGTCTTCCGCCGAGACCAAGGCATGTTGCACGCTCATCGGGATATCCGACAAGGGAACCCATATGCGCCGGTGATCGGGCTCATACACTTCGGCGAAGCGCTTGCCGTTTCCATCGAGGATCACGCTGACGCCGGGAAGCCGCAGGCCCTTCAGCTTCCCGGCATCGGGAAGCCCGGCCACGGCCGCATTGTAGTACGAGATCACCTCGCTCAGGTCGACCGGCGGCGGATCCACCTTCTCGTCCTTGCAGAATTGCCGGTAGCTCGCCTGCAGGTCGTTGAAGCTCAAGCCCTGCAGCACCTTCAGCTCGCCCGTGATCGCCTGCGGGTCGTCCATGGCGGTGGCGATAAGATCGTCGAGATTGATGTCCTCGATATCGAAGGCGCGCCGCATATGGGTGCAGCCATCCTTCAGGATCTGTGAGACCTGCTCCTTGTCGCGTGCGGGATCGAAGCTCGTCTTGACCGTCGCCGGATCGACGAGAACCTGGCTCAAGGTCAGGGCCGTTGCAAAAATCTTGACGAGAATCGCGCTCATTCCGCCGCCGTCATCTGGAACCTACACTCCATGGGAAGACAACCGGCATGATCTGCCGAGGCTCGCATCCTGCTCGGAACAAGCTGAATGGAAGCCGTACGTCGCGGCTGATCGGAGACCGGCCATGCCAGTGAGATGGGGCAGCCCAGCTTACTTCCCAGGTGGGAATGTCACTGTCACGGCAATGTGTCTCACCCGCGCCCGACGAAGGGCATCTTGGTCGCCATGACAGTCATGGTGAGCACATTCGCATCGAGCGGCAAGCCGGCCATGTAGACCACCGCATCCGCCACGTGCTTGGGATCGATCCTGGGCTCGGGCGCCAGGGTCCCGTTGGGCTGGAGTACGCCTTCCGTCATTCTGGCCGTCATATCGGTGGCGGCGTTGCCGATGTCGATCTGGCCGCAGGCGATGTCGTACGCGCGCCCGTCGAGGGCGGTGGACTTCGTCAGCCCCAGCACGGCGTGCTTCGTGGCCGTATAGGGAGCCGAGAGCGGGCGCGGGGCATAGGCGGAAACGGAGCCGTTATTAATGATCCGCCCGCCCCTTGGGTTCTGATCCTTCATGATCCTGAACGCCTCCTGCGTGCACAGGAAGGTTCCCGTGAGATTGGTGGCCACCACCTTCTGCCATTGCTCGATAGGAATATCCTCGAGGGGAACGGCAGGCGAGCCCGTTCCAGCATTGTTGACGAGCAGATCGAGCCTCCCGAAATTCTGTTTCGTCGTGGAGAAGAGGGCCGCAACCGAGGCCGGATCCGTCACGTCAGTGGGCACGAGGAGCGTCGAGCCGCCTTCCGCCCCGATCTCCCGTTCGGCCACCTCCAGGGCGTCCCGCCGCCGGCCCGCCATGACGACGCTGTAGCCGGCTTTCAGCAGCCCGGCGGCGATCGCCTTGCCGACTCCCGTTCCCGCTCCTGTCACGATCGCAACTTTGGAACGCTCCGCCATTCTGTCCTCCCGGCCATGCTTTTATCTGCCATGACAGATGCATTTGAGTGCTGACACCGCAAGGACAAATGGCCGGGTTGCTCACATCTTTAAGCTTTGAACTGTCCTACCCGGAATAGGAAGATAGGGAACCGGCCAAGCTTTCCCGCGTTCGCATGGAGCCAATCGGAAAGGAATCCGTCATGCGCAACTACTTCCCAGTCTCGGCTGCTCTCCTGACTATCCTGGCTCTTCCCCTGGCCGCCTGCCAGAGCAACACCGAAGCGGGTGCTGCCACCGGGGCTGCGGGCGGTGCGCTGACCGGCGCCGTCATCGGCGGTCCCGTCGGCGCCGTGGTCGGCGGCGTCGCCGGAGCGGCGGTCGGAGGCGCTCTCACGGCCGAGGAATCGAACAGAGTTCGCACCTATGTGGTCGCCCAGCGCCGTCCCACCATGCGTGTGACCGACGAAGTGGCAATCGGCCAGCCTCTGCCGCCGCGCGTGAGGCTCTATCCCGTCCCGCAAAGCGTCGGCCTTCGGAGTCCCTACAGCTATACGATCGTGAACGACCAGACGGTCTTGGTCGACCCGCAAACGCGGACGGTCGTTCAAGTCATCGAGTAATTCGATCCCTCTCACGAATGTTAAAAGGCGGCCTGAAGGGGCCGCCTTTTCCATGATTGGGCTCAAATTACCTGCCCTGGATCAATCGTCCATATCGAGATGGTTGATCAGAATCTCGCGTTTACCGGCGTGGTTAGCGGGACCGACGATGCCTTCGTTCTCCATGCGCTCCATGAGCGAGGCGGCGCGGTTGTAGC
>NZ_JALJRK010000058.1 GCF_024519725.1 Microvirga sp. Mcv34 | reverse complement strand
AGTTCGCAGTCGGCTCCGTGGGAGCCGGTTGCGGGATGAGCACCTTTGGGTTCAAGGGTGGAATCGGTACGTCCTCCCGCCGTGTGGACCTCGATGGCCGGAGCTTTCACCTGGGCGTGCTCGTCCTGTCGAATTTCGGACGCGCCGGGGACCTTCGCCTGCCCGACGGCCGGGTCGTTTCGCCTTCGAGCATTCGCAGTGAGACGGTAACGGAGAAGGGTTCCATCATCATCATTGCCGCCACGGATATTCCGTTGAGCGATCGGCAAATCAAGCGCGTGATCCGCCGTTCCGGCGTCGGGCTGGCGCGGCTGGGCTCCTTCTGGGGGCACGGCAGCGGCGACATCGCACTCGGCTTCACCACCGCCAACATCCTGTCCCACGACGAGAAGGCGGCTCTCGTCCGCCTCCAGATTCTCAACGAGGACCGCATCGACCTCCTCTTCGAAGCCATGGCCGACGCAACGCAGGAGGCCGTGCTCGACGCACTCGTCGCCGCAGGCTCCATGACCGGCCGCTCGGGCCATCATCGCCCAGGCCTCATCGACACTCTGAAACCCCTCTCACCTGAAGCGTGAACACCATGACCGGCAGCACGACCTCCGACAACGATTTCGCCCTCGCGATCCATGGCGGGGCAGGCACGATCCTTCGCAGCACGATGACGCCCGAGCGAGAGGCCGCCTATCACGCGGGCCTGCGCCGCGCGCTGGACGCCGGCCGCGCCGTTCTCGCCGATGGCGGCGCCGCGCTCGATGCCGTGTCGGCCGCCGTCATGGCGCTCGAGGACGAGCCGCTCTTCAATGCCGGACGCGGGGCTGTCTATACTTCGGCCGGCAAGCAGGAGATGGATGCCGCAATCATGGATGGTCGCGACCGCTCGGCCGGTGCCGTCGCGGGCATCTGCGGCCCGCGTAACCCGATTCTCGCCGCCCGCGCCGTGATGGAGCACTCCGGCCACGTGATCCTCATCGGCGAAAGCGCCTTGGAGTTCTGCCGCAAGCAGGGCCTCGCCTTCGAGGAAGCGTCCTACTTCTACACCGAGCAGCGCTGGAACGCCCTGCAGGAAACACTCGCCATGCGCCAGAGCGGCGCGGAAGATCAGGACGAGTCGCGCAAGCACGGCACGGTCGGCGCGGTGGCGCGTGACCGCCACGGCAATCTCGCCGCTGCGACCTCGACCGGGGGAATGACCGCGAAGGCGCCGGGACGCGTCGGCGACAGCCCGGTGATCGGCGCAGGAACCTGGGCCGACAACGACACCTGCGCCATTTCGGCCACGGGTCACGGCGAGATCTTCATCCGCTATGCGGCGGCTCATGAGGTCGCTTCCCGCATGCGCTATGCGGGTCAGTCCCTGGAAGAGGCCTCACGTGCCGTGGTCATCGACATGCTGGCGCCGGCGGGCGGGTCAGGCGGCATCGTGGCGGTCGATCATGCGGGCAATGTCTCCCTGCCCTTCAACTGCTCCGGCATGTATCGCGGCATGGTCAAGGGCGACGGCAGGCTGCTGACGGCGATCTACGACGAGCCCCTCGTCGACTTCGGACGGATGTAAGGGCCACGTAGGCATCGATGCGACGGGTTTCATGGGGTTCCCTTGCTCTGGGAAGCCCCTATATCCCACCCGTCGCGCACCTGCCCTGGAGAGGAATGCCCCATGCCGCTCAATGAGAATCCCGTCTGGTTCATCACGGGCTGCTCCACCGGATTCGGGCGGGAACTCGCGCAGCTGGTTCTCGACCGGGGCTGGCGTGCCGTCGTGACCGCCCGCGATGCCGGACGGGTCCAGGACCTGACCCAGGGACACGAGGATAAGGCGCTCGCCCTGTCGCTCGACGTCACCCGCAATGCCGACATCGCCGCCGCCGTCAAAGCGGCCGAAGAGCGCTTCGGTGCCATCGATGTGCTCGTGAACAATGCCGGCTACGGCTATCAGGCATCCATCGAGGAAGGCGACGATGCGGAGATCCGCGCGCAGTTCGAGACGAACGTCTTCGGACTCGCGGCCATGACCCGTGCTGTGCTGCCCGGCATGCGCGCCCGCCGGCACGGGCATGTCGTCAACATCTCGTCCCAAGCGGGCTTCATCGGCTATCCGGGCTCCGGCTACTATGCCGCCACCAAGCATGCAGTGGAGGGCCTGTCGGATGCGCTTTCCAAGGAGGTCGCTCCGCTCGGCATCAAGGTGACCTGCGTCGAGCCCGGCCCGTTCCGCACCGATTGGGCGGGCCGTTCGCTTCAGCAGCGGCGCCCGACGATTGGCGATTACCAGGACACGGTCGGCGCCCGCCTCGAAACCACGGCGAACTACAGCGGCAAGCAGCCGGGCGATCCCGTCCGCGCTGCGCAGGCCATCATCAAGGCGGTAGGAGCGCAGGATCCACCTAAGCATCTTGTTCTGGGCGCCATCGCACTCGATGGCGTGCGGGAGAAGCTGAAAGAGACGCTCGCGGAGGTCGAGGCCTGGGCCGAGACGAGTCGTGGAGCCGATTATCCCGACGGCGAAGGCTAGAAACACATTTGCACGGGAGGCGGAGCGGCGGCTATCCTCGGACGATCACATCAGGCGAACCCTTCGTGGCCTGCCGCTCGCCCCAGCCCACCAGCAAAGGAGCCTCTCGACCATGAGCCTTGAATCCGTTCGCGCCTTCCTCGCCCAAAACGCACCGGATATCGAGATCATCGAGATGCAGACCAGCACCGCCACCGTGACCCAGGCGGCGGAAGCACATGGGGTTGGACCGGAAAGGATCGCCAAGACCCTGTCGTTGCGCGTCGGCGAAAAGAGCTTCCTGGTCGTCACCAGCGGCACCGCCCGCCTCGACAACCGCAAGGTCAAAGCGACCTTCGGCGGCAAGGCCTCGATGCTGGACGCGGAACAGGTCCAGGCGCTCACGGGACACCCTGTCGGCGGCGTCTGCCCTTTCGGATTGGCGACGCCGCTTCCGATCTATTGCGACATTTCCCTGAAAGCCTTCAACGAGGTGGTCCCGGCTGCCGGCTCGACCCATACGGCCGTGCGGATTCACCCAGACAGGATGGCCGAGCTCGTCGGCGCCGATTGGGTCGATGTCTGCCAGTCGGCCGTTGAAACAGGCGGTTCTCCGCTTATGGCCTAGATGATGTAAAAATCCTTGTCGGTCAGGGCGAGGCCAGATTTCAGCTTGATGAACACGATGGCTTTGGACTTGGACCCGGAGCCGTCCGCATCGTAGGACAGGTACCCGTTCTTCTTGTTGTAGATCAGGTAATCGTTCTTGTCCTGCGCCTTGCTGCCGATGGTGAAGAAGTCGGGTTTCAGCTTTCCGGCCTTGCCCAGCTTCCTGAAGATGCCGTTCTCCAGGCGGATCGTATCGTCCTTGACGTCGAAGTCTTTGATCGTGTCGACATTGGTTTTGGCGTTCAGCTTGTCCTTGAACGTGAAGGTGTCACGTCCCCAGCTCCCGGACAGGGTGTCGTTGCCTGGTCCGCCGTCGAGAGAATCGTTGCCGGCGTCCCCGTAAAGCCTGTCGTTGCCATCACCGCCCAGCAGGGTCTCAGCGTTCGCCCCGCCATAGAGCGTGTCGTCGCCGCCCTGCCCCAGCAGTCGGTTCCGTCCCGTCCCACCATAGAGGGCATCGCGGCCGGCGCCACCGTCGAGGGTGTCGTTTCCAACGTCCCCATAGACAGCGTCATTGCCTTCCCCACCGGAAAGAAAATCGTCGCCCATGCCCCCGTAGAGGACATCCTGCCCGTTCCCTCCGTAGAGGATGTCATTGCCGCCGTCGCCATAGAGCCAATCATCACCATCGCGGCCGTCGATGACGTTCGCGCCCGCATTCCCGAAGATCTCGTTCGAGAGCGCGTTCCCGGTCAGGCTGAGGTAGAAGTCGCCGCCACCGGCTTTCAAGACTTCGACATTGTCGCTCAGCTGGAACGAGGCATAGGCGATGACCGTGTCATAGCCCTGCCCGGCCTCTTCGACGACCACATCTTGGGAAGAATCGACAAAATAGAAATCGTCGCCGGCACCACCGCTCAGGGTATCGACACCTCCTTTGCCGTCGAGCCTGTCATCGCCCGACGTGCCGACAATGCGGTTCGAGAAATCGTTGCCGATCAGGGTCAGAGAACTCGCCCCCGCCACGGCCCTGAACTCTTCGGTCTCAGCATCACCCGCCATGGCGAAGTCGACGCTGGTCAGGATGATGTCATAGCCCCCGCCGACGGTTTCGAGGATCCGGTCGTCTCCGTTGTCGACGATGTAGGTATCGTCGCCGGCTCCGCCAGCCATCGTATCCGCGCCAGCTCCCCCATCGAGATAATCGTTTCCGGCTTGTCCATCGAGATAGTCGCCCTGGGACGAGCCGATGAGCCGATCACCCCCTTGCATGATCGAAGCCGCGGCCGCAGCACCACTTGCATGGAAGCTTTCCAGTCCGCCGCCATAGTCGAACGGAACCGAGCCGCTCGCGTAGATGAGCCATGTTTCACCGCCGCGCCGCACTTCCATCGCCGAGACCTGCCCCGAAATCCTGCCGACGACAGGACCTCTATAGACGATCTCGAAGATCGTATGATCGACGTTGACCTGGAACGTCGCCGTCTCCAGCCCGCCTTCCTGTCCATAGACAACGGAGCCTGCGATGGCGGTCAGGAAATCCTGCAGGCGAAGCCCAGGCCGCATGTTATCGGTGAAGGTCAGGACGGCCATCGCGGATTACCGGACAACTTTCAGGTATGTGTCGGGAAAATGGACCGACTCGAGAGCGGAACACGCCTCGCCGGCTCTCCATTTCAGAAGTGGCTAAAGCCGGACCAAGACGAAACACAATTTCGGAAAACGATCCCGCTATTTAATCCTAACCCTTCGTCAACGCAATGACTGAACGCTACTTTTCTCCGGCCTGGTCCACGCCAACCAGGGCAACCTTCGGGAACAGAACAGCCCCTATTATGAGACCGACGTTCCAGGACAGATAGCATGGGAGTGAACGCATTTTTCTGTGCGCCAATACTCTCCTACCTCCAAGTAACCGAAGAAGTAAGCTTGACATTTATTTTACCGGCTGATGCGATTTGCACTTACGGAATATCTTCGTATCGGGACAGTGGAGGGTGTGATGGGCCGCATCATGAAAGAGGACGACATTTTCATTTCCGGATTGTTCGACCTCATGAACCTGCGTTTCGGTCCCTCACAGGGGCCGGGAGAGGCTTTCGGCGGCGTCGAGGAGATGGGCGTCCTGCAGAAGGAGTTCCAGATCTTTCAGAGAGGGCGCTCCTTCCGGGATTGCGTCGCCGTCCTCAATCTCGGAGGCTTCTGGAACGCCCGGGCCCGCAACAGGTGGCTCAAACTCATCGGTGAGCTGGACCAATACGATTCCGATGAGCCCGGTGTGAACGGCAACGATCGCATCATGAACATGATGGTGGAGAACTTCGAATCCGGCCGCCCGCTTCCGGTCCTCTTCCAGGCTCACGATTCCCGCAGCGAGGAAGGGCGCCGAGTCGTCGTGAGGGATTCCAGAACGGGTTTCTTCTATATGGAGCAGCCCTACATCATCGTGTCGCTACCCATGCTTCCGAAAACGGCCCCTCGCATGGCCCGGCAATCGTCCAAAACCGCCCGAAAGGCTCCCGCCAAGTCGGCGAAGACGGCAAAGACCGCCAAGGCAGCACCCAAGACCCCGCGAAAGACCCCGCGGCGAAGGTAGCCTCCGAGTCGGATGACCAACCTATCCTCTGCTTCGCTCGACAAAGCCTATCGGCAGGTCGAGCGATACTACACGCAGAAGCTCCGACGCCATGGCCCGAGCCCCTTGGGTGTGGATTGGAGTTGCGTGCCAACACAGGCTCTCCGCTTTCGGAAGCTTCTCACGCTCTGTGATTTCAGAGGTCCCTTCGCGCTCAACGACCTCGGATGTGGATACGGAGCCCTTCTCGATTATCTGGGGCTCTATCACCCCCATACCCTTGTCGATTATTTCGGAATCGACCTGTCCCCGGCCATGATCCGCAGCGCAAGGGAGCGCTGGGCCGGGCAGAGGATCCAGTTTCACCAGGGGACGGAGAGTCCACGCCCGGCGGATTACGGCATCGCGAGCGGGATCTTCAACGTCATGCTCGATCAGCCCCTGCCGCTCTGGGAGCAGCTCATCGAGACGACGTTGGTGCATCTCCGAACCACCAGCCGGAAGGGTTTCGCCGTGAACTTCGTCCATTTGCCGGCATCCGGTCAGAAGGCACGTGCGGGGCTCTATTGCACCAGCCCAGACCGGTGGGCGACCTTCTGCGAACGTCATATGAGCTCCCGCATCCGCGTCATTGATGATTACGGGATGGGTGAGTTCACGTTGCTTGTCGAACCCCGCAGCCCCTGAGTAAGCTCGGGCGGCGGCCACCTCGGAAACGCTTCGTCTCAGGAACTCCCGATGAGCAACTTCTCCCGAGCGGCTTTCAGGCGAGGCTCCAGGATCGTCGCCCCGGTTAGTTGGATCAGCGCCTCCGCCTTCGCGAAAAGACGAAGGGCATCCTTTCGGCGATCCTTCTCGCGCCCGGCAACCATAGCTTCTCCGGCGACGATCAAGGCCCGGCATTCGGTCAGCCGGGCCGCCCGGTCGCGGGACAAACCGATCGTACGTTCGGCTGCTAGAAGAGCCTCGCCGTACTGGCCGGCCTGGGCTTGGCATTCGGCCAGGCCGGCCATCATGTCCGGTTCGTAGTCCAAGGCCGCCCTTGCGGAATGCATGAAATTCAGCCCCTCCTCGAACTCGTGGATGGCTCCTCGGGCGTCGCCGGCCAACCCTTTTGCCATCGCGACGCAGGCATAGGCGAAGACCTTCAGGTAAGGGGTGCCATGGCGCTCGGCCAACTGACTTACCCGCGTGGCGTGGCGCTGAGCGAGATCCGGATCGCCCGAGAGCCAGGCGAGGTCCACGTAACCGAGGTGGCTGATGAACTGAACAGTCGGATCGATCCGACCGTCTTCGATCGCGAGCATGTGGTCGAGCCATGCCCGTCCCTCGTCAATCCGGTTGAGATGGATCAGGATCCGCGCTCGCAGGCTGAGAGTCCAATGCTCGACGCTGTATCCCAGGAACCTGTTCTCGAAATCCTGCACATGTTGCAGCAGGGAAAGGGCGCGGTCGTTGGCCTCGAGGGCCTCCTTGAAGAGGCCCGCCCAGCCATAAGCTTGGCTCAGCGAGGCATAGAGGGTCGCCGCCCGGCTCTGGTCGGCCGCATTGTCCAGGATCGCCAGGGCATCGGTGACACGCGCGACGTAATGGTCCGCGGCGCCTCCACTCGCGCCGCTGATCCTGGCCTCCACGAACAGAAGCAAGGGAACCATCGTGTCATCGGTTTCCCTTGCGACAGCCAGGGCCTCCTGGATGTAAGGAGCGGCATCCTTGGCCCCCATCCCCTCCCGCCATCCGAGCCATGCGATCTGGGCGCTCGAGAGAATGAGCAGGGCATTGTCCCGCACGGATAGGCTTTGCGCATGGACGAGCCGGCGCACGACCTGCCATTGCCGGATCGCCTGGGCCGGGTGCATCGACCCGATCCACTCGGCCGCCTTGCGGGCATACTCAGCCGCGTTCGACAGCATGCCCGCCGCCTCGTAGTGGAAGCTGATGAGGCCCGCCACCTCGTCCTGGCGGTCAGCGTAGTAATCCGCCAAGGCAGGAGCCACGTAGGCATGAAGCCTGCTCCGGCGGGACTTCAGCTGGCTTGAATAGGCCACTTCCTGAATGAGCGGGTGGCGGAAGGAATAGTAGCGCCCATCGTGTCTGTCCTGATCCTGCAGCAACTCGACCGCACATAGCCGGAGAAGCGCCGGCGTGATCTCAGCGGCCAGTTCCTGCGCGCTTACGGCTTCCAGGACGGCAAAGGGCACTTCCTTTCCGATGACGGACGCCATCTGCAGGATCGTTCGGTCGAACGGAGAAAGCCTGTCGATGCGCTCGCCAATGACGGCCTGAAGCGTGACGGGGAGCGGATTGTCCCCGATCTCGCCCCCCAGGCGGTAATCCCCGGGCTTACCCATCAGCACCTCGCTTTCGATCAGCGAGTGGATGATCTCTTCGGCGAAGAACGGGTTGCCGCCCGACCGCTCGGCGATACGGTTCCGGATTTCGTCCAAGTCTGCATGGGACCCAACGACGGAGGATATGAACTGGTCGATCTGCGAGCGGTCGAGATCTTTCAACTCAAGGAGATGAATGCCGTCCCGTTGCATCCATGACGCCTGATAGGAAGGCCTGTAATTGACGACCATCAGGGCATGGGACCCGACGATTGCATCGCAAAGGATCTCCAGGAAGCTTTCACTGGCTTCGTCCAGCCAATGGAGGTCTTCCAGGATTATGACGCACGGTTGCGAAGCCCGGCTGCGCACAAGCCATGAGATGATGTCAAGGAGCGCCGCATGACGGATCTTCGGGGTCACGGCCTGCACCGGGGCGCCTTCCGCAATGCCCAGAAAATCGCACAGAATTGGCAGCGCGTCCTCGGGAGGCGAACCGAGCTTTTCCAGGCGATCCGTGACGAGCCTGCGGGCCATGGCGGGTTCGTCGCTCGAAGAAACGCCGAGCAGCTGCCTCACGACTTCGAGGATGGTCTGGATGGGTGCAGCATTGCCGTAGGGTTGCGCTCTGACCTCGATTACCGGGATCCCATCTTTCCGGCAGCGTCGGGAGAACTCATAGCAAAGCCGCGACTTTCCGCTTCCGGCCGCCCCACAGATCCCCACGATGCGGCTCTCGCCCCGCAAAGCGGCCTGAAGGGATGCTTCCAGCTCCGCCATCTCGCGCTCGCGGGCTTGGAACAGCGTGAGATTGGGGTCCTTGAAGAGCGTCTCGGATGACGAGGGCTGAAAGCCCAAGAGCTCATAGACGCTTATGTCGTCCGGCAAGCCACGAAGAGAGCGGCGCCCAACGGGTTTGGCCGAACAGAACCGGTCCACGAGATGGTAGCAATCCTCGCTGAGATAGATCGTCCCCGGCTCCGCCAGGGATTGCACTCGGCTGGCGATATGAATCGCGACCCCGTACGCTTCCCGTTCATTGACCGGCCAGGAGAATCTCGTCTCGGATACGATCAGGCCTGAATGCAGGCCGAGCCGCACTGCCTTCGCCCCGAGCGCGCCCTTGATCTCGGCCTGGATGGCAAGGGCCGCCTGGCACGCCAGCAGGGCATGCCCCTCCTGAACATGCGGCGCGCCGAAAAGCGCCATGATACCATCGCCCAGGCTGTGGATGAGCGTGCCGCCGAAGCGTTCCGCTTCGCGCCGCATGAGCATGACGGCTGGCGCCAGACGCCGCATCGCCTGTTCGGGATCGAGCTTGGAAACCAGCTCCGTGGAGGCGACGATGTCCGCGAACAGGATCGTGACCGGCTTGAACTCCTCGGTGCCGGCCGATTCCGTCGCATGGATCCCCGGCAGGGGCTCGTCCGAAACGAGAGGCGATCCACACTGGCTGCAGAACCGCGCATTGGCCGGAGCAGGTTGTGCACAGCGTGGACAATTCATCGCCAGCCCTCTGTCCCGCACAGCCTCACAATCGCAAAGTCACGCCATTAAACGAGATAACCTGGAGACATTGCAAGCCGTGCGTGAGTTATCACCGGGAACTTGACGATACGCCTGAATAGAACGGCCGAACCTCGCGTCAGATATTGTTTCATAATATCAAGATGATCATTCAATCCGGACCATGACGCGGTGAACTAGGCTCTATGCAGGCTTCGAGATCCTTGCCACCACAATATGAAACTTAGTTCCTTATATCTTGGACTGAGTATCCCGTGCCGTGGCCGTGGACTTTGCCCTGCTCCCGCGAGCGGGCCCGAAAAGCGTAGCCGTCTATTACCCGCGTCTTGCATCCGCCAAATTCTCCACCCACATTAGCAGGGCCTAGGGGTCCGGGCCCCTCTGGCGGGCGGGTTGCCGCTCGCGATGTCGGACACCTCATCTTGCTCATGCGCCGACGAGCGCTCCCGCATTTGGAGGATCCATTTTGGACTACGTGGTTTTTCGCTCCCGACCGACGGCCCCGCGTGGCGGGGGCTTGCTGTCCATTCTGCTGAGGCTCGTCGCCTTGGCGGCGGCCGGCATCGCCATGCTGGCAATCGTGGTGGTCGGCCTTTTCGTCGTGCTCCCTGTCCTGTTCGTCGGCGGCGCGGCCCTGTATTTCTACCTCCGCCGCCGTGTGCGCCGAGCGCAATCCCGCCCGCAGGATGGCATCATCGACGCGGAATATACGATCGTCGAGCGTCGCGAGCCGTGATCTGCGGCTGCGACGGCCGTTCGTTGCAACCTATAATGCAATCTTAAGGGCATGGGTCGAGACTGACCGGACCGGCGGGCTTCACGATGAGCCTGCCCGGGTCGGACCCTTCCCATGATGCCTCCCACCGAAGCGAAAGACCGACATGTCGCCAACCGACAGGGGGCGGCCTTCGCCTTCGGCGATATGGTGCTGGTCGTCATCGCGATGGGCGTCATCAAGCAGGCCGGAGCGACGTTCCCGGCCATTCAGCTGGTCTTCTTTCGCGCTATCGTCGGGCTTCTTCTCATCGCGCCGCTCATCTGGCGCTACCGGTCCGATGTGTTTAGCTCCCGGCAGGTGAAGGGCCATATCGGGCGGGTGCTTTGCAGCACCATGGCGCTGAGCTGCAACTACGCCGCCACGACCGCCCTGCCCTTGACCCTGGTCACCGTGATCGGATTCACCCGCCCCTTCGTCATCCTTGGTCTTGCCGCCATGCTGTTGGGCGAGCGCATTCTCAGGCGGCACTGGATCTCGTCCGCGATCTGCTTCGCGAGCGTGCTGTTCATCGTGAAGCCGGGTTCGATGAGCTGGGACTGGGGTCTTCTGGCAGCCCTGGGAATGGTTCTGTTCGGCTCCTTCAGCGTCATCCAGACCCGGCGCCTGACCGGAGAGCCTGCCGTCGTCCTGATGGTGTTCTACACCATCGGCCTCGCGGTCCTCACGGCCGTCCCGGCCGCTTTCGTATGGGTCTCCCCCGGCCTGAGCGATCTGCCCACGTTCCTTATCATCGGCGCACTGGCTCAGGTCGGCCAGTTCTGCTTCCTGCGATCCCATCAGCTGGCTGAAGCGAGCATCCTGGCTCCGCTCAGCTATGTGGTGATCGTATTCTCGTCGATCGCCGACTACCTCTATTTCGGCATAGTCCCGACCCTGTCCCTCGTCGCGGGAAGCTTGGTGATCGTCATGGCAGCTTTCATGGGAACCAAGGTCACCGGATTGCGGCGCTAAGCCTCTTACTTCGTTACAGAGCTCCCGCTCCCGGCCAGCACGGCACAGCCGCAGTTTCGTTGCAAAATAGTGCAAAAATTTGCATTTGCGCGAGGATTGCAACTCCCGTCCCTCTGCGCAACAAATTCATGCAACGAGAAAAGGTGGGAGGATATGACGAGAGTGAGCCTCAGCCGACGTCCGCGCCAGACGGACATCGCCCGCTTCGCCGGTGTCTCGGTGAGCACCGTTTCCCGCGTTCTCGCGAATGAGCCCGGCATCAGCACGAATGTACGCGATCAAGTGATCCGGATCGCATCGGAGCTCGGCTACAGCATCCGTCCGGTCCCGGCCGTCCAGCCGCAGAACCAGCGGTCGGTGGCGCTGATCCCTGTCGATCAGGCGACCGGGGGCCTCGGTGTGTTCTACGAGGGCATTCTCGGCGGCCTGCGAGGCGCCGCCGCCCGTACGGGCGGCACGCTCCTGCCGCGCCTCGTCCGCTCCGCGTCCCTCAAGGTCTCCGAGCTGGAGCAGACCCTGTCGGAAACCGACGCTACGGGGGTTTTCCTGGTCGGCATCGACCCGCCGGAGGACCTGTGCGCCTGGCTCCTCGATGCCAAGCTGCCGACCGTCTGGGTGAACGGCAACGACCCGAACCTGCAGTTCGATTGCGTGTCCCCGGCCAATTTCTACGGCGCCCGGCTGGCGACCCAGCATCTCATCGATGCAGGGCACCGGCGGATTCTCCACTTCACCATGTCCCACCGCCATACCATCCGCGAGCGCGTCCGTGGCTTCGAGGCGGCGGCGGCGCGCAGCGGCGTGACCACGCGCATCGTCCAGCTGCCGCCCGGCTCCCGGACGAGCTCCGACGCGTGCGAGGCCATGGAGGCGATCCTGCTAGAGGATCAAGGCTTTACCGCTGTGTTCTGCATGAACGACATGATGGCCGTCGGCGTCATGGAAGCGCTCACCAATCACCATCTGTCCATCCCGCAGGACTTCGCCGTGATGGGCTTCGACGACCTGCCCTGCGCGGCCATGACCATGCCGCGCCTGACCACGATGCATGTGGACCGCGAGGCGATCGGCCAGGAGGCCTATTACCTCATGCAGCGGCGGATCGCCGACCCGAGCGCCGATCCCCGCAAGGTGGAGCTGGCTGTCCGGCTGGTCGAAGGGGCGACCGTGCAGGCCGCTTCCAAGCGTTCCGAAGGCGAGGAGATCCGGGCATGACCTATGCGGCCGCCTACCCCAATCCCCTCACTGGCAACCCTCTCAGGACACGAGGTGACGTCGAGAAGGCGCTGCTGGATCTCTTTAACCCGCTCCTGCCCGCTTTCTCGGAAGGCGGGGCCCGGGTGGGCCTCAGCGCCACGGCGGCCCATTTCGACCAGGCGGCCGCAGATCTGGAAGGATTCGCGCGGCCGCTCTGGGGTTTGGCACCCTACGCGGCGGGCGGCGGCGACTTCGCCCATTGGCCGCTCTACGCGAAAGGCCTCGCCAACGGGACGGACCCGGAGCATCCCGAATACTGGGGCAAGGTCACCGACCGCGACCAGAGGATGGTGGAGCTGGCAGCCCTGGGCTTCGCGCTGCGCCTCGTTCCCCAGCATCTCTGGGAGCCCCTGGACGAGCGGGCGAAGCGGAACGTCGCGACCTATCTGCTGGAGGCCCGGCCGCATGAATTCGCCGGCAACAACTGGAAATTCTTCCGGGTCATGATCGATCTCGGCCTGGAACAGGTCGGCGTCGAGTTCGACCGGACCATCACCGAGCAGTATCTCCAGGAGCTGGAATCCTTCTATCTCGGCGACGGCTGGTACCGCGACGGCAACGTGCCCCGCGTGGACCATTACATCCCCTTCGCGATGCATTTCTACGGGCTGATCTATGCGGCCCTGGCGACATCCGACGAGGAGCGCAAGCGCCGGTTCCGGGACTGGGCGAGCCTGTTCGCGCCCAACATCCGGCACTGGTTCGCCGATGACGGCGGCGCCCTCGTGTTTGGCCGCAGCATGACCTATCGCTTTGCCTGCGCGGGTTTCTGGGCCGCCCTGGCCTTCGCCGACGAGGAGGCCCTGCCCTGGGGTGAGGTGAAGGGCTATTACCTCCGGCACCTGCGCTGGTGGGCGAAGCTCCCCATCACGGACAGGAGCGGCGTGCTCACGGTCGGGTTCGGCTATGCCAACCTGCTCATGTCGGAAAACTACAACTCGGCAGGCTCACCCTACTGGGCCTTCAAGGCCTTCCTGCCCCTGGCCCTGCCGGCCTCGCACCCTTTCTGGACGGCCGAGGAAGTGGCCGCTCCGGTGTTCTCCGAGCCGTCGCCGCAGCCGGAGCCGGGCATGGTGACAATGCAGACGCCCGGGAACGTGATCGCGCTATCGTCCGGTCAGGAAAACCTGCAGATGCGGTTCGGCAGCGAGAAATACGCCAAGTTTGTCTATTCCTCCCGCTATGCCTTCAGCGTCGAGAGCGACGAACGGATCTTCGAGGGTGCCGCCCTGGACGGGATGCTCGGTTTCAGCGACGACGGTCGCCATTTCCGGGTGCGGGAGACCAACGAGGAGGCCCGCATTGCCGGAAATGTCCTCTATGCCCGCTGGAATCCCTGGGCCGACGTGGAGGTGGAGACCTGGCTTCTGCCCGCCTCCCCATGGCACGTCCGCGTCCACCGGATCAGGACGCCGCGCCGCTTGAGCACCGCCGAAGGGGGGTTCGCGATCCCCCGCGCCGATGCCTACCGGAAGCTGGAGCGGGTCGACGAACGTAACGGAAGCGCCCTGGTGATCGGCGCGGAGCATTTCAGCGGCATCGCGGATCTAGGCTCCGCGGTCGAGCGCCGTGGCATCGCGCTGAAAGCTCCTCCCAATACGAACCTTCTCTACCCGAAGACTTTCGTGCCGCAGCTGCGGGGCGATATTCCAAGCGGCGAAACGGTTCTGATGACGGCCGTCGTAGCGTTGACCACTCGGTTCGACGTGGCAGGCATCTGGAAGGACCTTCCACCCACTCCGGCAATCGAGGACCTGGAAGCTGTCATAGCACGAGACGGCCGGAGGGTCGGCGCCCTGGCCTGGAGAATGGGCGAATGACGGGCCCGCGAAACATAGTCTTCGCCATGGACCCTGTCCGTACGGAAGGTGTCCTGACCCCGCCCCTGCTCGACCGGCTGGCCCGTTCAGGGACCATCCTGTCCCCGGAGCCGCTCCAGACGTTTACGCAAGGGCAGGCGCCAGACCTCCTCCGGCGGACGGAGATCCTGGTCACCGGCTGGGGCTGCCCAGCCATCGGGCGAGACATTCTTGAGCGGGCCCCAAACCTGCGCCTGATCGCCCACGCGGCCGGGACGGTCAAAGGATTCCTGTCCGCTGACGTGATCGAGGCCGGGATCGCGGTCACGCACGCGGCCGAGGCCAATGCGATCCCGGTGGCCGAGTTCACGCTGGCGGCGATCCTCTTCGCCAACAAGCAGGTGTTCCGCTTCCGCGACATCTACTGCGCGGATCGCAACCGCTCGCGCACATTCCCCATGACCGCGCAGCCGCTCGGCAATTTCAACCGCACCATCGGCATCGTCGGTGCGTCGCGCATCGGGCGGCGCGTGATCGAATTCCTGAAGCCCTTCGCGTTCCGCGTCCTGCTTCACGATCCCTACGTAGATGCGCGCGAGGCGGCGGCGCTCGGCGTGGAAAGCGTTTCGCTCGACGAGTTGATGCGCTGCTCCGACGTGGTGTCACTGCACGCGCCCGCCCTGCCCTCGACACAGGGGATGATCACGCGCCGGCATCTCGCGCTCATGCGCGACGGCGCCACGTTCATCAACACGGCGCGCGGCATCATCGTCGCGCAGGACGATCTCATCGACGAGCTGCGCACGGGCCGCATCGACGCGATCATCGACGTCACCCATCCGGAAGTGCCGGAGGAAGCTTCCGCGCTCTACGACCTGCCGAACGTGTTTCTCACGCCCCACATCGCCGGCGCCATCGGCAACGAGCGCGAGCGGCTCGGCGAGTACATCGTCGAGGAGATCGAGCGCTACATGGAGGGCCGCCCCCTGCGCTCCGCCATCACGGCGGCCGCGTTGGAGACCATGGCATGACGTCGTTCCGGCCTGGCCTCTGCTCCGTCACCTTCCGCAACCTCGCGCCGAGGACCATCGTCAGGCTGGCGGCCGAATGCGGCATCGAAGGGATCGAATGGGGAGGCGACGTCCATGTTCCTCCCGGTCAGCTCGACTTTGCTCGCCATGTTCGACGTCTCACCGAGAACGCCGGTCTCGCCGTCACATCCTACGGCTCCTACATCGCGCCGCCGAGCGACGATGAAGATGCCTTCGCAACCGTGCTCGACACCGCGCAGGCGCTCGGGGCGCCGAACATCCGCATCTGGCCGGGGTCGCGCAACCGGGATTCCGCCACCTATACGGCGGACGAGCGCCGGCACACCGCGTCGCTGATCCGCCGCATGGCCCGGCGGGCGGCGGATTCCTCCGTCACGCTCGGCCTCGAATACCATCCCAATTCGCTCACGGACGATCTCGCGTCGGCGCAAAGTCTCATGGCGGAGATCGACGATTCGAACGTCTTTCTCTACTGGCAGCCGCGCCCCGGCCTGCCGCTCAAGGAAGCGCTCGACGAGCTTCGCGCCATCGGCCACGAGACGTCCCATGTGCATGTCTTCGCGTGGGACCGCGAGAAGACGCGCTACCCGCTCTCGGATCAGCCGGCCTATTGGAGCACGCTCCTGAGCGAGGCTCCGGCGACACGCTGGCCGGGGGAGCGTTTCGCCATGCTGGAATTCGTGCGGGACGACAGCCCCGAGCAGTTCCGGGCCGACGCCGCCGTGTTTCATCGGATGTTGGAAGAGATCAGGGCACGTCCATCCGGCGCGGCCTGATCTCTATAACGACAATCGACGAGGAGCGTGCTTCTCGCTCCCTCGCCGAAGAACGGGTTGAGAAGCGAATGGGAGGAAGCCATGAAGACTGAACTCGATCGTCGTACCTTGCTGAAATCCGCCCTGGCGCTGGGCGGCGCCGCAGCCGTCAACGCACCCGGCCTGAGCTGGGCGCAGGGCGAAGGCGGACGGCTGCGCGCGACCTGGTGGGGATCGCCCGACCGCGCGCGTCGCACCACCGATGTAGGCAAGCTCTTCACCGAGCGCACCGGCATCGAGGTGGCGGGCGAGCCCGTCGGCGCGGATTACTGGGCGAAGATCGGCACCCAGATGGCCGGGCGCAACATTGCCGACGTGTTCCAGCTCGAGCCGAACAGCCTCGCCGATTACGCCGGGCGCGGCGCCGCGAAACCGATGGACGACTTCGTCGGCAAGCAGCTCGACATCTCGTCGTTCGGCGACAAGATGGTCGATCTCTGCCGGGCGAACGGCAAGCTGTGGGGCGTGGCCCTCGGCCTCAACTCGTTCTCGCTCTTCTACGACCAGACGGTATTCGAGAAGGCCGGCATCAAGCCGCCGACCCACGAGACCACCTGGAAGCAGTTCGCCGACATGGCGGTCGATCTCACCAAGGCGGTGGGCCGTCCCGATTACTGGGGCGCGCCCTACGGCGCCCGCTATCACTACGTGTTCGACGTATGGCTGCGCCAGCGCGACAAGCGTCTGTTCACGGAGGATGCCAAGCTCGGCTTCACCGTGGACGATGCGAAGGAGTGGTTCAGCTACTGGGAGGACCTGCGCAAGCGCAACGGCTGCGTTCCCGCCGATGTACAGACCCTCGACCAGTCTCAGATCGAACGCAACGCGCTTGCGCTCGGCAAGTCGGCCATGGGCCTCACCTATTCGAACCAGCTCATCGGCTACCAGCTTCTCACCAAGAACAAGCTCGGGATCACCATGGTGCCGACGAACGGCCCGGGGACGAAATCCGGCCATTACTATCGGCCGGCCCTGATCTGGAGCATCGGTTCGACGAGCAAGCAGGCCGACAAGGCTGCGGCCTTCATCAGCTTCTTCGTCAACGACGTCGAAGCCGGCAAGATCCTCGGCGTCGAGCGCGGGGTGCCCATGTCGCCCAAGGTGCGCGAGGCGATCCTGCCGAACCTCAACGAAGTCGAGCGCGCGACGGTCGACTACGTCAACCTCGTGGCCGACAAAGTGAGCGACTACCCGCCGCCGGTTCCTGTGGGCGCCGTCGAGTTCGACAACAACGTCATGCGCAAGGTCGCCGACCAGGTCGCCTTCGGCCAGATGTCCATCAGCGACGCGGCGCAGCGCCTGCTTGAGGACGGGAACGCCGTTCTGCGGAAGGTGAATTAAGAGAGCGGAACGGCGATACCCCGTTGTCATTCCGGGGCGCGCCTTCGGCGCGAACCCGGAACCCATAGCCACGACGCATCAAGAACGAGCGAGCAGCGTCACGCCTCCTTCTGCATAGACGGCGGCTATGGGTTCCGGGTTCCGCTACGCGGCCCCGGAATGACAGGGAGTGCCGTCACTCCCGCCTCTCCTCAACCCGCCCCTCCGCCGCCCCGCAGAGTTCGTAGACGCGGAGTTTCGCTTCAAAACCCTTTGGCTGGATCGTGTCGACGAAGCGGAACGCGAAACGGTCGTCGGCGTGTTCGCGGACGGCGTCGCTGACCAGGATGTCTGTGCCGTAATCCTTGTTGAGCGGCTCCAGCCGCGCCGCCAGGTTCACTGCCGCGCCGAGGACCGTGTAGGCCATGCGGTCGGAGGATCCGATGGTGCCGACGACCGCTTCGCCGGTGTGGAGGCCATAGCGGGTGCGATAGGCGGGCCAGCCTTCCTGTTCGAATTCTTCGTTCAGTTTCCGGTTGGCCTCCCGACAGGCTAGGACGGCCGCGCAGGCGCGGACGACGTGGTCGGGATCGTCCGCCGGAGCGTTCCAGATCGCCATGACCGCATCGCCGACGAATTTGTCGACCGTGCCGCCATGCTCCATGATCACCGCCGAGAGCGCCGCGAGATAGCGCGAGGTCTGAAGCATCACGCGCTCGGGATCGGCCTTCTCGGTGATATGCGTGAACCCGGCGATGTCGGTAAAAAGGATCGTGACCACGCGGCGGGAGCCGCCGAGGCGAAGGCCATCGCCGGTCGCGAGGAGCTGCTGGACCAGACGCTTCGGAACGAAGGTCGCGAAGGTCCGCACCACGGTGCGCATGGTGGAGACCGACCGCCCGAGATCGTCGATCTCGCGGATCATCGATCGGACATCCCGCCACGGCCCATCGGTGTCGAAGCGCTGGATGCGATCCGTCTCAGCCGCGAGCGCCTTCATCGAGCGGGAGAGCAGCAGGCCGATCCCGCCGATGACCGGCAGGGACGCGAGAACGAAGCCGAGCGCCAGGAGAACCAGGTTCCGTCGGCTCTCCTCGATCTCCGCGAAGAATTCGTCGAGCGGCGCCACGACGGCGAGGCGGAGGCCGGAGGAACCGGAGGTCCCGATCGGCCGGAAGGCCGCCACATAGGTGCGCCCGTCGGCGTCGTCGAAGATCTGCTGCGGCGAGCCGCCCCGTTCCCACGCGCTCAGGGGCTGTGCGATGTCGACGGGAAGCATGCGGTCGAGCGGCGGCAGGTCGAGCGAAGCATTCGCCCCTTGGACCTTCAGGAATTCCGACATGTGCGGATGCGCGACCACCTTGCCGCTGTCGTCGAAGAGAAACACGATTCCGGATTGCCCGAGCTTCTGGGCGCGCAGAAAGGCTTCGGCATCGATGAGCAAGATGTCACCGGCGGCGATCCCGCCCCGTCCCTGGGTGAACGGCACGCGCACCGTATAGCCGATCAGGCTGGCCAGATCGAAGACGTAAGGCTCCGTGACGGCGCCGGCGCCCGGCTTGAACGCATCCTGGTACCAGGGCCGCTCGCGCGGATCGTAATCGGCATCGCCCTGCTCTTGGGCCAGAACCTTCAGGTCGGAGGACAGGTAGGTGGTGAAGCGTCGTCTCTCCGTGCCGTCTTTCGGCGTGTCGATGACGCTGAGCCGGAACATCGTCTCCGCCGGCGGCTTGAGCAGCGCCCGCAACGCCGGTCCCGCACGGTCGATCATGTCGAGCTCGACGAAGGCGCCGTCGGCATAGCCGACATAGAGATTGTAGAGCTGCTCGTGCCGGCGCAGCAGCGCGGCCAGGATCGCGGTGAGTTCCGGATTGTCCTGGATCGCGCCCGTCTCAACCGGCTTGAGCTGGCGCAGCACGGCCAGAATGTCGAACACGTCCTTGAACTGACCGTCCACCCGGTCGGTCGTCTGGTCGGCGACGCGGTCGATGAAGGACAGGGCGGCCGAACGGGTGATCGACCGGGCGCTCTCGAAGCTCAGGAAGACCAGGGACAGGCCGACGGCCAGAACCACCGCCACGAAAAGCGCCGTGATCGAGGGTTGATAGCCGATCCGAACCCGCATGCGCCCGCCTTCCTGTCGCCCGATCCCAGAGTTACCCGGGATCATCCATGGAAGACAAGGGTGGCGCCGATTCCATACCCCGCCATTGTCGCTGACACGTGGCGGAGCGCGTGACACACTGCTCAGGCTGGAGAGACGGACCATGGCACAGAACGTGACGGTCTATTTCGCGACGAACCGCATGCCGCTCACCGATGGGACGGGCGAGACGATCGTCGATTTCGGCTCGGAGCCCGGCCCCATCGACGGCACGGCGGTGCGGTTCGGCTCGGCGCAGGCCAGCGTCACGGCGACGAATTCGAGCTTCGTCGCGGGCTCGCTCTACGTGGCGCCCGAGCAGCTCATCGGGCCGAGCATCCAGCGCGGCAGCCGAGACATCTTCGAGAAGCTGCGGCAGGACATGCAGGAGGGCGGGCGTCCGACCCTGGTGGTGATCCACGGCTTCTCGAACACTTTCAAGGACGCCATCGAGCGGGCTGCCAGCATCCTCGTTTTCTACGGCCTCGACGCCAACGTGTTCGCCTTCACCTGGCCGTCCATCGGCTCGCCGCTGCCGACGCCCCTGCCCTACAACGACTACTTCCACGACCGCGGCACGGCGCGCGGCTCCGGCGTGGCGATCGCGCGCACGATGCGCATCCTCTACGACTTCATCGACAGCCTGCCGCGCCGGGATTTCTGCCGCCAGCCGCTGCATCTCATCTGCCACAGCATGGGCAATTACGCGTTCCGCTATGCCGTGCAGGCCCTGATGCAGGTGCCCCAGGGCGAGCCACGCGAATATGTCCGCACGGCCGATGCGCCCGCCGCGAACGCGGAGGAGCGGCCCTTCCCGGCCCTCGTGGCGCTTCCGACCGAAGCGCCCGATCCCAACCGCCTGCGCCGCACCTTCGACCAGATGGTGCTGGCCGCCGCCGACGAGGACGAGGACGCGTTCGAGGACGTGAAGGAGATGCGCTACCTGCCGCGCCTCGGCAACCGCGTCACCGTCTACCACACGCAGAAGGACTGGATCCTGTCCACCTTGAGCTCGGTGACCAAGTTCAACGGGCCGCGTCTGGGGGTGAACGGGCCGGAGAACATGGCGATCATCAGCGACAAGGTCGCGGCCGTGGACGTAAGCGACGCCATCGACCCGCGCCACGATTTCCAGAGCCATCAATATTACCGGCTCTTCCCGGCCGTGCGCGACGACATCGTGGCTGTCCTGTCCGGCGAGCGCCAGGACAAGATCGCCAACCGCGAGCGAACTGACACGCAGCGCTACAGCCTCAAGGCGCCCGCGCGGACCACACGGCGGAGGGGGCGGTAGGGGCCATAGAAACCCAAGTGCTCTTTAGTGTCGGCACATGACCCTCTGACCTCATCCTGAGGAGCCTGCGCAGCAGGCGTCTCGAAGGATCGTCCAGAGTGAACGGGAGGCGCCCTCGTCCTTCGAGATGCTTCGCTCCTCAGGATGAGGGCTTAGGGTGTTCGCAACCACGCGCTTGATCTGCCTCAATCCCTGGACACCATCTCGTGCCACCATTCCCTATTCGCCCTCTGCGGCGTACGATGTTGCAACCAACGTCATGGAGCGCAGACCGCCATGAGCGGCATCCTGGCCAGGATCCTCGGAGTGTTCGGTTGCCTTCTGGCGCTGTCCGCCGCGCTTCCGGCCCGGGCCGATCCCTTCTTCGTCAAGGTCTATGGGCGAACCTACAGGATCGATCCCCGCGCGCCGCCCGACGACAAAGGCCCCAAGCCGCAGGACGCCCTGAAGGCCCTTCCGGCCGATCTGGCGAAAGGTCCCACTGTGCGACCCTCGCACGAGGAGGTGCTGGCGGAGGTCGAGGAACGGCTCTGGATCGCCAGCAACCAGCTCGACGCGAAGCTGGACGACGCGGTCAAGACCCGCGACCGGCGCAACGTGGGGTCGGACACGAAATCCGCCAGGAAGGAGATCACGGACCAGCTCGAAGCGGGAACCGGCCAAGGCCGCTCGCCGGAGCTTCAGACGCTCTACGACCGCTCCCGGGCGCTGAACATCCTCGCGCGGGAACTGCGCCGGTCCCTCGACCTGCCGGTCAGGACGCCGGATTCCGGCTTCTCGCGTCCGAAGCTGACGCCCGATATCGAGGCGAGCTACCGAGCCCAGAAATTCGACGCTTACGCGGCCTATTACGGCTTCCGGCGCGTGAAGGCCGCCTTTCGGTCGGGCGATATCGAACTTATCGCCCGCGTGACCGATTATCCCCTGGCGATCACCGGCAAGGTCAGGCGCACCCTGCGCAACCGCGAGCAGCTGGTCGCCGCGAAGGCGACCGTCCTGAACGCCGCCGTTCGGGATGCGGTCGCCAAAGCGACGTTCGAGAGCGTGTTCGTGCGGGACAAGGGTATGATGGTCGGCGACGGTGCCGTTTGGATCACGCCGGACAAGACCGGCTTCGGCCTGGGAACCGTCAACCTGGACTGAGCGTTACGAAGCTTGACCATTATGCCTCAACTTGGCCGGGATGATGCGCCAGCATCTGGTCCGGTCCAACCGATCCGGAAGGGAAAACGAATGATCAGAGGCCGGCACTATACGATCGCCGCTTTCACCGCCCTGGCATCGCTCGTCGGGATGGCCCACACGGCACAGGCCGCGCAATGCGGCAACAGCGCGGCCGGCTTCGAGAACTGGAAGCGGGAATTCTCGCAGGAGGCGAAAGCCAACGGCGTCGGCCAGACGGCGATCTCCGCCCTCATGAACACGGACTACGCGACCGCCACCATCCGGGCCGATCGGGGCCAGAAGAGCTTCCGCCTCTCGCTCGACCAGTTCATGGCCAAGCGCGGCGCACCGGTGATCGTCTCGCGCGGGCGTTCGCTCAAGCAATCGAACGCGTCCCTCTTCGCGTCCCTGGAGCAGCGCTACGGCGTCCCGCCCGGCCCACTGATCGCCATCTGGGGCATGGAGACGGCCTTCGGGACCCAGCGTGGCAACCAGAACACGCTCTCGGCGGTGGCGACCCTCGCCTATGATTGCCGTCGGTCGGAATTCTTCACCGACCAGCTCTACGCGGCCCTGGAGCTGATCGACCGCGGCGTCCTCACGGGCAGCACGCGCGGCTCCATGCACGGCGAGATCGGCCAGACCCAGTTCATGCCCAAGAACATCCTGCAATACGGCCGGGGCGGCAATCTCGACAACACCGCCGACGCCCTGGAGGCGACGGCCAACTTCCTGAAAGCGCACGGCTGGCGCGCCGGCGCCGGATACCAGCCGGGCGAGCCCAATTTCAGGGCGATCCAGGCCTGGAACGCCGCATCGGTCTACCAGCAGGCCATCGCGCTGATCGGGCAACAGATCGACGGCAACGCGCGCCGCTCCGCCGAGCGGTAACATCGCTCATCCCGGCGCCTCGTGCGGACCCGCACGGCGCGCCGGGACACGGCCTCACACGTAACGGACGCCCAGCTCCTGGAAGCCCCGGCGCACGACCTGGCAATTGCGTGCGATGTCGTCGCCTTCGACGGTGAGCACGAAACGGTCTGGAACATCGACCGTCGCGACGCTGATCTTCGCGCCGGTTTCGGACATGTTCAGCACCATGCATGCGATGTCCTGAGCCTTGCCCGAGTGAGCGGAGAGCCGGATCCGCGCCGGGCGGCTCACCCGCGTGCGCTCGTTCGCACGGCGCTCTTCCACGCCCACGACCCATTCGTCCAGGCTGCGCGCGATGCCCGCTACGCCGCCGGCGGCGATCTTGATGTTGCGCGAGACCTCGGTCGTCACCGCGCTCTGCCGCTCGATGGCGTCCGCCGTCTCGACGATGAAGCCACGCACCTCGTTGACGGCCGCGCTGATCGAGGCGAGCGCCTGTTCCACGTCGCCCGAAACAGTCTGCATGGACAGGATCTCGCCCGAGATGCGCGCGGTCGCCTGCGCGGCCTGGTTGGCGAGGTTCTTCACCTCGCTCGCCACCACGGCGAAGCCCCGCCCCGCATCGCCCGCACGCGCTGCCTCGATGGTGGCGTTCAGCGCCAGGAGGTTGATCTTCTCGGCGATCACGGTGATCGCCTGCACGACGCCGTCCATGGCCTGCGCGGCTTCGCGCAATTTGGCCGTCGACGCGTCGGCGCCCTGCGTCCGCACATGGATCTCGTCGACGGCGCTGCGCGATTCCTGCATCCGCCCCGAGATC
The DNA here is from genome assembly GCF_024519725.1 of Microvirga sp. Mcv34. GTDB lineage: Bacteria > Pseudomonadota > Alphaproteobacteria > Rhizobiales > Beijerinckiaceae > Microvirga. The sequence goes on along the minus strand of NZ_JALJRK010000058.1, from coordinate 6,638 downwards.
GCTCCCGCGGTGACGTTCATGCCCTCGGCGGCCGTCGCGATCGCCTGGACATTGCCGAGGGTCTGTTCGGCGGTCTGGATCGCCTCGCCGCGCACATTCATGCTGCGGGTGATATCGGTCGCGAACTTGACCACCTTGAACGGCCGCCCGTCCGCATCAAGCACGGGGTTGTAGTTGCCCTGTATCCAAACCTCGCGCCCGCCCTTCGCGACGCGCTGGTAGACGGCCGCCGAATACCGGCCAGCGCGCAGCGTTTCCCAGAAGCCCGCATATTCTGCGCTCGCCGCATAATTGTTTGAGACGAACATGCGATGATGCCGTCCCCGGACCTCGTCCAGGGTGTAGCCCATCGTGTCGAGGAAGTTCTGGTTGGCGTCCATGATGACACCGTCCATGTCGAAATGAATAACCGCCTGGGAGCGGCTCATGGCGGCGACCTGGGCGGCCGCCTCGGCCGCCTTTCGCTTCGCCTCCGTGATGTCTGAGGCGTATTTTACGATCTTGAACACCCGGCCGCTGTCGTCGAAGATCGGATTGTAGCTCGCCTGCAACCACACCTCGCGGCCGTCGCGCGCGGTGCGTTTGAACTCGCCCGACAGGTACTCGCCGCGATTGAGCTTGCGCCAGAGTTCCCCATACTCCGAACCGGCGGCATAGTCCGCCGAGACGAACATGCGGTGATGCTTGCCCTTCACGTCGTCGAGCGTGTAGCCCATGGTCTGGAGGAACAGGTCGTTCGCGTCCGTGATCGTGCCGTCGAGCGCGAAATGGATCACGGCCTGCGAGCGGTTGATCGCGGAGATCTGGCCGGAGAGATCCGCCTGGCGAAGCCTCTGGGCCGTGATGTCCGTGGCGAAGGCGACGATCTGCTCGACCACGCCGTTCCGGTCGACGACGGGCACGTAGCTCGCCTGCAGCCAGATGGCGCTCCCATCCTTGCAGAGGCGCCTGAATTCCGCCGATTGGCGATGTCCCTGCCGCAGTTCCTGCCAGAACCGACCATAGGACGGGGTTTCGGCATCCTTCGGATCGACGAGGACGCGGTGATGCCGGCCGCGCATCTCCTCGAGCCGATACCCGACCAGCGCCAGAAAACCGTCGTTCGCCTCCAGGATATGGCCGTGAGGGTCGAGCCTAATCGTCGCAAACGTCGCGTCGAGCGCCCTAACCTTCGCGTTGGTTGAGCTGAACGGACGTAGACCGAAAGGCATCGGAGACTCCTGAAACGGAAGACCTCTCATGTCACGACGTGCCTAAAAAGATCTTAAGCCAAGCTTCGGCTGGCCATTTTTTCTTATTCTGCCTTGCACTACTTTGGCAGGCATGAGGAACCGGGCGAGCTGCGCTGACTTCTCTCACTGAAGGATCATCCGCGGGAGGTTGTCATGAGCACCTCAATGGCGTGGGAACACGAACTTCAGTCCTGGCTCGAACCCTTCCTCACCCCTCTTCATCATCCGGCCCGGCGGCGCATGTGCCCGCTCTATATCGCTGGCCTGATCGGGCCGGGTGAGCGCAAGAGCCTGCAGCCGATGGCGGCGCGCGTGGCGCCCGCCGACTATGACCAGTTGCATCACTTCGTAGCCGTGGGCCCGTGGGACGAGGCGCCGCTCGAAGCTGAACTCCTGGCTCAGGCCAACCGGCTGGTGGGCGGGCCCGACGCCATCCTAGTGATCGACGACACGGCGCTGCTCAAGAAGGGCACCCATTCCGTTGGTGTCGCCTCACAATATGCCGGGGTGGTGGGCAAGCAGGCGAATTGTCAGTGCCTGGTCTCGCTCACCCTCGCCAAGGGCGAGGTGCCGGTCCCGCTCGTGCTGCGGCTGTTCCTGCCTGACACCTGGATCCAGGATCCCGAGCGCCTGCACCACGCCGGCGTGCCCGAAGCGCTCTGGACGCAGCGCTCGAAGCCCGCGATCGCGCTGGCGGAACTCCAGCGCCTGCTGCAAGGGGGCGTCAGCTTCGGAGCCGTGCTGGCGGATGCCGGCTATGGCATCAGCGGGCCTTTCCGCCAGGCGCTCTCGGCGCTCGGACTGCTGTGGGCGGTGGGCACCGTGCGCATTCAGAAGGTCTATCCGGCCGATGTGCAGATGATCACGCCCCCACCATCACGCGGCCGCTCCCGCACACGACAGATCCCGGATCAGGAGGCGGTGACGGCTGAGGCCCTCTTGGCGCAGGCGTCCTGGCGCCGCATCACGTGGCGGCGCGGAACCAAGGGGCCGCTGCAGGCGAAGTTTGCGGCTGTACGCGTGCGGGTCGCCGACGGGCCTGCGGTTTACCTGCGCGGGCACGCCAATCAACATCTGCCAGGCGATGAGGTCTGGCTGGTGGGCGAGCACCGCTCGTCGGGTGAGCGCAAATATTACCTGTCCAACCTGCCACCGGACACGCCATTGAAGCAGCTGGCCTCTCTCATCAAAGCCCGGTGGGTGTGCGAGCAGGCGCACCAGCAGCTCAAGGAAGAGCTCGGGCTCGATCACTTCGAGGGCCGCTCGTGGCGCGGGTTGCACCGGCATGCCTTGCTGACCCTGATCGCCTATCTGTTCCTGCAGCATCTGCGCCTGCGGGCAGCCACAGGGGGAAAAAAGAAAAGCCAGCGGACCACCACCGCAACCCAGCTTGCCGGCCATCCGGCGCCGGCTGCTTGATCGCCTGATGCACGCCATGCGCCTGCGATGTCCAATCTGCCGGGCTCGCTTCACCCTTGGCTCGCTTATGAAAGTGCCAAAGTAGTGCTTGTGGTTGTTTCATAAGGCGCGTGAGCCCTCGATCAGCCTGACTTTTCAAGCGCAGATCCACAGCGCCACACTTCATAGGCTGGCGCCCACATTCCCACCCTTGATGTCTCCCCACGAGGAGGGAAAGGCGTGTGCGCCCGTTGCGTCGGGATTGACAGGGAGGCGGTTGAGCGGGGTATCGGTTGGCGTGCCGTATGAAGGCGCTACGGGAGGAACAGGATGGTCAAGAAAATCGGCTCAAAGGCCTGGCGGGTCCAGGCGTCGGAGGACGGCACGATTATCGCCTTGGGCGTCCGAACCGACACGGACCGGGAATACGAGGTTCTCCTCAGCGCGGTGGATTCCACGCCCATCGTGACGGACCTGCTCGGCGAGATGGTGAGGACCCACAAGGGCAAGACGCCCCGGGTGTTCGCCGAGAATGCCGGACCGAACCATTTCAAGAGCGTGCCCGTCGAGCCGTTGAACACGCGAATCGAAAGCGGTGGCGGGAAGCCCTTCCTCGTGCTGGATTTCGGCGGAACGGTCCTGAAGATCGCCATCGATCCCGCTCAACTCCAACGGGACTTGAGCGGGCTTTAGAGCTGTTTCCATTGACATGGAATCAGCTCTCTTTCTTGTTTGACCGCATTGTTTGACGGTGAACCGGATCCACTCCACCGAAAAATGCTTCAGAAGCAGTCGCCGACAACAGGAGGCGGCTTACGACTTGTCCTTCGACGGCAGGATCGATCCGACGATGCCGCGTGCCGTGTTCGCCAGCACGCTTCCCGTATCCGGATCACCCTTGACGAGAGCTCCCATGAAATGGCGCGCCTGCTTGAGGGTGATGTGCGGCGGCAGCGGCGGCACGTTGGGATCGGTCACCATGTCGAGCACGAAGGGCCGGTCCGCCGCGAGCGCCCTGTCCCAGGCGGGACCGATCTGCTCCGGATCCTCGACGCGTAGGCCGTCGAGGCCGATGGACTTGGCGAACTCCGCATAGGGCACGTCGGGCAGCGCCTGCGACGATTCCCACTTGGGATCACCGGACTGCACCCTCTCCTCCCAGGTGACGTAGGCGAGATCGCGGTTGTTGAGCACCATGACGACGAGGCGCGGATCGGTCCAGCGGTCGCGGTATTTCGCGATGGTGATCAGTTCCGCGAGCCCGTTCATCTGCATGGCGCCGTCGCCGACGAGCGCGATCACCGGCCGGTCGGGATGGGCGAATTTCGCCGCGATGGCATAGGGCACCGCGCATCCCATGGTGGCCAGGGTTCCGGAGACGGAGCCCATCATCCCGCGCCGGAAGGCGAGATCGCGCGCATACCACACGGTCGTGGTGCCGCTGTCGGCGGTGACGATGCAGCGATCCGGCAGGCGCGGCGACAACTCCGTGGCGACCCGCTGCGGGTTGATCGGCCGGGCGGGCGCCGCCGCCGTACCCTCGAGCTGCTTGCGTGAACCGGCGATGTTCGCCTCGATCGTGTTGCGCCAGGAGCGGTCGGTCTTCTCGTCGAGGAACGGAAGCAGGGCCGCCAGTGTGGCGGCCGCGTCGCCTACGATATTGACCTCCATGGGATAGCGCAGGCCGAGCATGCCCGCATCGAGATCGATCTGCACGCCCCGGGCCTGGCCTTCCTTCGGCAGGAACTCCGTGTAGGGGAAGCTCGATCCGACCATCAGCAGCGTATCGCATTCCATCATCAGGTCCCAACTCGCCTTCGTGCCCAGAAGGCCGATGGAACCCGTGCAGAACGGCAGGTCGTCGGGCACGGCGGCCTTGCCGAGAAGCGCCTTGGCAACACCGGCGCCGAGGCGTTCCGCGACGGCGATGACTTCGTCCGTCGCCCCGAGCGCCCCTGCGCCGACCAGGATGGCGACCCGCTCGCCCGCATTCAGCACTTCCGCGGCTCGGCCCAGCGCCGCCGCATCCGGCACGACGGGCGACATCTCGATGCCGATTCCCGAATGGGTCATCCCGTGCTCTCGCGCGGGCTGGACCATCGGCTCGGCCTGGAGGTCGTTGGGGAGGATCACGCAGGTGACCCGCCGCTCCGCCTTGGCGATCCGGTAGGCTCGGTCGATCAGGTGCCGGACCTGTTCGGGCGTCGAGGCTGTCTCCACATAGGCGCCAGCCACATCCTTGAAGAGCGTCTGCAGGTCGAGGTCCTGCTGGTAGTGAGCCCCGATGGCCGTGCGGGCCTGCTGCCCGACAAGGGCCAGGACCGGCTGGTGATCGAGCTTGGCGTCGTAGAGTCCGTTCAGGAGGTGGATGGCCCCGGGCCCCGAAGTTGCGATGCAGATTCCGACCTCGCCCGTGAACTTGGCCTCCGCGCAGGCCATCAGACCGGCCATCTCTTCGTGCCGCGCTTGGACGAACTCGATGGAATCCTCCACGCGGGCCAGTGCGCCGATCAGGCCGCCAATGCCGTCGCCCGGATAGCCGTAGACCCGGCGTACCCCCCATTCCTGCAAGCGCTGCCATATGAAATCGGCCACAGTCTCTGCCATAACGGGCTCCTTGTCTGGGATCACCCGTTCAACACATGCGGCTCCGGCGCGGTTGCATCGCTATGAACCCGCGATGTGAGTCGAAGACCGCAAATCTCCTGCCAATGCATCGTCTGCAGGAAGCTTTCCATCCATGATGGAGAATTATGTTTCCTCGGCCGGAACCTGGCCAGGCTGCTCGTCAACATTCCCCTCTTCGACCACCAGCGAGAGGGACATTCGCACGACAACACTCCCGTCCTCATCCCTGACACTGACCACGAAACTGCGGTAATTGCCATCAGGGAGAGCCTCCTTTGCCATCTCCGGTAAGGCCTTCTGGGCCTCGTTCTTGGCAGCCTCCAGATTTGCGAACTCCAGCCCAGATTCATCAGCCAAGAAGCGTTCGCCATTATAAGTGTCGAAGAAAAAGCGCGGCATCAATAACCCTCAGAAGCATGTGGATATAAATGAGGGAGCGTTTGCTTTGTTCATTCGCTCTACCGATAAGCCCACCCACACCTGGATACCATCGATGCTCTTTACTCCTAGCCGGCTTATCGTTCAGGCTGCTCAGGAGCGCCGCACGATGTGCAAGCGCCACCTAGTACACGGCCCGCGACTAAGGTAGGAGACCACAGCTCAGCGATCCTCGCCACCGGACAGGAACTCCAACGTGTTTGCCGTGCCCCAGCACCCCTCGAACGAAGCCGAACGGCTCGATGTCCTCTTTTCCTGCGGGATACTCGACACGGCTCCCGACGAACGGTTCGACCGCATCACGCGCCTGGCTGCACAATTCTATAAGGCCGATGCCGCCTTTATCGGCTTCGTGGACGACCGTTATCAGTGGATGAAGTCAGTCCAGGGAATGGACGTAGCCCCTTGGATCGAGCGTGACCGCTCTGTCTGCCAGCTCGTGATCTCGTCGGGAGCGCCTCTCGTCATCGGAGACATGCAGGCAGATCCAAGACTCGACGGGCATCCGCTCGTCCCCCACCTGCCCTTTCGGTTCTACGCCGGTGTGCCGCTCGTGACGGATGATGGCGCCGCCGTCGCGTCGCTGTGCATCCTCAAGCGCGAGCCGCAGGACACGGACGGGTTCAACCTGTCCCCCTTGGAGGATCTCGGGGCGATTGCCATGGACGAGCTCGAACTCTGGCGGCTGAACCGGGAACTCGAACGGGCTTCCACGACGGACGGTCTGACCGGCCTGGCGAACCGGCGAGCCTTCGACGCCGCCCTCGACCAGGCGTGGCGGCGGCTCCAGCGCACGCGGGAGCCCCTGTCCCTCCTTCTCATGGACCTCGATTTCTTCAAGATCCTCAACGACCGGGCCGGCCATCCGGCGGGCGACGAGGCCCTCCGGCAATTCGGCCAGATCCTGTCGGACGCGATCAGCCGGCCGGACGATTTCCCGGC
>NZ_JALJRK010000057.1 GCF_024519725.1 Microvirga sp. Mcv34 | reverse complement strand
CAGCCAAGAGAAGGAGCATCGGATGAATCCCAAAAGTGGAAGCCACTTTTGGGTCGGAGGCTCTAAGACGCCTCCGGCGTGGTCTCGCCGAGATATTCGCGCCAGAGGGCATTCGGACCGAGCTGCTGGATGAAGGCCTCGTGGGCCGCGCGCTCGGCCTCGGTCAGGCGCGAGATCAGATGGCGCGGGCGGGCATCGCGCGCCGCGGCCTGGCGGGCCGCGGCCGACCGTGAGGCGGGCTGGAGCGAGAGGTCGAAGCCGACCTGCCGGCCGCCGATCAGCTCGATATAGACCTCGGCCAGGATCTCCGCGTCGAGGAGCGCCCCGTGCTTGGTGCGCCGGGAATTGTCGATGCCGTAGCGCGAGCAGAGGGCATCGAGGTTGTTGGCCGCGCCCGGATGCTTGCGCCGGGCCATCGAGAGCGTATCAACCACATCGGGCAGGTTGAACGGGGTGTGCCCGGTGCGGGCGAATTCGGCGTTGAGGAAGCCGATGTCGAAGGCGGCGTTGTGAATGACGAGCCGCGCATCGCGGACGAACTCGGCGAATTCGTCGGCGACGGCCGCAAAGACCGGCTTGTCCTGGAGGAACTCGTCGGAGAGCCCGTGGACCGCGAAGGCGCCGGGGGAGACCGGGCATTCGGGGTTGATGTAGACGTGATAGCTCTTGCCCGTTGGGATGTGGTTGAGCAGTTCGACGCAGCCGATTTCGATCACCCGGTCGCCGTTGGCATGATTGGTACCGGTGGTTTCGGTATCGAGAACGATTTCACGCAACATTACGAAAACTCTTCATCAAAAACGGTGACGCCGCCCGGGCCGGCCGGCGAGACAGGCGAGGATCGATCGCACCTGCGCCTCGGCGGAGGCGAAGCCGCGGCTGGTATCGACCAGGAAATGGGCGCGGGCCCGCTTGTCCTCGTCCTTCATCTGCTTGGCCAGGATGGCATGAAATTTCTCCTCCGTCATGCCGGGACGGGCCATGACCCGGTCGCGCTGGACGAAAGCCGGGGCGGTGACCACCAGCACCGCATCGCAGCGCGCCTCGCCGCGGGTCTCGAACAGGAGGGGGATGTCCAGGACGGCGACCGGCGACAGCGCCGAGACCTTCTCGAGAAAGGCCTCCTCCTCGTCCCGCACCAGCGGATGCACGATGGCCTCAAGGTGCTTCATGCGCTCCGGATTGCCGAGAACCACGGCCCCCATTTTCGCCCGGTCGACGGCTCCGTCCGCGACGGTGCCGGGAAAGGCCTTTTCGATCAGCGGCGCGGCGCGGCCGCGATAGAGCCGATGCACGGTGGCGTCGGCATCATGCACAGGCACGCCGAGTCGGCGGAAGAGATCCGCCGTGGCCGATTTTCCCATGCCGATGGAGCCGGTGAGGCCGAGGACGAAGGTCATCGATGGCCCTCGATATCGGCCAGGATCAGCGCCCGCAGCGCGGGCGTGACTTCCGGGGTGACGCCGAACCAGCGCCGGAAGCCCGGCACCGCCTGGTGCAGCAGCATCCCCAGGCCATCGACCGTTCTCAGACCCCGCGCAGCTGCGGCCGCAAGGAAAGGGGTTTGCAGCGGAACATAGACGATATCGGCCACGATGGCGTCGTGGGGTGCCCGGGCGAGATCGAGATCCAGCGGCGGCTGGCCCGCCATGCCGAGGGACGTGGTGTTGACGATGAGCCGGGCCTGCGGAAGGACCTGCGGAATGGTCTCCCAGGCGCGGGCTTCCAAGCGAACCGAACCGTCGGACCCGAGGTCACGCACCAGATCCTCGGCCTTCGAGAGGGTGCGGTTCGCCACGACGATCCGTTTCAGCGGCCGGTCCTGGAGCCCCGCCACCACGGCCCGGGCCGCCCCGCCGGCACCGAGCACGAGGGCCGTGTCCACATCCCGTTCCCAGCCTGTCCCCAGAGAGGCATCGAGATGGGCCATGAAGCCCGGGACGTCGGTGTTGTCGCCCCAGAGCACGCCGTCCTCGATCCAGAGGGTGTTCACGGCGCCCACGCGCTCTGCCTGCGCGGTCCGGCGCTCGACGCCGAGGAAAGCCGCCTCCTTGTGCGGAATGGTGACGTTGCCGCCGGCGAAGCCGAGCGACCGGAAGCTCTTCAGGAATTCCCCGAAATCCACAGGCGCGACATCGGTGCGCTCGTAGGAACCGTCGAGCCCGTATTGCTTCAGCCAATAGCCGTGGATCAGCGGCGAGCGGGAATGCTTGATCGGATGGCCGACGACGAAGGCCTTCGTCATGACGTCAAATCCTTAGAGGGCGAGGCTGCCGAAACGGCGCAGGGAGGCGAGAAGCGGAAGGAGAGGGAGCCCCAGGATCGTCGAATGGTCTCCCTCGACCGTCTCGAAGAGATGAATGCCGAACCCTTCGAGCTGGTAAACGCCGACGCTTTTCAGCACGTCCGGACCGGCGAGATCGAGGTAGAGGTCGATCGCCGGCTCCGTCAGAGGCCGCATGGTGAGATGGGCACTCGCGGCAAAGTGCTCGACGACCTGCCCACCGACCGCGATGGCTCCGGCCGAATGCAGGGCGTGACGGCGGCCCGACAGGGCCATAAGATGGGCCTTGGCCGCCTCGCGACCTGCGGGCTTGTGGAAGACCACGCCGTCGCATGCGAGCACCTGATCGGCCCCGAGCACGACCCGTTCCGGATGGCGGCGGCTGACCGCAAGCGCCTTTTCCGCCGCAAGCCGACCGGCGAGGGCGGGCGGATCGAGCATCTCATGGGCGGCCGCGTCCTCGACGGCCCGCTCGTCGATGCCGGAATTCTGCGTCTCGACGGGAAGCCCCGCGCTCACGAGCAAGGCGAGTCTCGTCGCGCTCGTCGAAGCAAGAAGCAGCTTTTCCGCATGGGTCCAGAGTATCGGCATGGATCTATTCCGCAATGAAGCGCAGGCGATGGTCGCGATAATGGTCGATGATCGCCGCCGCCGTCTCCTCGATGGAGCGCCGGGTCACGTCGATCACCGGCCAGCCGTTGCGCGCGAACAGCCGCCGCGAAGCCGCGAGCTCCTCGGCCACGGCGTCGCGGTCTACATAAGAGGTGTCATCGTCGGCGTTGAGGCTGAGGAGGCGGTTCTGCCGGATCTGCACGATCCGCTCCGGCGTCGCCACGAGGCCGACGATCAGCGCCTTCCGGGCGGTTTCGAGAACCGACGGCGGCGGCACGCCGGGCACGAGAGGGATATTAGCCGTTTTCAGCCCGCGATTGGCTAGATAGATCGCCGTGGGCGTCTTCGAGGTTCGGCTCACACCGACCAGGATCACGTCCGCGTCGTCGAGATCGTGCGGCAGGTGCCCGTCGTCGTGGAGGAGGGTGAAGTTCATCGCGTCGATGCGCTTGAAATATTCCGCGTTCAGCATGTGCTGCGCGCCGGGCCGCGCGGTCGAATGGGTGCCGAGATAGGAGGAGAGCAGGGCATGCACCGGCTCCAGCACGGAGAGATGCGGCGAGCCGGTGTTGCGGCAGACCTCCTCAAGCCGATGCGCCAGATCCTGCTCGACCAGGGTATAGAGCACGATGCCCGGCGCGGTCTCGATCTCGCTGATCACGCGCTCGAGCTGCGTGTTGGAGCGCACGAGCGGATAGACATGCTCGATGGCGGCCACGCCCTCGTACTGCGCCACCACCGCGCGGGCGACGGTGATCAGGGTTTCGCCGGTCGAATCCGACACGAGATGAAGATGGAAATAACTACGTCCCATGGCGGAAGGTCTCCACGACAAGGAGTCGATCAGTGTGGATAAAACGCCCTCGTCCGGAGGTCCAGCCGAGGGGCCTGTGGGATTCAGCCGAAACCATCAACAGGGCTCGCCGTTGTGCGAGTCTGAAGGACCCGATTTGGGAGAATCCGGCACGAATCAGCACCAAGAATTCGATTCAGATCTGGTTAATCTTCATTAACGGGCTGTTAAGATTTAAGAATTCGGAAAGGATTGTGACACCCCCGCCCCATCCGTTAATGACAGGTTAACGGCACAGGCCGTGTGGACCGCCTGTGGACGGGCTTGCGGCTTTGCGATTCACGGCCCAAGAGAAACATCAGATTCTTAGATTCAAAGATTATATTTTTAGAGAGGGCCTGTGAGCGAGCGTCCCACCAAAGCGATCCTGCGCGTGCTGAACGGCGAGCCGGTCTGGCCGCTTCCGATCTGGATCATGCGCCAAGCCGGCCGTTATCTGCCGGAATATCGGGAGACCCGGAAGCAGGCCGGCTCCTTCCTCGATCTCTGCTACAATCCGAGGCTTGCCGAGGAGGTGACCCTTCAGCCGATCCGGCGCTTCGGCTTCGACGCCTCGATCCTGTTCTCCGACATCCTGGTGATCCCCCACGCCCTGGGCCAGGACGTGCGCTTCGTCGAGAACGAGGGGCCCAAGCTCGATCCGGTGACCTCCGAGAAGGATTTCTCACGCCTCGCCGACGAGCTGCCGCTGGAGCGGCTCGACCCGGTCTTCGAGACCCTGGACCGCCTGAGCAAATCTCTGCCGAAGGAGACGACCCTTCTCGGCTTCTGCGGCGCGCCCTGGACGGTCGCGAGCTACATGATCGCCGGCAAGGGCACCCCCGACCAGGCGCCCGCCCGGCTGACCGCCTATCGCGATCCGGCCTTCATGGACGCGCTGATCGACAGGCTGGTGCGGGCCTCCACGGCCTATCTCATCCGACAGATCGATGCGGGCGCCGAGGCCGTGCAGATCTTCGAGAGTTTCGGGTCGGCCCTGCCGCCCGCTCTCTTCGACCGCCTGTCCCTCAATCCGATCCGGCGTATGGTGGAGGGTCTTAAACAGGCCCGTCCCCAGGCGAAGGTGATCGTTTTCGTCCGCGGCGGCGGGGCCAATCTCCACCGCTTCGCCTCGGCCGGGATCGGCGACGGGCTCGCCCTCGACTGGACCCTCGATCCCGCGATCGTGCTGGAGACCCTGCCGGACACGATTGCGACCCAGGGCAACCTCGATCCCCTGGCGCTGATCGCCGGCGGGGCGGCCCTGACCGACGGCATCGACCACATCCTTGGCGCGGTGCGCGGACGCCCGCATATCTTCAATCTCGGGCACGGCATCCTGCCGGAGACGCCCGTCGAGCATGTGGCGCAGATGATCGCTCGCGTGCGGGGAGCCTGAACGCCATGCTGTATCTCTGGCTCAAGGCGTTCCACGTGGTCGCCGTCATCGCGTGGATGGCCGGCATGCTCTATCTGCCGCGTCTCTTCGTCTACCATTGCGACGCTCAGAAGGGCTCGATCCAGTCCGAGACCTTCAAGATCATGGAGCGCCGCCTGCTCAAGGCGATCATCAACCCGGCCATGGTGGTGACCTGGCTTTTGGGCCTTTACCTCCTCTGGGACGGCGGCTGGTACACCTCCGGCTGGATGCACGCGAAGATCGCTCTCGTGTTGATCATGTCCGGCCTGCACGGGGTCTATGTGAAGCGGCTCAAGGATTTCGCCGCGGACAAAAACACGAAGCCGGCGAAATATTATCGCATCCTCAACGAGGTCCCGACGGTGCTCCTGATCGGCATCGTGATCCTGGTCATCGTGAAGCCGTTCTGACGTTTCTCGCGGCGTCCCGCGGTCCGAAGCGGAGTTTGGGGATGTGCGACGAAGGTGGCGCTGAACTCCCTTCCCCTCGGGGAGGAGGGTGTCAGCGCCCCATCGGGCCGCAGCTCCCGGCCTCTCCACCCGGGCCAGAATGACCCTTTTGGATTCAATCCTTCAAAGCCTCTTGAGCCCCGGCCCGAATAAGGCTAAATAAGAATCCTCCTCCTCTACAGACAGGTGCGCTGCACGGGGCCCCCGGGGCTCTCTCTCAAGTCACCCCTCGTGAACTGAGCGGCCCTGTCGAACGTTTCCCCGACCTCCCCGCGTACAGCCCCATCTGCCCGCGACTTTACCCCGAGAGTGTTCCCCGATGAGGGAAATCAAACTTCAAGATCTCAAATCCAAGACGCCCACCGAACTCATTGCCTTCGCCGAAGAGCTCGAGGTCGAGAACGCGAGCACCATGCGCAAGCAGGAGCTCATGTTCGCTATCCTCAAGCAGCTGGCGGCACGCGAGGTCGAAATCATCGGCGCCGGCGTGGTCGAGGTGCTGCAGGACGGCTTCGGCTTCCTGCGCTCGGCCGATTCGAACTACCTGCCTGGCCCGGATGACATCTACGTCTCCCCGAGCCAGATCCGGAAATTCGGCCTGCGCACCGGCGACACGGTGGATGGCCCGATCCGTGGCCCGAAGGAAGGCGAGCGCTATTTCGCCCTGCTCAAGGTCAACACGATCAATTTCGAAGATCCCGAGAAGATTCGGCACAAGGTTCATTTCGACAACCTGACGCCGCTCTTCCCGCATGAGCGCTTCAAGCTCGAGCTCGACGATCCGACCCGGAAGGACTTCTCGCCGCGGATCATCGACATCGTGTCGCCGATCGGCAAGGGCCAGCGCGCCCTCATCGTGGCGCCGCCCCGCACCGGTAAGACGGTGCTGATGCAGAACGTCGCGCAGTCGATCACCACCAACCATCCCGAGTGCTACCTCATCGTGCTGCTCATCGACGAGCGCCCGGAGGAAGTGACCGACATGCAGCGCTCCGTGAAGGGCGAGGTCGTGGCCTCCACCTTCGACGAGCCGGCGACCCGTCACGTGCAGGTGGCCGAGATGGTGATCGAGAAGGCCAAGCGCCTCGTGGAGCACGGCCGCGACGTGGTCATCTTGCTCGACTCGATCACCCGCCTGGGCCGCGCCTACAACACGGTGGTGCCGTCTTCCGGCAAGGTGCTCACCGGCGGTGTCGACGCCAACGCCCTGCAGCGCCCGAAGCGCTTCTTCGGTGCGGCGCGCAACATCGAGGAGGGCGGCTCGCTCACCATCATCGCCACCGCGCTCATCGATACCGGCTCGCGCATGGACGAGGTGATCTTCGAAGAGTTCAAGGGCACCGGCAACTCGGAAATCATCCTTGACCGCAAGGTCGCCGACAAGCGTACCTTCCCGGCCATCGACATCACCCGGTCCGGCACCCGCAAGGAAGAGCTGCTGGTCCCGTCGGACACGCTCAAGAAGATGTATGTGCTGCGCCGCATCCTCAACCCGATGGGCACGGTCGACGCCATCGAGTTCCTGCTCGACAAGCTGCGCCAGACCAAATCGAACCAGGAATTCTTCGATTCGATGAATACCTGAGGCGGAATCTCCGGCTTCCATCATCAGCCCCATCCTCCGGCGCCGCTTTGCGGCCAGGAGGGTGGGGTTTTTGTTTGTCGTCACAGCACGCCCATGAGCCACAGGACGATCAAGGTCAGCACGGCAGAGATCAGAAGCGAGCCCGCGCAGCCCAGACGATTCGAGAAGAAGAAAAACATCGCCGTTGTCCTGGCGTCTTAATTCTTTGAACTCAAACCGGCACCGACGCTCAGCATGGCCCGCACCTGAGCCCTCAGCCCATCCGGATCCTTCACCGGGAGCGAGCAGCGCATCCCGGCGCAGACGAGCGCCTGAGGGCCGGTGTCCGAGGAGGCGAGGGCGCTGGCCGGGTGATCGCCGCCGAGAGCGTCGTCTGCTTGCAGATGGCGGACGCTGCGGACCGGGTAGGGGATTGTCATCGCGGCGTCGACCAGGGCATTGGCATCATCTCCCATGACGAGGATGCTCACGCCCCGCAGGTGCAGATCGAGCGCGTTGAGGACGGACGTGTGGCCCAGGGGTGAAGAGTGTGCGATCCCCTTGAGCCGCGTCATCTCCTCCGAGGCGCGCTGGATATCGCCAGCCGTCTCGGTGAGTTGCGCCAGACGGACCAGGGCCTCGGCGAAGACCCCGTTCGCATTGGGAACTGCATCATCCTGCGTCGGCTGCGGCCGGACCACCAGGGTATCCGCGTCCCGGCTCGTCATGGCGAGGGCGCCGGTTTCCTCGACCCGGTAATCCGACAGCAGCCGGTCGCGCCATGTCTGCGCATCCCGGAGATAGGTGCGGTCGGCGGTCGCCTCGAAGAGCGCCAGGGCTGCCCGCATCATGGCCGCGTGGTCGAGGGCGAAGCCCGGAATGATCAGCGCGCCGTCGCGCCAGGAATGGCCGAGCCGGCCGTCACGGGTCATCGCCTCTGCGACGAAACGGTAGGCCCGCTGGGCGAGCGCGATCCAGCCGGGCCGGTCGATCAGGGGAGAGGCCCGCACCAGCGCGGCGATCATGAGCCCGTTCCAATCCGCCAGCACCTTGTCGTCGAGGCCGGGCCTCACCCGCGTCGCACGCCGGTCCAACAGCTTCGCCCTCAGGCCGGCGATACGCTCCTCGACGGCCGGCGGTGCCTCGCCGGAGATGAGCCGGTTCGGGATGTTGCGCCCCTCGAAATTTCCTTCCTCGGTGATGTCGTAGACCTTGGCGAAGAAGGCTGCGTCTTCCTCCCCCAGCACGTCCCGGATTTCGGCAAGGCTCCAGACGTAGAACCGGCCCTCCTCGCCTTCCGAATCCGCGTCGAGGCTGGACGCGAAGGCGCCTTCCGGCGTGGTCATCTCGTGCTCGAGCCAGGTGACGATCCCCTCGGCCGCATCCCTGAACACGGCACGGCCGGTCTCGGCATAGGCCAGCCCATAGAGCTCCAGCAGCTGCGCATTGTCGTAGAGCATTTTCTCGAAATGCGGCACGAGCCAGCGTTCGTCGACGGAGTAGCGGGCGAAGCCGCCGCCGAGATGATCGTGGATGCCGCCGAGGGCCATCCGCTCCAGGGTCAGGAGAAAAAGCCGCTTCGCCGCGTCATCGCTCGTACGATCGGCATAGCGATAGAGAAATTCCAGGATCGGCGGATTAGGAAATTTCGGCGCGCCCTGGAGCCCGCCGTTCTCCGGGTCGATCAATGCGGCAAGGCGGATGCCCAGCCGGTCGAGATCGTCGAGGCCGAGGGTGCCGCCCTCGCTCGCATCCGCCTTCGCCAGGTGCTGCTTGATCGCGTCCCGGTTCTTGAGAATGCGCTCCGGCTCGGAATGGTAGAGACGGCTGATCTCGCGCAGCACGCCGACAAAGCCCGGCCGGCCAAAGCGCGGCTCCTTCGGGAAATAGGTGCCGCCCCAGAACGGCTCGCCCTCCGGCGTGAGGAACATGGTAAGCGGCCAGCCGCCGGGCTCGCCCAGGAGGTGCAGGGCGCTCATATAGACATGGTCCACCTCCGGCCGCTCCTCACGGTCGACCTTGATATTGACGAAGAGCTCGTTCATGACCGCAGCCACGTCCGGGTCCTCGAAGCTCTCATGGGCCATGACGTGGCACCAGTGGCATGCGGCATAGCCGATGGAGATCAGGATCGGCTTGTCCAGCCGCCTGGCCTCGGCCAGGGCGTCAGGCCCCCATTCCCACCAATGGACAGGATTGTCCCTGTGCTGCAGAAGGTAGGGCGAGCTGGCCTGGTTCAGGCGGTTCATCGTGTTTGCTCCGGCGTCGGCTTTTCGCTGGTCCGACCTGGGTTGCGGCTCAGGCGTTTAAGACTTCATCAACCTTAAATCTCCTCACGACGACGAGGTTCATTCCCATGCGTTCCGACGACACGATCTTCGCCACTGCCTCCGGTCACGGCCGCGCCGCCGTGTGCCTGATCCGGATCAGCGGACGGGAGAGCGGCAGGATCCTGGAGCGCATGGCCGGGAGAATGCCGGAGCCCCGGCGTGCGGTCGTGCGCACCTTGAAGGACCCGATGACCGGTGAAGCGCTCGATCAGGCGCTCGTCCTGTGGATGCCAGGACCCGGGAGCTTCACCGGAGAGGATCAGGCCGAGCTTCAGATCCATGGCGGCTTGGCGACCCGGGCCGCCGTGCTGCGTGCCCTCGGCTCGTTGGAGAACTGCCGCGCGGCGGAAGCCGGCGAGTTCACCCGCCGGGCCTTTCTCAACGGGCGGATGGATCTGGCCCAGGTCGAAGGTCTGGCGGACATCATCGATGCCGAAACGGAGGCGCAGCGCCGGCAGGCCATGCGTCAGCTCGGCGGGCGGCTCGGGAATGCTGCCGAGGGGTGGCGCGAAAGCATTCTCCAGGTCCTGGCGCTTCTGGAAGCGAGCCTCGATTTCTCCGATGAGGGGGACGTGCCGGAGGATCTCGAAGCGGAGATCCTGCAGATGATCGACCGCGTGAAAGGAGAAATCGGCGAGGCCATGGCGAACCGGAGCGGCGAGCGCTTGCGCGAGGGCCTCACCGTCGTGCTCGCCGGTCCTCCCAATGCGGGCAAGTCGACCTTGTTGAACGCGCTCGCCCGTCGGGATGTCGCCATCGTGTCGCCCATCGCCGGCACCACCCGTGACGTGATCGAGGTCCATTGCGATCTCGGCGGGCTGCCCGTGATCATCGTCGACACGGCGGGTTTGCGGGAGAGCGCCGACCTGATCGAGCAGGAGGGCGTCTCCCGCGCCCGCGCCCGGGTGGAGGATGCCGACCTGGTGCTCTGGCTCGTGCCGCCGGAAGGGGAGGAGGGCCCGCCGCCGCCGGCACGGCGCCTACTGCGGGTCGGTACGAAGGCTGATCTGGCGCAGGCAAACGCTGACTGCGACCTGACCATCGCGGCCGCGACGGGTGAAGGCCTGCCGGAGTTGATCGCCCAGCTGGAGGAAGAGGCTGCCGCCTTGATGGGGCAGGGTGATGCCATCGTCACCCGCGAGCGCCACCGGAAAGCCCTGGAGCGCGCCCATGCGGCCCTGGACCGTTCGCGCGCCATGCTCGTGAGCCATGGTCCCCTCGAACTGGCCGCCGAGGATGTCCGCCTGGCTGCCCGCGCCGTCGGGGAGATCACCGGTCGCGTGGATGTGGAGGACGTGCTCGATCGTCTGTTCTCCAGCTTCTGCATCGGCAAGTGATCGCCCGGGAGATCGGCCGAAATCGAATCTGTGAGAGTCCCATTTGGGTTGTTCACGAATCGGTGGAACAATGCTGAATCGGGCAGGCACATCCTGTGAACGGAATGTGCAGAACCGGGGTCCGGCTCAAAATGTTTCACGTGAAACATTTTGCCCTTTTGACCTCCGTCGCGCTGGCGATTAGACCCAGGCCCATCGCGCGGAAATCGGTATTTTCAGCTTGTCGTGTCGGGCGGCGCGCCCGGTATGAAGGGAGCATCGGCCCTCCCGAAGGCACGCATCGCCTGACGGGTCCGAGGTTCGGCCATGGAGAAAGTCATGAGTCAGGTGTTCGATGTGATCGTCGTGGGCGGCGGCCATGCCGGGTCCGAGGCGGCTGCCGCGGCGGCCCGCATGGGGGCGCGCACGGCTCTCGTCACCCATACACTGGCGACCATTGGGGCGATGTCGTGCAACCCGGCCATCGGCGGCCTCGGCAAGGGCCATCTCGTGCGCGAGATCGATGCCCTCGATGGGATCATGGGCCGCATCGCCGACCGCGCCGGCATCCAGTTCCGCCTGCTCAACCGCCGCAAGGGTCCGGCTGTCCGTGGGCCGCGCACCCAGGCGGACCGCAAACTCTATGCCCGCGCCATGCAAGCCGAGCTGCTCCAGACGCCGAACTTGACCCTCGTTGAAGGAGAGGCGGACGATCTCGTCGTCCAGGACGGCCGGGTCGCGGGCCTCCTTCTGACGGATGGACGCACCCTCGCGGCCGGGGCCGTGATCATCACCACCGGCACTTTCCTGTCGGGGCTCATCCATATCGGCGAGAAGAAGATCCCCGCGGGACGGATGGGCGAGCGCCCATCCCTGGGCCTTCCGAAGACTTTCGCTCGTCTCGGCTTCACCCTCGGGCGCTTGAAGACGGGGACCCCGCCCCGTCTCGACGGGCGCACCGTCGACTGGGCCGGCGTGGACAAGCAGGCGGCCGATGACGAGCCGGTGCCGTTTTCACTCCTGACCTCTCGGATCGAGAACCCTCAGATCGAGTGTGGCATCACCCGGACCACGGACAAGGTTCATACACTGATCCGGGACAACCTGCACCGTTCGGCCATGTATTCCGGCGAGATCCAGGGCAGGGGACCTCGCTATTGCCCGTCCATCGAGGACAAGGTCGTGCGTTTCGGCGACCGGGACGGACACCAGATCTTCCTCGAACCCGAAGGTCTCGACGACATCACCGTTTATCCGAACGGGATTTCAACATCCCTGCCGGAGGACGTGCAGCTCGCCTTCCTGAAGCATATCCCGGGTCTCGAGGCGGTCAGGATGCTCCAGCCCGCCTATGCCATCGAGTACGACTATGTGGACCCGCGCAACCTGACCGCCGCTCTCGAGACCAAGGCGGTTTCCGGCCTGTTCCTGGCCGGCCAGATCAACGGCACCACGGGCTATGAGGAAGCAGCCGCCCAGGGGCTGGTGGCCGGCCTCAATGCGGCCCGCCGGGCAGCCGGCCAGGACGGAATCGTGTTCGACCGGGCTGAGTCCTATATCGGCGTGCTCATCGACGATCTGATTACACGGGGTGTGAGCGAGCCCTACCGTATGTTCACCTCCCGGTCGGAATATCGCCTGAGCCTGCGCATCGATAATGTGGATGAGCGGCTGACCGGCAAGGGCCTGGAACTCGGCTGTGTTGGAGCAGAGCGCGAGCGGCACTTCCATCTGTCGCAGGCGGAAATCAGGGAGACGCGTCAGCGCCTTCAGGCTCTCACAGTGACGCCGCAGGAAGCCTCCCGCCAAGGTCTCGACCTGAACCAGGACGGCGTCCGTCGCTCGGCCTATCAGCTTCTGTCCTACCCGAATATCGGCTGGAGCGATCTGGTGCGGGTCTGGCCGGAGCTTGGCGGAGTGACGGCTGCGGTCAAGGAGCGGCTGGAGACTGACGCCACGTATGCGGTTTATCTTGACCGCCAGAAGGCGGACATCGCGGCCTACCGCCGAGACGAGGGCGTCGTTCTGGAGGAGAGCATCGACTTCCAGGGGCTGCCCGGCCTGTCGAATGAGATCAAGGCCAAGCTCGACCTCGTGCGCCCGAAGACCCTCGGGCAGGCGGCGCGGATCGAGGGAATCACCCCGGCGGCCCTGACGCTTCTCGCCGCGCATGCCCGCAAGAGCTCGGCCCGCAGCAACCGTATGGCCGAGACTCTGTCGTGACGGGACCGCACATGACCACTGCATCCGACCTGAATGTTTCACGTGAAACATTCGAGAAATTGGAACTCCTGGAGCGCGAGCTTCGCCGCTGGCAGGCGATCAAGAACCTCGTCGGTCCGGCGACCCTCACCCAGATCTGGGACCGCCATATCGTCGATTCGCTTCAGCTTCTCGACCTGGCGCCTGAGGCCAAGATCTGGCTGGACCTCGGCTCCGGAGCCGGATTTCCCGGTTTGGTGCTCGCCATTGCGGGGGCGGAGAGGGGCCTGAAGGTCCATCTCGTCGAGAGCAATTCACGCAAATGCGCCTTCCTCCGCCACATCGCTCGCCTGACGGGTACGCCGGCGACCATCCACGAGGCGCGGCTCGAAACCGTGATACCAAGCTTCGTCGGCCAAGCCGATGTCGTGTCCGCCCGTGCCCTGGCCTCGCTCGCCATGCTCCTTGATTGGACTGCCCCCTTGTTGAAAGCGGGGACAATAGGCCTGTTTCCCAAAGGGCGGGACGTCGAGACTGAATTGACCGAGGCGCGGAAAAAGTGGACATTCGCGGCAGAGATCCTGCCGAGCCTGACCGATTCCGAAGCCAGGATTCTTCGCATAACCTCCATCGAGAGCCATTCATAATGACCGACCGCAACGGATCCGAAGCAGGCGCGCGTGGCGTGACTCCACGCGTTCTCGTGCTCGCCAACCAGAAGGGAGGCGTCGGCAAGACCACAACGGCGATCAACCTCGGCACGGCACTGGCCGCCATCGGCGAGAAGGTCCTGATCATCGATCTCGACCCGCAGGGCAACGCTTCGACGGGTCTGGGGATCGACCGCAAAAGCCGTCAGGTCTCCACCTATCATGTGCTCGCAGGAGAAGCGTCGCTGTCCGAGGCTATCACCGAGACGGTGGTGCCCGGCTTGTCTGTCGCGCCATCAACTCTCGACCTGCTCGGCGTCGAGCTTGAGATTGCTCACGAGCGGAATCGGGCACATCGGCTTCGCTCGGCGATTCAGAGCCTTTCCGGCTTCGAGGTAAGCGAACCTTTTACCTATATTTTGATCGATTGCCCGCCATCGCTCAATCTTTTGACGATCAATGCCTTGGTGGCTGCTGATGCGGTTCTGGTCCCCCTCCAATGCGAATTTTTCGCTCTGGAAGGTCTCAGCCAGCTGCTCAAGACGGTCGAGCAGGTCCGTTCGGCTCTCAATCCGGAGCTCTCGATCCACGGCGTGGTTCTGACCATGTTCGACCCGCGCAACAACCTCTCGGGCCAAGTCGTGGCCGATGTGCGCGAGTTCATGGGCAACAAAGTTTACGAGACGATGATCCCGCGCAACGTTCGCGTGTCCGAGGCGCCGTCGCACGGCAAGCCGGTCCTGCTCTACGATCTGAAATGCGCCGGCTCGCAGGCTTATCTCCGTTTGGCATCCGAAGTCATTCAGCGTGAACGCGCCCTGCGCGCGGCATAAAAAATTTGAGAGAGACAATGGCAGAAGAAGGTAAGTCGCGCCTGGGCCGTGGACTGGCCGCCCTGATCGGGGAGGTCGGGGACGAGATGGGCAACCTCGAGCGCAAGGGCTTCGTGCCCCGCCACGTGCCGGTGGAATTCCTGCGTCCGAACCCGCGCAACCCGCGCAAGGTCTTCGACGACGAGGATCTGCAGGAGCTGACCCAATCGATCAAGGACCGCGGCATCATCCAGCCCATCGTGGTTCGGTCCGTGGGCAATGCCGAGAATTACGAGATTGTCGCCGGCGAGCGCCGCTGGCGCGCGGCCCAGAAGGCAGGGCTGCACAAGGTGCCGGTGGTCATCGTCACCATCGACGACAAGACCTCCCTCGAATACGCGATTCTCGAGAACGTCCAGCGCGCTGATCTCAACCCGATCGAGGAGTCGGAAGGCTATTCACGCCTGATGGTCGAATTCTCCTACACGCAGGAGAACCTCTCGAAGATCATCGGCAAGAGCCGCAGCCACATCGCCAACATGCTGCGCCTCGCCGACCTGCCGGCCGGCGTGCGCAAACTCCTGATGGAGCGCAAGCTTACGGCCGGTCACGGCCGCGCGCTTCTGTCCGTGAAGGACCCGGTCCAGGTCGCCAAGCGCGTCATCGATGAGGGCCTGAGCGTGCGTCAGGTCGAGGAGATCGCGCAGAACGACAACGCGACGCCCGAGAAGGCCGAGGCGAAGGCCGAAAAAGCCGCCAAGGTGGACAAGGATCCGGACACGCGCGCTCTTGAGCGAGCCCTGCAAGATGTGCTCGGCCTTACCGTCAGCATCGACCACAAGGCCAAGGGCGGCGAATTGCGCATCAAGTACAAGACCCTGGAACAGCTCGACGGCCTGTGCCGGCGGTTGAATCCGTAGGCACCGGGCGGTCATCACCAGTGGCCGATGGGGCCTCTAAGCATATCTCTACGTCATCACCGGCCCTGTGCCGGTGATCTCGTTAGGAAATGCGCTGCGCTTCATGACGTGACATTTGCTGAGCTGAGACAGGTCTTACCGCCGCGCCGCCCGCGCGATGTCCAGCAGGGTCTTGGCCGCGATTGTATCGTCCAAATCCGAAAGCCGGCGGGTTTGCAGCAGGCTCGCCTGGAGAAGCGCGATCGCGTTCTTGAGGCTCTCGCTCGTCCAACGCTGAAGGTGGCGCTCCACCAGGGGCTTACGCCTGAAATGCAGGCTGCGCATGGTTTCCATGACGGCAGGGATCGATCGACCTTCCTCAACGGAAAGGCGCGCCGTCAGAAGCATCAGGGCGTGGCGCAAGGCGGCCCCGAGCAGAACGGCCGCGTTGACGCCCTCGGCGGCGAGACGCCGGGAGCCGGTTTCGAGGCCCGTGCCCTCGCCTCCGAAGGCGGCGTCGACCACCGCATCCATGGCCAGGCTCGACACGTCGCTCATGATCGCGTCCACGTCGGCCAGCGTGATCTCGCGCTGCCCATGAGCATAGAGCATGAGCTTGGCCAGTTCACCCCGGGTGGCCAGCCGGTCGCCGCCGAGGCTGGCGATCAGGGCGGTGCGCGCGTCGCGCTGGATGGAAAAGCCGCCCGTCTTCAGGGTCTCGTCGACCACCGTGCCGAGGTCGCGGCCCGTATCGGCATAGCAGGGCAGGGCGAGCGCCTTCTGCGAGCGTTCGCAGAGCGTCCGCAGCGGCGAGGATTTCTGCAGGTCGCCGCCTTCGATGACGATCACCGTATCCTGGATCTCGCCTTTCAGGACGGCGTCGACCGCCGGCGCGATGTTGCGCGAGGTCGATTTGACCCAGATGGCGCGTTTGCCGCCGAACAGGCCCATGGTCCCGGCCTCGTCCGCCAGCCGGGCAGGATCGGCGGCGATGTCGTCGCCGTCGATGCGGATGAGCTGGAAAGGATCGGACGGATCATCCACCGAGCGCTCGGCCACAGCGCGGGCGCGCTCGTTGATCAGGCCTATGTCGGGCCCGTAGAACAGGAAGATTCCGATCCGAGGATCGGGGCGCCGCAGCGCCCCCTCCACGTCACCGGCTTTGACGGCGACCATCGGCTCAGCTTGCGGTGGCGAGCGTTGCCGAAAGCCGGGTCTTCACCTGCTGGGCCAGATCCTTGGCGAGCCTGATCTCCGCGTCTCGGCCCGCCCGGAGATTGGCGAAGCGCTGCGAGAAGCGGTCGAAGCTGGTGGACGAGGTGGCCGTTCCCTGGGTGACCACGGTCTTTCCGTCCAGGGTCGTCAGGGTATAGGTCAGTGTGCCGGCAACGATGACGGAACTGGCGGTGCCGGTATTGGTGTCGACGACAGGGGTCGACCGGCTCTCGCTCAGTTTCAGGGCCAGCTTGTAGCGCTTGGGCGTGGCCGATCCCGAGCCGTTGAGGGCATAGATCATTTCGCTACGCAGATAATGGCCGACATTCGCAAGCGACGGCGGCCAATCCATCATCGGCACGTCGATGGAGGCGAGCACCGTCTGGAGCGACTCGCCCGAAGCCGTCGGGCCATAGAGCGGGCGGAAGCAGGCGGACAGGCCGAGAGACAGGCCTGCCACGACAACGACGTGAGCAAGGCTCTTCAACTTAAGCGACGACATTCACGATCCTTTGGGGAACCACGATAATCTTGCGGGCGGGCTTCCCTTCCATGGCCTTCTGCACGGCCTCGAGCGAGAGCACAGCCGCCTCGACTGTAGCCTGATCCGCATCCCGGGCAACCGTCACGTCGGCCCGCTTCTTGCCGTTGACCTGAACCGGCAGGGTGATCGTGTCCTCCACCAGCAGCGACCGGTCGAGAACCGGCCAAGCGGCGTCGGATACGAGGCCCGGCTGGCTCATGGACTCCCAGCATTCCTCGGCGAGATGGGGCATCATCGGAGCGAGCAGCTGCACGAAGATCCGCCCGGCCTCCGTGAAGGCCGC
Source organism: Microvirga sp. Mcv34 (assembly GCF_024519725.1). Lineage (GTDB taxonomy): Bacteria > Pseudomonadota > Alphaproteobacteria > Rhizobiales > Beijerinckiaceae > Microvirga. The sequence continues at coordinate 13,370 of NZ_JALJRK010000057.1, read as the reverse complement.
GCCCAGGCCCGGCTCGTCGCCCGCCTTGGCCTGGCTCGACAGGTCCTGCAGGGCATTGGCCAGTTCGTAGAGATGGGCCACGCAGCGGTTGAAGCGCAGGCGCTCCACGTCGTCCTCGACGGCCGCCAGCGCCTTGTGCGCCGCCTTGCGGACCGCGAGCGCGATCGGGCCGCCGCCGGGAACGCCATCAGCGCTGCCGACGCGCTCGGCGATGTCGCCGATGAGGCGCCACACGCGCTGGACGAAGCGGCCCGCACCCTGCACACCTTCCTCGGTCCAGATCACGTCGCGTTCCGGCGGCGAGTCGGAGAGCATGAACCAGCGGGCCGTGTCGGCCCCATAGGAGGCGATGATCTCGTCCGGATCGACCGTGTTCTTCTTCGATTTCGACATCTTCTCGATGGAGCCGATCTCGATGGGCGCACCGGTCTCCACATGGAAGGCCTTGCGGGTGTTGCCCTGGACCTCGAAGCGCACGTCGGCGGGCAGCACCCAGCCCCCATTCGCGTCCTTGTAGGTCTCGTGCACCACCATGCCCTGCGTGAACAGGCCCGCGAAGGGCTCGTCCAGTCCGGCGTGGCCCGTCTCCCTCATCGCGCGGGTGAAGAAGCGCGAATACAGCAGGTGCAGGATCGCGTGCTCGATGCCGCCGATATACTGGTCCACCGGCAGCCAGGCATCGACCGTCGCCCGGTCCGTAGGCTCATTCGTCAGGGTCGGGTCCGTGAAGCGCGCGAAGTACCATGACGAATCGACGAAGGTGTCCATCGTGTCCGTCTCGCGCCGGGCCTTGCCGCCGCATTGGGGGCAATCCACGTGCTTCCAGGTCGGGTGGCGGTCGAGCGGGTTACCCGGCACGTCGAAGGAGACATCTTCCGGCAGTTCAACCGGAAGTTGGTCCTTCGGCACCGGCACGACGCCGCAGGCCTCGCAATGGATGACCGGGATCGGGCAGCCCCAATAGCGCTGGCGCGAGATGCCCCAGTCGCGCAGGCGGAAATTCACCTTGCGCTCAGCCACCGGATGGTTGCCGCGGGTCAGGGATTCCAGCCGGCGGGCGACCTCTTCCTTGGCCTCCGCGATGGTCATGCCGTCGAGGAAGCGGGAATTGATCATCCGTCCCTCGCCGTCATAGGCGGTGTCGGTGACCACGAAGGAGGCCGGGTCCACGTCCGGCGGGCAGACCACGGGCGTGTTGCCCAGGCCGTATTTGTTGACGAAATCCAGGTCACGCTGGTCGTGCGCCGGGCAGCCGAAGATGGCGCCCGTGCCGTATTCCATCAGGATAAAGTTCGCCACGTAGACCGGCAGCGTCCAGTCCGGGTCGAAGGGGTGCTCGGCGCGGATGCCCGTGTCGAAGCCGAGCTTCTCGGCCTTGTCGATGGTCTCCTGGGCCGTGCCCATGCGCTTGGTTTCTTCGATGAACGCCGCCAGCTCCGGGTTCTTCTCGGCGGCGGTCTTCGCCAGCGGGTGATCGGGCGCGACGGCCATGAACTTCGCACCGAACAGGGTGTCCGGACGCGTCGTGTAGATCTGCAGCTCGGTCTCGCCGTTCGGCACCGTCTCGGGCTTCAGGGCGAAGCGGACCAGCAGGCCCTCGGAGCGGCCGATCCAGTTGCGCTGCATCAGGCGCACCTTCTCCGGCCAGCGGTCCAGGGTCTCGAGCCTGTCATCCAGGTCCTGGGCGAAATCGGTGATCTTCAGGAACCACTGGGTCAGCTCGCGCTGCTCGACCAGGGCGCCGGAGCGCCAGCCGCGCCCGTCGATCACCTGCTCGTTGGCCAGCACCGTGTGGTCGACCGGATCCCAGTTCACCTTCGCGGTCTTGCGGTCGACGAGGCCCTTTTCCAGGAAGTCCAGGAACATGCGCTGCTGGTGCTTGTAATAGCTCGGATCGCAGGTCGCGATCTCGCGGCTCCAGTCCAGCGACAGGCCCATGCTCTGCAGCTGGGCGCGCATGGTCGCGATGTTGGCATAGGTCCATGTCTTGGGGTGGACCTTGTTCTGCATCGCGGCGTTCTCGGCCGGCATGCCGAAGGCGTCCCAGCCCATCGGGTGAAGCACATTGAAGCCCTTGGCCCGCTTATAGCGCGCCACCACGTCGCCCATGGTGTAGTTGCGCACGTGGCCCATATGGATGCGCCCCGACGGGTAGGGAAACATCTCGAGCACGTAGTATTTCGGGCGTGGATCGTCGTTGTTCGTCTTGAACAGGTCGCGGTCGTTCCAGACCTTCCGCCATTTCAGCTCGGCTTCCTTGGCGTTGTAGCGCTCGGGCCTCATTTTTCTCGTCACATCCGTCATTGATCAGCGAAGCGGCTTGCGCCGCCGGGTTGCGGCGGACTAGGACACAGCTCTCCGGCGCGGTCAACGGTTTCGCGCGCGGGAGGCGGCTTTAAGAGGATCCCATGAGCGAGAACGACGCAGTCGAAGGTCTGAGACAGGTCCGGGAGAGCGTCCGGCGCGCGGCCTCCGATTACGGCCGCGACCCCGCCGAGATCACCCTCGTGGCGGTCTCGAAGACCTTCCCAGCGGAAGCGATCGAGCCGGTGCTCGCCGCGGGCCAGCGGGTCTTCGGCGAGAACTACGTCCAGGAGGCCAAGGCCAAGTGGCCGGCCCTGCGCGAGCGCTATCCCGACGTCGAGCTCCACATGATCGGCCCGCTGCAATCGAACAAGGCCAAGGAGGCGGTGGAGCTCTTCGACGTGATCCACACGCTCGACCGCCCGTCCCTCGCCGAGGCGCTGGCGAAGGAGATCGCCAGGCAGGGGAGAAGGCCCCGCCTGCTGGTGCAGGTGAACACCGGCGAGGAGCCGCAGAAGGGCGGCGTGATCCCGACCGAGGTGGACGCGTTTCTCGAAGCCTGCCGCAGCCGCTATGCGCTGGAGATCGACGGCCTCATGTGCATCCCGCCGGCGGAGGACCCGCCGTCGCCCCACTTCGCCCTGCTCAACACCATCGCCAAGCGTCACGGCCTGCCATGGCTCTCCATGGGCATGAGCGCCGATTTCGACGCCGCGATCCAGCTCGGCGCCACCCATGTGCGGGTGGGCAGCGCGATCTTCGGGGCAAGGCCTCGACCGCCGAAATAGAACCGATTGACCTCACTGCCCCTCATCCTGAGGAGCAAACGAAGTCTGTGTCTCGAAGGAGCTTCCAGAGAGCACTGGATCCTCCTTCGAGATGTCCGCTGCGCGTCCTCCTCAGGATGAGGTTGACGATGAGGGGACGGGTTCTTCGCTCACGTCAGCCCCGCTCACTGTCCAGCATTCCCATCTGGGCAGCGGGATAGCGGTCGCCCGCAGCGGCGCCCTTGGGAATGATCCGTTCGATGGCTGCGAGATCTTCATCGGTCAGCGTCACATCCAGTGCCTCGAGCGCCTCGGTGAGCCGGTCGCGGCGGCGGGCGCCGATGAGCGGAACGATGTCCTTGCCCTGGGCCGCCACCCAGGCGATGGCGATCTGCGCCACGCTCACGCCCTTCGCCTCTGCGAGGCGCCGCAGGCCTTCGACCAGGGCGAGGTTCTTCTCCACGTTACCCTCCTGGAAGCGCGGAGAATGGGCGCGGAAATCGCCCGGGCCGGTCGCCGCGCCGCCCCAATGGCCGCTGATCAGCCCGCGCGAGAGCACCCCATAGGCGGTGATGCCGATCCCCCGTTCGCGGCAGACGGGCAGGATGCTGTCCTCGATCCCGCGCGAGATCAGGGAATATTCGATCTGCAGGTCGCAGATCGGATGCACGGCAGCGGCCCGGCGGATTGTCTCGGGGCCGACCTCGGAGAGGCCGATATGGCGCACATAACCCGCCTTCACCATGTCGGCGATGGCCCCGATCGTGTCCTCGATCGGCACGCTCGGATCGAGCCGGGCCGGACGGTAGATGTCGATGTGATCGACCCGCAGGCGTTGCAGGGTATAGGCGAGGAAGCTTTTGACGGCTTGAGGCCGGGCATCGTAGCCGAGCCAAGCGCCTGTGGGATCGCGCATGGCGCCGAACTTCACGCTGATGAGCGCCTGATCGCGGTTGCGGCCCTGGAGCGCCTCGCCGATCAGCATCTCGTTATGGCCCATGCCGTAGAAATCGCCCGTATCGAGCAGGGTGATGCCGGCCTCGAGCGCCGCATGGATGGTGGCGATGCTCTCTCCCCGGTCGGCCGGCCCATACATGCCGGACATGCCCATGCAGCCCAGGCCCAGGGCGGATACGAAGGGGCCGGTTTGTCCCAAGCGGCGATGTTGCATCTGATGATCTCCTGAAAAGGGCTGGCCGTCGGTGCGTTGCGGCATGAACGGATCATGCCCGCTTCCAGTTCGTGCGATAATCCTGCATAACCAGAACAGGCTGTTTGGATTTTCGAACAATGAGCGATGTGGACCTGGCGGATCTCGATGCCTTCGCGGCGGTGGCGCGGGCGCGCAGCTTCCGCAGCGTGGCGCGGCTGCGCGGCGTCTCGGCCTCCACCTTGAGCGAAGCCCTGCGGCGGCTGGAGTCCCGGCTCGGGGTGCGGCTCCTCAACCGGACGACGCGCAGCGTCACCCCGACGGAAGCAGGCCAGCGGCTGCTGGAGCGCCTCGGCCCCGCCTTGAGCGAGGTCGCGGCAGCTCTCGATGCGGTCAACGGTTTTCGCGATTCGCCGACCGGGACGCTGCGGCTCAACGTGCCCACGGCGGTAGCCCGCCTGGTCATGCCGCCGATCATCGGGCCGTTCCTGTCCGCCCATCCCGGCATCGTCCTGGAAGTGACCACGGAAGACAGCTTCGTCGACGTCCTGGCGGCCGGTTTCGACGCGGGCATCCGCTACGACGAGCGGCTGGAGAAGGACATGATCGCCGTGCCCATCGGCCCGCGCGCGCAGCGCTTCGTCGTCGCCGGAGCTCCGGCCTATTTCGCCACCCATGGCCGGCCGACACACCCGAAGGACATCCTGAACCACGCCTGCATCCGCCATCGCTTCGCCAGCGGCGTGATGCACGCCTGGGAGTTCGAGCGCGACGGTGAGGTCATCAAGATCACGCCGACCGCGCGGGTCATCGCCAACAGCATCGACCTGGAGGTCGCCGCCGCGATCCAGGGGCTCGGCCTGATCGCGACCTTCGAGGGCTTCGTGGAGCAGGAGCTGAAAAGCGGCGTTCTCGAACCGGTACTGGTGGATTGGCTGCAGCCCTTCTCCGGACCGTTCCTCTACTACCCGAGCCGCCGCCACATGCCCGCGCCCCTGCGCGCCTTCGTGGACTTCATCAAGAAACGATAAAGGTCTCGCGATTGCTTGAGCGGCGTTTTCCCGATAAGCTTCCCGCCTCGATCAACGCTCGAACCGGGGAGGGCTGCATGTCGGAAGCGATGCATCAACGCATGTTCGGCCCCTGGCACGCCCTGCAGCAGCTTGTTGCAGGGCCGACCATCGAACGGATCTGACGGCCTTACCCCTGTCTCCATCTCATTCTGGTCAGCTCTGAACGGCTCATCGCGCCTGTGGCTCCGCAAGGATCCAGGCGCGCCTGACACGTTCCAGACCTTCTGCGCTTCCGATGGCCTTTGCCCGAGCGCGCCGCACCAGTGAGATCTTTCCATGGCCGTTTTGAGCCTTCGCAATGTCACCGTCATCGCCCACACGCCCCTGTTCCAGGACCTGAACCTCGTCATCGGCGAGGGCGACCGCCTCGGCCTCGTGGCCGCCAACGGAGCCGGGAAATCGACTCTCCTGAAATGCATCGCCGGTCTTGTCGAACCGACCGGGGGCGACATCATCCGCTCGCGGGGAGCGAGCATTGCCCTCGTGGAGCAGGACGTTCCGGCGAACCTCCTCGACCTGTCCCTTCACGACATGCTGCTCACGGCCCTCTCCGTCGACGAACGCGCGGGCCAGGAATGGCGCGTCGACATGGTGCTCGACGAGTTCGAGACGCCAGCCGATCTGCGCGCGCTGCCGATGCATGCCCTCAGCGGCGGCTGGCAGCGCCTCGCGCTGATCGCGCGGGCGTGGATCACGCAACCGGATCTGCTGCTGCTCGACGAGCCCACCAACCATCTCGATCTCGAAAAGCTTTTCAGGCTCGAACGATGGATCAACGCCGCCGGCTATACGGCGCCCATCGTAGTGGCGAGCCACGACCGGGACTTTCTCGATGCCTGTACGACGAAAACCCTTTTCCTGCGGCCGGAGGAATCGGTGGCCTTCGCGCATCCCTATCGCGCCGCCCGCGCCCTGCTCGACGCGCAGGATGCGGCGGCGCAGATCCGGCGCGACAAGACCCTGCGGGAGGTGAAGCGCCTGCGCCAGAGCGCCTCGGCGCTGCGCAATGTGGGCATCAACAGCGGCAGCGACGCGGCGCAGATCAAATCAGCACAGATCAAGCGCCGCGCTGATGCCCTGGAGCAGACCGCGCGGTCCGTGCACAAGGAGCGGCCGGGTGAGATCAGGCTCGCCAACCGTGGTACCCATGCGCGGGTCCTCGTGGCGCTGGAGAACGTCACCGTGCAAGCACCGGACGGGCGAAAGCTCTTCACGGTTCAAAAACTTGACGTGGCCCAGGGCGAGCGCATCGTCGTGCTCGGCCGCAACGGCGCGGGCAAATCGCAATTCGTGCGCCTGCTGCACGCGGCGATGAAGCAGCAGGACGGCCTACCCGGCATCCGGGTCAGCCCAAGTCTCGCGCTCGGCTATGTGGACCAGGACATGGCGCAACTGCCGCAAGGTTCGACCGCGCACGACTTCATCCTGTCGCGTTTCCGCCTTGGCGACCAGCGCAGCCGCGCGGTGCTGGCGGAAGCGGGCTTCTCCATCGAGAAGCAGACCTTGCCCATCGCGAAGCTGTCCCCGGGCCAGAAGGCGCGTCTCGGTCTTCTTGCTCTGCGCCTGTCGGAGCCGAACGTCTATCTCATGGACGAGCCCACCAACCACGTGGACATCCCGGGCCGCGAGCAGCTGGAATCGGAAATCCTCGACCAGCAGGCCACCTGCATCGTGGTGTCCCACGACCGCAGCTTCGTCAAAACCGTCGGCACACGGTTTCTGCTGATCGACAAGGGAAGGCTGCGCGAGATCGACGGGCCGGACGAGTTTTACGAGAGTGTGCTTGGGTGAGCGATATCGGCGGTCAGAACCCGCCACGTCATCACCGGCCTCGTGCCGGCCATGACAGCGGGGCGTCATCAGCCCACGATCTCGATCCGCGTCTTCGGCCCGATCCGCTCCAGTAGGCGGCGGATCATGCGTCTGTCGACGGCGACGCAGCCTTCTGTGGGCAGGAAGCCCGGGCGGGCGAGGTGGAGGAAGATGGCGCTGCCGCGTCCCTTGACGATGGGGCCGCGGTTCCAGGCGATGTCGAGCACCACGTCGTAGAGATGGTCGTCCCGCCACATCTTTTCGTGGCTGGTCGAACAGGGCAGGGGAACGAGACGGTTGTAGCGGCGATCCTTCGCGTCGTCCGACCAGCCGTCGCCGGGTCGGATCGGCCTTAAACGGAGGCCGGTCCGGGGGCGGGGGCCGTGGTCGGGCCGGTAGAAGGCCTGGAGGATCGCGAAGCGGCCGACCGGCGAGGCGCCGTCGCCTTCCCGCTTGGCATGGCGGGTGCCGGACCGTCCCAGGGCGCAGGGGATGACGAGATTGCCAGCCTCGAGCCGCCCGCGCCGGTGGTCGAGCGGGGAGCGAAAGACGCGGATGACATTGACGCGAGAACGTTTCATCGGCAGTGGAAGGGACGGGAGGTCCCTCTTGTTGTCAAGCTGGGAATGACTACTCTTATGCGTCGAGCATGATCCGAAGCTCAAGGCTCGCGCCGGCGAAAGCCGCGCGGCGATGGTCGAACCGGATCGTGCGCGGCGACAAGGGAGCGAACGATCCGGCCTGAGGCTCGAGGGTTCTTCGCTATTGGAAGGCCGCTTCTGCCAATTTCGTGGTTCCTCGTGTTGAAGGGTTTGAGATGTCGAATGCCAGCCGCCTCCTCGTCGTCGATGACGATCAGGACCTGCGCGACACCCTAGCCGAACAGCTCGGATTCTATGACGAGTTTCAGGTTGCGACCGCCGAGACGGCCACGGGCGCCATCGAGGCGGTGAAGGGGGACCGGATCGATCTCGCCATCATGGATGTGGGCTTGCCCGACATGGACGGGCGCGAGGCGGTCAAGGTCATGCGCCAGAATGGCTTCCGCAGTCCGATCATCATGCTCACGGCCCAAGGCTCGGACACCGATACGGTGATAGGCCTGGAGGCCGGTGCCAACGATTACGTGGTCAAGCCCTTCAAGTTCGCCGTGCTGCTCGCCCGCATCCGGGCGCAGCTGCGCCAATACGAGGCGAGCGAGGACGCGGTGTTCCAGATCGGCCCCTACATCTTCCGTCCGGGCTCGAAGCTCCTCACCACCGACAAGGGCTCCAAGCTCAAGCTGACGGAGAAGGAAACGGCGATCCTGCGCTATCTCTACCGCGCCGGTCAGGCCGTGGTCGGGCGCGACACCCTGCTCACCGAGGTCTGGGGCTACAATTCCAACGTGACCACCCACACCCTCGAGACGCATATCTACCGCCTGCGCCAGAAGATCGAGGCGGATCCATCCAACGCGAGCATCCTGGTCACCGAGCCCGGCGGCTACAAGCTGATCCCCTGACATCCATGGCGCTCGACGACGATATCGCGGTCTTGAGCCAGGCTCCGCTGTTCAACCTGCTGGGGCGGGATGCCCTGCGCCTCGTCGCGTTCGCCTCCGAGAGCCGGAGCTACCGGGAAGGCGACGTGCTGTTCCGCAAGGGCGACCGCTCGGACGGCGGCTATGTGGTGAGCCGCGGCGCCATTGCGCTCGACGCCGGCGACGACGGCTCGTCCGAGGCCTTCGTGGCCGGGCCTGGCGCCCTGATCGGGCAGGCGGCCCTGTTCGCCCGCATCGAGCGCCGCGCCACCGCCATCGCCCGCGAGCCCTCGGCCGTCATCCGCGTCAGCCCAAGCCTCATGCGCCGGGTGCTGGAGGAGTTCCCGGACGCCGCGACGGCCATCCAGGATGCCATGGCGGACGAACTGGCGCGCCTCACGGAAGGCCTGGAGCGGGTCCGCCAGCAGCTCATCGCCATCGACGGCGAGGACATCCCTCCGAAGGCACCGGACGGAACGTGAGGGGACCACCCCCTCACGCGGCTTTCACATCCGATAGGAACACGTCGACCTCGCGGCTGAGGTTTTCCGCATAGCGGGCGAGCTCCTGGGCGGCGCCGAGGACCTGCGTGGCTGCGGCGCCGGTTTCGCCCGCCCCGTGCTTCACGCTGTCGATGCTCTCCGTCACCTGGCCGGTGCCGCGGGCGGCTTCCTGGACGCTGCGGGAGATCTCGCCCGTCGTGGCGCCCTGCTCCTCCATGGCGGCCGCGATCCCGGTCGAGATGGCCGAGATCTGGTCGATGATGGTCTGGATGCCGTGGATGGCGCCCACGGCCTCCTGGGTGGCGCCCTGGATCTGGGCGATCTGCGAGCCGATCTCGTCGGTGGCCTTGGCCGTCTGGGTCGCGAGGTTCTTCACCTCGGAGGCCACCACGGCGAAGCCCTTGCCAGCTTCGCCCGCGCGGGCCGCCTCGATGGTGGCGTTGAGCGCCAAGAGGTTGGTCTGGGCGGCGAGATTGTTGATCAGCGTGATCACGTCGCCGATGCGTTCGGCGCTGGTCGACAGGGCCTGCACGATGCCGTTCGTCCGCTTGGCGTTCTCGACCGCCTCAAACGAGATCTGTGACGATTGGTTGACCTGACGGGCGATTTCCCGGATCGAGATCGACATCTCCTCGGTCGCGGCCGCGACAGTCTGCACGCTGCTCGAGGTCTGCTCGGCGGCGGCCGCCACGCTGACGGATTGGCGGTTGGTCCGGTCGGCCGTGTCCGTCATGGTCTGGGCGGTCGCCTCCATTTCCGAGGCGGCGGCGGCCAGTCCCTGCGTCAGGGCCGAGACATTGGCCTCGAACTGGCGGGTCAGCTCGTCGAGCTTCAGGGCGCGCTGCATCTTCGCGTCGCTCTCGGTGGCCTGCTCGGCGGCCAGCCGCTGACGCTCGACGTTGTTCTCGCGGAAGATCTCTACCGCGCGGGCCATCTCGCCGATCTCGTTCTTCCAGGCCAGGTAGGGAACCGTCAGGGCGGTTTCCTCGTGCGCCAGGCTCTTCATGGTCTGGGCCAGCTTCGGGATGGGCCGGAACAGCATCCGGGCCGACAGGATCGCCGCGAGCGTCAGCACCAGGACGGCCACGAGGGACACCATCCCCATATGCCACATGAGGTTTTCCGCCGAGGCCTCGAGCGCGGTCACCTGATAGCCGCTGCCGAGGACGCCCAGAACTTGGCCGCTCTGGCCGAAGACGGGCAGGTTCACCAGCAGATAATCGTTCCCGAGGATTCTGGCTTGGCCCACATAGGTGCCGCCCGCCGACACGACCGGGAAGATCCCGCCGTTGCGGTCCATGGCCGTGCCGACCGCGCGGGAGCCGTCGGGATTGCGCATGTTGGTGGCGCGGCGGATGAAGTTTCCGCTCGGGTCCTTCACGAACAGGGTGGCGGGCGCCTGGGTCGCCTCGGCGATCCGATCGGCGAGCTCGTCGCTGTAGAACACCGCGTCCTCGTTCACCGTGATCCCCGTGACGGCGCCCGTGGCGTCCTTCTTCACGGTGAGGCTGTCGATGGAGCCGCGCAGGATGCCCACGAAGGTCCGCACGTTGGATTGCAGCTGAGCCAGCGCCTTGGCCTGGACGTCCGAGCGGGTCAGAAGGGACACGACCGCGAAGAGCGCGGCGGCGGTCAGCACGACGAACGCCACCATGGCGGCCGTCGTGAGATGGGAAAGCTTCCGGTTGGCGAAGAACTGCACGGCTAGTTACCTTAGGGAATATCGTGCAGTGTCTTTCGCAAAAAGCGGTTAACAAGCTCTCAAAGGCTTAACCGGCAAAAGATACTTCTATAGTTCCAGCACCACCGTCACCGGAGCGTGGTCGGAGGGCCGCTCCCAGCCGCGGGTGTCGCGGGTCACGTCGATGGAGCGTAAGGTATCCTTCATGCCCTTCGACAGCCAGATATGGTCGAGCCGGCGGCCCTTGTCGGCGGCCGCCCAATCGGGCGACCGGTAGCTCCACCAGGAATAGATCTTTTCGGGCTCGGGACGCAGGACGCGCATGGCGTCGATCCACTCCGCCTCCTGGCGCAGCTCCTCCAGGGCCTCCGTTTCGACCGGGGTGTGGCTCACCACGTCGAGAAGCTGCTTGTGGCTCCAGACATCGTGCTCCAGGGGCGCCACGTTGAGGTCGCCCACCAGGATCGCCGGGCCTGCGGTTGGCTTCGCGCGGCTGCCCCAGGAGCGCATCTCGGCCATGAAGTCGAGCTTGTGCCTGAATTTCTCGTTGAGGTCCGGATCCGGAATGTCGCCGCCAGCCGGGACATAGAAGTTATGGATCGTGAGCCCCGCCGCCGCCTTGGCCTCGCGGCTCAGGGTCACGGTGATATGGCGCGCGTCCTGCCGGCCGCACATCTCCATCACGCTCGTCTCGGAAAAGGGATAGCGCGACAGGATGGCGACGCCGTTATATCCCTTTTGGCCCATATGGACCACGAAGGGATAACCGAAGGCCTGCAGGTCCTTGAGCGGCAGCTTGTCGTTCGGGCACTTGGTCTCCTGCAGGCACAGGATGTCCGGGCGGCGCTCCTTGAGGAAGCGGCCCACCTGATCGATGCGCAGACGAACGGAATTGATGTTCCAGGTCGAGACGGTGAGTTGCACGGGAGAAGCCCTTCGGAAGATTCCTCCGGGCTACGACAGATTTTAGCCCGAGGGAAGGGCGACATCGTCGTCTCTGCGGAGAAGACCGAGATGGAACTCCCGTCGCCATCACGGGCCTTGTGCCGGTGATCTCGCTTCCATGAAGCGCAGCGCCTTTCTGATCGGGATCGCCGGCACGAGGCTGGCTATGACGTCCGCCGGAGAGACTTACTTGTTCCCGCCGACGATCGCTTCGTACTGGATCCTGAACAGGTCCTGGTCGATCCGGCGGCCGCGTTCGGCCTTGTTCAGGACCACCACCGTTTGGAAGCCCTGCGCGTCGACGATGCGCCACTGGTTCAGGTTTTCCACCTGGGAGTCGAAATACAGGGTGATGCGCGAGGTGCCGCCCAGGGTGGAGGAATCCTCGAGGCCGATGCGGACCGCGTCGCCGTCGTTGGTGATGCCGGTGATCCGGATGTCCCGGCCCAGATTGACCTGCTCGCGCAGAAGGAATTTCAGCGGCGTCTGCGAGATGGAATAGAGGTCCTGGGTGGCGAGCTTGCGGTCGCGCACCGCGACCGAGCGTCCGTCGGCGATCACCTGGAGGGTCGCGGGCGGATCGTATTCGAACCGCACCTTGCCGGGGCGCTGGAGATAGAGGGTGCCGCCCTGCCGCCGTCCGTCGCCGCCCACTTGCGTGAAATCGGCCACCAGGGTGGTCAGGTTCGTGAAATAGGCGTTCGCCCGCTCCACCACGGCACTGTTCGGCATGGGCTGCTGCAGGGCCACGGGCTCCGCGGCGGCGGTCACGATGGGCTTCGGCGCGATGGCGACCGGTTCTGGTTCCGATGTCCGCTGGATGTCCGGCAGGGCCGGGCGGCTCGGCGGCAGGGGGGCCGTCACGGCCAGGACCTGCTCCGCGTTGGCGGGCCTCGTGATCACGGGCCGGGCCGGCTGGTTCTCGGCAACCGCGGGGCTGGCGGGGTGGAACGAGGCGGTCGGCAGTTGAGGGAGGGACGGTCCGAAGGCCTGGGCCGCCTCCGGACGGGTCGGAGCCAGGATCATATCGATCGGGAACGTCTGTGCCACGGCCGGCAGGGTACCCGCGAAGAGAGCCGTTACCAAGCCGGCAAGAGGGATGGCACGCATCCGATTCGGTCTCCTTCGGAACATCATCGTGGACGCTGCTTGGCCATTGTGCATGGCTCAACAATGACGCAGGGCAGCGGCCAAGGTTCCGACAAAGTCTTAATCGTCTCCCATCCCCGGCGTTTCAAGCAGAATTTCGCGTTTCCCGGCGTGGTTAGCGGGCCCGACGATGCCTTCGTTCTCCATGCGCTCCATGAGCGAGGCGGCGCGGTTGTAGCCGATCTGGAGGCGGCGCTGGATGTAGCTGGTCGAGGCCTTCTTGTCGCGCAGCACCACCGCCACCGCCTGGTCGTACAGGTCCCCGCCCGGCGCCCCGAACTCGCCCTGGTCGAACACCGGCGCATCCGCACCAGCCCCGCCGCCCTCGTCCTCCTCGGCCGTGACCGCCTCCAGGTACTGCGGCCGGCCCTGGCGCTTCAGATGCGCCACCACCTTCTCCACCTCCTCGTCCGAGCAGAACGGCCCGTGCACGCGCGTGATCCGCCCGCCCCCGGCCATGTACA
>NZ_JALJRK010000056.1 GCF_024519725.1 Microvirga sp. Mcv34 | reverse complement strand
GGTGCCGTCCGGCGAACGGGTGCCGTGCGAGAGGCGCGCGCCGTCCGGAACGCCGAGGATCGTCACGAGCAGGACCTCCGAGCCGTTCGCACCGGTCAGAGCTGCCGCAAGGTCAAGTGCAATCGCTTGATCCTCTTGGCCCGCCGCATCGCTGACCCGTACGCCCGGAGGCGAGGCGCGGCCGTCCTGCGGGTCTTCGGGCTGCGGCTGGTGAGGCTCCGGGAAGGGGATTGTCGCAGGTCCATCGGATGGGACGCCGCGCGTCGCTGCAGGCTCCGACGAAATCGCGATGTCGTGCGCGGAAGGCGTGGCCTCGGGCGTCCCATGCGATCCGCCAATTCTCGGCGCGGCGCCCGGGCGAGGCGCCGGCGCCTCCACCGCGATCAGCGGCTCTGTCGCGGCGGTCTCAAGGGAGACGGTTCTCGCGGCAGGAACCGGCGCTGTGAGCGGCTCCAGCCGAATCTCCTCCTGACGAGGGGCCAATTCGTCGGCCATCGGATGGATGCCGCCTGCCCTGCCGATGGCACCGCCTGAAGGCGAGCCCGGCATCATGCCGAAGGCCGCGACCGCCTCGGTCCCGCCGGCGAGGTTGCCGGCTGCTCCGCCGTCCCCCCCGGGGACCGTCCTTTGGACGGCGCGCAGGGCACGCAGGGCTTCCTCGTCCACGACGCTGGCGTCGAACGGGATGGTGAGGTCGGATTGCTGGGTCATGATGTGCGCTCAGCGTTCGTGGAAAGATCCGGCCATGGCCGAATAGATCGGCTTCAGCAGGTATTGGAGAACCGTCTTGGTGCCGGTCGTGATGTCCGCCTGGACGGTCATGCCCGCCGCGAGCTGCGCATGACGCGGATCGTGCCCGACATATTGCTGCTTGAGCGCGATGCGCGCGCGGTAATGCGGCTGCCGCTGCTCGTCGAGGAAGGTGCCGGCCGACACGCGCTCCACCCTGCCCTCCACGGATCCAAAGCGGGCATAGTCGAAGGCCTGCACCTTCACGTGAACCTGCTGGCCGACCTCGATGAAGCCGATATCCCGCGGCATGAGCCGGACATCGGCGACGAGCTGCGCATCCTGAGGCATGATCTCCGCCACGAGGCCGCCGGGCGGGAGAACCGTTCCGGGCCGATGAACCGCGAGCCCGCGCACGACACCGTCGATCGGCGCGCGCAGCATGACGCGTTCGGCGCGATCTTCCAGCTTGCGGACGAGTTCGGTCGTCTCGGCGACGTCCAGGGCGACGCGTGCTGCCTCCTGGCGCGCCTCGTCCACGGCCGCCGATTGCGCCTCGGTGATGCGGGCTTCCGCCTCTGCCAGACTGCGCTGCGCTGTCACTCGCTGGCCGACGAGCCGCTCATGCTCGGCCTTCGCGCTCATGAAGAGCCGCTGGGCCTCCAGCACGGAAAGCCGGGTCGTGAGCCCATTGCTGGCGAGGTCTTCCCGGATTCCCAGTTCCTTCGAATGCAGCGCCATCTGCTCCTGCACGGAGGAGATCTGCCCGCCGAGCGTCAGGAGATCGCTCCGGCGCTGCGCCACCTGTTCCTGCAGAACGGCGACACGGTCGGCCAGGGCCCGCAGGCGTGAATTCAGAGCGGCGCGCTGCGGCTCGACGAACAGGCCGGAAGTCAGCGGCAGCAGGGGCTGAGCGTCCCCACCGGCACTCGCGACGATCCCGGCCGCGGGCGTCTGGCGCCCACGAAGGTCGAGTGCCACGATATGGCCGTCCGCGGCGGCTGCAAGACGCTGCGCCTGGAGCTGCAGGGATTCCAGCCGGTGGCGGGCCTGAGCCAACTCGGATTGCGCCACGGCGTCGTTCATGCGCAGCAGGGGCTGGCCCGCCTCGACCGCTTCGCCCTCGTTTACCAGAACCTCCGCGACGATGCCCCCTTCGAGATGCTGGATCGGTGCGGCCGCGACCATCGGAGAGATTTCCCCGGTGCCGACTGCAACTTCCGGAACTCGGGTCAGGGCCGCCCAGGACACGCCGGCCGCCACAAGGATCCCGGTCCCCAAAACGACGGCCCGCTCAAGTCCCCTCACGCGCAGCTCTTCGAGGGCCAGAACATGACCGTCCGGACGGGGCTGGCGGCTGGCCCGGGGCAGAATGCCGCGATCGAGGCTCGCTGGCAGGATCTCGCCGTTGACGGGAGGGGTCGCGGTCTTGCTCATCATGCAACTTTCGGACTGTTGGCGGCCGACAGGTTCGCGAAGGCGGCATTCGCCAGCGACGGGCCGATCGGGGTTCTCGTCGGACGCGGGCCGCCGGGAGCCGACTGCTGTTCGAGTTCTTCGACCTGTCCATCGCGCAAGCGCAGGACCCGGTCGGCCAGCCGGATATGGCTCGGCCGGTGCGTCGCCATGAGGATGGTGCAGCGGCCGCGATGCGAGGCGATGACGTCGGTGAAGGCTTTGGCGCAGGCATCGTCGAGACCGGCCACTGGCTCGTCGAGCAGCAGGATCGGTGCATCGCGCAGCAGGGCGGCCGCGAGGGCGATCCGCTGCAGGATGCTGCGCGGAAGGCGGCCGCTCTGGTTGTCGCCGACACGGGTGTCGAAGCCCTGCGGCAGAGCCTCGATGGCCTCCAGCACGCCCGCCTCTTCGGCTGCCCCGCGCAGGTCCGTATCCGACGCGCTGGGACGGGCGAGGCGCAGGTTCTGCGCCACGGTGCCGTAGAGAAGCCCAGGCGATTGCGGCACCCAGCCGATGCTGCGGCGGAGAACCGCCGGGCTGAAGGAACGGACGTCATGGCTGTCGATCCGCACCAGGCCGCCCTGCGGCCGATAAAGGCCCGCGGTCAGCAGCAGCAGGGTCGACTTGCCGCTCCCTTCCGCACCGGTCACGGCCACGACCTGCCCGGGCTGGATGGAGAAGCTGGCGCCGGCCAGAACCGGCTCCGATTGCGGCAGATAACGAAGCGTCACGCGCTGGAACACGATGGCGCCCTGCTCCGGTGGGGCCATCCGCGCCTCGAGCGGCGGAGGCCGCTCCGTCTCCAGGGACATCAGGCCGTCGACCTGGCGGATCGAGGCTTGCGTCTGCTCCCAGCGGGACAGCATGACGAAGCAGGTCTGCATGGGGCCGAGAATGCGCCAGATCAGCATCATGCCGGCAATGAGCGCGCCGGCCGTCATGGCGCCGCCCAGAACCGAAAGTACGCCCATAACAACGGCCGCCAGTCCCGACAGGGTCACGAGCGCCTGGCTCGCGGCAAGGACGGATCCGGCGAGCGTGCTGACCCGGGCCGACGAGACGGCGGCGGCTGCGGCGGCGGACGTGTAGCGATCGATCCAGCGCTCCTCCGCTCCGACGAGCTTCAGGGTCCTGACGGTTTCAAGGGCCTCCACGGCCAGCGCTTCCCGCATCTGGTTGGCGCGGGCCGCCTGTTCGATGGCAAGCCGCATCG
>NZ_JALJRK010000055.1:18076-33629 GCF_024519725.1 Microvirga sp. Mcv34 | reverse complement strand
GATGGCGCCCTGGCGGTCGCACAAACGGTCAGGGATGCCCTCGCCTCGGCCAGGATCGCGCATCCGGGCGGCATCGGAGAGCGCCTGACCACGAGCATCGGGCTCGCGACCGTCGGGCCCGAGGACGTGGAGAGCGCGAAGGCCCTTGTGGCCCGCGCCGACGCGGCACTCTACCGGGCCAAGCAGGAAGGCCGCGACCGCTGCATCCCGTGGTGTGCCGGCGAGTAGCGCCCCCTCGCAGATGATCCGACGGGCGCCATTCTCCTTTCCGCGCGCGGCACTTATGATGTCCGCGCGGCCTTTGCAGGCGGCGGGAGATGGTCATGGTGATGAAGTCTCAGCTCACCCAGCCGGCCGGGACGATGCAGGAACCGGTCTCGCATACGCCGACGCCGCTGCTGATCGACCCGCGCCTCGGCGACGTGGAGGACGACCTCGTGAGCACCAAGAGCCGTTCCCTCGTCGCCATCGGCGGTCGGCTCCTCGCGGAGATCAGCATCCCGAAGCTCATCCTCGCGTGGATCATGCTGATCGGCCTCCCGGCCGTTTTCCTCGGGCTCGCGCCCCTGGTGGTCCTGGGCTGGGCGGCCACGCTTTCCGACCAGGTGGCGACCGCGCTTGCCGGCTTCTGGTCGCTGGCGATCCTCGCCGGTCTCGGCGCCCTCGCGTGGTTCGGCGGCAAGCCCGTGCTGCGCGCCGCGGAACGGAGCTTCTGGTCGCTCAATGCCCTGGCCGTCCAGCCGATCTACACCCTGTTCCGCGAAGGGCTGCGCCACATCGCCGGCAAGCTCACCGCTGATCGCGGGCCCCGTCGGCTGACGCGTCTCTACGCCATCGCCGCCATCGGCGGCGGCCTTCTGGTGAGCGCCCTGGCGTGCTGGCTCGTCCTCCTCGCCTGGCCAGTGTCGCGCTGGGTCGGCGACCCGCGGGATCTCCTGACGCCGCTCGGGCTCATCGTTCCCGCGCTCGCCAACGCGGCCGTCATCGTCGGGTGCTACGTGACGGGGGCCGCACTGGTCTGGGCGGTGGCGGACGCGGCCTTGGGGCGGCCCGCCGACCTGATGGAGTTCGACCCGTTGCCCGCCGGATCGCGGACATGGCGCGTGGCCCATCTATCGGATCTCCATGCGGTCGGCGAGCGCTACGGGTTTCGCATCGAGAGCGGCCGCACGGGTCCGCGCGGCAATGAGCGGATGCGCCGCGTCCTCGACCGGCTGGATGCGGTCCATGCGCACGAGCCCCTGGACCTCGTCCTGGTCACCGGCGACATGACCGATGCCGGCCGGTCGGGCGAGTGGACGGAGTTCCTGGAGGCGGTGGCGGATCATCCAGCCCTCGCCGACCGCCTGCTGATCCTTCCCGGCAACCATGACGTGAACGTGGTCGACCGCGCCAACCCGGCCCGGCTCGAACTGCCGACGAGCCCCGGCAAGCGCCTGCGCCAGCTGCGCACGCTCTCCATCATGGAGGCCGTGCAGGGCGGCAGGGTGTTCTGCTTCGACAGCGCCACCGACCGCCTCGGCCCGAGCTTGAGCGAGAGGCTCGCGCCGTATCGGGACGACATCGCGGCCTTCGCCGATGATGGCGGCATCCGCCGGTCCATGCGGCTGACGCGGATCTGGGACGACGTGTTTCCCATGATCGTCCCGCCGCCGACAGACGACGGCATGGGCGTGGTGATTCTCAACTCGAACGCGGAAGCGCATTTCTCCTTCACGAACGCGCTCGGCCTGATCTCGGCCCTGCACGCGAAGGACATGGCGGCCGCGATGAAGCTCTATCCACGCGCCGGCTGGATCGTCGCGCTGCATCACCATCTCGTGGAATATCCCACGCCCGCGAAAGCCTTCTCCGAGCGCATCGGCACGGCCCTCATCAACGGAACCTGGTTCATCGGTCAGCTTCGCCCCTTCGCCGACAGGATCGTGGTGTTCCACGGGCACCGGCATACCGAATGGATCGGACAATGCGCAGGCGTGCGGATCGTCTCCGCCTCCTCTCCGGTCATGAACCCGCCGCGGAACGGCAGCGTCTCGTTCTTCGTGCATGAACTCGCGGTCGGTGGCGGGAGGCTGAAGCTCGCCCCTCCTGAGCGCATCGAGGTCAGACTTCCCGACGGGACTGCTCAGGCAGGGGACAATCCGTCTCCTCCGGCGGACCGAGCAGCATCGCCAGCCATCGGGTCGACGGATCCTGGGCGCAGAAGGTGAGAACCGCGATGGTGATGGGCAGGCCGATGAAGGTTCCCGGGATCCCCCAAAGGAACGTCCAGAGGAAGATGGAGAACAGCACCACCGAGGGCGACATGGCCAGGACGCTTCCGGACAGGCGCGGCTCGATATAGCTCCCGACCACGAACTGAATGACGTTCAAGCAGGCGAAGAGCACGATGACGGCCTGCCACGTGTCGAACTCAACCATGGCGAGCAGCGTCGGGAAAAGGGTCGCGATGAAGGGGCCGATGAACGGGATGTAGTTCAGCGTGAAAGCGATCACACCCCATTCCTGCGCGAGCGGCAGGCCGAAGAGCACCGCGAAGGCCCAGACGAGCGCGCCGGTGAGGACGCTCATCAGGGTCCGCACCACCATGTAGCGGCGGATTTTCACGCCGGTCTCCGCGCTTCCGGCGAGCAGGACCTGCGCGATGCGCCGGTTCGGAAGCGCCTCGACCTTCCTGGCCGTCGCCTCGACCTCCAAGAGGCCGAGGATGACGTAGACGAGGACGACGAGCCAGAAGCTCAAGGTGGTGTTCACCTGGCTGGTCAGCTTCTGCGTCAGGCCCACGAGCCAGCCGATATTGAAGTGATCGGCCCAGAGGCTCGCCACCGCGACGCCTTTCTCCTCGAACCAGAGCGACATCTGATTGTAGAGATCCTGGAACCGGCCCAGATTGCCCAGGATCCAGCGACCGACGCGGCCGAAGGCCCAGATGATGAGGGAGGCGAAGCCGCTGAACGCCACCACGAGTAGCAGGATGCTCACCGCCAGGGCGACGAGGCGCGGGATATAGGCCTGGAGCCGGTCCTGGAGGGGCCAGACGAGCGCGATCAGGAACAGCGCGAAGGCGAAGGGAGCGATGACGGCCTCAGCCACATAGATCGCCCCCAGGAGAGCCAGGACCACGAGGGTGATCAACGGCCATCGCATCGACCAGGGCCGAGGGGATGTGCGCTGCGATGCTTCCGCGGGAGCCTGCGGCCGGTCCATGTCGTCCTTCCCGGTTGGTCGCAGCGTCGGGGAGCGATGCCTCCTCGGCTGCCGCTTGTCGTGATCGGCACTGCGTCGAGTTCAAGGGACGGCAACTCCGGGTTCTCGCCTGCAGATCGGAAGATGTCCCGATCTCATCCGCAACTCAAGCTTCGCGCATTGCCGAAAATCAGTTACGCGAGTCTCAGCACTCTGCCAGAAGGACATCGAGATCGGCCGTCGAGCGCTGGCCGACATCGTCGGCGTGAGCGGCCAGGAACTCGCTCGCCGCCCGACGTCCTTCCGCTCGCAGCATCGACACGAACTCCCACTCGCCGTTGAGCTTCGACGAGGCGCCGAACTCGGCCAGCATGTCGCTCCTGATCCGGTGCGTGCGCATCCGGGCCCAGCGCGCGCCCTCACCCGTCCCTGGATCCGCCACCTGGCGCAGGAGCGCGATCATCCGGAGTTCCTTCATCAGCGGAGAGTTGAACGAGATCTCGTTGAGGCGGTTGAGGATGTCCGTCGCCGTGCGCGGCATCTCCTTGCGCTCCGGCGGATTGATCTGCACCAGGATGGTGTCGTGCGCGTCGGTTTCGCGAACCAGCGGCGTGATGGTGGGATTGCCCACATAGCCCCCGTCCCAATAGAGCTCGCCGTCAATCTCGATGGCGGCGAACATCGTCGGCAGGCAGGCGGAGGCCAGCAGCACATCGGGCGTGATCTCGCCATTGCGGAAGATGCGGCCCCGCCCCGTCCGCACGCTCGTCGCCGTCACGAACAACTGGATCGGGGAAGCGACGAGGCGCTCGAAATCGACGCTCTCGGCCAGGATGTGGCGCAGGGGGTTGAAGCCCGATGGGTTGAGGTCGGAGGGCGCGAGAAGCCGCGAGGCGAGGTCCATCGCTACATAGGCCGGCGAGGTGTCGAGGGTCCACCGGCCCATGAGGCGGTCGAGCGGCGAGCGCTGCAGCGGGCTGAAGGCCGCCGCCCGCGACACGCGCTCCCAATACCGGTCGAGCGCATGACGCGCGCCCTCCGCACCGCCTTCGAGCCACCCGTCCGCCAGGACCGCGGCATTCATCGCGCCGGCCGATGTGCCGGAGATGCCGGAGATGCGCAGCCAGGGCTCCTCGAGAAGCCGGTCGAGCACGCCCCAGGTAAAGGCGCCATGAGATCCGCCGCCCTGCAGGGCCAGATCGACCAGGACCGGACTCCGTTTCATGGTGCACCTCCGGCGCGCCCGGCCGGGACGGCCCTCGCGCAACCTCGGCCGCATCATGCGGGCGGTGGCTGTCGGAATTGGGGCAAGGCTTCGCGGGCCTGTGGCGGTTGGACCTTCCCTGCGTCAAATCGGAACGCCGCGCGAGAAAATCGCGAGAAGGTGTCCGGCCCGAACGAACTCTGCACCATATAGGGTCGAGCGTCTTGTTTCGGGCAACGGCAACTCCAAGCCTCCGCCCAACCGTCACTTTTTTTAGCAAAGCCCTTGCACCCGGGCAGTGATGTCAACCATATTGGGCGATATCGCGCAAAAGCCGGAGTTTTGCCCCGCTCCCCACCCGGAAGGAGATCGCCCTATCCATGTCCAGTGGCCTGCCCCTCCTGGCCATCGTCGCCCTTCCTTTCATCGGGAGCCTCGTTGCCACCTTTCTGCGCCAGGATGCGCGTAACGGCGCGGCCTTTCTGGCCGGAGCCGTGGCCCTGTGTGGGGCTATCCTGACGGCCTTCCAGTATCCTGCGGTCGGCCGCGGTGGCGTCCTGCACGCCACGCTCTCGTGGATACCGACGCTCGGCCTGGACTTCAGCCTGAGGATGGACGGCTTCACCTGGCTGTTCTCCATGCTGGTGACCGGCATCGGCTTCCTGGTGGCGCTCTATGCCCGCTACTACATGTCCCCGGCCGATCCCGTGCCGCGTTTCTTCGCGTTCCTGCTCGCCTTCATGGGCGCCATGCTGGGCATCGTGCTCTCGGGCAACTTGATCCAGCTCGTCTTCTTCTGGGAGCTGACGAGTCTCTTCTCCTTCCTGCTCATCGGCTACTGGCACCACAACGCCAGCGCCCGCGACGGCGCCCGCATGGCGCTCACGGTCACGGCCACGGGCGGCCTGTGCCTGCTCGTCGGCGTCCTCCTGCTCGGCCACATCGTGGGCAGCTACGATCTCGACAAGGTGCTCGCATCAGGCGACCTGGTCCGCGACAGCAGCCTCTATCTGCCGACCCTGATCCTCGTGCTGCTGGGAGCCCTGACCAAGAGCGCCCAGTTTCCGTTCCATTTCTGGCTGCCGCACGCCATGGCGGCGCCTACCCCCGTCTCGGCCTATCTCCACTCCGCCACGATGGTGAAGGCGGGCGTGTTCCTGCTCACCCTGCTCTGGCCGGTGCTGTCGGGCACGGAAGCCTGGTTCTACATCGTCGTGACGGCGGGCCTCAGCACCCTGCTGCTCGGCGCCTATTCGGCCATCTTCCAGCAGGACCTGAAGGGATTGCTGGCCTATTCCACCATCAGCCATCTCGGCCTGATCACCCTGCTCCTTGGGCTCGGCAGCCCGCTCGCAGCCGTGGCGGCGATCTTCCACACCATGAACCACGCGACCTTCAAGGCCTCACTGTTCATGGCCGCCGGCATCATCGACCACGAGACCAGCACCCGCGACATCCGCCGCCTGAGCGGCCTGTTCCGGTTCATGCCGATCACCGCGACCCTCGCCATGGTGGCGGCCGCCGCCATGGCCGGCGTGCCGCTCCTCAACGGCTTCCTGTCCAAGGAGATGTTCTTCGCCGAGGCGGCCGAGTCCCACGTGGATTCGCTCCTGGACGATTCCCTTCCCTATTTCGCCATGCTGGCGAGCGCGTTCAGCGTCGCTTATTCCCTGCGCTTCATCCACGGTGTCTTCTTCGGCCCGCCGCCGACCGACCTACCGCGCACGCCGCACGAGCCGCCGCACTGGATGCGCTTTCCCATCGAGCTTTTGGTCTTGGTCTGTCTTCTCGTCGGCATCCTGCCCGCGATGACCATCAAGCCCTTCCTCGCGGCGGCAGTGCGGGCGGTCCTGGGACCCGAGACGCCTTACTACAGCCTTGCCATCTGGCACGGATTCAACGAGCCCCTGCTCATGAGCGTGATCGCCCTGGCCGGTGGCATCATCCTGTACTGGCTGCTGCAAGGGTATCTCGCCAAGGGCATCGAGGGCCCGCCGCTGATGCGCCGCCTCAAGGGGCAGCGCATCTTCGAGCGGGTGCTCGTCGAGGTGTCGTGGCGATGGGCACGATCGCTTGAGCGCGTGTTCGGCACGCAGCGCCTCCAGCCGCAATTGCGACTGCTGGTCGCCTTCTCGGTCGTAGCCGCCCTGTGGCCGCTCTACCGGCACGGCATCGAGGTCGGCTCCCGGCCTGACCTGGCTTTCGATCCCGCCTTCCTGCTGCTCTGGATCGTCGGCGGCCTGTGCGCCATCGGGGCGGCCCATCAGGCCAAGTTCCACCGCCTCGCCGCCATGGTTCTCGTGGGCGGCGCGGGTCTCGTCACCTGCATCACCTTCGTGTGGTTCTCGGCTCCCGACCTCGCCATCACCCAGCTCCTCGTCGAGATCGTCACGACGGTGCTGATTCTCCTCGGTCTGCGCTGGCTGCCGAAGCGGATCGAGACGGCGAGCGACGATCTGTCGATGGGAATCCGCGCGCGGATGCGTCGCGCCCGGGACCTGATGCTGGCCGTCGCGGCGGGTGCGGGCATGTCGCTGATCGTCTACGCGATGCTGACGCGGCCGCTGCCCGACACGGTCTCGCGCTACTTCGTCGAGAACGCCTATGCGGAGGGCGGCGGGCGCAACATCGTCAACGTGATCCTGGTGGACTTCCGCGGCTTCGACACCTTCGGCGAGATCGTCGTGCTGGCCGTTGTGGCCGTCACGGTCTTCTCCCTGCTGCGCCGGTTCCGCCCCGCGCCGGAAAGCGTCGAGGCGCCGGAGCAGCAGCAGGTCCAGGACGCCTACGACAAGGCCCAGCCGGACCGGTCGGTCGGCGATACCTTGGCGGATTACCTGACGATCCCGTCGATCATCATGCAATGGCTGTTTCCGGTCATCGGCATCGTGGCCGTCTATCTCTTCCTGCGCGGACACGACCTGCCGGGCGGCGGCTTCGCGGCCGGGGTCACCATGTCGATCGCCCTGATCCTGCAATACATGGCGGGCGGCACCCGCTGGCTCGAGGCGCGGCTCCGTGTGCTTCCGATCCGGTGGACGGGTCTCGGCCTGCTCTGCGCGGCCTTCACCGGCCTGGGGGCCATGGTCTTCGGCTATCCGTTCCTGACCTCGTATTTCCAGTATCTGGACCTGCCGGTCATCGGAAAGGTCCCCGCCGCCTCCGCGCTCCTGTTCGACCTCGGCGTCTTCGCGGTGGTGGTCGGCGCCACAGTGCTCGTACTCATCGCGCTGGCGCACCAGTCGCTGCGCGTCCCGCGCGCGGCGCGGCCACCTGCTCCGGTCGCGACGCCCGACCTGACGAAGGAGAATGCATGATGGAACTCATCTTCGCCCTCGCGGTCGGCGTTCTCACGGCCTCCGGCGTGTGGCTGCTGCTGCGCCCCCGCACGTTCCAGGTCATCATCGGCCTGTCCCTGCTCTCCTATGCGGTGAACCTGTTCATCTTCGGCATGGGCCGGCTGCGCATCGGAGCGCCACCTGTCCTGGAGAACGTCGAGGCCGTCGATCCGGCCCTCTACGCCGACCCGCTGCCGCAGGCTCTCGTCCTCACCGCCATCGTCATCAGCTTCGCGATGACGGCCCTGTTCCTCGTCGTCCTGCTGGCCTCGCGGGGCCTCACGGGAACCGACCACGTGGACGGTCGGGAGGACGCCCGATGAAGGAGGCGATGGACCATCTGATCATCGTGCCGATCGTGCTGCCGCTCATCTCCGGGGCGCTGATGCTGCTCCTTGAGGAGCGCCGCCGCTCGCTCAAGGCTGGGATCGGCATCGCCACGACGGTGATCCTGCTGGTCGTCTCCCTTGTCCTGCTGCAGCAGGCGGACGAGATCGCTCCGGGAACCGGCCTGCGCACATATCAACTCGGCAACTGGCCGGCTCCGTTCGGCATCGTGCTGGTACTCGACCGCCTTGCCGCCCTCATGCTCGTGCTGACGAGCGTGCTCGGCGTCGCGACGCTGCTCTATGCGCTCGCGCGCTGGCATCGCGCGGGGCCGCGCTTCCACACGATCTTCCAGATCCAGCTCATGGGCCTCAACGGCGCCTTCCTGACCGGCGACCTCTTCAACCTCTTCGTGTTCTTCGAAGTGCTGCTCGCCGCATCGTATGGGCTCGTCCTGCATGGGGACGGGAAGGCGCGCGTGCGGGCGGGCCTCGCCTATATCGCCATCAATCTCACGGCGTCCTTGCTCTTCCTGATCGGGGCCAGCCTAGCCTATGGCGTCACCGGCACCCTCAACATGGCCGATCTCGCAAGCCGCGTTCCGGGCCTCGCGCCGGGGGATGGGTCCCTGCTCGCCGCCGCCGCGGCGATCCTCGGCACCGCGTTCCTGATGAAGGCGGGCACGTGGCCGCTCAACTTCTGGCTCCCGACCACCTATGCCGCCGCCGCCGCCCCGGCGGCCGCCATGTTCGCCATCATGAGCAAGCTCGGTGTCTACGTCATCCTGCGCCTGTGGAGCCTCGTCTTCGGCCCGGGGGCGGGTCCCCTGGCCGGGTTCGGCGCCGATTGGCTGCTCATTGGCGGCATGCTGACCATCGTGTTCGGCATGATCGGAGTGCTGGCCTCGCAATCCCTGCCGCGCCTCGCGGGATGCAGCGTCCTCGTCTCGTCCGGAACCCTGGTGGCGGCCATCGGCCTGGGGAACGGCTCCGTCATCGGCTCGGCCCTGTTCTACCTCGTCAGCTCCACCCTGGGCATCGCCGCCCTCTTCCTGCTCGTGGAACTGGTCGAGCGCCTACGCGATCCCGGCGCCGACGTGCTCGCCGTCACCATGGAGGTTTACGGCGACAGCGACGAAGAGCTAGAGGCTGAGATCGGCGTGGCGATCCCCGCGACCGTGGCGCTCCTGGGCGGCAGCTTCATCGCCTGCGCACTGCTTCTCGCCGGCCTGCCGCCCCTGTCCGGCTTCGTCGCAAAGTTCGGCATGATGGCCGCCATGCTGAAGACGAACGGTGGCGCGGTGCCGACCTCGGCCTGGGCGTTGATCGCCCTCCTGACCGTATCGGGCCTCGCGACCCTGATCGCCATGACGCGAAGCGGCATCACGTCCTTCTGGGCCCGGATGAGCGACAGCGTGCCCCGGGTGCGGATCATCGAGATGGCTCCGGTCGTCGCCCTCCTGCTGCTCGCGCTGGGCCTCACCATCGGCGGCGGGCCGGCTATGCGCTACATGGAATCGACCGCCCAGGCTCTCCAGGCTCCCCAGGGTTACATGACGGGCGTGCTCTCGCCCCCGAGAGGCGATGACGGGCCTGCGGAGACCCGCCCATGAGGTGGTTCCTGCCCTATCCGCTCCTGTCAGTCGCGCTGCTGGCCCTCTGGCTCCTGCTGAACCAGAGCGTCTCGCCCGGCCAGCTCGTCCTCGGCAGCGTCCTGGCGGTTCTAGCCTCCTGGGTCATGGCGGCGCTGCGGCCCGAGAAGCCGCGCATCCGCCGTCCCGGAGCGGTGTTGCGGCTGGCCGGCATGGTCTTCGTCGACATCCTGCGCTCGAACCTCGCCGTCGGGCGGATCATCGTGCGCTCGCGCGAGCCAGGCGTGAATGCCGGCTTCATGACGATCCCGCTGGACATGCGCAGCCGCCATGGGCTCGCCGTGCTGTCGCTCATCATCACGTCGACCCCGGGGACGATCTGGGTGAATTACGACACCGCCAAGGGCACCCTGCTGTTGCACGTGCTGGACCTGGTGGACGAGACCGTGTGGCTCCGGCTCATCAAGGACCGCTACGAGCGGCTGCTGATGGAGATCTTCGAATGAGCGCCTTCATTCTCGGCTGGGCCGTCACCGGCGCCCAGGTCCTGCTCGGCCTCGCCATGTGCTGCGCCACCTATCGCCTCGTCGCGGGACCGCGCGCGCAGGACCGGATCCTGGGTCTCGACACGCTGTACGTGAACGCGATGCTGCTGCTGGTGACCTTCGGCATCCGCGCCGGGAGCAGCCTGTATTTCGAGGCGGCCCTAATCATCGGTCTCCTCGGTTTCGTCGCCACCGTGGCGCTCGCCAAGTTCCTCATGCGTGGAGAGGTGATCGAATGAGCATGGCGGACGGACTTCCGGCCTGGGCGGCCCTGCTGACGGCTCTCCTCGTCCTGCTCGGTGCGGCCGTGACCCTGATCGGATCCATCGGGCTCCTGCGGCTCGGCAACTTTTATGCACGGGTTCACGCACCCACGCTCGGCACGACGTTCGGGATGGGCTGCATCCTGGCCGCCTCGATCCTGTGCTTCAGCGTGCTCGAATCGAAACCGGTCATCCACGAGATCCTGATCGCCGTGTTCGTCACCCTGACCACGCCCGTGACCCTGATGCTGCTCGCCAGGGCGTCGCTCTATCGCGACCGGACGGAGGGCTGCAAGACCGTGCCGGCCGCCGACGCGGTGGAGGACCTGATCCCTCCGGAGGCGTGAGCGGTTCTCCGCTCGCGGCGACGGATGTAGAGGCTTCAGGCGGTGGGTTTGCCGGTGGGGCTGCGAAGCCGCACCCCTGGGCCGGCCTCGTCGGACGGGATCAGCATGACGCCGCCGCGCTCCAGGGCGGCCACGACCAGGGCCGCCGTCGCGGAGTGGAGGTGATGACGCCCGTTCTCGAAATCGCGGATGGTGCTGCGCGAGACATCGGCCTGCGCGGCAAGCTCCTCCTGGGTCCAGTCCAGGAGGCCGCGGGCGGCCCGGCACTGTTCGGCGAGTAGTAGCGGCATTCCGAATGCTCTGACTCTGACGACCCCAGGGCAACACCAAGTCACCCATTATGGTTGAACCTAGAGCATCGATCTGAAAAGGGGAATGCCCTTCGAGATCAGCCCGGGCTCCAGTTGGGGCCGAACTCAGAACCGGATGTTGACACCGATGCGGCTGATCCAGCCGTCGTTCCGGAAGCGATAGCTGGCCTGATCGCCGGCGCGGGCCAGTGTCAGCGTCTCGTCCCGCAGCCGGTAGTACAGCGTCTCGCTCTTGAGCGAAATCCGCTCGCTCAGCCGGTGCTCCGTGCCGCCCCCGACCACGAACCCGCTCGTCCACTCGTCGCCGCTCGCCTGCGGCCCCAGCCCCACCGGCAGCACCGTGATCCGCGCCGCCCGCTCCACCCGCGCCAGCGCCAGGCCGCCGGTCACATAGACCAGCGTCTCCTGCACCAGCGGCACCAGGCTCGGCAGCCTCACCCCGAGCCGGCCCTTCACCGTGCCGAACCAGCTCAGCTGCGAGCTCAGCTCCGTGCGCAGGGCGAACGCCCCTTCGCCCGTAATCCCGCTGCGCGAACGCCCCACATCCATCGCCGTCAGGTCCGCCTCCAGGCCCGCCACCCCGCGCCCGAACTGCCACAGATAGCCCGCCTGCACCCCGCCGCCGAGCCCGGAGGCGCTCAGGCCCGCTCGGGCCGGCAGCGCGTCGGGCGCAATCCCGACCACGCCCCGCCGCGCCGCCTCGCCGCCGTCGCCGATCCAGGCCCCGTGCACCCCGGCATAGAACCCGCTCCAGCTCACCGCCCCCGGCGCGAGCACCGGCCCGGCCGGCGCCGCAACCCGCGGCAGGTCGGCCGCCAGGGCCGGGCCGGCGAGCAGGAGGGACAGGGACAACACGAGGCGCTTCATGGGGAACTCCGGAACAGGCGGCGGATGGGCGGGACGAAGGGTGGGGACCAGCCCGGGCGGCGCGAGCCGCCCGGGCGCGGGGTCACAGGATCACGTCGCCGAAGGCGAACTTGCCGACGATCTTGATCTGGAAGTCGGCCCGGCCGTCGCCGTTGACGTCGCCCGTCAGCAGGCCGTGCTCGTAGCGCAGCTGTCCGGCCTTGCCGGTGAAGCCCGCCTGCAGGAAGGCGCCGCTCTCGTGCCAGAACAGGAACGGCAGCTCCTTGCTGGTCCAGGTGAAGGCCTGGTTGCCCTTGCGGCCCTCGTTGGCGTCGATGCCGCGCAGGTCGATCGTGTCGCGTCCGGACTGGAAGTCGTAGATTACGTCGCGCTGCGCGCCGACCTTGCTGTCCTTGATCGAGGTGAACACGAACACGTCCTTGCCCGCCCCGCCCCACATCCGGTCGCGGCCGAGCCCGCCGGTGAGGCGGTCGTTGCCCGCCCCGCCCCACAGGCTGTCGTTGCCGGACCCGCCATCGAGCCGGTCATGGCCGGTGCCGCCATAGAGCCAGTCATGGCCGTCGCCGCCGAACAGCCGGTCGTGGCCCTCCCCGCCCGACACGGTGTCGTTACCCGCATCGCCGTAGAGCCAGTCGTCGCCGCCATGCGAGCCGACGTAATCGTCACCCGCGCCGCCATGGATCGTGTCGTCGTCCGCGCCGAGCACGATGTGCTGGTTGGCGCTGTCAGCAAACACCACCTGCGAGCCGGCGCCGCCGGTGAGCCTCATCGCGCCGATCACCACGGCGAAGTCCACGTTGTCGAGCTGGAGATGGGTGCCCGAGGGCAGACCGCTCCCGTCGATCACCAGGGCCGTCATCGGGCTGCCCGCGAGAGCGGGAGCGCCGCTGATCACCAGGGGCTGCCCCGGGGCCGAGAGGCTGCCGGGTGCCACGGTGGGCGCGATCGCCTGCACGATCAGCGGCGTGTCGCCGGACAACCCGCCAAGGAAACCTGAGCCGCCGCCGATGAGCTGGCCCTGGTCGGCCGAGCCGGAGGGGCTGCGCTGGGTGATCTCGTGGATCAGGTCGGCGAGCGACGAGCCGGCCGTCTTGGGCGCCGACGGGCCGGTGACCAGAAGGCCATAGCCCACCGGCAGCTGCGCCAGCAACGCGGTGCGCCCGCCCACCGTGACGAGCGGAATGTCGGCGTAGCCCGGTATCCCGTCCGACTCGCTCCGTCCCGCCGTCACCACGGGGATCGTGAGCTGTCGGGCCGGAGTGCCGTCCGGATAAGTGACGGGGGTCTCCACCACGGCCACGCCGTCGGTCAGGCGCGTGTCGATGCTGTACGGCACCGAGGCTGTGGCACCGAGCGGAGCATTGCCGGCCGCGTCGCTCCAGCCGGTGCCGACCGTGATCAGGTTGTGGGCGCTGGTTTGGCTCACGTTCGGGGTCAGGGTCGCGGTGTAAACCCTCGGGTCGGTGGCCGACACCGTCAGGTTGGAGAGCGTGCCATTCTGCACCGTCACATCATCGCCGGAGAAGCCTAGGGGCGCTTCCGAGAAGGTGAAGGTGACCACCGCGCTCTCGCCTGCGGCGAGATGCGTGGAGGACAGCGCGATCGACACCGTCGGCGGCAGGCTGTCGAGGGTAAAGCTCAGCGCATCCGATACCAGCGAGACGTTGCCGGCCGCATCGGCCTGGCGCACCTGCACCTCGTGCGTCCCCTCCCCGATCAGGGTGAGGGTGGTGCCGCTTCCGATCGTCCAGCTGTGGCCGTTGTCGGTGCTGTACTGCCAGGACGCTCCGTTCTCCAGACCCGCGACGGTGACCGCGCCGGAGTTGGTCAGGCCGTCCCCGGCAAGCCCGCTGTCGCTGGCCAGCGACAGGACCGGGGCTGCAGGGCTGTCCATGTCGAGCGTGTAGGACTGGCTCGTGATCGGGCCATCGTTGCCCGCGACGTCAACCACCTTGAACTGCAGCGCATTACTGCCCGCCGTCAGGGTCACGCCGGTCCAAAGGACGGTCGTTCCGCTCACCATGGCGGTGATGTCGGTCCAGGTGTGGCCGCCATCCAGCGAACCGTACAGGCTCTCGCCTCCGGCAAGCGCGCTCGCCAGGGTGGCGGCCACGGTCTGGGCGGCGACCCTGGTGACGAAATCGCTGTTCGAGACGCCCGTGTCGGCGGAGAGCGCCAACCCACTGAGTACGGTCGACGGCGGCACGGTATTGAGCACGTACGGGTTTTCCAGCCTCGAGCTGTCGTTGCCAGCCTGGTCTGTGACCTTCACGATGAGCGTGTCGCTGCCGGTGAGCGTCTGGCCGGCCAGCAACCAATCACGAGGGCTGGTCGTTTGGGCGGCGGTCCAGGTCGCGCCATTATCCAGCGAGACATAGACGATATCGCCGGCCTGGAGATCGGCCGACAGCGTGCCGCTGATGGTCTGCGCCGCGATGTTGGTGATCAGATCCGTCGACGATGCTCCGGTATCGGCCGAGAAGGCGACACCACTCGGGGTCGTCGCCGGGGCGGTGGTGTCGAGCACATAGGCCTGCTTGAACGCGGGACCGCTGTTGCCAGCCGCATCCTCGAGCTTGACCTGCAAAGTATTGCTGCCCGTCAGCACCACGCCGCTGAGCGTCCAGCTCGTGCTGCCGGGCACATGAACGGCCGGGACCCATGTGTTGCCGTTGTCGAGCGAAACGAGGACGCTATCGCCCGCCTGGGTAGCGCCACTCAGGGTGCCGCTGATGGTCTGCATCGCACTGTTGGTCACGAAGTCGCTGCTCGATGAGCCGCTGTCGTGCGAGAACGCCGCACTGGCGACCGAAGTCGTCGGCGCGGTGCGGTCGATGGTCACGATCAGGCTGGCAGATACCGGGCTGGTGTTGCCGGCGGCATCGGTCGCCCGGGCGGTGATCGTGTGCGTGCCCTCAGGCAACACGGTGCTGGTCACCGACCAGCTGCCGTCGCCAAGGGCAGTCGTGCTGCCGATCGCGTTGCCGAGGGAATCGTACAGCGTGACCGTCGCGCCGCCCTCGACGCTGCCGGCTGCGCCGCCGAACGTCGTCGCCGTGGCATTGGTGAGGTTGTCGGTGTTGGAGGCGCCGCTGTCGCTGCCATGTGCTAGATCGGGCACGGCGGGCGCAGCCGGCGCCTTGGTGTCGAAGGCGACCGACACGCTAGCGTAGGTGCCGTTCACGTTACCGGCCTGATCCGCATACGCGCCGGCAGGGACCGCGATGGTGGCCATGCCGTTGTCCATGTCCGCATGCGGCGTGAAGGTGGCGGTACGAGTGGTGCCTGAGCCGGAGATTGCCGACAGGGTGCCGCCGGCGACCACGACGTCGCCGCTGCTGCCGTTCCAGGTGAAGGTGTTGCCCGGGTCCTCGCTGAAGGTGAAGGTGATGAGGGCGGCCTCGCCGGCCTTCAGGAACGGCCGGTCGCTTGAGATGGTGACCGTCGGCGCCAGGGTGTCGAAGGTGATCGACGGCGTAGCGCCGGCGCCGCCCAGGTTGCCGGCGGCATCGGCATAGGAGCCAGCCGCAACCGTGATGCTGGCGGTGCCGTTGTCTATATTCGCATTCGGCGT
>NZ_JALJRK010000055.1:0-18067 GCF_024519725.1 Microvirga sp. Mcv34 | reverse complement strand
GAAGACGGCATACGAGATTGCCCTTTCTAGCCAACAGCCGTCCGTACGGTGCCCGTGCCGGAGAGACCGGACAGGGTACCGCCGCTGACCGTGGCATCGGCCAACGCGAAACTCGCCCCCGGGTCCTCGCTGAAAGTGAACGTTATGGTTGCCGTCTGGCCGGCCTTCAGGATCGCCACGTTGCTGGTGATGCTCACCACGGGCGGGGTGGTGTCGATGGCGATTGCCTTGTTCGCACCGAGCGAGCCGGCTGTGCCGGGGGTGGGAAGCGTCAGGGAGGCATTCAACGTGTTGCCGGTCAGCTTGATCGTCGCGCCGTTCGACTGCAACGCATTGCTCGCGGTGTAATCGAGATCGGCGCTCGTATCTCCGGGCTGGACCGTATACGCGAAGGTCAGCGTGTTGCTGCCGCTGCCGCTCATATAGAGAGCCGTCCGGTCGGTGCTGCCGGTCTCGAGCAGCAGCGTCGGCGTGCCGCCCGCCGTGCTCACGACGACCGCCTGGTCGAAGGTGACTGTCACGGTGATCACGTCGCCGGCCTTGTAGCCCCTGTTCGCATCGGGCGACGAGACGGATACAACGACCGGAGCGGTCGCCGGCGGCGGGAAATCCGTGTCGACGACGAAATTGTCGATCCAGAAGCTCGAATAGGGGTTCTGCGTGCTGCCGTATGCAGGTTCATCGGTGATCACGAGCTTCGTCATGACACCGGACGCCGGCATCGGGAATCCGTCGATCTGGTGCTTGTAGCTGAACTCCCCGTTATACATGTAATTGCCGGCCATGTCGGAGTCGGGAATGCTCCAGCCCCCGAAATTCAGGGCAGGCGTGTAGTCGCCTACGACCTGCGGGTTGGCCTGGTAGTTCATGATGAAGTCGTTGAACTGGAGCGCTCCGCCCGTCACGCTGGTGACTTCGATCCTGAACTGGCTTCCGGCAAAGTTCGGATCCTCGGCGAAGTTCAGGCGGCCATTGTTGAAATTGAGCGTCCAGTTTCCTGGGGCGGAGACGGTAAACCGCAGTCCGCCGACCACGACGACGCCGTCGGATGCGTCCGCATCCGTGATGCCGCTTTGAAAATCGATCGTCCTGTAAGCCATTGCTGCCCCCTCGTCATCTGCGTGCCCCATTGGATAGGGATCCTCTCAGAGCCGTTGGACCGAGGGTGCAGCTGGTAATTACATTTCACAGTTCGGGAATTGCCCGCCGCCATGCAGGTCTCGGCAGGCAAAATTTGAGCCATTCAGCCCAATTTCCGCAACGGAACCTGTTCGATGAGGAAGCTAAGTGTCAATGCGACGAGGGATACATTCTTAACGATATCGGTAAAATCAACAGGAGTGTTGTATTTGTGCCCTTAGCTTACAGGGAAGCACTCGTCTTCCTGCGATCGACATTACCGCAATGAAGTTACGGTGAGCCCCAACGCACCCTAAGCGACCGACCGAGCTGCGCCCTGCTCGTCCCTCGCCCGCGGTTGGGGCCTCTGGACGTCCGAAATAAAGGCCGCGATGGCGTCGCGCGGCATGGGCTTCGCGATGAGGTAGCCTTGGGCCTGCGAGGCGCCTGCCAGGCGCAGTGCATTGAGCTGCTCTTCCGTCTCGACGCCCTCGGCCGTCGTGCTCATCCTCAGGTCCTTCGCCAGGCCGATGGTCGCCTTGATGATCGCGCGGCTGTCGGACGAGTCGAGCATGCTGCGCACGAAGGACTGGTCGATCTTGATCTTGTCGAAGGGAAAGCTCCTGAGATAGCTCATCGACGCGTAGCCGGTGCCGAAATCGTCGAGGGCGATCGAGACGCCGAGTGACTTGAGGCGCTTCAGGGTCGCGGTGGCCTCGTCCGTGAGCTTGACGGATTCCGTGATCTCCAGGACGAGGCGCTGGGCCGGCATGCCGGAGACTTCCAGGGCCCGCGTGACGCTGGCGAACACGTCCCGGTTCCTGAACTGCACCGGCGAGAGATTGACCGCGACCTTGAGCGGCTGCTCCCAGGACATGGCGGTCACGCAGGCCTCTTCGAGGATCCAATCGCCGATGGGGCCGATGAGCCCCGAATCCTCCGCGGCCGGAACGAATTGCAGCGGCGAGATCATGCCCTTCGACGGGTGCTTCCAGCGCACCAGGGCCTCGCAGCCCCACATCCGGTTCGTCGCGAGGTCCAGGATCGGCTGGTAGTACAGCTCGAACTCCCGGTTGTCGTGGGCGTTCTTCAACGCTCCTTCGAGGGCGCGACGCTCCGCCCGCGTATCCTTGATATTAGCGTCGTAGAGCCGATAGCCGCTGCTCGAATCCGACTTGGCCGCATACAGCGCGATATCGGCGGCCTTCATCAGGTCGGTCGAGGTCTTGGCGTCCGTGGACGCGATGGCGGTGCCGATGGATAGCCCGATCTCGATCTCGGTGTTGCCGACCGTACACGAGACCTGCATGGCGGCCTGGATCTTGGCGATGAAGTCGACGACCTGCTGCCGGTTACGGATCGGCCGCTGGATAATCGCGAATTCGTCGCCGCCGATGCGGGCGATGAAATCGGTCTTGCGCAGGCGCTCGCGCAGGCGTCGCGCCACGGTCTGGACGATCTCGTCCCCGACCCCATGGCCGTGATTGTCGTTGATGTCCTTGAACCGGTTGAGATCGATGAGATGCAGCGCGAAATCCGTGTTGGAGCGTTGGGCGGCGAGGAATGTCCGCTTCAGGTTCTCGACGAAGAGCAGCCTGTTGGGAAGTTTGGTCAGGACGTCGTGACGCGACAGGTAGCTCTCGCTGGCGGCCCGCAGGATGCCCGTCCTCACATGCCGCAGGCCGAGCAGGCTCGCCGCCTCGATCCCGATATCCATCATGTAGGCGAAGAACGCGATCAGACGGCTTTCGAGCCGCCTCCCTGCCATGAGCTCCGCCACGGTCCGGCTCACCGCGAGGCCGCCGGGATAATGGGCGAGCGGATGAAGCGCGATCACCCGCTCCTTCCGGTCGATCCAGCTGACATCGCGGATGATGGTCGGGATGTTCTTGCCGATCAGGCGCTGCAGAGGCGTGTTGGGGAGCCAGATGCGGCGCCCGAGCGCTCGTTCGGAGACCGGGCAATGGGTAAGGATGACGCCGTCGCGCCGGTAGAGCGTGATCGCCAGCGAAAGGGTCCTTAGATGATCCTTGTAGATCCTCTCCAAATGGCCGAGGTCGATGGTGGACACGACGATGCCGAGAAACGTCCCTTCGGCGTCCTGGATCTTGCGGGCGAGCGCGAGAACCTTCTTGCCGGTGGCACTGATCCGCATCGGCTCGCCCAGATACAGGGTCAGCGAAGGATCGGTCGAGAGAGCCCGGTAATAGGAGGTATCCCTGATATAGATCGGATCCGACATGGGGCGCGGGGTCGATGAGCCGACGACGCGCCCCCGGGCGTTCACGAGGTCGATGCGGACGATCTGGGACAGGGAGTGGCACGCACCGACCAGAATGGCCTTCGTGGCCTGCGAGGCCGCGAATCCGTCAAACTCGTGTGGCTGAAGGCAGTTCTGCGGGATCCGGCCCACCACGTCTCGCAGGACGTTCTCGATGGACTGAAAAACCGCATCCGTCCGCTCCTGGAGCGACAGCGCGAGATTCGCGAGATCGCCCTCGGCGCGCGCGAGATCGTCGTCGTAACCGCGCGCGAACAGGAAAGCGACGCCGATGATCCCCGTCGCCGCGGCCAGGATACTGAGAAAAATGATCACATAAGCGGGCACAACGGGTTTCGATCCGAGTTCTCGGGCGACGATCGTGGCCAGCTTTCGCCGGAAGTTGTCGTTAATCCGTTAACTCCAACAGGAATCGTGTCCGGATTGTTCGAAAAAGCCAAGCTTAGGACTGAGCGATCGACGCTATGGCCCTTCCGGGCCGGTGGTGGACGCGGGTGCTGCGTGATACATTGCGTGAAGTGCAGTGCAGGCCGACCGTGCCCGGACTTCCAGGGTCCGATGCCGTCGCGCCACGCGGCCCCGCAGGGGATCGACCCGATGACCAAGACCGTCACGTCCCTCTTTCACAGTGAGCACCATGCGAACGAAGCCGCAAGCCGCCTAAAGCAGGCCGGCATTCCGGCGAGCGCGATCGACATCTGGACGACCCCGCACAATCTGGCGCCTCTCCTGGAGGATCTGGGCGTATCGCGCTCCGATGCCCATGCCTATGCCGAGGGCGTGATCCGTGGCGGCACCGTCGTCATCGTGAAATGCGATGCACCCGAGGTCGGGGCGGTGGTTGGCATCCTGGACCAGGAAGGCGTGCTCGACCTCGACGAGCAGCAGGCTGCCTGGCGGTCGGAAGGATGGGAGGGTCCCGGGGAACAGGCCGCCGAGCGGACGGAATCCTCCGAGCCGGCCCATGCGGACATAGAACCGGATCGGACCGAGGTGATCGTTCAAGGACGGATTCGGGTTCAATCGTTCCGGGTGGAGCGCCCGGCCCGCGAATGAGCGCCCCCTGCGAACGATGAAGCGCCGCCTTCGGCCACCTATTGCATCTCCTTCGGAAGCAGCGCATCGAACTGCTCGGCCGTCAGGTAGCCCGTGACCGCCGCGTTGCGACTTTTCTGGTAGCCCATGATCGCTTCCCGCGTCAGCGGCCCCATGATGGCATCGATCGGGCCGGTATAGAGACCCAGGTCACGGAGCCGCTGCTGGATCAGACGGCGCTGCTTCTGCCCGAGTTGCGCATCGTCGACAGGCGTTGCCACGGATGCGTGGCGCAGTTCTTCCGCCTGGGCGGCCGCGATCTGGGCCTGGGCTTCGACGCGTCGCGCTTCCTGCTTTGCCCGTTCCGCATCGGCCTGAGCCTTCTCGACGTCGGCCTGGGCCTTCTTGGCGTCTGCTTGCGCTTTCAGGACCTCGGCCTGGGCCCGCTCCGCCCGAAGCTGCTCGTCGCGAGCGCGCGCCTCGGCCTGCTCGCGGGCGCGGCGCTCCGCTTCCAGCCTCCCGTCGGGCTCCTCGCTCTTCTGGACGGACGACACCACCTGCGGAGCGACCGCTGCGACAGGCCGCTCGATGGCCGATGGAGCCGGCGCGGGCTTGGCGAGGCTGACATCGTCCACCCGCCCGAACACGGCCCCCATGCCGCCGCTCGAGACAACCTTGATCAGCTCGTTGAGCGACGGGCTTGGCTGCTGAAGGAGCTTGGCCACGGCTTCCGCCGCCTGCTCTGCCGCGGCGTCGATCCGGGAGACCGGGATGCGGGCCGAACTGGAGAAAACCGTGACCGCATTCTTCGGAACGTCGCTGGTGAATTGGGGTCTCGCATCCAATCCCTCGATAGGGCTGTCGAAACTCGGCGATGTCATGAAGAAGAATACGCCGCCCGTCTGCGCCCGTCCGACGATTTGCGCGATGTTCGTCGTCGAGAGCGCGCGCGACAGCAGGTCCGCCGCTCGGCCGATTTCCGTGTTCGTCGTCAGAAAGAAGGTCTGGCCACCCCATGACACGCCGTGGCCGATCAGCGCGACGAAGGCCAGGTCGGCTCCTTCCGCCTTGGCGGCGAAATCCCGCAGATTGGCCCGTGCGATCGCGTTGCTCGGGTTGGGGCTCACGATCACATCGAAGCCGTGCTGCTTGAGCTCTTCCGCGATCTCGCTTCCACGCTTGGCGCCGACACTCGACTTCGGCATCTTCTGATAATCTTCCGCCACTAGGACTAAAGCGACACGCCCGGCCGCCTGAGCGGAGACAGCGCTCATCATCAGCAAGGATATCGCGAAGGTTATGCTTCCGCTAAGGAGTATCGCGCATGTTCTCCGAAGTTCTCCCCATGTGCTCTTGCGCACAGAGAACAACCCCGCCACCCTGCCTGCTTGACCGAAATGCATGGCACGTCTCCAGGACTTGCACTAATATGAAATTCGGTAGTCGTAACGCGAACTAACCTCACCAGCCGTTGGAGATCTCCCGTGGGACTACGGCTTAAATTCAATATCATTCTGGCCGTTTGCTATCTGATTGGGCTCGGCTTATCGATTTACCCATTTTATCAAATCTCCCGGCGAGAAGCCATGGAACAGCTTCAGTCGCAGATCGATGTTCTGCGGGCTCAAGCACTCTCCATCCGGCGTTATACCTCGGAAGAGATACAGCCGTTGCTGGCTGAACACTCGAGCGTTCAGTTCCTGCCGCAGACGGTGCCGTCGTTTTCCGCCCAGACGTCGTTCCGCAATTTCCGCGGCTTCTACCCGCAATTCTTCTACAAGGAAGCCGCGCTCAATCCGACCAATCCGGCTGATCTCGCGCGCGACTGGGAGCGCGAACTGATCGAGAAGCTTCGCGCCAATCCCGACCTGACCAAGGACATCAGCTTCCAGACGATCGACAACCGGTCTCACTACACGGTCACCTATCCGCTCGTGATCAAGGACGAGTCATGCCTGACCTGTCACTCGACCCCGGACAAGGCTCCCACATCCATGGTCGCCCTCTACGGCGGCAAGAACGGTTTCGGTTGGAAGCTCAACGAGACCATCGGGGCGCAGATCATCTCCGTGCCCATGGATATCGCGGAAGGGTCAGTGTGGCGGAACCTCGGCTTGTTCGTCGGCACATCGAGCGTGATCTTCCTGGTACTGCTGGTGCTGCTCAATATCCTGTTGAACCGCTACGTGATCAGCCCGGTGACCCGGATGGCGAAGACCGCCGAGGCCGTCAGCATGGGCGATGCCACCATCGCCGAGTTCGAATATCCCGGCTCGGACGAGATCGCCTCGCTTTCCCGTTCCTTCAACCGCATGCGCAGGAGCCTGGATAGCGCATTGAAGATGCTCGAAAAGTAGTTGGTACGATTGATCCCTGGCCGACCAGAACCAGATGATCGCTCGTCAGAGGATGTTCTCCGATGACCGCAGACAAGGATCTGAGGACAGGCAGCAGCCAAGGCGGAACCGGCGGCGCCATGCCGGCCAGGGTCGGCAAGTATCGCGTCGATCACGTCATCGGTCGCGGCGCGATCGGCGTCGTCTACAAGGGCTACGACGAGCAGATCGACCGGCCCCTGGCGATCAAGACGCTCCGTCCCGAGATCCTGGAGAACCTCACCGAGAACGACGAGCTTCTGCGCCGCTTCGCCACCGAGGCACGCTCGGCGGCGCGATGCCTGCATCCGAATATCGTCACGGTATTCGATTTCGTGGAGCAGGATGGCGCGCCCTACATCATCATGGAATATGTGAATGCCGGAACGCTGGAGAACGTGATCCGGCGCGGCACGCTTCTGCCGATCCGGCAGGTCGGCGAGATCATGGCACAGCTTCTGTTCGCGCTCGGCTACGCGCATTCCAAGGGCGTCATTCACCGCGACGTGAAGCCGGCCAACATCCTGTGCCCCTCGGCGGCCTCGATCAAGGTGTCGGATTTCGGCGTGGCCCATGTGGAGGCGCTCGACCTCACCAGGCCCGGCGGCATTCCGGTCGGCACGCCGAACTACATGGCTCCCGAGCGGTTCCTCGGTCGTCCGGCGGACGTGCGGGCGGATCTCTTTTCCGCCGGGGTCATCCTCTTCCAGATGCTGACTGGCGCAAAGCCCTTCATCGCCGCCGACCTGCCGGAGCTGATGCGCAAGCTGATGAACGATCCGCCCCCGTCGATCATCAACTACCGGCCGGAGCTCTGGCCGGAGATCGACACGGTCGTGCAACGGGCCCTGGCGCGCAATCCAGAGGACCGCTTCCAGACCGCGGACGCTTTCGTCGTTGCGCTCAACACATCCATCGAGATGCGTCCCAGCGCCGATCTTCCGCCCCTCGACCTGACCGAGCTCTCCCACATTCCCGCGAAGGAGCCGCCGGCGCCGGTCAAGGAGCAGCTCAACCAGACCATGGCGGAGGTCCTCACGCCCGGCGCGATCGATGCGCTCGGGCGATCCCTCGCGCATTCCCTCGGCCCGATCGGCCATCTTCTCGTGAAGCAGGCCTCCCACGAGACCATGGACGTCGACACGTTCCTCGAATGGCTCGTCGGGAAGATCACCACCGAGGCGGAGGCGGCCACGTTCCGCAAGACCGCCCAGCAGGTGCTGCGCGACGACAAGGGCTTCAAGATCGCCCAGATGGAAGCGGTGATCTCCCAGACGGAGATCCGCGCCGTCACGGAAGTCCTGCTCCCTCTCATCGGTCCGGTCGCGCCGACGCTCGTCGCCCGACAGGCGGAGAAAGCCGTCGGCCGGGATGACTTCTATCGCCGCCTGTCGGACTTCATTCCCAACGAGCGTGATCGCGCGAGCTTTCTCAGGATTCGTGGTAAAATCAGCGAGACGAAGACGTGACGTGTAGGTACGCGATGAGCGAATGATGGACAATCCGGCAACCGATGCTCCGCAGCCCGGAGGCAAGCGTGTCCGTCGCCTCAGGGCGGTCTTCGCAGCCGATATGGCCAATTTTGGTGGCTTGGTTTCCGTCGACGAGACCAACACCCTCGATGCCTTGTGGGCGACGCGGCGCATCGCCCGTGAGGAGCTCGCGGCCCATGGCGGATGGCTTTTCGGCATGCCGGGAGACGGCATCTTCGCGTTGTTCGAGAGCGCCGTCGATGCGGTCCGCTGCGCCCTCGAGACCCAGGCCCGCCTCGCCGCGATGACGAAATTCGACGCGGTGCGCATGCGGATCGGCATCCATCTCGGCGACGTGCTGTTCCATGACGATCTTCCTTTCGGCGAGACTCTCGTCATCGCGGCGCGCCTGGAGAGCCTCGCCGACCCCGGCGGGATCCTCGTGTCGGCCGCCATCATGGAAGCGGTGGCGCCGCGCATTTCCGCGACGTTCGGCGAGCGCGGCGTGTTCGACCTCAAGCACAGCCCGCGCAGGATCACGACGTTCAGCGTGTCGATGCCACCCTCCTCCGCCGACATGAACGCGACCGTGAGCAGGATCGAGCCCCTCGATAGGACCGTCTTGTCGGTATCGTCCGCAAGAACGGAAGATTGGAGCAGCGCCGCGCTGCCTCCCCCGCCCGCTCCGGAGACGCGAACGATCTCGCTGCCGAAGGCCGCGCCTCTGATCGTGCCCTCGAACCCCATGGAGCCAGCTCCGGCGCCGGCAGATGAGCGTGCCCCGGAGGCTCCGCCTCCCCCGCCCACGATGGATCCCGCCGCCTTGGAGGACTGCCTTGCCGAAATCGCCCATGCCCTGACGGTTTATCTCGGCCCCGTTGCCGGGCTCCTCGTGAAGCGGCATGCCGCCAAGCTGACGGACCCCAATGCGCTTATCGAAGACCTCGCCCGCGAGATTCCGGCGCGGGACGAGCGTCTGCAATTCCTGAGCCGGGCTCAGCAGGTCGTGGCGCGGCGACGCCATTGAGCCCCGATCATCTGACGTCAACGCGATTTTGCGTCAGACGCTCTTGTTTCTCGCTTTAACGCATCTTTGCACGCAAAACCCGTTCCCGGTTTTGCGTCCGATGATTTACTCACCGAACTCGGCGATATCGTCGATCCGCTCGAGATCGTGCACGATCAGCCCGCCCCTGTCCTGGGTCAGCAGGCGCTCCTCGGCCCAGCGGTTGAGAAGCTTGTTCAGCCCCTCCCGCGACATCGCCGTCCATTGCGCCATTTCGCTCTGCGTCAGCCTGAGGGCGATCTCGATCCCTTTCGGCGTGTCCCTGCCATGATCGCGGGCCAGATGGCCGATGATGCGCGCCAGGCGCTGCGGAGCCTGGCGCAGGGTCGCGTCCTCCATCCGGGCGCTGGTCCATCTGAGGCGCCGGCACAGCAGGTCGATCACGTTGCGCACCAGTCGCGGGTCGCGGTCGAGCGCTTCGTAGAAGGTTCGCCGGGCGATGCTGGTCAGGCGCGTCCGGAGCATGGCGGACGCGCCTGCGGTCCTCACGCCACCGTCGAGCATGCCGATCTCGCCGAAAACGGCCCCGTTGGTGAGCACGTTCAGCGTCACCTCGGCACCGGCCGCCGAGACGGTCCAGATGCGGACGCGCCCGTCGGCGACCACATAGAGTGCATCGGACACGTCCCCGACGTTGAACAGCAATTCGCCCTTTTCCAGGGATCGCGTCTGGGCCTTGCGGGCGATCTGCTCGATGGTCGGCGGATCGATGCCCTTGAAGATATCGAGCAGTTCGAGCTTCACGGATTTGTCCGCGCTCGTCGCAGCGTTCGACGATTGAGCCTCCGCCATGGTCGGGTTCCCACAACAATGGAGCAAGGACCGCCCAGCATATCGGTCGAAAGGCGACGTGCAAAGACAATCCGCTCCTCCACGATGCGGGCTCGATGTGACGCAGTTCACTGCAGCGCGCGAAGCCCGGGTGTAAACCCGGCGCACCGGGCCCGATTTCTGCCGAAAGATCAGGGTGATCGACCGATCGGGACGGGATCGAGGAGAGCCCGATGCACAATCAGCGATGGGATGACGACTGGAACGGATCCGGAGGGAGAAATCAGGCCTGTCGGCACCATGGTCCACAATCCTTCCACCAGGATGACGAACCTCATGAGCGGATGCGCGGCGGAAGAAGCGACATCCATGACGGCGGGAACCGGGGCAATCCGCCGGACGACGACCTTGGAAGCGCCTCCGGCCATCACGGGCGGCATCATGGCGACAGCCCCGACGCGTCGTTGCGACCACAGGAATCGGGACAATCCCATGAGCCTGTGCCGCACCATGATTCCGTACAGCCGCATGACGCCATGCAACCGCACGACGGGGGTAACCTCGGCTGGGACACGGCGGCTTGGGACGATGCCGGAGGGTTCGACAGGATCATGTCCGGTCACCTGTTCGACGCCTTCAGCCATGCAGGGACCATGCCGCCGGTATTTGTCTTCGCCATCGACCATCTCGACGTGAACTTCAATACCTTCATCCAGACCACCCAGATCCAGAACACGCTCGTGTTCCTGAACGCAAGCGATGGCGGCTCCATCGATGTGGGCGGCGACGTCAACGCCATCGGCCTGCAATCGGCTTCGACAGACCAAATGACGCTCATCTCCCACGAGCCGGTCTTCGGCTGAACCTTCGAGCACCACGGCCGTCGTTCCGGTCCATGCAAAGGGTCCCTCTCGGGACCCTTTCTCCTTTCGATCCCGAGACAGATCGAGCTGATCACATTTATTTTCGCTTCATCTCAAAAAAATTCGCAGGTGTGATGCGGTTCACAGTCCCGTCCGGCAAAGGGGTTCAAAGTCTAATCATCGCCAACGGAGATGGAACTTCAGGCGGTACTGAACGCAACACTCAGCAGAGATAGGATAAGCCCATGTCCCTCAACGTTAATGCCAGCCCGATCACCCAGGTTGCCACCACCGTTGCTGAAGGCGGTGCCGGTCTCGGCGGTCATGGCGGCGATGCCACCGCGGTGACGAACCAGAGCGCAGAGAGCCTCAACTACCAGTCCATGAACTCTTCGGATTACTTCGGCTGGGGCAGCCCTGACCTGAACGTCAACGCCAGCCCGATCTCACAGGCCGCGACCACGGATGCTCATGGTGGGCCCGCATTGTTCGGCCATGGCGGCGATGCCTTCGCGATGACGAACCAGGATGCTCATCAGCTCAACGACCAGTCTTCGTACGATCACTCGTTCCCCATCTACTACTAAGCGCCTTCTCCCTCCCAGAGCGCCATCGGCCGCAAGCCGGTGGCGCTCTTTCTTTTGGGCCGGCTTCAGGCAAGGCCATCATCCGATGCAGCCTGTGTGAAGCCCGTCACAGCGCCCGGCATCCGGATCCCTCATGATCGTGTCCAAGCCAACGACAGGATGCCGCCTCGCAAGCCCCAGGTATTCACCGCGCGAGATCGGCACGCAGCAAGGATGCCCGCGATGAGGAATGGAATGAAGACAAGCGCCGAGGTTCAGCTTCGCACCGCTCTTCGCACCCTGAGGAAGCCGCTGATCGGCATCAGCGC
The DNA here is from genome assembly GCF_024519725.1 of Microvirga sp. Mcv34. GTDB lineage: Bacteria > Pseudomonadota > Alphaproteobacteria > Rhizobiales > Beijerinckiaceae > Microvirga. The sequence continues at coordinate 6,190 of NZ_JALJRK010000055.1, read as the reverse complement.
CATCAGCTGTCTCGGAAACGTCCTGATGCTCACCGGCCCCATGTTCATGATGCTGGTCTACAACAAGGTCCTGTCGAGCAAGAGCCTTCCCACACTGGCGGCGCTCACCCTGCTGGCCCTGCTGCTTTACGGCTTCTACGGCCTGCTGGAAGGCCTTCGCGGCAAGCTCATGGCCCGGGTCGGCATCACGTTCGACCACCGTCTGGCCCCGACACTTTTCGAGGCGACCCTGAAGCTGCCGCTGCATTTCGGCCCCCACGCGCGCAACCACGACCCTCTTCAGGATCTGGCGGCGATCCGCAACTACCTGATGGGACCCGGCCCCGTCGCCCTCCTCGATCTGCCCTGGATGCCGATCTACTTCGCGATCCTTTTGATCGTGAACCCGATCCTCTTTCTGGCGGCCGCAGGCGGAGCCCTGTTTCTCGTCGTCCTCAGCCTCGTCAACGAGTGGGCCACCAAAGGCACCGTCAAGGTGGCAACCCAGGCCCATGCCGCGACCATGACCCTGCTCCTCGACGCAAGGCGCAATTCCGAAGCCGCCGCGGCCATGAGCATGGGCGACGACCTCTGCAAGCGCTGGGGCAGCGGATACGTGAACTCGATCTCCCATGCCCGCGATCTCGCCGATCATGCCAGCGTCTTCGGCGCCATCTCCAAGACGGTTCGCCACGTCCTGCAATCGGCCATGCTCGCCCTCGGAGCCTATCTGGTCATCGAGGCGCAGATGTCGCCTGGCGCCATGATCGCGAGCTCGGTCATCCTCGCACGGGCCCTCGCCCCCATCGATCAGGTCATCGGCAACTGGCGCGGCACGTCGGCCGCCTGGCAGGCTCTCCGTCGCCTGCGAGCGCTCTCCGCCAAGCTTCCCAAGGCTTCGCAGCAGCAGCACGGGATGCCGCGCCCGCGCCACACTCTGTCCGTGCGCGACATCGCCATCGTTCCGCCCGGCGGGGCCGTCGCGACCGTGTCCGGCGTGTCGTTCGAGATCGAAGCCGGCGATGCCCTCGGGATCATCGGGCCGAGCGGCTGCGGCAAGTCCACCCTCGTGCGGGCCCTGGTCGGCGCCTGGCCGACCGCCCGGGGCGAGGTGCGCTTCGACAATGCCCTGATCGGCCAGTACTCGCCGGACGCTCTCGCCGATGCCATCGGGCACCTTCCCCAGAGCATCGAGCTGTTCGACGGAACGATTGCCGAGAACATCGCGCGCTTCCGCAAGGATGCCACATCCGAACAGGTGATCGAGGCCGCGCGGATGGCGGGCGTCCATGACATGATCCTCGCCTTCCCCATGGGCTATGACACGCCGGTCGGCGAAGGCGGCGCGACCTTGTCCGGAGGCCAGCGCCAGCGCATCGGCCTCGCCCGTGCCCTGTTCGGCAACCCGTTCCTGGTGGTGCTCGACGAGCCGAACTCGAACCTCGACCCCCTCGGCGAGCAATCGCTCAACGATGCCATCCAGCACATGCGCCAGGCGGGAAAGATCGTCGTCATCGTGGCGCATCGTCCGAGCGCCATCTTCGCGGCCAACAAGATCCTGTCCGTCCGCGGCGGCCGCGCCGAAATGTTCGGCCCGAAGGAGCAGGTCCTCGCCGCCCTGTTCCCGCGCATCGGGCAGCCGCACAAGCCCTCCCCGGCGACAGCCGCGCAGTCCCATGCAGGCCAGGTCTCGCCAGCGCCGGTTACGCCCTCGGAGCCCGATGCTCCCGCCGCGTCCGCGACCGTCACCAATCTGGACGCCACTCGGGCGCAGCGAGCCAATGGTGTCACGAACTAAGCCCCGTGTGGCGTGGGTCACAGCGCCGGGGTCGGCCACGTGCCACCCTGATGCTGGACCGAGCGCCCGGCCGACAGGACCGGCACCGGGCCCTCACCGGATGAGCCGGTCGCCCGCAGCGACGGCAGCCTAGACAGCGGAGCCCGCCATGACCGAGTTCGAACACGATCTCGAAGCCAACTCCTCCTCCATGCGCCGCCTGATGCGCTGGTTCGTCCTGAGTTCGGTCGTCGTGTTCTTCGGGATCGGAGGCTGGTCGGTCGCCGCCAAGGTCGACAGCGCGGTGGTGACGGGCGGCACCTTCGCGGTGCAGTCCAGCGCCCAGGCCATCCAGCATCTGGAAGGCGGCGTCATCGGCGCCATCCTGGTCAAGGACGGTGACCTCGTTCAGGAGGGACAGGTGCTTGTGCGCCTGGATGCCGCGAAGGTCACGGCGGATGCGAGCATCCTGGAGCGCAAGCTGATCGACCTGACCGCGCAGAAGGCACGCCTCGAGGCCGAGAACCTGGACCGCACGACGATCACGCGCACCGAGAGTCCGTTCTCGTCCAGGCAGATGGAGAGCGCCCTGAGGGCGGCGTTCGCCTCCGAGGAGAGCCTGATGAACGAGCGGCGCTTCACGCGGCTCAACCAGCTCTCGCAGCAGCAGGAGCGCAAGATCCAGATCGAACGGCAGATCGACGGCTTCAGCGAGCGCTACAAGGCCCTCAAGGAGGAGCTCGCCCAGGTGAATGCCGAGCTGGCCGACCAGCGGATGCTCGACAGCAAGGGGCTGATCCGGCGCCCGGTGCTGCGCCAGACCGAGCGCGAGGTCAGCCGCCTGAAGGGCGAGATGGGCGATATGGAGGCCAAAGTCGCCGGCGCCCACTCCCAGCTCACGGAGATCGAGTTCAAGATCGCCGAGCTCACCCGCAATGCCCGCTCCGAGGTTCTGAAGCAGCTTCAGGCCGTCACGGCCGGTCTGGCGGAGACGGAGGAGCAGCTCGCCGCCGCGCGAGACCGCCTTCAGCGGCTCGACATCCGAGCGCCTCGGACGGGGTTGGTCCATGAGCTTGCGGTCCACACGATCGGCGGCATCGTCAGCCCGGGCCAGAAACTCATGTCGATCATTCCGAGCGACGAGCCCCTGATCGTGAATGCGAAGATCCGGCCGGATGAAGTGGAGCAGGTCCATGTGGATCAGCGCGCGAGCATCCGCATCAGCGCCTTCAAGCTGGCCACGCCGCTCGAACTCGAAGGATGGGTCACCAACGTGTCCCCCGACCAAGTGGTCAGCACCCAATCGGGACAGGCCTATTTCACCGTCAAGATCGCGATCGCCCCGGGCGAGCGGAGCAAGCTGGAGGGCAAGGAGCTCACGCCCGGGCTTCCGGCGGAGGTTCTGATCCTTGGCGATGCGCGCCGCATCATCACCTACCTGACGCAACCGCTGACCGACCGGCTCGCCGTCACCTTCCGCGAGTGATGATACACCCACGATAAAGGGCCGGCTCCGTCGATGCGGAGCCGGCCTCCGCTTGTCCTACCCAGTTCGCTCCCTCGCCACCGCCGACCGAAGCCCTATAGAATTCTTCCGGACAGGACGCTGGGCCAACGCGATGCCGAGAGGCGACCATGAACAGGGCTGACCGCCGATCCCCGCGCCGGAGCCGCTCCGCGCGGCGGCCGGAGGTGAAGCGGTTCAATCTGGCGCTTCAGGGCGGCGGCGCACATGGGGCCTTCGCCTGGGGCGTGCTCGACCGTCTGCTGGAGGAGGATGGCATCGCCTTCGAGGGGATCAGCGCCACGAGCGCGGGCGCGGTGAATGCCGTCGTGTGCGCCCACGGGCTCGCCGTGGGCGGCCGCGAGGGAGCCCGCCGGGCCCTGGGGGAATTCTGGCAGCGGATCTCGCGCAGCGCCTGCCTCAGCCCCGTCCAGCCCTCCTTCCTCGACCGCATTACCGGGAACCATCGCCTGGAGGCCTCACCGGCCTTCCTCGCCTTTCACATGCTGACGCAGGTGCTCTCGCCCTATGAGCTCAATCCGTTCAACTACAACCCGCTTCACGACGTGCTCGAACGACTGGTCGATTTCGAGCGTCTTCGCCGCTCCGCCCAGGTCAAGCTGTTTCTCTCCGCGACCAATGTCCGCTCGGGCAAGATCCGCGTCTTCGAGAACCATGAGATGAGCGCCGACGTCGTGCTCGCATCGGCCTGCCTGCCGTTCCTCTTCCAGGCCGTCGAAATCGATCGGGAGCATTACTGGGATGGCGGCTACATGGGAAACCCCGCCCTTTTCCCGCTCATCTATCGCTGCGAGCACTCCGATATCGTTGTCGTGCACATCAACCCGATCAGACGTCCCGATGTGCCGAAGACGGCCGCTGACATCCTCAACCGGATCAACGAGATCAGCTTCAACTCGTCCCTGATGCGGGAGGTGCGCGCGGTCGAGTTCCTGAACAGGCTCGTCGAGGAAGGGCGCGCTCCCAATCCCGACATCCGGCAGGTGCGCCTGCATGCCATCGAAGCCGACGACGTCATGCAGCATCTCGGAGCCGCCTCGAAGCTGAATGCCGACTGGTCGTTCCTGACCGATCTCCATGAGATCGGCCGCAGGAGAGCCGACGCGTGGCTGCGCGACGATTTCCCGAACGTCGGGCTTCGCTCCACCATCGATGTGCAGGACCGGTATCTCTAGCGCATCGGACGGAAAAGTGGACCCGGTTTTCCGGTCCATCCGATGCGCCAGCCAAGAGAAAGAGCATCGGATCAATCCCAAAAGTGGAAGCCACTTTTGGGTCCGAGGCTCTAGTCATGTAAGCTCCGCCCATCACGCCACACCGGAGTTTGTGACCGCGTGCACAGAAGGCACGCGCCAAAAAGCCCAGTCTGGATCCCATGAGCGGCTTTGACCGCCACCACTCCCGCGGGAGGTTGCGATGGGAAGACGGATGTGGATCGTTCTGGCCTGGATCCTCTCGGCGGCAGGTTCCGCGGACGCCGGTCCGTACCTCTTCCGCCATGAGGAAGCACCGTCCCTGCCGGCCTGGATGGAGTTCTGCCATCGGAATCCGGGCGAATGCACGATCGACCTCCGGCAGCCGGAGATGATCGCATGGACAGAGAGCCTCTCGGCCCTCCTCTCCTCCGTGAACGTCTCGGTCAACCACTCGCTCATCCCGGTGACCGACCAGGACCATTGGAACGTCGTCGACCTGTGGAGCTATCCGACCGACGGCATGGGCGATTGCGAGGATTACCAGCTTCTCAAGCGCAAGCGCCTCGTCGAAGCTGGGCTGCCGCGCCGGGCTCTGCGCATGACCGTCGTGCTCGACGAGAACGGCGAAGGTCACGCGGTCCTGACCGTCCGCACGGATCGGGGCGACCTCATCCTCGACAACAAGACGGACGACGTGCTGGAATGGTCCCGGACGAACTACCGGTACATCAAGCGGGAAAGCGCCGAAGCGACGGGTTGGGTCTACCTGACGCCCGATCCCGCCGGTACGTCGCTCACGGCGTCGTCCGGGCAATAGAATTGCCGGTCAGTCGGCTCCCCCGTCGCGCGCGACAGCTTCCTGCTGCAGGCGCGCCACGTCGATGATCCTCACCCGGGCGCGCCCGAGATCCACGACTCCGCTCTTGCGCCATTTCTGGAGCTGCCGGTTGACCGTCTCCCGACCCGCGCCGACGAGCACGCTCAGCTCCTCCTGGGTGATGTCGATATCCTCGCCAAAATCCTCGGCGAGCTTGAGGAGGCGGCGCGCGAGCCGGGTCTTGAGCGACAGGAGCGAAGCCTCTTCCAGCCGCTCGCTCGAAAAGCGGAGGCGTTCACACAGGAGTTCGATGATCCTGGTCGTGATGTCCGGCTGCCGCTTGAGGAGATCCTGGAAATCGCTTCGCCGGATCACGAACAGCTCGACATTGCCGGAGGCCACCGCATCGGCGCTCCTCGAATGGCCGTCCAGCAGGGCGATCTCGCCGAAGACATCTCCGGGCCCGAGGATGTTGAGCGTGAGCTGCCGGCCCGTATCCGTCGTCGTCGTGATGACGATCTGGCCCCGCCTGACGCCATAAAGCGCATCGCCCGGATCGCCTTTGAGAAACAACGTTTCCCCGTCCAGCATCCTCCGGGACGTGCACAGGGCGGCGATCCGCGCAATCGCGTCCGGCCCGAGAGCGGAGAAAAAGGAGTTGACGGAGAGCGCCGAAACGAACGGCAGTTCCCTCTGGATCTGTTCGCCACCGGGACGCACCGTCGCGCCTCCCAAGCCTGTTTCGCGCCAAATGAAAGCCAAGCAATTATATCGGAAACCGGGATTGTCTCAACCCGAGAACGCCGTGATCCTCACGGGCGAAAGCGGAACCGGCGTCTTCCGAAAGCTTGGTCCGTCAGATCGGCGGAGATTTTCGAGCCAGTCCAGATCATTAT
>NZ_JALJRK010000054.1 GCF_024519725.1 Microvirga sp. Mcv34 | reverse complement strand
TCGTGATTGCGCCCGCGAGTACCGGCAGCGACAGGAGCAGCAGGAACGCGGTCACAAGCATGGACCAGGCGAAGAGCGGCATCTTGTGCAGCGTCATGCCCGGGGCGCGCATGTTGAGGATCGTGGTGATGAAGTTGATCGCACCCAGGATCGAGGCCGCACCGGCAAGGTGCAGGGCCAGGATGCCGAAGTCGAGCGCCGGGCCGGGATGGCCGACGGTCGAGAGCGGCGGGTACACGGTCCAGCCGCCGCCGAAGCCCAGCGAGCCCGGCGCGCCTTCGACGAAGAGAGAGCAGAGCATCAGGCAGAAGGCGGAGACGGTGAGCCAGTACGAGATGTTGTTCATCCGCGGGAACGCCATGTCCGGCGCGCCGATCATGATCGGGATGAACCAGTTGCCGAAGCCGCCGATCAGCGTGGGCATCACCATGAAGAACACCATGATGAGGCCGTGGCCGGTCACGAAGACGTTGAAGGCCTGCGGATTGGAGAAATACTGGAGACCCGGCTCCTGGAGCTCCAGGCGCATGCCGATGGACAAAAGGCCGCCGACGATGCCGGCCGTGAAGCCGAAGATGAGGTAGAGCGTGCCGATATCCTTGTGGTTCGTGGAATAGAACCACCGGCGCCAGAAGCTCGGAAGGTGATCGTGGTGATCCGCGTGAGCGGCATCAGCTGCATGTGCCATGATGAGACCTCTGTGGTCCTTCTTACAATTACTGAGCGGTCGCGAACTTGAGCGGAGCGTCGCCCTCGGTCGAAGCATACTTCTGCTTCGCCTCGACGAGCCAAGCGGCAAATTGCTGCTCGCTCACGACGCGGATTTCGATCGGCATGTAGGGGTGGCCGTTGCCGCAGAGCTCCGAGCACTGGCCGTAATACACGCCTTCCTTCTCGGCCTTGAACCAGGTCTCGTTCAAGCGGCCCGGGATAGCATCCACCTTGATGTAGAAGGACGGCAGGGCGAAGGAGTGGATCACGTCCGCGGAGGTGGTCTGAACCTTCACGACCTTGCCCACCGGCACGACCATGGCGTTGTCGGCGCCGAGCAGACGGGGCTGGTCGGGCTTACGGTCCTTGGCCTCGGTGATCATGTTCGAATCGAATTTGAAGCCGCCCTGGTCGGCCGGGTACTCATAGCCCCAGTACCAGGAATAGCCCGTCGCCTTGACCACGAGATCGGCCTGCGGCGGAACGAGCTGCTGGCGCAGGAGGCGGAAGGACGGAATGGCGATTGCAACGAGGATCAGGACCGGAACGATGGTCCATGCCACCTCGAGGAGGGTGTGGTGGGTAGTCCTTGAAGGAACCGGGTTCTTGCTCTCGTTGAACCGGGCAACGATCACAAGGAGCAGGGCCAGCACGAACAGGCAGATCGCGGTGATCAGCCAAACCAGGTAGGTGTGAAAGTTGGACACGCTGTGTCCCAACTCGGTCACCATCTCCTGCATGCCCATTTCCCATGGGGAAGGCCGGCCGGCGGCGGCCCACGCCTCACTTATGCCCAACACAAGTGCGACCGCTGCCGTGGAGAGGGCGGTCACCGATCGACGTCCAGTCTCGATCCGCATCGGCGTTCCTAAGCTCCTAAAGATGTGATGGCCCAGGGCCATGAAAGCATCGGGGAGGGCGCGGGCGTGCGGAAAGCGGCGCCCGGCTTGCGCCATCACCTTTGATCTGCGTCAAAGATCACAGGACGCGCTCAAGCGCAACGGTAGAAGCGTTCCAAACTGTGCGTCATAACCGCCAAAAGTCATTTCAGCCCCTCAAACGACCTCTCTCGCTTGACATCGCGCCCTCTGCCATGGTCCCAACGGGCCAAAGATGGACCTGAAGCGGCGGCAGGCCGCGACCCTTCAGCAGGGTTAATGAATGGAGAAACCGATGGGCGCATCGCGATGGGCTCGCCATGGTGCGGCGGCAATCCTGGGGCTGTCGGCCCTGTTCGGGGCCAGTGGCGCCGGCGCTCAGGGCATGGTCAAGAACACCTTCGGCGAGTGGCAGATGCGCTGCGAGACACCGGCGGGCGCCACGGCCGAGCAATGCGCCCTCGTGCAGAACGTCGTCGCCGAGGATCGCCCTAACGTCACGCTCGTCATTATTGTGTTGAAAACCGCCGACGGCAAAAGCCGCCTCCTGCGCGTGGTCGCGCCTCTTGGTATTCTGTTGCCGTCGGGCCTGGGCCTCAAGATCGACCAGACGGATATCGGACGCGCCGGATTCGTGCGCTGCCTGGCCACCGGCTGCGTGGCCGAGGTCGTGATGGAGGACAATCTGGTCAACCAGATGAAGACCGGCCAGGCGGCCACCTTCATCGTGTTCCAGACGCCCGAGGAAGGGATCGGCATTCCCGTATCCCTGAACGGATTTGCGGCCGGGTTCGACGCCCTTCCGTAACACGAGATCATAGAAGGTGGGGGCGATCATGAAGGATGGATTGAGCCGGAAGGCCGGCTGGACGCTTGCGGTACTCGGCCTGACGGCCCTGACGGGCTGCGGCCCGTCGGGAGGAGGGGGCGGCTTCGGCGTGGGCGACATGCTCCTGACGGCGGGAACCAGGCAGGCGCCGGCCCAATCGGCCGAGATCCGGGACGTGTACTGCCCGACCATCGACGTGGTGGACGGCGGCTCGTCCCTCCAGGTCCGCGGTGGCGGCGAGGAAGGTGCGGTCCGCAGCCAGGTAACCCTGGGCGAGATCGCCCGTGAATGCGTTGGGCAGCCGGACGGCTCGACCCTGGTCAAGGTCGGCATCGAGGCGCGGGCGCTCCTGGGCGTCGGCGGATCCGCCGGCCGTTACGACGTGCCGGTCCATATCGTCGTGAAGGACGGCTCGACCATCTTCGCCGACCGGTCCCGCCGTGTGGCGGCCGCCATTCCGGCCGGCCAGACCCAGACGACCGTGTCGGTGATCGAGGAAGGCATCGTGGTGCCGCCCTCCTACGCCAACAGCTTCGAGATCGAGGTCGGCCTGGGTGGCGGCCGCGCCGCTGCTGGGCGGCGGCGCCGAGGTTAAGCTCTACAAAACTCAGTAGAGAGCGGCCGCGCCCGCTCTCTGGTTGAGCGGCGCGGCCAGGACCTTGTCGATCCGGCGCTCGTCCAGGTCGATCACCTCGAAGCGCCAGCCCAGGGTGTCCACGTGCTCGCCCGTAGCGGGCAGGTGCTGCAGCTCGCTGATCACCAGACCGCCGACCGTGTGATAGCTGCGGGTTTCGGGCAGGGTGACGCCCAGGACCTCGGCCATCTCGTCGACCGGCATGGAGCCGGCCAGCAGCCAGGAGCCGTCCTCGCGCCGGATGGCGTCGGGTTCCGGCGCCTCGCCGTCGGACCGGAAGGCGCCAACAATGGCTTCCAGGGCATCGGCCGGGGTCACGACCCCTTCGAAATGCCCGTATTCGTCATGGACGATCGCCATCGGCACCTCCGCATCGCGTAAGGTAGCCAGCGCGTCGAGGGCATAGAGCGTGTCCGGGATGACGGGAGCCGGCTGGACATGGCCCCGGATGTCGAGGGGCTGGCCCGACAGCATGGTCGCGAGAAGCTCACGGGACTGGACGACGCCGATCACGTTGTCCGGAGTGCCCTCGCTGACGGGCAGGCGGGAATGCGGGGTCTCGATCAGCAGGGCGCGGATCGTCGCCTCGTCGTCGTCCAGGTCGATCCAGTCCACGTCCGTACGCGGAGTCATGAGGCCGCGCACGGTCCGGTCTCCGAGGCGCAGCACGCCCGAGATCATCCGGCGCTCCTCCTCTTCGATTACGCCAGCGCTCTCGGCCTCGCCGACGAGCATCTTGATTTCCTCTTCCGTGACCGTCGATGAATCGTCGGACTTCGCCCCCAGGAGGCGGAAGATCAGGCTGGTCGACGCGTTCAGGAGCCAGACGGCCGGGGCCGCGACTTTCGAGACCACCAGCATCATCGGCGCCATGGTGCAGGCGATGCCCTCCGGATGGCGCAGGGCCAGCTGCTTGGGCACCAGTTCGCCGATAACGATCGAGAGATAGGTGATGATGCCGATCACGAGGCCGTAGCCCAGGGGCTGGGCCACCCCTTCGGGCATGCCCTGGGCCAGGAAGATCTGGGTCAGCCGGTCGCCGAGCGCGGCGCCCGAGAAGGCGCCGGCCAGGATGCCCACGAGGGTGATGCCGATCTGGACCGTGGACAGGAAGCGGCCCGAATCCTCCATGAGGGTCAGGGCCGTGTTGGCTCCCGAGCGGCCCTGCTCGGCCATGGCCTTGAGGCGGGCGCGGCGGGCGGAAACGATGGCGAGTTCGGAAAGAGCAAAGACGCCGTTGAGGGCGACGAGAGCAAGAGCGATGATCAGTTCGAGCAACGATGCGTGGAGCTGCTGACCGGACCAGGCCGCGCTTCTCCCCTTCTGTGACAGATGGCCCCTAAGATGGAGTGTCGATGCCCTGCCGTCAATTAAGGCAGGGAGATATTCGATGTGGCGGCCTGCTTTGTTGACAGGATCGCATTTCCTCTTCAGAGCTAAACCCAGCCGATGATCCCCGCGGAAGAGACCGGACCCCAGGTCCGGCGCCGAAGGCGCAACCGCCCCGGAAACGCTCAGGCCAAAGGACCGCGCGGGAGCTGGCACTCTGGAAAGCGGCGACGCCCGAACAAGCGTCGCCCACCGACGGGCGTAACCCGCCGCGCAAGCGGCGCGGGAAATCTCTCAGGTCTCGGGACAGAGGGGGCGCACAGCAACGGGCCGCAAGGCTCGATGGAACGCGCACCTTTGAGGAAACCCCATGGCCGAGCCAGCGCATAGCGACGAGCCGCTCCTGCAGACCCCGCTTCATGCCCAGCATGTGGCCCTTGGCGCCCGCATGGTGCCCTTCGCCGGCTACGACATGCCGGTGCAGTATCCCACCGGCATCCTGACCGAGCACAACTGGACCCGCGAGCATGCGGGCCTGTTCGACGTCTCGCATATGGGACAGGCCTTCCTCGTCGCCGAGGACAAGAGCCACGAGACCGCCGCCCGGGCGATCGAGGCGCTGATCCCCGCCGACGTGCTCAACCTCAAGCCGAACCAGCAGCGCTATTCGCAGCTGCTGGCGGAGGATGGAGGCATCCTCGACGACCTGATGGTCACCCGCGTCGGCGCGCCCGGCCACGAAGGCTGGCTCTACCTGGTGGTGAACGCCTCGATGAAGGAGCAGGACTACGCTCATATCGAGGCTCGCCTGCCGCAGGGCGTCGCGTTGCGGCGCAAGGACGATTTGGGCCTCATGGCACTCCAGGGGCCGTCCGCCGAGGCCGTGCTGGCCAAGCTGTCGCCCGAGGCCGCCGGCCTCGCTTTCATGATGTCCGCCGACGTGCAGATCGACGGCATCTGGTGCCATGTCTCCCGCTCCGGCTACACGGGCGAGGACGGCTTCGAGATCTCCTGCCAGGGCAAGGATGCGCCCGCGCTCTGGAACAAGCTGCTTTCGGATCCCGAAGTGAAGGCCATCGGCCTCGGCGCGCGCGATTCGCTCCGCCTCGAGGCGGGCCTGTGCCTCTACGGTCATGACATCGATCCAAACACCTCGCCCATCGAAGCCGGCCTGATCTGGTCGATCCAGAAGCGCCGCCGCGAGGAGGGGGGCTTCCCCGGCGCCGAGCGCGTCCAGCGCGAGATCAAGGACGGCGCCGCCCGCGTGCGCGTCGGCATCAAGCCCGAGGGCCGCGCTCCGGCCCGCGAGGGCACCGTCATCACCACGCCGGACGGCCGCGAGGTCGGCATCGTGACCTCAGGCGGCTTCGGCCCCACGGTCAACGGCCCGGTCGCCATGGGCTACGTCGCCAAGGACGTGTCGGCTGTCGGCACGGATCTTCATCTCATCGTTCGCGGCAAGCCGCTGCCGGCCAAGGTCGCGGCCATGCCGTTCGCCCCCCATCGCTACAAGCGCTGACACTCAAAGAGGGAAATCACCATGACCACGCGCTACACCAAGGATCACGAATACATCCGCATCGAGGGCGATGCCGGCATCGTCGGCATCTCCGATTATGCGCAGAGCCAGCTCGGCGACGTCGTCTTCGTGGAGCTGCCGAGCGTCGGCAAGAGCCTGTCGAAGGGCGATGAAGCCGCCGTCGTCGAGAGCGTGAAGGCCGCGAGCGAAGTCTATGCGCCCGTTTCCGGCGAAGTCGTCGAGGTCAACAGCGATCTCGAAGCCTCTCCCGGCACCGTGAACGAGGATCCAGCCGGCCGCGGCTGGTTCATGAAGATCCGCCTCACGAACCAGAGCGAGCTCGACGGCCTCATGACCGAAGAGCAGTACCAGGAATTCGTGAAGTCGATTTCTTAAAGTCGAGCGGCAGGGCAATGGCGCACGAATACAGGGCAACGATCCGCTGGACGCGGGGAGGGGACGAGATCTTCTCCGACAACCGCTACAGCCGGGGCCATAGCTGGAGCTTCGATGGCGGCATCGAAGTGCCGGGCTCCGCATCGCCGTCCGTCGTGCCTTTGCCCCTCTCCCGGGAGGACGCCGTCGACCCGGAGGAAGCGTTCGTGGCAGCGATTTCCAGCTGCCACATGCTGACCTTCCTGTCGATCGCCGCCAAGAAGCGCTTCGTCGTCGACCGTTACGAGGATGAAGCGCTCGGGATCATGACCAAGAACGAGAACGGCAAGCTCTTCGTGTCCAAGGTCACCCTGGATCCGACCATCGAATTCTCGGGCGACAAGGTTCCGACGCCGGAGCAGATCGCCGACATGCACCACCTCGCCCACAAGGAATGCTTCATCGCCAACTCCGTGCTCACGGAGATCGTGGTGGCGGGCATCCCCTCGCACTAACGCTTCAAGGTTTTTGCCGATGCGCTATTTGCCTTTGTCCGACACCGACCGCGGCGAGATGCTCGCCCGGATCGGCGTCAACCACGTCGATGAGCTCTTCGCCGACGTGCCGAAGAACCTGCTCCTCAAGGAGCCGGTGGATCTGCCGCGCCGCAAGGGCGAGCTGGAGGTGGAGCGCATCCTCTCCCGCATGTCGGCGAAGAACATCTCCGCCTCGTCCGTGCCGTTCTTCGTGGGCGCGGGCGCCTACAAGCACCATGTGCCGGCGACCGTCGATCACCTGATCCAGCGCTCCGAGTTCCTGACGAGCTACACGCCGTATCAGCCGGAGATCGCGCAGGGCACGCTGCAATATCTCTTCGAGTTCCAGACGCAGGTCGCGGCGCTCACCGGAATGGATGTGGCGAATGCCTCCATGTATGACGGCTCCACCGGAACGGGCGAGGCCGTGCTCATGGCGCACCGCGTCACCAAGCGCCGCAAGGCGGTGCTCTCGGGCGGCCTGCATCCGCACTACGCGGATGTGGTGAAGACGCTCTCCGACATGGCGAGCGACGAGACCGTCATCCTGGCGCCGGATGTGAACGGCACCGAGGATATCCTCTCGCAGATCGACGATACGACCTCCTGCGTCGTCGTGCAGTCGCCGGACGTGTTCGGCAATGTGCGCGACCTGAAGCCCATCGCCGACAAGGCGCACCAGCACGGCGCTCTGCTGATCGCCGTGTTCACCGAAGTGGTGTCGCTCGGCCTGCTGAAGTCTCCCGGAAGCATGGGAGCCGACATCGTCGTCGGCGAAGGCCAGTCCATCGGCAACGCGCTGAACTTCGGCGGACCCTATGTGGGCCTCTTCGCCACGCAGTCGAAATACATCCGCCAGATGCCGGGCCGCCTCTGCGGCGAGACGGTGGATGCGGACGGCAACCGTGGCTTCGTGCTGACGCTCTCGACCCGCGAGCAGCATATCCGCCGCGACAAGGCGACATCGAATATCTGCACGAATTCAGGACTTTGCTCGCTTGCCTTCACCATTCACATGACGTTGCTCGGCGAGAAGGGGCTTTCGCGCCTTGCCCGCATCAATCATGCGAATGCCGTGAAGCTGGCGGACCAGCTCAGCCAGGTGAAGGGCGTCGAGGTTCTCAACCAGACCTTCTTCAACGAATTCACCGTGAAGCTCGCCAAGCCGGCGGCTGAAACCGTCGAGCGTCTTGCCGAGAAGGGCGTGCTTGCGGGCGTGCCCGTGTCGCGCCTCATGCCGGGCGCCGGACTCGACAACCTGCTGCTCGTCGCTTCGACCGAAGTGAACACCGATGATGACCGCGCGGCCCTCTGCGCCGCCTTGAAGGAGGTTCTGTGATGTTGAACCGCCAGGGACGTCCCTCTTCCGCCGGAGAAGCCGGCACCAATGCGCATCCGACCTTCACCGGCAACAAGGCGCTGGCCCAGATCGAGCCGCTGCTTTTCGAGATCGGTCGCCACGATACGACCGGCGTCGATTTCGATGAGCCGGAGGAATTCCAGCCGCGCCTCGGCGGCCTGGAGCGCAAGGAGCCCATCGGCCTGCCGGGTCTCTCCGAACCCGAGACCATGCGCCACTACGTGCGCCTCAGCCAGCAGAACTACGGCATCGACACGGGACTTTTCCCGCTCGGCTCCTGCACGATGAAGCACAATGCGCGCCTGAACGAGCGCATGGCTCGCCTGCCGGGCTTCTCCGACGTGCATCCGCTGCAGCCGGTCTCGACCGTGCAGGGGGCGCTGGAACTCATGAACGAGCTCGGGCGCTATCTGGTCACGCTCACCAACATGACGGCCGTCGCGCTGTCGCCGAAGGCGGGCGCCCATGGCGAGCTCTGCGGCATGATGGCGATCAAGGCCGCCATCGAGGCGAAGGGCGAGGGGGCGACCCGCAACGTGGTGCTCGTGCCCGATTCGGCCCACGGGACCAACCCGGCCACCGCCGCTCTCATCGGCTTCAAGGTGAAGGCGGTGCCGGCGCGCGAGGACGGCTCCGTGCATGTGGAGGACGTGAAGAAGCTGCTCGGCCCCGACGTGGCGGCGATCATGCTCACGAACCCCAACACCTGCGGCCTCTTCGAGCCCCAGGTGGCCGAGATCGCCAAGGCGATCCACGATGCGGGCGCCTATTTCTACTGCGACGGCGCGAACTTCAACGCCATCGTGGGCAAGGCGAAGCCGGGCGATCTCGGCGTCGACGCCATGCACATCAACCTGCACAAGACCTTCTCGACGCCTCACGGCGGCGGTGGGCCGGGCTCCGGCCCGGTGGTGCTCTCCGCGCGCCTCGCACCCTTCGCGCCGGTGCCGTTCGTGCGCGCCGGCAAGGATGGCGGTTTCGAACTGGTGGAGCAGGAAAGCGATGCCGCCGAAAAGCCGTTCGGCCGCATGACCGCGTTCCATGGCCAGATGGGCATGTACGTGCGCGCCATGTCCTACATGCTCTCGCATGGGGCCGACGGCATGAAGCAGGCTTCGGAAGACGCCGTACTCAACGCCAACTACATCCGGGCCGGCCTGTCGGACCTCCTCTCGCTGCCCTTCGGCAACAAGCCGTGCATGCACGAGGTGCTGTTCGACGATGCGTGGCTCAAGGATACGGGCGTGACCACGCTGGACGTAGCCAAGGCCATGATCGACGAGGGCTACCACCCGATGACCATGTACTTCCCGCTGGTGGTGCATGGCGCGATGCTGATCGAGCCGACCGAGTCCGAATCGAAGTCGTCCCTCGACCTCTTCATCGCGACGCTGCGCGATCTCGCGATGTCGGCGAAGAACGGCGACAAGGAGCGCTTCACGGGTGCGCCGTATCATGCCCCGCGTCGTCGTCTGGATGAAACCCGCGCCGCGCGCAGCCCGATCCTCAAGTGGACGCCGCCGGAGCCGGTGGCAGAGGCTGCAGAATAAAACGGCGGCTGCCTCCCCTTATAGCTGCCTCCCCTTATAAGGGGAGGCAATTTTCTTTCGGATAGGGACAGTCCAAATGCAAAACGACGAGGGAATAGCCATCCTTAAGTCGTCGTTCGGTTTAATTAAGGCCTCACCTCAAGAAGCTGCTGATGCTTACATCAAATGGCAGAAGCCTCTGGCCAGGAAGTACGGGAAGTGCCTGAAGGTCGAGACAATATCTTCCGATCTTGATCCTGCTCTTGAAAACTTGCTCCCGATCAACCCGAGCGCAAATCGGCATCTCTTTTTTCCATGCCGCAATGGGTGGAGCGTTCTTTTTGAGAATGGCTTTCAGGGAACGGATAATACGCCTGTCTGCATGCTGGCGAAGTTGATGCCAGCCTTCACCATGCGAGTGGTCGAAACATCAAGCCTGCCGACTTTCCACTACCCTGCAACGATCTTGGATATATACGAAAGCGACACTTGGCCGAAGCGCAGCATTGCTGCCATGGATGATGGTGGTTCCTGGATCTTCCCACAAGCAGGGGAGCCCTTTGCCTTCGAGAACCTGGAACAATATAAACTGAAGAATATTCGGGATCGTTTCACTCCCATTCTGCTGAGGCAGTACCTTGGCGAGTTTTCGGCCTTTCCCTTCGATTCCGACTTCTACATGACTGGTGAACCAGCCATCCGTATTGAAAAAGTCTCTCGGCTTTCCTGGCCCTTCAGTCTAGTGAGCAGATTCCGGAGGCAATCGGGCTGATAGGACGGCTGACCATCACAGCGCTTTTGGCAAATCCGCCATCTTCTCGATAACGATTAGAGCCCCCATCCGCCGAAGCTTCTCCCCATGGTCGGGACCGCAATGGCCGCCGCCGGTGAATCCGATCACGCGCATCCCGGCGGCTATTGCCGCCTGAACGCCAGCCATGGAATCCTCGATTACCGTGCAATCGTCCGGACGAGCGCTCATGCGCTGAGCCGCATGGAGAAACAGATCCGGGGCCGGTTTGCCGCGTGCGACCTGGGTCGAGCTGAAGACGTCGTCGAACAGGTCGGCGAGGCCCGTGACGCGCAGCGACAGGGCGATTCGTTCCGGGATGGATGACGAGGCGACGCAGCGCGGGAACGGGAGGGATAGGATGGCGTCGCGTACGCCCTCGATCGGCTTCAGGTCCGTCTCGAAACGCGCGAACAGGGTCCTGTTGAGGCGCTCCGTGAAATCCTCGGGGAGACGGATGCCGCGCTCGGATTCGATCCGGGCGATCTGATCCTTGATGCTGACGCCGGTGAACTCGCGGGCCACGGCTTCGGGCGTGTAGGGCACGCCGCATTCGGTCAGAACCTCCGCGTCGATCCGGCAGCTCAGGGGCTCCGAATCGACCAGCACGCCGTCGCAATCGAAGATCAGCAGCATCATGGTCTCCAAGCAAAAAGGCCGCCTCGGAGGGCGGCCTTGAAGGGGTTCGTCCGGTACGAGGCCTTTACTGCAGCTTCGTCCGCACGTCGTTGAGGCTCGCCGTCATGAGCGAGGCGGCGGTGGCGCCGGTGATCTCGTCGCGCAGGACGCGCTCGGACGCCTTGATGGCGGCGTCGACGGCGGCCGCGCGGACTTCGGCGGAGGCCTGGGCCTCGGCCTGCGCGATCTTCGCCTCGGCGGTGGCCGTGCGGCGCTTCACGAAGTCGGTCATCTTCTCCTGCGCTTCGCGGGCGAGGCGCTCGGCCTCGTCGCGGGCGCTGGAGACGATGTCGGCGGCTTCGCGCTCGGCGGCTGCGCGCTTGGCCTCGTATTCCTTCAGGAGCCGTTCGGCATCCTGGCGTAGGCGCTTGGCCTCGGCCAGCTCGTCGGCAATGCGCTTGCCGCGGGAATCGAGCTGGTTGAGCACCTTACCCGGAACGCCCTTGTAGAACAGGATGCCCCAGAAGATGACGAA
Organism: Microvirga sp. Mcv34; assembly: GCF_024519725.1. GTDB lineage: Bacteria > Pseudomonadota > Alphaproteobacteria > Rhizobiales > Beijerinckiaceae > Microvirga. The sequence continues at coordinate 22,380 of NZ_JALJRK010000054.1, read as the reverse complement.
GGCGACCGCAACCCAGAATTCAGCGCTGTGCAACATGGGGACCTCCCGATCAGGCCTTGATCTGGTTGAGAGCGGCTTCGACCTTCTGCGGGGCCGGAGCCTTGCCGGTCAGGCGCTCGATGATGGCGGAAGCGGTGTCGCGGGCGATGGCGTCGACGTGGCTCATTGCCTCTGACTTCTTCGCGGAGATCGTCGCCTCGGCGTCGGCGAGACGCTGGTTGAGGTCGGCCTCGAGCGCCTTGCGCTTGGCGTCGCTCTCGGCCGAGAGCTTGGCGCGGGTTTCCTGCGCGAGAGCCTGGGCGCGGCCCTTGGCTTCGGCGAGGGCCCGCTCGTAAGCGGCGCCGGCTTCTTCGGCGCGGGATTTCATACCGGCCGCGTCGTCGAGATCGTTGGCGATCATCGCGCGGCGGTTCTCGATGATTCCGCCCAGACGCGGGAGAACCAGCCTGGAAAGCAGGGTGTAGAGCACCACGAAGGTGATCGCCAGCCAGAGGAGCTGACCGGCATAGGTTTCCGTCTCGAAGGGCGGAAAGCCGATATCCTCGTGAGCGCCGCCGGGGGCCTCTGTTGTGGCGTGGTTCGTCTGAGCCTGAGCCATGGAGCAGTTCCTAGTATACGGTCCTACAAACATGAATGACGGCGGTTGAGCCCGCCGTCACCCCTGTCGAGGCGAAGCGCTTAAGCGCGCCTCGACCTCCCGATCACCGTCTTGAGATTAGGTGAAGAGCAGAACGAGAGCGACGACGAGACAGAAGATGCCGAGACCTTCTGCGAGCGCCGCACCGATGAACGCGCGGGCGAACTGGCCGTCGGCAGCCGACGGGTTGCGCAGAGCGCCGGACAGGAAGTTACCGAAGATGTTGCCAACGCCCATAGCGGCGAGACCCATGCCGATGCAGGCGAGGCCCGCGCCGAGGAACTTGAAAGCAACCGGATCCATTGTGATCTCCTTGGGAATACTGTGATCGGGAGGGAAGGTGTAACTCAGCGCAGACCTAGTGGCCCGGGTGCAGCGCGTCGTTGAGGTAGATGCAGGTCAACACCGTGAAGACGTAGGCCTGCAGAGCGGCGACGAGGAACTCGAGCGCCATGAGGGCAACCGCCATGAGAAGCGGCAGCGGAGCGAGGATCATCAGGCCACCGCCGGCCGCCAGGAGGCTGACCACGAAGCCTGCGAAAACTTTCAGCGCGATGTGTCCCGCGAGCATGTTCGCGAAGAGACGCAGGGACAGAGAGATCGGGCGCGAGAGGAACGAGATGAGCTCGATCACCACGATGAAGGGCAGGAGCCATGCCGGCACGCCCGACGGCACGAAGAGCCCGAGGAAGTGGGTGCCGTGCTTCATGAAGCCGTAGACCACCACCGTGCCGATGACGAGCAGCGCGAGGGCGAAGGTGACGATGATGTGGCTGGTGACCGTGAAGAAGCCCGGGATCATGCCGAGCATGTTCGCGGTCAGCACGAACATGAAGAGAGAGAAGACGAGGGGGAAGAACTTCATCCCCTCCTTGCCTGTCGCGTCGACCAGGGTGTTGGCGACGAAATCGTGCAGGACTTCGGCCATGGACTGGGCGCGGCCCGGAACGACGGCGCGCTTGCGGGTCGCCAGCAGGAGACCACCCACGATCACGGCGGCGGCGCCGATCATGAACAGGGACGAATTGGTGAAATTGATGACCGGAATGATGGGCTTGATCTGGAATTGTTCGATCGGGCTCGCCATGATCCGCTCTCAAAGTTCGATGTTGTCAGTTGCCGTTCGGCGTTCGAAAGACCAGTCCGTCACCGCTTGTCGTCATACCGGGCGGATTTGACCATCCCGGCTGCTCGCATCAGATTGAGCATCCCGGCGCAGAAGCCGAGTATCAGACAAACGATCAGACCCCAAGGGGAAGTCCCGAACAAACGGTCGACAATCCAACCCAGAATTCCGCCGGCGGCCACTCCTGCAACGAATTCGGCCGAGAGCCTGAAGGCTTGGCCGAGAGCGCTGGAATCGGACGTCGGGCGGGGGCGAGGTTCCGCTTCGGCTCGCTGCGCGGATGCTTGGGAGATCCGTGCGTCGAGCGATTGCAGTCTCGCTGACAGGTCGGCATCGTCGGCGCTGCCCGGTTTCCGCTCATTGTCACCGTTCCGCTCGTTGGGGTCCGCCATTGCGATCTCCTTTGAAGCGTTGCGGGAAAATGCTTGGAAGCCCAGCCCCGAAAGCCGGGCGCACCATATGAGCGGGGGTCCACCCTGTCAAGAACCGTCTGAAAAGATCTAAGTCATTGAAATAGTTCGAATAACGATCTTTTGGGGCGCCTTCAGGGCGAAAGCGCACATGTTTTTGAGGCTGAAGCAAGGCGGCCCTGAAAGCCTTACAGCATCGGGCCTAGAAGTGGATTCCACTTCTAGGATCCATCCGATGCTGCTTTTCTTAGCTGGCGCATCGTAAAGGCCGGAAAACCGGGACCACTTTTCGCTAGCGCGGCCCGCTGGGTCCGCACGATGCGCTAGGCTACCTCAAGAATACGCTCTGCGCTCTGCAGGTCGACGGAGACGAGCTGCGAGACGCCCCGTTCGGCCATGGTGACGCCGAAGAGGCGGTCCATCCGGGCCATGGTGATCGGGTTGTGGGTGATGACCACGAACCTCGTCTCGGTCTGGCGGGCCATGTCCTCCAGGAGAGCGCAGTAGCGCTCCACGTTGGCGTCGTCGAGCGGCGCGTCCACCTCGTCGAGCACGCAGATCGGCGAGGGATTCGTGAGGAACACCGCGAAGATCAGCGCGGTGGCCGTCAGGGCCTGCTCGCCGCCCGAGAGCAGGGTCATGCTCTGCGGCTTCTTGCCGGGCGGACGGGCGAGGATTTCGAGGCCCGCCTCCAGCGGGTCGTCCGAATCGACCAGGGTCAATTCCGCCGTGCCGCCGCCGAACAGGGTGGAGAAGAGCTGCTTGAAGTGGTTGTTCACCACGTCGAAGGCGGCGAGCAGGCGCTCGCGGCCCTCGCGGTTGAGGCTGCCGATGGCCTGGCGCAGGCGCTTGATGGCCTCGACGAGGTCGTCACGCTCGCCGGCGATGCCGTTGTACTTGGTCTCGAGTTCCGTCAGTTCCTCGTCGGCGCGCAGGTTCACCGCGCCGAGGCGCTCCCGGTCGTTCTTGAGAGCATGAAGCTTGGATTCGATTTCGCCGTGGGAGGGCAGCTCGAAGCCTTCCTTGAGGCCCGCGAGTTCGATCAGCCCGGCCGGTGTCGTCTCCAGGTGCTCAGCGATGTTGCGGGTGATCTCGGCCAAGCGTGCGATGGCGGCCTCGTGGCGGGCCTGCGAGCCGGCGCGCGCCTCGCGGGCGGCCGACAGGGCCTCCAGGGCCGCCCGGGCGGCCCGGTCCGATTCGGCGAGGCCCGTCTCCGCATCGGCGAGGCGGTCGGCGGCCTCCTTGCGCTTCGCCTCGGCCTCCTCGACCTCGGCCATAAGGGCGCGACGGCGCTGGAGATAGGTATCGGGGGCCTCCAGCAGGCGCTGGTGCTCGTCCTGGGCGCGCTCCAGGCGCTCGCCCAAGTCTTCGAAGGCCTTGGCCGCGCGGGCTGAGCGCTCGGTCCAGAGGCGGATATCGGCGGCGATCGAATCCTGCCGGCGGCGGCGCAGCTCCCCCTCGTGCATGAGGGACTGGAGGGCGGCGCGAGCCTCGGAGGCGGCGGCCCGGCGCTCCGCCACGCGGGTGCGTTCTTCGAGCAGGCGGCTTTCGAGATCCGGCGCGGGGGCGAGGTCCTGCAGGGCACCCTGCGCATCCTGCACACGCTCCAGGGCTTCCGCCTCGCTTTCGGACAGGCGGGCGAGGCCCTCCTGCAGGGCCGAGCGGCGCTGGCCGAGTTCGGCTTCCTTGCGTTCGGCGGCCGTGAGACGCGTCCGGGCGGCATCGAGCGCCTGCCGGGTCTGGCGCGCCGCCTCGATGGCCTGCATCTCATGGGAGGCGGCCTTGCGGACAGCCTCGAGGGCCGCTTCCGCCTCATGGCGCAGATGCTCGGCCTGCTCGCGGGCCGCAGCGGCCTCGCGCTCCAGATCGCCGAGACGGTTCTTCTCCGCCAGGCGGCGGGCGGCCGGGGAGGGCGCTTCGGCGGCGGCGGTAAAGCCGTCCCAGCGCCAGAGATCGCCCTCTTCGCTCACGAGGCGCTGGCCGGGCTTCAGAAGTCCACGCAGGCGCAGGCCGTCGGCCTTGCTCACCACGCCGATCTGGCGCAGGCGGCGCTGAAGCTGGGACGGGGCCTGGGCGAGATCCGCCAGGGATGTGACGCCTTCCGGCAGGGCGGGATCGTCCGCGCCCGCATGGGTTTCGGCCCAATGGTGCGGCGCCGTCGGGTTGATCGAGGCTTCGAGGTCGTCGCCGAGGGCGGCACCCAGGGCCGTCTCGTAACCCTTCCTGACCGTGATCTGGTCGACCGCCGGGGGCCAGAGGTCGCTGGTCGCCGAAGTGACGAGCTTGGCGAGCGTGCGGGCCTCGGTTTCCAGGCGCTGGGCCGTGCGCTCGGCCTCGTTGAGAGGCTGGCGCAGGCGGTTTTCGGCCTCGCGGGCGGCTGAGAGGGTTTCGCGCGCCTCGATCACCGCCTCTTCGGCACCCTGCGCGGTCTCCTCGGCGATCGCCGCTTCCTCGCGCAGATCGTCGAGGGAGGGGCCATCCTCCGGCGAGCCGGAGAGCGCGGCGATCTCGCGTTCCAGTCGTTCCTTCTCGGAGCGGAAGCGGGACGCGCGATCCATTTCCTCGCGCACGGCGCGTTCGAGCGCGGCGCGGCGGGCATTGAGGTCGGAGGTCTGGGCCTGAAGGGCGCTCAGGGCCGCTTCGGCTTCCGCCAACTCGGCCTCGGCCGTCTGCAGGCGCTCCTCGGCCTCGGCGCGGACATCGTCCGCTCCGTCGGTAGTGAGCGCGATCTCGTCAGCCTCGGACTGAAGCCGCTCGATGGTGGCCTGGGCATCCGTGCGCTGCGCCGCCTCGCGGGCGATGTCCCGGTTGAGGTCGCCAATATGGCGCTCGAGCTCGACCACGCGCTCCTTGGAGCGGCGCTCTTCCGATTCGAGCTCGTTGCGGGCATGGGTCAGGCGCTGCAGGGCGGCCGCGGCGGCGGCTTCGGCCTGGCGCAGGGCCGGAAGCCCGTGGGCGGCGACGGCCTGGGCGGTGGCGGCCCGGGTCTGCTCCTCGGTGGCGTCGGCGACCGCCTTGAGGTCCTCGGCGACCTGCCGTTCGGCGGTGGCGGCCTGCTCACGGGCCTCGGCGAAGCTGATGGCGTACATCAGGGCTTCGAGGCGGCGGATTTCGGCCGAGAGATTCTTGTAGCGGGACGCCTGGCGGCCCTGACGCTTCAGGCTCTCGATCTGGCTTTCCAGTTCGCGGATCACGTCCTCGACGCGGACGAGATTGTCCTCGGCGGCCTTGAGGCGCAGCTCCGCCTCGTGCCGGCGGGCATGGAGGCCGGCGATGCCGGCGGCATCCTCCAGGATGCGGCGGCGGGCCTGGGGCTTGGCGGAGATGATTTCGCTGATCTGGCCCTGACGGACGAGAGCGGGAGAGCGTGATCCGGTTGCGGCATCGGCGAACAGGATCTGCACGTCGCGGGCGCGCACTTCCTTGCCGTTGACCCGGTAGGTCGAGCCTTCCTCGCGCTCGATCTTGCGGGAAATTTCGAGGAGATCGCTGTCGTTGAAGGCGGCCGGGGCCGTGCGCTCCATATTGTCGATGGTGAGCATCACCTCGGCCCAGTTGCGGGCCGGGCGGCCGCCGGAGCCGGAGAAGATGACGTCGTCCATCCCCGTGGCGCGCATGTTCTTGTGGGAGTTCTCTCCCATGACCCAGCGCAGGGCCTCGACGAGGTTGGACTTGCCGCAGCCGTTCGGCCCGACGACGCCGGTCAGTCCTGGCTCGATCAGGAAGTCCGTCGGCTCGACGAAGGTCTTGAAGCCTGCAATGCGAAGGCGCGTCAGCTTCATGGACGCGCCTTCCCGTCCCGCCCTTCGGGAGCAGGGTAGCGGAGGTTACTCTCCGAGCATCGGCTTGATGATTTTTTCAAGCTCATCGATCGACAGGCTTCCAGGATGGCGCTGACCATTGATGAAGAAAGTAGGCGTGGAGTCCACCTTGAACTGCTCCATCGCCCGGTTCTTCACCGCGTTGACTGCGTCATATAGTTTCTGGTCCTTGAGGCAAGCATCAAATTTTTCCTGTGAAAAACCTGCCTGCTTGAGCATGGCCCGGAGAGCATCGAGGGGTTTGTCGACGAAAGCCCAGTTCTTCTGCTGGTCGAAGAGCAGGTCCGTGATCGGGTAATACTTGTCGTTGCCGTCGCAGCGGGCGAGCATGAAGCCAGCCGTCGCCAGAGGATCGAGCGGGAATTCGCGCAGGACGAAGCGGACCTTGCCGGTATCGATGTACCGCTTCTTCAGCTCGGGCCAGGTCGTGGCATGGAAATGGGCGCAGTGCGAGCAGGTCATCGAGGCGTACTCGATGATCGTCACCTTGGCGTCGGCGGGGCCGAGGGCGATGTCGCCCATAGGCCCCTGGACCGCGAGGTCCTGAACCGACACGTTCTGGGCGAGCGCCGGAAGGCTCATGCCGAAGTAAACGGTCGCGGCTGCGGTTCCGAGAAGCTGAAGCGTCTGACGCCGGGTGATCATCGTGGGGAAGCTCCTGAAGAGATTTCGTCCTGCGGTAGAATGACTTGGCCTTGGAGGCAAGCGCCCACTATCTCACGCTTTCGTGCGTGAACCGGAGCTGACGATCGCCTGGCCCAGCCGGTCGAGGGCCGCCTTCAGGGATTCCTCCTCGATCGACCCGACGGCCCTGTCCACCTTGTCCCTCTCCGCGGGGGTGAGGGGGCGGGGATCCGGGCGCTTTTTCTCAACCCGCCTCACGGGTCCTTGTTTCAGCACCAGCTTCCCGATGCAGCGCCAGCCGTAATAGGTGTTCACCCGGTCGATGACGGTTGGAGCCAGATGCTGGAGTTCCAGGGCGAAGGCGCTCTCGACCCGGATCACGAGGGTGGCCGGGTCGGGCCGCGCCTCCGGGTCGGCATGGGGGCTTTTGCGCTTCCACTCGATCTTGAGCGGCTGGGTGAAGGCGGAAAGCCGCTCTCCGACGATGTCGGGCCAGGCCATGATGATGTCGGAGGTCGCAAAGCCTTGCGCCGCCAGGCTGGGAGACAGGCAGACGTCGAGAAACTCGGCAAGGGGTCGGGCAAGAGGCCTCGGTCGTCTCATGTTGAATGTCCAAAAGCCGCGTTGGAATATTCCGTGTAGAACGCTATTCCGAATCCCATGTTAACGCCCGCCCCGAGCGCGACCAAGCCCGACCCTCAGGATCTCCTCGCCTGGTACGACCGTCACCGGCGGGACCTGCCGTGGCGCGCCAAGCCGGGCGTGACGGCGGATCCCTACCGCGTCTGGCTGTCCGAGATCATGCTGCAGCAGACGACCGTGACGGCGGTCAAACCCTATTACCTGAATTTCCTCGAGCGGTTCCCGAGCGTCGAATCGCTGGCCGAGGCGCCTTCCGAGGCGGTGATGCAGGCCTGGGCGGGGCTCGGCTACTATTCCCGCGCGCGCAACCTCCATGCCTGCGCCAAGGCCGTCGTGGAGCGGCACGGGGGGCATTTCCCGGGCACGGAGGCGGAACTCCTGAAACTCCCGGGCATCGGCGCCTATACGGCGGCGGCCGTGGCGGCCATCGCGTTCAACGAAAAGGCGGCCGCCGTGGACGGCAACGTGGAGCGGGTCATGTCCCGCATCTTCATGGTCGAGGAGCCGCTGCCCAAGGCCAAGCCCCTGATCCGGTCCCTGACCGACGCCCTGGTGCCTGAAGACCGGCCGGGCGATTTCGCGCAAGCCGTCATGGATCTGGGCGCCACCATCTGCACGCCCAAGCGTCCGGCCTGTGCGCTCTGCCCCTGGATGGTGCCCTGCCGGGCCCGGGCCGAGGGCCTGCAGGAGGCCTTCCCGAAGAAGCAGAAGAAGGAAGCCGGCCAGTTGCGCAAAGGGGCGGCGTTCGTGGTCCTGCGCGCCGACGACACGATCCTGCTCCGCACCCGTCCGCCGCAGGGACTTCTCGGCGGTATGGCCGAGCCGCCGACGAGCGCCTGGGAGCCGGATTACGAGCCTTCCCGCGCCGTGCTCGACGCTCCCATCGAAGCCCGGTGGCAACGCCTGCCGGGCACGGTGAAACACGTCTTCACCCATTTCTCGCTGGAGCTCACGGTCCTGTTCGCCAAGGTCGCCAAGGGAACGCCTGCGCCCGAGGACATGCGCTGGACGCCGCGCCTCCAACTGCACGAGGAGGCGCTGCCCGGCGCCATGAAGAAGGTGCTCGTGCACGCGTTGGGGGAGATGCCGGGCGGGAAAGGGAAAACCTCAGAGAAGGCCTGATCAGGCGCCGATGAGCGCCTTCTTGTTCTTCTTGAACAGCGCAGCCAGCGCATTCGCCACCCGGGCCACGTTGGGGCGGTTCCGGCTGCGGCGGTGCATGACCAGGAAGACGTCTTCGATCAGATCACCCTCCGGCTTCGTGATCTGGATGAGGTCGGGGTCGGAATCGCCGAGCCAGCAGGGCAGGAAGGCGGCGCCGAGGCCGGCTTTGGCCGCCTGATAGCGGATCGGCATGTCGCCGATCCTCGCGGCGATAGTGCGTCCCTGGGCGAACTCGGCCACGTAGGCAGCCTGGCGCGAGAGCGTCGGGTCTTCCGGCGGCGCGATGACCGCTGTGGGATTGTCCGTCCGGGCATACATGGCGAAGGCGATCTGTCCGACCTTCCTCGCCACCAGATCATCCGTTCCCTCCGCCAGATTGCGCATCCGCAGGCCGATATCCGCCTCGCCCGAGGCGAGATCGAGCCTGCGGCGGGTCGGGATATAGGCGATTTCCACGGGCGCGGCGGCTTCGTGCAGCTCTGCCGCGTAGAGGGACAGGAACAGCGTCACCGAGGCGGTGGCGGTGATCCGCACCGGCGCGTCGGGATCGGGCCTGTAGGCGGCGGCCATCCGGGACACGATGGTGGCCGCGTCGCCCATGGGGCTCGCCGCGTCGAGGACGGCCTGTCCGGCTTCCGTCAGCTCGAGGTTGTTCGGCCCGCGCTGGAAGAGGGTGAGGCCCAGGGTCTCCTCCAGCGCCTTGATGCGCCGCGCGATGGTCGGCTGGCTTTGGCCGAGCGCCTTCGCGGCGCTGTTCATCGATCCATGAGCCACCACGGCGAGAAAGATCCGCAGGTCGTCCCAGGACGGTTCGGCGAAGGCGGGGCGGAAGGGGTCGAGAGACGAAGAAGCCATGACAGGATGCTAAAGCGTTGGACCGGGTTCGGCATAGGGGCATGTTCCGATGGCCTGGGGACGAGCCCACCATCGCTCGAAGTCACCTTTTCCGCAGCCGCACATGCTCATGAGAGTGCCGTTCACGCGTGAAGGGGTGGGGGGACTTCACAAGCCGAGAGCTTTCGAGGAAAACCACCCAGGTTTTTCGCGTCCGGGAACGGCGACATGCATGGCATCATTCCATCCGACGGCTTCGAGTTGGCCTATGTGGTCGAGGGGCAGGGCAGACCCGCCATCGTGATCGGCAGCGCGGTCTATTACCCACGCGTCTTCTCGCAGACGTTGCGCCAATCGCTTCAGATGATTTTCGTCGACCATCGCGGCTTCGCGAAGACGGCCAAGGATCTGCAGCCCGCCGAGTACGGCCTTGACGTGGTGCTGGACGATATCGAGCTTGCGAGGCGTCATTTCGGGCACGAGAAGGTCATTGTCATTGGCCATTCCGGCCACGGCTACATGGCGCTGGAATACGCCAAGCGCTATCCCCAGCATGTCTCCGACATCGTGATGATCGGCACGGGGCCGAGCCACAGCGCAGTGCATCGTGAGGAATCGGAGCGGTACTGGCGGGAATCCGTCTGTCCCGACAGGAAGGCGAAGCTCGCGAGCGACCTCGCGCTTCTGCCCGCCGAGATCGAGGCCGCGCCGGAAAAACGCTTCATCACCTTCTGCATCCGCCTCGGTGCGAAGAGCTGGTACGACTACCAATACGATGCGGAGCCGCTCTGGGAAGGCGTCCATGTGAACATGCCCGTCTTCGATCACCTCTGGGGCGAGACCTTCCGTGATCTTGATATCAGGCAGGGACTCGAGACCATCGATATCCCGGTCTTTCTGGCTCTGGGACGCTACGATTATCTCGTTGCCCCCTATGCGACATGGGACCCGTATCGCGGAAGCTTCAAGAATTTGACCGTGCGCGTCTTCGAGAAGAGCGGACATACGCCGCAGCTCGAGGAGAGCGATCTGTTCGACGCTGAGTTGCTGGAGTGGCTCGGTGCTCATGGCAGGTCGGCGGCGGCCTGACCGGACCATTCCGGCTGCGATTGTTCACGTGCTCAAAGCGGGCCTTGGCTTGAGCTGCCGGGCGCCGCTGGCGTGAAGCATTGCCCGATCCGGGCCGCGACCTGAGCGCGCGGGTGCATCCTCCTCGCATTGCCAGGGCAGGGCACCCTCGGGAAGATACTTGCCCAACGCATCAAGGACGAGCATGGCGACAGTCACAACGGCGACGATGACGATGGCGACGGCGGAGGCCTGGCTTGCAAGGCCGGCCTCCTCGAGATTGTAGAGCACGACCCCGATGGTCTCCGTCCCGGCGGACCAGAGAAGAGCCGAAACCGTGAGTTCGCTGAAAGCGAGCAGGAATGCCATCAACCCGCCCGCGACGGCGGCGGGCAGCAGGGAGGGAAGCACGATGCCGAAGAGCCGCTGCGCCAGTCGTGCCCCGTCGATGGCCGCGGCTTCCTCCTGGGCGACGTCGATCTGCGCCATTCCCGCGAGCACCGGCTTCAACGCCACCGACAGGAAGCGGGCAAGATAGGCGAAGACGATGATCCACGGCGTCGCGTAGAGCGAGACGCGCACGAGCGGCAGCGGCTTCAGGAAGAGCAGAATGCACGCGATGGCCAGCACGATGCCGGGCAGCACGTAGGAGATCTCGATGAGCGAGACCGCGAGGATTCTCCATCGCCCCATCAAGCGGATCAATGCATAGGCGACGGGTACGATGATCAAGGCCAGGAGCAGGGCCGCTCCGCCCGCATAAAGCAGCGAGTTCGCGAAGGCGCGGATCGTGACGTCCTGGCGTGCCAGCACCTCGACGAAATTATCGAGGGTGATCGTCGTGAGCGAAAGCGGCATGCCGTAGGAGGGGACGAGGGCCGCCGCCATGAGCGACAGGATCGGCAGAAGAAGGGTCACGGCCAGGACGGCGACGACGAAGACTTCACCCGCGATCCGCGCACGACCGAGAAACCAGAACGGCTTCAGCGACGTGTCGTCCTCCAGATGGACGGCGTCCTTGCGTGTGAGAAACTGGCTGGCCGCAACGCACACGATGGCGATGGCCGCGACGAGAAGGCCGAGGGCCGATACGTCGCCGATCATGCCGGTGCCGAAACTCGACAGGCGGCGGTAGATGAGAACCGGAAGCGTCAGGTAGTTCACGGGTGCGCCGAGAAGCGCCGGGATGCCGAAATTGCCGATCCCGGCCACGAAGGCGAGCAGGGCCGCGGCGACGAGATGCGGGCGCAGCAGCGGCATCAGGTGGTCGGTGAGAATTCCGAGTGGCCGCGCGCCGTCGATGCGGGCCGCCTCGACGACGGCGAGGGGAATGCGCTTCAGTCCTGCGCTCATCACCACGTAGACGAGCGGCGCATGATGCAGGCCGAGCACCAGGATGATGCCGCCGCGCCCGAGCATCGGATTGGCGCTGCCCGCGTCGGGCGCAAGACCCAGCGCATTCAGGATCGGGGAGGCGGGGCCTGTCAGGTGCAGAAAGGCGAGCGCGATCACCTGGGGCGAGATCATCACCGACAGGACGAACAGGAACGACGCGATGCGGCGTCCGCGCAGATCGGTGATCCCGAGGACAAGCGCCATGGCCGTGCCAAGGGGCAGCGCCAGGACGGTCGACCAGAGCGCCGTGTCGAGCGTCGCGCGGGCCGCGCTCAACGCCGAGCGGCTGGAGAGCGCCGCGAACATCGCATCCGGATTGAACGAGCCGCCGGGAAGGAGTGCGGCGATCAGTAATCGCAGGGCGGGCAGGACGTCGAAGGCGAAGACGAGCAAAGCGACAAGAGCGAGAAGGCCGAAACCTCCCCGCTCCAGGAATGGCTTGGTCTGAAAGCGATCTCTCACTGGCCGAAGATGTCGGCGAAGGCCGCCTTGTTCTTGGTCTCGTCCGCAAGCGCCTTGGCGGCGTCGAAGCTCATGACCTTGATCTGCTCTCGCGCCGGATAGCCTTCGGGCAGGGCGACGGCGGGATGGGCCGCGATGTAGCCTTGCTTCAGCGCCAGTTCCTGTCCTTCCTTCGAGAGGAGGAAGTCGACGAAGGCGCGGGCGGCGTCCGGATTCTTCGTGCTCTTCAGAATGGCGACGGGCTCGGACACCGCCGAGACTCCCTCCTTCGGGAACACGAATTCGACCGGGGCGCCCTTGGCTTTCTCGCGGATCGGCATGTAGTCGACGATCACGCCGTAGAGCTTCTGGCCGCCGGCCACCTGCTTGAGCACGTCGCCGTTGCCGGCACCGGCGACGGCATCGTTGTCCTTGAGCGCCTCGTAGTATTTCCAGCCGCCTTCCATGGTGCCTGTGAGCGTCGCGGCGTGGATGAGGGCTGCGCCCGAGGTGAGCGGGCTCGGCATCACGAGCTGCCCCTTGACCTCGGGCCGCGTGAGATCCTGCCAGGAAGACGGCTTGAAGGTCGCCTTCGTGTTGTAGGCGATGCCCGTGGTGATCAGCTTGGTGGCGAACCAGAATTTTTGGCTGTCGTGCGTGCCCGCCGGGTAAGCGGAGACGTCGGCCTTCTCGTGCGCCAGAAGCCGGCCTTCCTTCTTCAGGCCCTCCATGGTGACGCTGTCGGCGATCAGCAGCACGTCGGCCTGGGGTTGCCCGGCCTCGAACTCGGCGCTCAGCTTGGCGAGAATCTTCGGCGTTCCGTCGCGCACGAAGGTGACATTGACGCCGGGATTCCTGGCCTTGAAGGCATCGATGGTCTGCTGCGCGTCGGTGTTGGGCTGGCTCGTATACAGAACGAGGTTGCCGGAGAGCCCTTGAGCCTGCGCGATGGCGGGCACAAGAAAGGCGAGCAGAGGCAGGAGACGCTTGAAGGACACGGGGCAGTTCCTCTCTTTCAGTAAGGCTTTCCCCGCGCTAGCGGCCTTGGATGACGCCTCTATGACGATAGGTTAGTGCGCTAAAGGAAAAGGGCCAGCTTTCGGCTGGCCCTCTCGGAAAATCCAATTCGAAGAAAAGGTCAAGCGGCCATTTCGGCGCGCACCTTCGCCCGGAACTCGTCGATGGAGACGAGCTTACCGTCACGCTCCACATTCCAGAAGGTCCAGCCGTTGCAGGAGGGGAACCCTTGCGTCAGGGCGCCGATCTTGTGGATCGAGCCCACGATGGCGCCGAGAGCGAGCGTGCCGTCGGCACGCACCACCGCCTTGTGGCGGCGGCGCTCGTCCACCAGCGTCTCCCCCGCCTTCACGAGGCCGGCCTCGATGAGCGACAGGAACGGCACGCGCACTTCCGTGCGCTTCTCCGGAGCTGCCGCGACCGACACGTCGGAGAGCGGCTCGACCGAGTCGATCCGTGCCCGCGCCGCCTTGGCATAGGTCGAATCCCGCTCCAGTCCGATGAAGTTGCGGCCCAGCAGCTTGGCGACGGCTCCCGTCGTGCCGGAACCGAAGAAGGGATCGAGCACCACGTCGCCCGGATTGGACGAGGCGAGCAGGATGCGTGCGAGCAGGGCCTCGGGCTTCTGCGTCGGATGGACCTTGCGCCCCTGTGCATCCTTCAGGCGCTCGTCGCCGGTGCAGATCGGCAGGAACCAGTCCGAGCGCATCTGCACGTCTTCATTGCCGGCCTTGAGCGCGTCGTAATGGAAGGTGTAGCCCTTCGATTCCGCGCTTTTCGAGGCCCAGATCATGGTCTCGTGCGCGTTGGTGAAGCGGCGGCCCTTGAAGTTCGGCATCGGATTGGCCTTGCGCCAGACGATGTCGTTGAGGATCCAGAAATCGAGATCCTGCAGGGCGGCGCCCACGCGGAAGATGTTGTGATAGGAGCCGATGACCCAGAGCGTCGCGTTCTTCTTCATCACACGGCGCACGGCGAGAAGCCACGCGCGGGTGAACGCGTCGTAATCGGCAAAGCTCGCGAACTTGTCCCAGTCGTCGTCGACCGCGTCGACGAGGCTCTGGTCCGGGCGCGTCAGCGCCTGTTCGAGCTGGAGATTGTAAGGCGGATCCGCGAAGACCACGTCCACGCTCTCAGGAGGAAGCTTCTCGAGATTGGCGATGCAGTCGCCGAGAAGAATCTCATTGAGAGGAAGAGACGGCGGCAGAACGGAGAGGGGCGGTTTACGCCCCGTCCGAGGAGCCGGCGCAGACCGCCCGGTACGCGAGACACTGATCCGGGAGGCGGCGCCGGCAGCCCCGGTACGCAAGGTACCCATGGGTGATCACCGGTTACGCAACTGACACTCAGGATCATGATCGGATAGGGTAAAGAGGAGGTTTCCAAATGCGAGAAAGTCCAAATATTTTGGATCGGCAAAACTTGCCTACGCATTGAAAATATTGGATTTTTTCGTTAATCAGCGTTAAGGGAGGTTACAGGTCCAGTAACCCTTGGCGCAGGGGCGAGAAACTCAGGCGGTGGAACGGGCAGGGACCCTCGCTGGCGATCACGGTAAGATGCGCCTTCGTGCTGTAGCCCGCGTTCGAGGCAAAACCATAGGCGGGGTAAGCGTTCCCGAGCCGCGCCATCATGCGATCGCGAACCACCTTCGCCACGATGGACGCCGCCGCGATCGACGCGATGGACGAATCACCCTTGATGACCGCCTCCGTCGCACAGGGCAGGGCGGGTGGATCGTTGCCGTCCACGAAGGCCATGTCGGGCGTGCAGGGCAGGGCGGCGAGCGCCCGGCACATGGCAAGCAGGGAGGCCTGCCGGATGTTGATAGTGTCGATCTCCTGATGCGACACCGACGCGATGCCCACATGGGAGGTCGCGAGGATTTCCGTGAACAGCGCCTCGCGCCTGGCCGCCGTCAGGGCCTTCGAATCGGCCAGGCCCTTCGGCACGTTGTCGAGATCGAGCACGACCGCCGCCGACACCACCGGCCCGGCCAGCGGCCCGCGCCCGACCTCGTCGAGGCCCGCGATGCAGGTGAAGCCCTGCGCCCGGGCGGAAAGCTCGCGGTCGAGGCCGAGGCCGGGTTTCTGCTTCAGGCGAATCGCATCTGTCATGCGCGGGATGAAAGCGGGAACGCCGGTCGCTGTCATCCCCGCCGAGTGTCGCGAGAGGTGCAGGAGCCAATGTCATCCCAGACGGCGTAGCCGACTAGGGATCGCGGGGCCGGAGTGACGCTCCGTCCGGGATGACATGCGAGATAAAGCCTCAAAACAAGCTCAACTGTCCCGTCTCCTTCGGCGGCACCTGGAACAGGTCCTTGCGCAATCTCAGATTCCGCTTGTTCAGCCCGAGCCGCTCGGCCGTCGTCTCGAAGCGGCGACCGAGCATCCAGGCATAGGGGCCGATGCCGGATTGGCGGGTGCTCCACTCGGCATCGTAATCCTTGCCGCCGCGCGCCTCCTGCAGGAGGGTGAAGACGTGCTTGAGCTTGTCCGGATAATGCTCGGCGAGCCAGTCGCGCATCAGGTTCTTGAGGTCGTGAGGCAGGCGCAGGAGCACGTAGCCCGCCTCCTGGGCGCCGGCCTCGGCGCAGGCCTTCAGGATCGCCTCGATCTCATGGTCGTTGATCGCCGGGATGATGGGAGCGACGAGGACCGACACGGGGATGCCGGCCTCGGACAGACTCCTGATCGTCTCCAGGCGCTTCGCCGGCGCGGCGGCGCGGGGCTCCATCCGCCGGGCGAGCTTCGGGTCGAGGGTCGTGACCGAGATCGCCACCTTGGCGAGCTGCCGCTCGGCCATGTGGCTTAGGATGTCGATGTCGCGGGTGACGAGGGTCGATTTCGTCACGATGCCGACGGGATGGTTCATTCGGTCGAGCACTTCCAGGATGGACCGGGTGATGCGGAAGCGACGCTCCACCGGCTGGTAGGGGTCGGTGTTGGAGCCGAGCGCGATCGTCGTCGGCTGATAGTTCGAGGCCCGCAGCTCCTTCTCAAGCAGTTCCGCCGCATTGGGCTTGGCGAAGATCTTGGTCTCGAAATCGAGCCCGGAGGACAGGCCCTGAAAGGCGTGGGTCGGCCTCGCGAAGCAGTATGAGCAGCCGTGCTCGCAGCCGCGATAGGGGTTGATCGACTTCTCGAAGAGGATGTCGGGCGAGTCGTTCCGGGTGATGATCGTGCGCGGCTTCTCGACGATGACCTCGGTCGGCAGGGTGGGAAGCTCTTCCGCGAGATCCCAGCCGTCGTCGAAGCTCTCCCGCTGCGCCGGCTCGAAACGCCCCGACGGGTTCGCTGAGGCGCCCCGGCCCCGGCGGCGCTCCACCTCGACCCTGTAGGCCGGATCATCCATGCGCCGACGCGCAGCCTCGGCGGCTTCCAGGGGCGTGCGCTTCACGGGCCGGGTGCGGAACGGATCGCGGGCGGGATCTTTGGCGGGAACGTTCATGGCGGCCTCGAACGAATCTGTGTCTGAGGCCGCCAACTTAAGAACAAAACAGGAACAAAATCAAGAGCGCAAAGTCGAGAATGTCCTAGCGACGCCCGGGATTGGAGCGGCTATGATGTTCATATGATTACTATTCTCGTTCGCGTATCCCACGGGCCCGAGGCCCTTGCCGCCACCTTAAGCGCCCTCGTTCCGGCCGTTGCCGCCGGGTTGATCGGCGATGCTGTCATCCTGGCCGACGGGGAGGATGAAATCCTGGCGAAGGTGGCCGATGCCGCGGGGGCGACCCTGGTGGTCGCCCAGCGGGGGTCCTGGATCGAAGGAGTGAAGGTGGCCCGGCGCGACTGGCTGCTGTGCCTCGACGACGGCGACATTCCGCAGGAGGGCTGGATCCGGGTGCTCGACCGGTTCGTGGCGCTCTCCAGGCCTGAGCAGGGGCTTGCCAGAATGCGGCGTCGGCGCGGCGGCGTGGCGAGTGCTCTCACCAATCTGTTCGCGGATTCAAAGGTGCGCGCCGGCGATCTGGTTCACCGCCGGGTGCTGTTGAAAGAGGTAAGGGCCCGCATGCCCGTTCGACTCTCCGCCACCATCGAGCGCGACCCGGTCTTCGGGTAATCACCCTCTCAGCTTTCCCCGCTTCAGGTGCTCGTCGAGGCGCGGCATGATCTCGACGAAGTTGCAGGGTCTGTACCGGTAGTCGAGCTGGTTCGCCAGAATGCCGTCCCAGGCGTCCTTGCAGGCGCCGGGGGAGCCCGGCAGCACGAAGACGAAGGTCGTGCCGGCGACCCCAGCCGTCGCCCGCGACTGGATCGTCGAGGTGCCGATCTTGTCGTAGGAGATGCGGTGAAAGACGGCGGAGAACCCCTCCATCCGCTTGTCGAACAGGGGCTCGATGGCCTCCGGCGTCACGTCACGGCCGGTGAAGCCCGTACCGCCCGTGGTGATGACCACGTCGATGGTGGAATCGGCGATCCAGCCCTGAACCTTGCCGCGGATCGCCTCGACGTCGTCGGTCACGATGGCCCTGTCGGCCAGGCGATGCCCGGCCGCGGTCAGGCGCTCAGCCAGCGTCGTGCCCGACCTGTCCTCATCGAGCGAGCGCGTGTCGGATACCGTGAGCACCGCGATGGACAAGGGAATGAAGGGGAGCCTGTCGTCGATGCCGGGCATGGGTCTCAGCCTGCATAAAAACATTCATCTCATTCGTCATACCCGGCCTTGTACCGGGTATCCACGTCTTTCAGCCGATTAAAACGTGGATGGCCGGGACGAGCCCGGCCATGACGAAAAGGTGCGAAAGGTTAGAGCTTCGCCGCCCGGAAGGTATCGCAGGCCTGGACCTGCCCGCTCTTCAAGCCGGTCGTGAGCCAGCGCATGCGCTGCTCGGAGGAACCGTGGGTGAAGCTGTCGGGGACCACGCGGCCTTGGGTCTGCTTCTGCAGCCGGTCGTCGCCGATGGCCTCGGCCGCGCGGATCGCTTCCTCGATGTCACCCTGTTCCAGCGATTGCCAGCGCTGATTGGAATGGTGCGCCCAGACGCCGGCGAGGCAATCGGCCATCAGCTCGACGCGAACGGAAAGCTGGTTGCCCTCGGCTCGCCCGACCTGCTGCTGCCGCTCCTGGACGCGCGGCAGGATGCCGAGCTGGTTTTCCACGTGGTGGCCGACCTCATGGGCCAGCACGTAGGCATAGGCGAAGTCGCCGCCGGCGCGGAAGCGCTGCTGCATTTCCTGGAAGAAGGAGAGGTCGATGTAGACGGTCTGGTCGAGCGGGCAGTAGAACGGCCCCATGGCCGATTGCGCGCCGCCGCAGCCGGACCGGGTCGCATCCGAGAAGAGCACGAGCTTCGGCGCCTGGTATTGCCGGTTGGCCTGCTGGGGCAGAACCTCCTTCCAGACGTCTTCCGTGTTGCCCAGGATGGCGGCGGCGAAGCGGCCGGCCTCGTCCTGCGGCGTGCCCTGGCGTCCCTGCTGTTGCTGCTGATAGCCGGAACCGCCGCCCGTCATCATCTCGGCGCCGCCGATCAGGATGCGCGGGTCGATGCCGAGCGCCCAGCCGACGAGGCCCAGGATCACGATGGTTCCGATGCCGAGACCACCCGCGCCGCCCATGCCCATGCCGCGACGGTCTTCCACATTGGACGAGGTTCGAAAATCTTCCCAGCGCATGATCCACCTTCAAGGCAGCGGCATCCTCGCCGCAGATGCTTAAGGCTTAAGCATATAAAGCGGTTCCGAGCCGGTCCGCGAGAGCCTTCACTCCCGACCGTCGAGAGCCCGACGCAACGCCTGGAAATCCCGCCAGCCGAGCCGCTTCTGCAGGGGCTGGCGCAGCAGATAGGCCGGATGCAAGGTCGGCAACGCCTTCATCTCCCGCCCATCCTCGGTCTTGTAACTATACCAGCGGCCGCGCGTGCGCAGAATACCGTCCTTGAGGCCGAGCAGGTTCTGGGCGGCGGGGCCGCCGAGACAGAGCAGGATCTCAGGGGACGCCAGCTCGATCTGCCGCGCGATGAACGGCTTGCAGATGGCGATTTCCTGCGGGGTCGGCGTGCGGTTGCCCGGCGGGCGCCAGGGCACGATGTTGGCCACATAGACCTGGGTGCGGTCGAGCCCGATGGTGGCAAGCATGCGGTCGAGCAACTGGCCGGAGCGGCCCATGAACGGCTTGCCGATCCGGTCCTCGTCCGCGCCGGGCGCTTCGCCCACCAGCATGACGCGGCCTTCCGGATTGCCGTCAGCGAAGGCGAGGTTCTTAGCCGAGAACTTCAGGGCGCAGCCGTCGAAGCCCGCGAGAATGGCCTCGAGTTCCTCCAGGGATTGCGCATGGCGGGCCTGCTCCCGAGCCATGATCGCCACCTCTTCCGGAGCGCTCGCGGCCGCCTTCGGCAGGGCGCGGGGGGAGGGGGCGGAAGGAGCCGCAGACGCCTTGGGGGCGGAGCCCGCAGCCGGCGCCCTGGCCGGAGAGCGCTCGGCCTTGGGCTCGGCAAAGCGGTTGTGCGGAGTCTCGTCGAGCGCGAGGTCCACGCCCGCCTCGACATGGAAGTCGAGGAGCGCCTGGAGAGCGTCGCGGTCGGAAGGGAGATCCTGCATGGGGTCTATGTAAGCATTCCGGGCCGGGGGAACAACTCGCGCCCGCAAAGAACCGAGGGGTTTACCCCTCCGACATCAGGTCGAACAGGGTCGGGCTCTCGTCGCGCCGGGCCCCCTCGATGGCAAGGAGACGGCGTTTGGTCGTGGCGCCGCCATTCGCCGAGAAGCCGCCCGGCCTGCCGTTCGCAGCGACGACCCGATGGCAGGGCACGATCACCGCGAAGGGATTGCGTCCAAGCGCCTGGCCGATTGCCCTGGCGTTGTTGATGCCGAGCCGGGAGGCGACCTCGCCATAGGTCAGGACACGGCCGGGAGGGATACCGCGGGCGATCTCATAGACGCGACGGTCGAAGTCCGGAACATCATCCATGTTCAGGGCAACACCCGTCAGATCGCGCGCCTCGCCCTGCAATAGAGCGGCCACGTCCGTGATGGTGCCTTGGACGTGTTGTGGCGGCGAAACCTCGACGATCCCGGGAAACCGCTTCGCCAGCCGGCCGCGGGTCGCGGAGACGTCGCCTTCGGGAAGCTGAAAGCCGATCACGCCGCGCCCGTTCCAGGCAAGGCCGCAGGGGCCTATCGAGGTTTCGAACAGCGTGTAGAACGCCGGGGACTCGGACGGATGTTTCCGCATGCCCCTTTGTAGACCTCCGGTCCCGGCCGAACAACCCGCACCGGCCTTCGCCGTTGCCCGTGAGCAGGCGGCCTTCATCGGGTTTCGGCATGACCTTATGCGGAATGAGAACTTTCAGCTTCGCAGCAATGAAGCTAGGAGAATGACTTGAGAAATCGAGAAGATGGTTCATATGTAAACCATATGCCATTTTCGAACGCTGCTGCCGCGTATCAGGAGGAAACCATGTCCGATCTGCCCGCCCGTGAATCGATGGAGTTTGACGTCGTTGTGGTGGGGGCGGGTCCGGCGGGTCTGGCCACGGCGATCCGGCTCAAGCAGCAGGCGCTGGAGCAGGGCACGGATCTCTCCGTCGTCGTGGTCGAGAAGGGCTCCGAGGTCGGCGCCCACATCCTGTCCGGAGCCGTGATCGACCCCATCGGCCTCGACGCCCTCCTGCCGGACTGGCGCCAGGATCCGGACCGGCCGCTCAAGACGGAGGTGACGGCGGACGAGTTCATGTATCTCGGCCATGCGGGAGGCGTGACGCTGCCCAACGTGTTCATGCCCAAGCTCATGAGCAACCACGGCAACTTCGTCGGCTCGCTCGGCAATGTCGCCCGCTATCTCGGCCGCAAGGCGGAGGAACTCGGCGTCGAGATCTATCCCGGCTTCCCAGCCTCCGAGGTTCTGGTCGAGAATGGCACGGTGGTGGGCGTCGCCACCGGCGATATGGGCATCAGCCGCAACGGCGAGCCCAACGCCAACTTCACCCGCGGCATGGAGCTGCGCGCCAAGTATACGATCTTCGGCGAGGGCGCGCGCGGCTCGCTCACCAAGCAGATGGTCGAGCGCTTCGGCCTGAATGCGGGCCGCGATCACCAGAAATACGGCATCGGCATCAAGGAGCTGTGGCAGGTGCAGCCGGACAAGTTCCAGGCCGGCCTCGTGCGCCATTCCATGGGCTGGCCGTTGCCGAACAATGCGGGCGGCGGCTCCTGGCTGTACCATTTCGACGACAACTTGGTGTCGGTCGGCTTCGTGGTCCACCTCAACTACAAGAACCCGACCCTGTCGCCGTTCGAGGAGTTCCAGCGCTTCAAGACGCACCCGATGGTGCGCGACGTGTTCGAGGGCGCCAAGCGCATCGGCTACGGGGCCCGCGCCATCATGGAGGGCGGCTGGCAGTCGGTGCCGCGGCTGAGCTTCCCCGGCGGCTGCCTGGTCGGCGACTCGGCCGGCTTCGTCAACGTGCCGCGCATCAAGGGCAGCCACAACGCCATCCTGTCGGGCATGCTCTGCGCCGATCATGTCTTCGCCGCCCTGCAGGCGGGCCGGTCTCACGACGAGGTCGCCACGTACGAGGAGGCCTGGCGCGCCTCGCCGATCGGGTACGATCTCAAGCGGGTGCGCAACGTCAAGCCGCTGTGGTCGCGGTACGGCACGGCGGCCGGGGTGGCGCTGGGCGGGCTCGACATGTGGCTGACCGAGCTGTTCGGCTGGTCGCCCTTCGGCACGATGAAGCATGGCAAGCCGGATCACGAATGCCTGCTGCCGCTCGATCAGGTCAAGCCGATCACGTATGACAAGCCGGACGGGGTGCTGACCTTCGACAAGCTGTCCTCGGTGTTTTTGTCGAACACCAACCACGAGGAGGACCAGCCGGTGCACCTCAAGGTCAAGGACATGGGGCTGCAGAAGGCGTCCGAGCACGACGTCTATGGCGGTCCCTCGCAGCGCTACTGCCCGGCTGGGGTGTACGAGTGGGTCGAGGGCGAGGGTGGTGCGCGCTACCAGATCAACGCGCAGAACTGCGTCCACTGCAAAACCTGCGACATCAAGGACCCGAACCAGAACATCACCTGGGTCACCCCCGAAGGCGGTGGCGGACCCAACTACGTCAATATGTGACGTGGTCTTCGAGCTCCCTTTCCCTCCGCTGAGGCTTCGGCCGGGAGCAACACCCTCCGTCGTCATGGCCGGACTTGATCCGGGGACCGGTCGTGACCGCCCACGTCTCTCCTCCCCAACCCTCCACCTCATCCT
>NZ_JALJRK010000053.1 GCF_024519725.1 Microvirga sp. Mcv34 | reverse complement strand
GACTTGGCAGCCCGCAGGCACCAAGGGCCTCCTGGCGCCGGCTGCGTGACCGGCGGACAGGACCGTGCCGGATCCCACAACTTGCGACGCCTCGCGAAGCGCGCCCCTCGTCGGATCAGGTGAGTAACGATATAGCTAATGTTGCACCGCGTGTCAAGAACAAAGTAAGAACATAATGCTATTTTCCCGTCACCTGCTCCCGTCGTCACGTCTCAGGACTTGATCCGGGGACCTGTGCTGGTGATTCCGCTTGGAATAGTGGTACTGTATCGGCAAGCCTAAACGCAGTACCTATCGCAGCTCATTGGCAGGCAAAGGTCTTTCAAAACCGTGTGTTATGTTATAAATAACAAAAACCTTCACTTTTTTTTGTAGCACTGCTCATGGTCGATACCATCATCAATTCCCGGGTCGAGCGCACGGGAACCAATGGCTTTTCATTCGCTGCCGATCTCGACACTCTGACCGTGAACCCAGGCATTGAGGTCGCGGTTTCAGGAGCCTCAGCTCACGGAATTTTTTCAGACAAATTCGCGAACCAAGTTTTCCTCGATGCTGAAGCAAGGGTCTCCAGCCAGGACGCCATCGGCGTTCTTCTGTCCGGTGTTAACCAATCTGGGACCGGCGGCCACTACTTGCAAGTAAAAGCCGACGCGCACATCACAGGTTTCTCACAAGGTGTAGTCATTTCTGGGGGGAATAGTACTCTTATCAATGCTGGAGAAATCATTGGACGGAAGGGCGCGTCGGTCGGTGCTGCAGGAAGCTCAGACAATGTGATCGTTCAAAAAGGAAAAATGATCGGTACGGTCGATAGTGCACTGTCCGTTTCCGGTAGTTTAACTCTGGAGAACACGGGAACGATCCAAGGCGCAACTGGTGGGATTGTGGTTGGCGGTGCGCGCATCGTGAACATCTCCAATTATGGCCTTATCTCTGCAGGAACGGGACATGCCATCTCCTTAAGCACTGGCAGCGTAATCTCAACGATTTACAATGCGGGCCGAATTGAGGGGACAATCGATTGCAACGGAATAGTCGATAATCTCTATGACGGCCGTAACGGTGTCGTCACCGGAACAGTCGATTTCGGAGGTGGTGACGACCGGGCTTATGGGGGTACGAGTCGAGAGACCTTCATCGGCGGGATGGGCAACGACACTCTCGATGGTGGCGGCGGCAACGACGTAGCGATCTACAGCGGCGCACGTGCGCAGTATACCATCAGCACGCCCGACCAGAACGGCTTCAGAACCATCACCGACTCGCAAGCTAGTCGCGACGGAACGGACAAACTGAAGAACGTGCGATTCCTGCAGTTCTCCGACCAGACCTTTACCCTCATCAATGCAGCGCCGACGAACCTGGCCCTGTCCAAGACTGCGCTCGCCGAGGATGCGCTGAAGGACACACTCGTGGCGAGCCTTTCGGCCCAGGATTCCGATGGGGATGCGCTAACCTACACACTTGTCGACGATGCCGGCGGCGCTTTCCGGCTCGACGGCACCAGCCTGCTGCTCGCCCGCGCGCTCGACTACGAGACCGGTCCACACCAATACACGATCAGCATCGAAGCCAAGGATGCGTACGGCGGCAAGATCACCCAGAGCTTCACCCTCGACCTGACCAACGTGGTTGAAATTAACCCACTGACCCTCACCGGTACGACGGGAGCAGACACGCTCGACGGTGAGAACGGCAATGACGTCATCGTGGGTCTTGCCGGCACTGACACGCTGAAGGGCGAGGGTGGCAATGACCAAATCACCGGAGGGGCAGGCAAGGACGTGCTGACGGGGGGAGTGGGCCAGGACATCTTCGTGTTCGACCGGCTCGCCAAGACCAACACGGCGCATAAGCGGGCGGAGCTCGACACCATCACCGACTTCAACCCGGCCGACGACACGATCTGGCTGCAGAAGAGCGTGTTCAAGGGCGTCGCCAAGAAGGGTGTGCTGGCGAAGGCGGCGTTTTATGTCGGCACCAAGGCGCACGATGCCTCAGACCGCATCGTCTACGACAAGAAGAAGGGTGCGCTCTGGTACGATGCGGACGGCACGGGTTCGAAGGCGGCGATCCAGATCGCCCAGCTGGAGAAGAACCTCAAGCTCACGGCGGCCGACTTCTTCCTGTTCTGAGACAATTCCCGCCTGATAAACCCCACCGTCATGGCCGGACTTGTTCCGGCCATCCACGTCTTCGAAGCCGCACCGCCGCAAAGGCGTGGATGGCCGTGACGAGCACGGCCATGACGGCAGTGAGCGTCAGAGCCGACGCGCGCAGTGCCGTAGCGGCAATCCCACCCTCCACGTCATCACCTCCTCGGATTTGATCCGAGGACCCGTGCCGGTGATCTCGATCGGAAAGGCGCGGCGCTTTTCAATATCGGGATGGCCGGCACAAGGCCGGCCATGACGTGAGAGGGCGTCGTCCCGGCGCGGCCCTCCGGGTCGGATTCTCGCTCACGCTCGTTCCGGAATGACAGGGGAGAGCGCAGCCCGCCTCGCAGCCTCCCCATTGACCCCGCACCCCTGTTGCGTGTTACCTCGTCACCGGAACCGGGCGCACCCGGTTCTGGGGTCTAGAAGCCTCTCACTACGCCGGTCGGCATCGACCGCAACGATGTCTCCCTCGCCCTACGGCCGGGGAGGCGTTGGCGCATGTCCAAGGCGCAAGCCCAAAGGCCAATGCAGCCGTGCTAGTGCGGCTTTCTAGCTCCCCGGCCACCAGCGCATCGCTGGTGGTCGCTTCCACTCAAGGGAGTTGCCGATGGAGCCGTTGTCCAGCACTCACACCTATTCCGTCATGGCCGATGCGCTGTCGAAATTTCACACCGCGCCGGAATGGATCCAGGCGCTCTGGCTCGTCATGGTGCCGGTGACGGTTTTGGGCTTAGGCTTCTGCCTGCTGCGGGCCGTGACGGAGATCGCCGCGATGGTGGCCCGGCGCGGCGAGCGGCAGGGCGAGCCGCTCTATGCGATCTATCGGACGACGGACGGGCGGCTGATGATGTATGCGCGCGGCGTGGTGCGGGAATTGCAGGGTGGTGATGTGGAAGACGTGCCTCTGCCGCGTCCGATCCGGCATTGAGGCGAGGGGCGCTCGCTTGTCGTAACGCCTTGTGTCGGTGATCCCGATCCCGAAGGTGCGGCGCCTCAGGCAAGCGGGATCGCCAGCACAAGGCCGGCCGTGACGTGAGTGGGTGTCATCCCCGGCGCACGCGGTGCGGGAAGGGGATCCACGATCAAGCGCTGCATTATGGATTCCCATCCCCTCCGCTGCGCTCCGGCCGGGAATGACACCGGGGCGCTGACCATGTCATCACCTCCCCGGACCTGATCCCCGGATCAAGTCCGGGGACGGCCATGACGTAGAGGGTATTATTTTCGGCCAGCATCAGCGGAAACGCCTCCGCCTTCGCTTATTCACTTTTTTGACGGCGAACCGGATCCACTTCTCCGAAAAATGCTTTAGGTTGCGCCCATCCGGCAACCTTCCCCTTAGGCCCATGCGCTATTTCAATTCCGACGGCGTGAGCATCGCCTATATCGACGTTCCGCCCCACGAGGGCGAGGGCGATCCGATCCTTCTCATTCACGGTTTCGCGTCGAACCACGCGGTGAACTGGGTCAATACGCTGTGGGTCAAGACCCTGACCCGGGCGGGCTACCGGGTGATCGCCTTCGACAATCGCGGCCATGGCCAGAGCGAGAAGCTCTACGATCCGGCGGCCTACGATTCCTACCGCATGGCCGAAGACGGGCGCCGGCTGCTCGATCACCTCGGCATCGAGCGGGCCGACGTGATGGGCTATTCCATGGGCGCCCGCATCACGGCCCATATGGCGCTGGCCTCGCCGGATCGCATGCGCTCGATGCTTCTCGGCGGCCTCGGCATCCATCTCGTGGAGGGCGTCGGCCTGCCGCTCGGCATCGCCGATGCCATGGAGGCCCGCTCCCTCGACGACCTGACCGACCCGATGCAGCGCATGTTCCGCGCCTTCGCGGATCAGAACGGCAGCGACCTGCACGCGCTCGCCGCCTGCATCCGGGGCTCGCGGCAGGTTCTGTCGAAGGCGGAGGTCGCCTCCATCCGGCTCCCGACCCTGGTCTCCGTCGGCACGGCCGACGACGTGTCGGGCTCGGGTCCGGAACTCGCCGCCTTGATGCCCAACGCGACGGCGCTCGACATCCCCGGACGCGACCACAACCTCGCGGTCGGCGACAAGGTGCACAAGCAGGGCGTGCTCGACTTCCTGGCCAAAAGGCCATGAGGGGCGGGAGGAGCGCATGACCCGCCTCGACAGCGCCATCCGGCGCCTGACCGCGCAGCGCGACCTGCTCGACTGGGCCGTCCGGGAGATCAGCCCCGCCGGGCTCGTCCTGGAAATCGGTCTCGGCAACGGGCGCACTTACGACCACCTGCGCGACCGGCTGCCGGGGCGCGAGATCTACGCCTTCGAGCGCGCGCCCGCCGCGCATCCCGATTGCTACCCGCCGGAGGGCTACCTGATCGTCGGGGACCTCTTCGACACCCTGCCGCCCTTCATCGCGCGGCACAGCCAGGGCTCGGCCGCCCTGATCCACATCGATATCGGGACCGGCGACGAGGATGCGAACCTGAGCCTCGCCCGGCGCCTGTCGCCCCTGCTCGAAAGCCTGCTCCAGCCGGGCGGCATCCTGCTCGGGGACCGCGCCTTCGACATGCCGTCCTGCCGGGATATCTCCGCCGAGACGAAGGTGCCGGAAGGGCGCTATTTCGTGTACCGGCGGGAGGCTTGAGGTCACCGACCGCTGAAGACCGGCCTGCGCTTCTCCAGAAAGGCGTTGCGTCCCTCGGCGGCATCGTGGCTGTCGAAGCATTGGTCGGCAAGCGCCACCGGGTCGGCATCGGGATGGGCCACCCCGACCACCTCGTCGATGGCCGCTTTGGCCGCCTTGATGGTCAGGGGCGCGTTCTCCGCGATTGTTTGGGCGAGGGACAGGACGGTCTCCTCCAAGCGGTCGTCCGGAACCACACGCTGCACGACGCCCAGGCGCGCGGCCTCCTGGGCGTCGATCCGCCTTGCGCTGAAGAACAGGTCCTTCGCGGCCGGGGCGCCCACGGCGGCGGTCACCAGCTTCATGGCCCCGGGCGGATAGCCGATCCCCAGCCGGGCGGCGGGAATGCCGAAAATAGCGCTCTCGGAGGCCACGCGCAGGTCGCAGGAGAGGGCGAGGCCGAAGCCGCCGCCCAGGCAGAAGTCCCGGATCATGGCGAGGACGGGCTTGGAGCAATGGGCGACCGCCCAGAAGGCCGCCTCGTTCGTGGCCTCGTAGCGACGCCCGCCTTCCGCATTCGCCCGCAGGGTCGCGAACTCGCCGATATCGGCGCCGGATGCGAAGGAGTCCTGGCCGGCTCCCCGCAGTACGACCACGCGCACCTGCGGATCCCGGTCGAGGGTCGCCATGATGTCCGGGAAAGCCTGCCACATCTCCAGGTCGAGGGCGTTGTGCTTGGGGAGATTGTCGATGGCCAAGGTCGCAATGCCGTCGGCCAGGGAAACGACGAGCTTGGACGTCGAGTGCGAAAAAGAGTAGGTCATCGCGGTTTGGAACCTATGGTAAGGTGCTTGGACTTCTTATCTAAGACGGTCGAGACGTCGCCGAGGAGAATAAGATGACACAGACGCGCCTGAAGCCGGGAGCCCCGGAGCTGGTCGCCGGGACGGTCGATCCGGTATGGATCCGCCTGCGCTCCGAGGCCGAAGCGATCGTCCAGGCCGAACCGGCGATGGCCGGGTTCGTGCTGAGCGCCATCCTGCACCAGCCGAGCCTCGAGGCCGCCGTCATCCACCGGGTCGCTTCCCGCCTCGGCCATGCGGCCATGCCGGCCGACATCATCGAGCAGATCTTCCTCGAGGCCGTCGCGGACGACAGCACCATCGGGGCGGCCTTCCGGGCCGACATCAGCGCCGTCATAGACCGGGATCCGGTCGTGGGCCGGGCCATCGAGCCCGTGCTCTACTTCAAGGGCTTCCACGCCATCCAGACCCATCGCCTGGCCCATTGGCTGTGGGCGAAGGGGCGGCAGGATTTCGCGCTCTATCTCCAAAGCCGCTCCTCCGACACGTTCCAGACCGACATCCACCCGGCCGCCCGGATCGGGCGCGGCATCTTCCTCGATCATGCCACCGGACTCGTGGTGGGCGCCACCGCGGTCATCGAGGACAACGTCTCCATGCTCCAGGACGTGACGCTCGGCGGCACCGGCAAGGAGCGGGGCGACCGGCATCCCAAGATCCGCCACGGCGTCCTGATCGGGGCCGGAGCCAAGATCCTCGGTAATATCGAGGTCGGCCATTGCGCCAGAATCGCCGCTGGATCCGTCGTGCTCAAGCCCGTGCCGCACAATGCCACCGTGGCAGGCGTTCCGGCGAAGGTCATCGGCACGGCCGGATGCGAGGAGCCCGCCCGCTCCATGGATCATTGCTTTTCCGAATCCGACGGAAACTGACGGGAGAGGCCGCTTCCGGACCTAACCCCGCTTGCCCGCGTTGGCCGGGCATGGCAAGTGCACCATCCGTGACATCAAGAAAGGACCTGTAGTGGATAAAACCGAGATGGCTAAAGTCGAGCGCTACCTGCGCCAGACCTTTGCGAACCACTCGATCCGCGTCGTCGGTCGCCCGAAGAAGGCTGACTCGGCGGAAGTTTATATCGGCGAGGAATTCGTCGGGGTGCTCTTCCTCGACGACGAGGACGGTGACCGCTCCTACAATTTCACCATGGCGATCCTCGATACGGATCTCGAGGACTAAACCGGCTCTCTCCGCAGCAGAACCTCAATCTCGGGTTCTGCTGTTTTTCTTTGTGGACCTGCGATGCCGATCTACAGCCTCGACGATACCGCTCCGACCCTCCCCGAGCCCGGCCGCTTCTGGATCGCCCCGGATGCCCACGTGATCGGCAAGGTGCGTCTCGGACACGATGTGGGCATCTGGTTCGGCGCCGTCCTGCGCGGCGACAACGAGCTGATCGATATCGGCGAGGGCACGAACATCCAGGAAGGGGCATTGCTCCACACGGATATGGGGGCTCCCCTCATGGTCGGGGCGGGCTGCACCATCGGCCACAAGGCTATCCTGCATGGCTGCACCGTCGGCGAGAATTCCTTGATCGGCATGGGCGCCACGGTGCTCAACCATGCGCGGATCGGGGCCAATTCCCTGGTCGGGGCCAATGCCCTGGTGACCGAGGGCAAGCAGTTTCCCGACAATTCCCTGATCGTGGGAGCGCCCGCCAAGGCGATCCGCGTGCTCGACGCGGACACCATCGAGCGACTCCGCTGGTCCGCCAGGACGTATATCGACACCTGGAAGCGCTTCGCTGCCGGAATGAAGCGGATCGATTGATCCGCTTCAGGGACTGAGTGAATTGTGGTGCTGAGGGAAGGGCCCTATTTAAAGCACTCGAAGGGGCAGGCTCGGCAACACGCTTCGCGAGCAGTTCAAGAAGAAGCTTTCGGAGCGGTTGAAGGAACCCCGCGTTCCCGCCGATGCACTTCGAAACATGACGGATCACTACAAGATCAATCTGCGGGCAGCGGGCTATCGTCTTGTCTATCGCGTCAATGACGATACGGTCACCGTGCTCGTCGTGGCGGTCGGCAAACGTGAAAGGGCCGAGGTTTACAAGACAGCGAAAAGGCGCTGACGTTCGGTATCCTCGCCAAGGATCGCATACGATGAGCGATCCCCGGTCTTCGCTTACCGGTTCGCCGTGGTGGTCGGCGACGACATGATTCCGCCGAGCGAGACCCAGCCGACCACATCCTGGCTTTCGCGCTTGATGTAGACGTAGCCCGTCTGGTGCCAGGGCAGAATCGCGTTCTTCTTGTTGTCGAGGACGAAATCGCCCCGGTTGGTGCGGACCATGAGCACCGCATGGCCTTCGCCGAGTTCGTCGATGACGACCGTCATGCGCATGGCGCGGCGGGGCAGGCCCGCTTCCACCAGGAGCTTGCGCTTCAGGAGCTGGAAGTCCTCGCAATCGCCGCTGCCGTCATTGGGGAAGCCCCAGACGTCGACGACACCCCAGTGATCCGCGTCCGTCACCGCCTTGATCGTGGAATTCACGCGCTGGTTCACGGCCACGATGGTCTTCCAGACCTGCGGGCTCATGTCGATGGTGCTGGCCTCCGACACGTCCACGGCGCATTCGGAGCGGAACTTCGCGCAGAAATCCGACCAGCCCTGGAGGGGCCGCGCCGAGCCGACGCTCGTGATAGGGTCGCTGGATGAGGGAAGCGAAGCCAGGGTCTGAGCCTCAGCGGTTGCGCCGCCGAGGAGGAGCGAGAGGCTCAGAAGGGTTGTTTTGATGAATGTGCCGAAAGCGGCAGGCTTCCCATTTACGCCACAGAAAAGGCTGTTCTTGAAATAATCCTGCCGCATGCCCCACCAGCCGGTTAATGTTCTTTTAACCAAACTGACATGGTCGCATTTCGGGCTCAAGCAGAAAGTAAAAGGTGAGTTAACGCGTCGCGGCCCAACCGGTTCCATGATGGTTAACAAAAAAAGCGGAGCGTCCGGGTAGGTGAAGGATCGGCCTCCTCTGCGCCACGCTCGGCAGCTCCCGCCTGTGGGTTTTGCTCGACGGACGACCCTGAACGGGTCTACTCAAATGAGAAATCGAATGCTGCCGGCGCGATGAGGCTGGCTGCCAGACAAAAAGCTGTTCATGTCCCCAAACCCGCCCCGCGTCCGTGAGCCGATCCTCAATCTGCCCACGGCC
This sequence comes from Microvirga sp. Mcv34, assembly GCF_024519725.1. Taxonomy (GTDB): domain Bacteria; phylum Pseudomonadota; class Alphaproteobacteria; order Rhizobiales; family Beijerinckiaceae; genus Microvirga. Next base: position 26,285 of record NZ_JALJRK010000053.1, on the reverse strand, counting down.
ATCTCCTTGTCCCTGGCTGTGCTGATCGGCATCCATGCCCTCCGCCTGCTGCTGTCCGAGGAAACCGACTTCACGCTGATCATCGACTGGGCCGTCATTCCCGCGCGCTGGTCCGTGGCCTTCGGAGGGGTCCGGATCGACGAGGTCATGCAAGCCCTTCGAGAGGGCGTGCCGCAGGACACCATCTCGCCCCTGATGGCGCTGGCGCAGTACGTGCTGGCTCAGGAGGAGGGGCGGCCCTGGACGGCTCTGACCTATGCATTCCTCCATGGCTCCTGGGCCCATGTGCTCATCAACAGCGTCTGGCTCGCCGCCTTCGGCACGCCCATCGTCAGGCGGATCGGCGCCACGCGGTTCCTCATCCTCATGGCCGTCTCGGCCGTGTGTGGGGCCGTCTTCTACGCCTTCATGAACCCCATGCAGGTCCTGCCGATGATCGGGGCCTCCGGGGCCGTATCCGGCCTCATGGCGGCGGCATCCTGGTTCATCTTCTCACCGCCCGCCTGGCACTGGGAAGGGCGCCTCACGCAGCCGCACGAGCGGCCGCGCGAAACCCTCGGGCACATGGTGCGCAACCGACAGGTGCTGATCTTCCTGGGCATCTGGTTTGCCGCCAACTACGTGTTCGCCTTCGTGCAGCCTATCGGCATGATGGATGCGAGCATCGCCTGGGAAGCCCATATCGGCGGCTTCCTAGCCGGCCTCGCGATTTTCCCCCTGCTGGATCCGCTTCCCGCCCGCCCAAGCCGCATATCGGCTTGAAACCCACGCCGTTTGCTCCGATCATCCTAGAGTTGACGTAGGGTTCTCATCCCAATGTCGTTTGGGAAGAGCACCCTGCCTCAGCCATTGCGGATGGAGGGCCGAACGTCCCTCGCGGTTCGCACAACGGGAGGGAATGAATGATCGTCAATCGAATCCTTTCGATCAAAGGTCGCGACGTCGCCACCATCGAGCCGAGCCTATCCTTGAGCGAAGCCGCCAGGGTTCTCGCAGACCGCCGGATCGGGGCTCTTCTCATCGTGGACGCACATCGCCCGGTTTCCGGCATCATCTCGGAGCGCGATATCGTGCGCGCCGTCGCCACCCATGGGGCCAGGGCTCTGGACGAGCCGGTTTCCCGCTTCATGACCGAGAGGGTTGTGACCTGCACGGGCGAGACCTCCATCAACGACATCATGGAACTGATGACCCAGCAGAAGTTCCGGCATATCCCGGTCGTCGAGGGCGGGCGCCTGTCCGGCATCATCTCCATCGGAGACGTGGTGAAGTTGCGCCTCGAAGAGGTCGAGGCGGAGACGCAGGCGATCAAGGATTATATCGCGACAGCCTGATTACCTTGCCTGCGTTTCCTGCAGCAATTCGAGGATGTCCGGCAGGGCGCGCTCCGTCGCCTGCCGACCCAATGCGATGCATTCCTGGGCCCGGTGAAACTCGAACAGGCCCATCTTGGCGAGCTTCGGCGCCACCATGATGTCGGGCGGGTCCCCGGCGAGCCGCGAGCGGGCGATCCGGTCCTGCGTGATGTTGAAGGCGTCGACCATCACCGTGGCGAGTCCCGGGGCATTCGGCTTGCGGGGCTTTTCTCCCTTGGTTCCCGGGAAGATGCCCCAGCGCCTGGGAGCCTCGTCGATGGCCTCCTCGAGCTCCTGCTCGTCGCTCGTCTCTGTATCGTAGGACTGAATGACGGTTCCGCGCACGCGGACCTCGCCGTTGAGGTTCACGCAGATCACGATATCGGCGCCGAGGGCCCGGGCGGCCGTGATCGGGATTGGGTTGACCAGGGCGCCATCCATGAGCCAGCGCCCGCCGATCATGACCGGATCGAAGACGCCCGGCAGAGCATAGGACGCCCGCATGGCCTGAACGAGGGGGCCGCGGGTGAGCCAGATCTCGTGGCCGCTCACGAGTTCGGTCGCAATGGTGCAGAACTTGACCGGCAGGGTCTCGACACGGCGATCCATGAGGTCCTGGTCGAGCAGGCGCTGAAGGCGCCCGCCGGCGATCAGGCCCGCGCCGCTGAAATGGAAATCCAGAAGGCCCATGACGCGCCGCTTGGTCAGGGACAGGGCGAAGGCCTCCAGTTCGTCGAGCTTGCCGGCCGCATAGCAGCCACCGACCACGGCGCCGATGGAGGAACCGGCGATCACGTCCGGAACGATGCCCGCTTCCGTGAGAATGCGCAGGACGCCGATATGGGACCAGCCGCGCGCGGCGCCGCCGCCCAGGGCCAAGCCGATCCTGGTCTTCGTGCGAGGTTCGCGTTCCGGCGGCTGCTTCACCTCGGTTGCTCCTCCGCCTCCCCCTGATCCGGCGCTGCGCCGGGCAATCCCGTCCCACAACATTGATCGCTCCAAGGCCTTGCGTCCCATTCTAACGGTCCCGGTATGAAGACCGCATGAAGGGTGCCCTCAAGTTTCAAGTAGGACTGGTTCAGGAAAACTGAACAGCGGCGCGCCGCAAAGCTCGCTGCGACAAAATGATGATGACGAAGGCGAGGCCGATGAGCACGCCCAGCATCGCGCGAAGGCCGAAAATCTCCCCGCCGAACCCGATGAGCGGGGGACCGAGCAGCAGGCCGGCATAGCCCAGGGTCGCCACCATGGCGACTCCCATGCTCGGCGGAAAGTCCTTCATCTGGCCTGCGGTGCTGAACAGGACCGGCACCGTGTTGGCGAGACCTACTCCGACGAGGGCGAAGCCGGTGGCGGCCATGAGGGGCTGCGGCAGGAGCATCGCCAGGGCGAGGCCGAAGGCCGAGAGCAGCCCGCCGAGCTGTACGGTCCGGACGCGGCCGAGATGCCGGACGACGAAGTCGCCCATGAAGCGGCAGACCGTCATGGCGAGGGAGAATGCCGCGAACCCAGTGACGGCAGTCTCCAGGCTCGCCCCGGCAACGGTCTGGAGGTAGATCGCCGTCCAATCGACCATGGCGCCTTCGACGAGGAAACAGAACATGGCGAGCATGGCCAGGATGATGACGCTTCCCCGGGGCCACGCGAAGCCGTGACCGTCCGCCGCCCGGTCCGTCTCCCCGAGCATCTGGAAGGCGGCCACCAGGAAGAGCAGTCCCATCCCGAGGGCGGAGATCAGAAGCGTCGGGACGATGCCCACATCGAGCGCGATGAGCAGGCCGGACGCCCCGGCTCCCGCGAGGCCGCCCAGGCTGAAGAAGGCGTGCAGGGAGGACATGATCGCCGAGCCCCAGGCCTTCTCGACCACGGTGGCGTTGGTGTTCATCGCGATGTCCATGGTGCCGTTGCAGGCTCCGGCCAGGAGGGCGGCCGCCACGAAGAGGCTCAGGGACGGCGCCAGACCCGGGAGGGGGAGGGCTGCCGCGAAGGCGAAGGCGGCGATCGTCGTCATGGTGCGGCTGCCGACCACCGTCACGGCCCAGCCGATCACCGGCATGAGGGCGACCGCCCCGAGGGAGAAGGCCAGCAGGCCGAGGCTGAGCTGGCCGTCGGACAGGCCGAGGGATTCCTTGAATCGGGGCAGCTGGGCCGCCCATGTTCCGATGCCGAAGCCGTTGCCGAAGAAGATCGCGCAGGTGGCCAAGCGCGCGGGGAGAAGGTCATGTCGCATCATCGGTCTTCCTAGAGCATCGTGCGGAAAAGTGGGCCCGGTTTTCCGCGTTGAACGATGCTCCAGCCCAGAGGAGAAGCATCGGGTGGATCCCAAAAGTGCAAGTCCACTTTTGGGTCCGATGCTGTAGCCCGAAGATCCGGAAATGGCACCCGCTTCCGCATCGGCGTCAGCCCCCCGCCTGTGCGGGGCTGACGTCTCAATCGATCACGAGGCGGACCCCGCCGTCGGCGGTCTCGAGCCTCCGGTAGAAGCAGGACCGGCGCCCGGTATGGCAGCAGCCGCCGTCGCCGGCGACCTGCACCTTCAGCAGCAGGGCGTCCTGGTCGCAGTCGACCCGCATCTCCCTCACCGTCTGTATCTGCCCGCTGGTCGCCCCCTTGTGCCAGAGCTCCCCGCGCGAACGCGACCAGTACCAGGCCTCGCCGGTCTCGATGGTCTTCGCCAGAGCCTCGGCGTTCATATGGGCGACCATGAGGATCTCGCCGGTGGCGGCATCCGTTGTGACGCAGGTGATCAGCCCGTCCGCACCGAAGCGGGGCGACAGGACGGCTCCCTCCTCGAGCTCGGCCTTGGAGCCGGGTGCGGGGAAGGGGTTGGACCCGGATATGCTCATGGGCTGGCTCAGCCCCGGCCGTTCCGCACGAGCGTGAGGAAGCGCACCTGCTCGGTCGGATCTTCCTTGAAGATTCCGGTGAACTGGGTGGTCAGCGTCAGAGCGCCGGCCTTCTGAATGCCGCGCATGGACATGCACATGTGCTCGGCCTCGATCATGACGGCGACGCCGCGCGGGTCCAGGAACTCGACCATCGCCTTGGCGATCTGGGACGTCATGGTCTCCTGGGTCTGCAGCCGGCGGGCATAGGCATCCACGAGGCGGGCGAGCTTGGACAGGCCGACGACGCCCTTGGTGGGGTAATAAGCCACATGCGCGACGCCGTAGAACGGCACCATGTGGTGCTCGCAATGGGAGTAGAAGGGGATGTCGCGCACGAGAACGATGTCGTCGTAGCCCTCGACCTCGGCGAAGATCTTGTCGAGAATCTCGGAAGGATCTTCGTGGTACCCGGAGTAGAATTCCCGGAACGCCTTGACGACGCGCTTGGGCGTGTCCTGCAGGCCTTCCCGGCTCGGGTCGTCCCCTGCCCAGCGTAGCAGGGTGCGGACAGCCGCTTCGGCTTCTTCCCGGGTCGGGGATTGAACTGGCTTGTCTGCAGCGGTTGTCAGACGCGTGGACAGGGACTTAACCACATCACTCACGTGGAGCCTCATTTCTCAACTTTGCACCGAGGAAGCTTGGCCGCCCGGCAGTTTCCAATTTCTTTCCATGCAGCGCCGCGTGGCCAATATCGCAGAACTCTATCACGGCGCTTATATAGGCATATGAGCACATTCCCAACCGACATGTCATGAGACGATATGCTGAACGATATCTACAGCCGACGTATTCTTGAACTGGCCGCCGATATCCCGCATCTGGGACGGCTTCCCGCACCCGATGCATCTGCGACGGCCCGTTCCAAGCTCTGCGGCTCGACCGTGACGGTCGATCTCAAGCTCGAAGGCGATGTCGTGACGGCTTTTGCCCATGACGTAAAGGCCTGTGCCCTCGGCCAAGCCTCATCGTCCATCATGGGGCGGAATATAATCGGAGCGACCATAGAGGAGCTTCGTGACATCCGCGATGCGGCAAGTCGTCTGCTGAAAGCCGGTGGAGAGGCCCCTTCGGGCAAATGGGACGAGCTCAAGGTCCTGGAGCCCCTGCGGGACTACAAGGCGCGCCACGCCTCGATCCTGCTCACGTTCGATGCCGTCGTGGATGCGCTCGACCAGATCGAAGCCCGGCGGCTGGAGACCGTTCGATAGACCCGCAGAGAATCGAGCGCGCAAGCCGGTTCACAGTCGGCCCGGCACGAGGCTCCATCAAGGAGCCAGGACAGGCGTCCTGATTTCGCCAGGACGCCTTGGCTTCAGGCGCAAGCCTGGACCTGCGGCGCACGGAGCGCGATCCTCTCCCGATCGTCGTTGGAGCCATAGCGGCGGTCCAGGATCCGGGCTGTCTTGGCCCAGTCGGCCATGGTCCGGATCGTTTCCATCTTTTCGGCAACGAACGGATCGGAACGCCAGGCCCTCACCTGAGGCCAAAGGATGTCCAGGGGCTGTTCGAGGACGTTCCCGACTTTGGCTTCATAGATAGGGAATGCGCGTAGCGCCCCATCGGGCTCGATATGCAGGATGTCCAGATCGACCGCGCTCACGCCGGGTTGGGGCAGGAAATACCTCACATCGGTAACGGAAATGTCCGTGGTTCCGCCTGCAAGGGCTGCGAGGCGCCGCCCGACCTCGATGAGATCGACCAGCTCCTGAATGGAAAGAAGTTCGCTGGCCTCGAAGTCCGGCTCGGCCGCGAGCCCCGATGGAATGACGGCGCCGAAGCGGATGAAGTCGAGGTTCGGAAACCGCGCGATGACTGCATGAACGAAGCGTTCCAGGTCCGCTTCGTGCGCGCCGGAACGGGTCAGGGTATAGTCGATCCCGAGGGTGAAGCAGGTCTGTCCGGCTGCCTTGCGCTCCTCTTTCACCCGATACAGAACATCAAGCGCTTTGATTCCGCGATCGAACGCCCCGTCGCGCCTGCGGATGGCGTCGTGAATGGCGGCGTCGGCTCCGTCGATGCTCACCGCCACGCTCGACACGGCGTCCGCGAGTGCGACGGCCGTCTTCTGCGGCATCGACCAGCCGCTCGTGAAGACCGTGACGGCGATCCCCGCGTCGTGCAGGCGCTTCATGGCTTCGACGGCCCAGCGGACCGACAAGGGCTCCCCACCGCTGATGGACACTTTTTCCGCTTGCGCCGCGAGAATAACATCGACGACGCGCATGGCGGCATCCCGATCGAGGGTGCGGGCAGGGCGTCGTCCCGACTCCGTATAGCAATGGGTGCATCTCAGCGGGCAGGCGTAAGTAATATCCCAGATGAATTTTCCGATTGTTGTTGTCATTGTCTGTGCCCGGAATGCCGTGCTGTGATGCGGCAAGTGAAGTCTTGAAATAAAATAAAGTATCAGTAGCCTTGCAGGAACGGACAACAGAACCCAGGTTGAATATGAAAAGCCTTTTTGAGCGTGGTGATTGTTACACCTGTTGGGTGAGAAACTATCTCAGGAGCACGTAAGACTTGCAGATCCTGGCTGAGTCACACCGTCAGGTCGAGGAGTGAAGGTGAAAAGCAGTCCGCAGGGGGCCACGAGAGGGCATCTTCCCCGCCGGGTCGCTCACGTGGCGATCCGCTCCTATCAACTCACGCTTTCTGGTCTGGTCGGCCGCCAATGCCGCCATCTGCCGTCCTGCTCGGAATACACCGACGAGGCGATCCAGCGGCACGGGTTCTGGCCGGGCGGTTGGATGGGGCTCGCCCGGATCTGCCGCTGCGGCCCCTTCGGGACGCACGGCCTCGATCTAGTTCCCGAAACATTGCCCGAAGGCTCCGCCTGGTATAAGCCCTGGGCCTACGGTCGCTGGCGGGGCGTCAATGCTCCCCCGATCGCCTGCGATTCAGTCGAACCTGACGGCGGCTGATGTCGCCTTTTCCGGAAAAACCGTCGGCCCCCGCTTACCTGCTCCGTTGGCAGGAGTGAGCCTGGAGACATTTTGATGATTACCCTCACATTCCCCGATGGCGCCCAGCGACAGTACGAACCCGGCATCACCGGCCGTGAGATCGTGGAAGGCATCGCCAAGTCGCTGGCCAAGCGCACCGTCGCCATGGCGCTCGACGGCACGGTCGCCGATCTCGCCGATCCGATCACCCGCGATGCCAAGATCGAGTTTCTCAACCGCGAAGACCCCCGCTCCCTGGAACTGATCCGGCACGATGCCGCGCACGTGCTCGCCGAGGCGGTGCAGGAGCTTTTTCCCGGCACCCAGGTGACCATCGGTCCCGTCATCGAGAACGGCTTCTATTACGACTTCGCCCGCAACGAGCCTTTCACGCCCGAGGATTTCCCCGCCATCGAGGCGAAGATGCGCGAGATCATCGCGCGGGATAAGCCCTTCACAAAAGAGGTCTGGAGCCGGGACAAGGCCAAGCAGGTGTTCAGGGATAAGGGTGAGACTTACAAGATCGAGCTCATCGACGCGATTCCGGAAGGCCAGGATCTCAAGATCTACTTCCAGGGCGACTGGTTCGATCTCTGCCGCGGCCCGCACATGACCTCGACCGGCAAGATCGGCAACGCCTTCAAGCTCATGAAGGTGGCGGGCGCCTATTGGCGCGGCGATTCCAATAACGCCATGCTGACCCGCATCTATGCGACCGCCTGGGCGAACCAGGAGGACCTGGACAACTACATCCGCCAGCTCGAGGAAGCCGAGAAGCGCGACCATCGCCGCCTGGGCCGCGAGATGGACCTGTTCCACTTCCAGGAGGAGGGGCCGGGCGTCGTGTTCTGGCACCCGAAGGGCTGGACGGTGTTCCAGGAGCTGATCTCCTACATGCGCCGCCGCCTGAAGGGCACCTACCAGGAGGTCAACGCGCCGCAGATCCTCGACAAGGCCCTGTGGGAGACCTCCGGCCACTGGGGCTGGTACCGCGAGAACATGTTCGCGACCCAGACCGAGGACGACCGCGTCTTCGCCATCAAGCCGATGAACTGCCCGGGCCACGTGCAGATCTTCAAGCACGGCCTGAAGTCTTACCGCGACCTGCCGCTGCGTCTCGCGGAGTTCGGCAACGTGCATCGCTACGAGCCGTCCGGCGCGCTGCACGGCCTCATGCGCGTGCGCGGCTTCACGCAGGACGACGCGCATATTTTCTGCACGGAAGATCAGCTCGCCGCCGAGTGCCTGAAGATCAACGACCTCATCCTCTCGACCTATGCCGATTTCGGCTTCGACGAGATCGTCGTGAAGCTCTCGACCCGTCCCGAGAAGCGCGTCGGCACCGACGAGATGTGGGATCACGCGGAAGACGTGATGACCCGCGTCCTGAAGCAGATCGAGTACCAGTCCGGTGGACGCATCAAGACCGCGATCAACCCGGGCGAGGGCGCCTTCTACGGGCCGAAGTTCGAATACGTGCTGCGCGACGCCATCGGCCGTGACTGGCAGTGCGGCACCACGCAGGTGGACTTCAACCTGCCGGAGCGGTTCGGCGCGTTCTACGTCGATGCGGACGGCCAGAAGAAGACCCCCGTCATGGTGCACCGCGCGATCTGCGGCTCCATGGAGCGCTTCACCGGCATTCTGATCGAGCACTTCGCCGGTCACTTCCCGCTCTGGCTCGCGCCGGTGCAGGCGGTGGTGGCCACCATCACGTCCGAGGGCGATGAATACGCCATGGAGGTGGTGCGCGCCGCCGAAGCCGCCGGCCTTCGCGTCGAGGCTGATCTCCGCAACGAGAAGATCAACTACAAGGTCCGCGAACACTCGCTCGTGAAGGTGCCGGTGCTTCTCGTGGTCGGACGCAAGGAGGCCGCCGAGCGGACGGTGTCGATCCGCCGCCTGGGCAGCCCCAACCAGCAGACCATGACCCTCGACGAGGCCCTGAAGGTTCTCGCCGCCGAGGCCGTCACCCCGGACCGCCGACGGCAGGCCAAGGCCGTGTCGGAGCCGGAAGGCCACGCCACGCTCGACGGACATCACGTGGTCGAGCGGACGGTTGCCTAAAGACTGATCGCACGAACGAAGGCGGCGCCTCCGAAAGGAAGGGCCGCCTTTCTCATTTCATCGATCTCCCTCACGTCATGGCCGGCCTTGCGCCGGCCATCCCGATCCGGTGAGGCTCGGCACTTCATCCAATCGAGATCACCGGGACAAGCCCGGTGATGACGTGGGTGAATCGTCGGACGATTAATCAGCTCGTCTGCCGCTGCCGCCCTGTCGTGCGACCGCCCGGAGCCGTTCCGGCGGTCGTTCCCGCGGTGCCGCTGCCGGGATTGCCCGTCGCGGCCGCCGCATCGCCGGCCTCGGTTCCCGTCGCGTGCGTTCCCTGGCGCTGACCGACGCGCAGGTTGTTCTGCACGTGGCTCACGCCCGACACGGACTCCGCCAGATCCTCGGCGCGCCGCTTCTCGTTGCGGTCGCGGACGGTGCCGGTGAGGGTGACCTCCCGGTTCTGGACCTGGATCTCGATCTCCGATGCGTCGATCATGGCATCGTCGGTGAGGCGCTCGTTGATGTCCTCGCGGATGCGCTCGTCGGAGCGTTGGTACCCCTTGGGACCACGTCCCTGATGCTCGCCCCGGCGCACCTCGCCGCGGCTGGCGGTCGCGTCGTTGCCGAAGCGGGTATTGCCGGGACCCATGCCGTAATTGCTGTGGTCGCGCCGCTCGTTCACGAGGCTCCAGGTGCGCTCGCGGTCCTGCATGCGGCGATCGTCCTCGCTGCTGTCGTCGCCCGGCCGGGCGCGCTCGCCGGTGATGGTGGAGGCGCCGAAGCGCTTGGGATGATAGCCGTGCCCGGCGGAGCCGCGTCCGGCATATTCGTCGCCATAGCTCTGGTAGCCCTCGCCGCCGAAGCCGCCGCGCATGCGGGCGTTGCGGGCGCCTTCCTCGCCGGGATAGCCGAAGCTGCCGAAGGCCGCACGTACGTCGTCCTCCTCGCGGAAGCGGAAGGAGCCGCGGCCGGGGTTGCGGGAGAGCTCGGCGCCTCCGCGCCGGTCGTCGTGATAATCGTGCGGGCGGTGACGCCAGTCGTCATCATCGCTCCGCAGCCGCCGGTCGAGCTCGCGGCGCTCGTCGCCGGTCAGGCGGGCGCGTCCGCCGCCCCGGGTCTGGTCCGCGCGGGCCGCCGTCGGGGTGCCGGTCCGGTCGGGTTCGGAAGGCGTGGAGATGCGGTTCAGCGCCCGGGAGGCATCGCCCTCCCGATCCGTCGCGAGGTCGCCGAGCGCCACGATCCCGACCAGATGCTTGTCGTGATCGACCACCGGGAGGCGGCGGATCTGATGGTCGCTCATCAGCTCCACGATGTGACCGACATCGTCGTCGTCGAAGCACCACCAGACATTGTCGGACATCACGTCACGCACGCGGGTCGAGTCGGGAGGGAGGCCGGCGGCCGTCGCCCGGACGGTGATGTCCCGGTCGGTCACCATGCCCCGCAGGCGGCGTCCATCGCAGACGGGCAGCACGCCGACGTTCATCTCGTCCATGAGACGCGCAGCCTCCTGGATGGTCCTGTCCGGACTCACCACGCGGACGTTGCGGGTCATGATCTCTGCGATTTTCATGAGCTTCCTCTCCAGCAAGGTCACGCCTTGGAGGTTCAGGCTCATGGGCGGCGCGACCGACAATAGGCGTTCGGTCAATGCCTTTGGGAGGGAAAGGTTCAGAGGTCCCTGGAAGTTGGGCTCGAAGCTTATTCCCGAGTTACGGCGCAATGCAGAGGCGTTTTCCCCCTTGTGGGAGGGATCAAAGTTGAACGTGTGAGCGACAACTTAAGAAGGTTTGGCGCGGGTTCACCTCTCCCTGAGGGAGAGGTGGGCCGCTGCCGCTCTATGAGACGTGATCTTCAGATGAGGGAAGAATGACGAGAGAACTTCAGGGCGTCGAGATGATCTCGATGTCACGGTCGAGGCCGCTTTCGACCTTGAACTCGCGGGTATAGACCTTGCCTTCATGGCGCGCGATCAGGACGTATTCGCCCTCGGCCAGGGTGACAGAAGGGAAGGCGCCGATGGCCTCGCGGATCACGTCGCCGCCCGGCGTCAGCACGCTGAAGGCCGTGCCCGCGAAGGCCTCGCCGCCTGCGGAGCCGACCAACTTCAAGACCACGGTGGCGGCGCGATGGTTGAGGGTTGCTTCCGTGACCCGCCCGGATTCCACCTTCAGGTCGCTGCGCATGATGGCGTTGGCATCGCCATAGGTGGACACCACGTGATAGGTGCCCTCGGGCAGGCGGATCATGTCGTTGGCCTTGGCATCGGCGATCACGAGCCGGCCTTCGGAATTCTGCGCCTCCGGTACGTAGACGGAGAACGAGAGACGGTTCGCCGCGATGGGGCTTCCGCTCACGGCCCCCTTGAGCTGGAGGGCTCCGGCATTGATGGCGAGCCGCTCGTTCAGGTTGCCGCGCTGCACGCTGATGCGCTTTGATGCGCTCGCGAAGCCGTAAGCCACGTGGACGATGTAGTTCCCGGGCGCAAGGGTGAAGCTCGGGGTGGGACTCGTCGAGCGGGCGACGATGTTGGGCTGGGACGTATCCCCACGATCCTCGAAGATCCGCCACACCAGCCCCGAGCGGATCGGCTCGTTGCTCCCCGCGAAATTCGCTCCCGCATTCAGCACAACCTGCCCGACGGAGATCGCCGGGAGGTTCTGCGACATGGAGGGCACGGCGGGTGACTGTGCCAGGGCCGGACCGGCGATCAGGCTGAGAAGGGCGAGAGCGGGAAAGGGCTGCTTTGCAAATGAAGGCATCGGCTAAAAATGGTTCTCATGGGGGCGGCGAGACGGTCGCCGTCTGAATCCGTTGGTCCTCGCTTTTGACGAGATCGGACGCGGCCGCAACCAGATTCTCGAGCGACATCGGGCGGAAGTGGAACTCGACCCGGTGGCGTCCGGGACCGATCTCGACCCCGCGGAACAGAAGGTTGGCGCGCAGGATCGGCCGACGTTCGCCGTCGACCCAGGCCTCCCAGCCTGGATAATTGATGTCGTGCAGCACCAGGACGCCGTTGTCGCTGCTCTCGACATCCAGGGTAACGGAGTTCCGCTTGTAGCTGACAATGCGTGCCTGTCCCTTGGCTTCGTCGGGCGCGGTACCGGCCGGGGTGTAGGAGGCCTTGAGCCGCGGCAGGCTCTCGTTGTCGATCAGCGCTTCCGTCTCGCGGTTGAAATCCGGCACCTCGTCCTCGCCCAGCACGGCCTCGGAATCCACCGGCGTGACGCGATGTGCCACATAGGCGCGCGGAACGGAGGTGTTCAGGCGATAGATCCACATCCGCCCGGTCCCGTAGACGATCTCGGCATCGGTCAGGCGCGGGAAATGGCGCGGCAGCTTCTCCACAGGGCGGTCGAGCACCACGTAATCGAGCCCGAGAAGGCTGGCGAGCTCGCAATTGTAGCCCCTGAAGCTCGTTGGGAAGCTGCGCAGATTGGGGTCTTCGGCATTCTCGCCGGGGCCGATGGCGCGCTCGTAATCGGCCAGGCGCAGCGGGTTGTAGCCGATGGTGTCCTCGATCCCGAGCACCATGGATGCGTTCTGCCACGCCCCCTTCAGTCCAAGGATCTCGACGCGGGGGTACTCGCCTCTCGCATGGCGGTCGGCGAGCTCGCGCTTGAGGATCTGAAGCCCCTGCAGCTGTTCCGGCGGCAGCTTGGTAAAGATCGTGTAGCGCTCTGCAGGCTCCGCATTCAGGGCCGAGGCCGCGTGACGGCCGATCAGCTCCGCGCCCGTCAGGGTCACCAGCACGAGGGCGATGGCTTCGCGCCAGCGGGGTGCGCCGCTCATCCTCGTGATGGCCGCGATGGCCAGGGTCGCCACGGCAAGGCTTACCCCGATTTCGATCAGGGCCGGAGAAACGAAGCCGCCCTTGACGGCGAAGGCCATGGCGCTGGCGACGGCCGCCATCAGGAGCCCCAGGGCCAGGAGCGGCGGGGCCACCCAAAGCCGACCGAGGGCCGCACGGTTCCAGTGCGGCAGCCCGTCCGTCGCATAGCGATGGACGAGATAGCCCGCCGCGAAGGCCAGGGCGATGTTGATGAGGAAGGTCGCGTCGGCGGGCCTGCGGTAGAGGTCCACACCTGGCAGATGATCGAAGATCACCACGAAGCCCGGCGTGTAGCGCCCGAGCGCGTAGAGCGTGGCCGCGATGCCCATGACGAAGAAGAAGCGGAACTCGCGGGCGAACAGGCGCCCGCCCGCCACCCCGTGCCAGAGCAGGAGGAGAGCCGGGATCGTGCCGATGAACAGGTAGTTGGTCGCCCGATCGGTCCAGGTTCCCTCGGACAGGCTGTGCCAGTCCGGTCCCCAGTAATCGTAGGTCCAGCGGAGCGAGCCGAAGACGTTGCCGAACAGGATGGTCGCCAGGCTCTCCGGCGGCAGGGAGCCCATGGCCGCCACGCCGAACCCGAAGGAGGGGCGCGTCGAGGTGGCGAGGAACTGCATCGTCAGCACGATCGGAACGGCCAGAAGGGCACCGCCGATCAGACCCATGAAGGCCAGGAGCCCGAGGCGGGACCTGAGATAGGCCAGGCGCCGGGGCGCCGCCCAGATCCGCTGCGCCGCCAGCAGGATGAGCGTCAGGCCGCAGAGGAAGGCGACCTGGTCGCGTCCGATGACCATCATGGCCGCGCTGAGGGCGAAGAGCACTCCGTAACGGTAGGAGCGGCGGTCCAGAGCTTCCTCGAGGAGCCAGAAGGCAAGGGGGAAGAAGCCATAGCTGAAGATCATGCCGGTATGCTGGAGCCGGGCCGTGGCGGAGCCGCCGAGCATGAAGACCAGGGCCGCCACCACAGCGCCCGCCGGATGCCAGCCTCGCCGGCGGAACAGGGGCACGAAGGCCAGTGCTCCGGGCAGGAAATGGGCGAAGACGACGACGTCGAAGAGCTGCATGGACGGCTCGGGCACGAGCCAGCCGAACAGGAGCATGGTGGGTGTGAACAGCAGCGATTGTGGATCCGCCGCCGAGGGATGGCCGCCGAAATGGTAGGGGTTCCAGAGCGGCAGTTCGCCATGGGCCAGGGCGCTGCCCAGGTAGCGCAGGGTCGGATAGAACTGGTTCTTGGAGTCCCAGGGCACGACCGTTCCGGTCAGAGGCCAGATCGAGACCGCCAGGGCCCAGGCCGCAAGGATCAGGGCAAAAGCCGTCAGCGTCTGGCGCTGCGACCAGACTGGCAGGGATGCTGGACTATCCAGTCCTGAAATCGATGTCTGCATTGCTCTCAACGCGGCGTCCCGCCAGCCGATCTCTTGCGGCGGGACCATCAACCGGCTTGCCTGCGCACGCCCCCGGGTCCGCCCTGGTTTGAAACCTGCTTGGCGTCTGACCGCACTCCCCCTATACATCCGCTGCTGTTTCTTTTGTTCAGCGATGCGTCTTCGGGATGCCCGCGCTTCCTCAAACGCAGCAAGACGGCGAGACGATGGCAAGCCGGGCTTTCCTGACCTGCCGCCTTTGAGCATCCATCTTCATTGTTCCACATAATTCGAGCCGGATGAAGATCCCATGAATGATAGTATCTCCCGCCTTCTGCAGCGCCGCTCCGTCCCTCCGCGTTGGCTGGGCGAGCCGGGGCCGACCGAGCAGGACATCGAAACGCTTCTAAAGGTCGCATCCCGGGTGCCGGACCACGGCAAGCTCGTTCCCTGGCGCTTCATCCTGATCCAGGGCGAGGCTCGGGGGCGCCTCGGCGAGGTGCTGGCGACCGCCTATCAGGCGGATTATCCGAGCGCCGGCCCCGAGCAGGTGGCGGCCGAGCGGGAGCGCTTTTCCAACGCTCCCCTCGTCGTCGCGGTGGTGTCGCGCGTGGTGCCGCATGCGAAGATCCCGGACTGGGAGCAGGTTCTCTCCGCGGGTGCGGTCTGCATGAACCTTCTCGTCGGGGCGTCCGCGCTCGGCTATGGCGCCTCCTGGCTCACGGGCTGGGCCGCCTTCGACCGGCGGGTTCTGGATGCCCTGGGGCTGAAGCCCCATGAGAGGATCGCCGGCTTCGTCCACATCGGCACAGCCAAGGAAACGCCGACCGATCGCGACCGGCCCGACCTCGCCGACATCGTGACGCGGTTCTGACAATCCTCCGGTAAACGCTCCCTCATGTTCTACGAAACCTCGACCAACGCCCACGGCCTGCCGCACGATCCGTTCAAGGCCATCGTCACGCCCCGGCCCATCGGCTGGATTACCTCCATGAGCGCGAAAGGGGAGGTGAACCTGTCGCCCTATTCGTTCTTCAATGCCGTGTCCGAGCGCCCGCCCATGGTGGCGTTCTCGTCCGCCGGCAGGAAGGATGCGCTCACCTTCGTCGAGGAGACGGGGGAGTTCGTCTGCAACCTGGCGACCTACGACCTGCGCGAGCAGATGAACCTCACGTCGGCCGTTCTGCCGCGCGGCGAGAACGAGATGGATCATGCAGGCCTGAAATCCGCTCCCTCCCGGCTCGTGAAGCCGCCGCGGGTGGCCGATGCCCTCGCGGCGCTCGAATGCAAGTGGCTGCAGACCGTGCCGCTCAATCCATTGGGCGGAGGCGATCCGTCCTATTACCTCGTGATCGGGCAGGTCGTCGGTATCCATATCGACGACCGGTACATCGTGAACGGCCTCGTCGACACCGCCGCCATGCGCCCCATCGCCCGCTCCGGATACCGGGATTATTTCGTGGCGACGCCGGAGACCAAGTTCTCGATCACTCGGCCCGGAGGCTGAGTTCGGCATCAGCGAGAGAGGCGACGCCTCAACAAAAAACGCGGCCCGTAAGGCCGCGTTTTTCATGTCTGCCTGGTGCCGTGACCGTCTCAGTCGAAGCGGCCGCTCGCATGGGCCAGCATGGTGTAGACCTTGCCGGTTTCCGACGTGAGATAGGTCTTCGTCAGCATCGAGTCGCGGTCGTCGCGGGAAACTTCCGACAGCAGGCGCTCGAACTCTTCCACGTAACGGTCCACCGTCTGCCGGAACTCGTCGTCGCGGCGGTACTTGCGGCGGATCTCGTCGAAGGTCTGCTGGCCCTGCAGGGTGTAGAGGCGACGGGTGAACACGTTGCTCTCGCCGCGGCGGTAGCGGTCCCACAGCTCGACGGCCGCTTCGTGATCGATCATCCGGGCGATGTCGACCGAGATCGAATCCAAGGATTCGAGGCTGTTGGTGCGGGCGCGATCGGCACGGGCCGGCGCACGGGCGGGCTCTACGGCCTCATCGCGTGAGGCGCGGTTGAGAAGATCCGACAGCCAGCCGCCGCGATTGCCGGCGTCGCGGGCGGGTGCCTCCTCGCGACGGGCAGCGGGACGCTCGGCCGCCGGTTGGGCCGGACGGGCGGGAGCCGGTGCAGGCGCCGGAGCGGGAGCAGGAGCAGGAGCAGGAGCAGGAGCAGGCCTGGGCTCCGCCTGACGGGCGACCGTCGGGGCAGGGGCGGGGGCCGGATTCTGCGCGATCCGCTGTTCCACCGCGGCCGCGACGGCGGCCATGGTGGCGGCGACGGGCGTCTCGTTGACCGCAGCCTTGCGGGGCTGGGCGGCCGGCGCCGCATCCACGAGGCGGTTGGAGCGCGACACCAGGGCGGAGAGCTCGTTGAGAGCCTTGATCTGGTCCGCAACGACCCGGCGCATGTTGGCGCTCGCCTCCTGCGTCTCCTGCGGCAGCTCCACGACGCCGCGGCGCAGCTCGGCGCGGGTCGCCTCCAGCTCGCGCTGGATCTGGCCCGTCATGCCGCGCAGCTCGCCCATCGTGTCGCGGAACTTCGCGGTGGCGCTGCCGAGGGCCTGAGCCATCTCGGCGGCGGCCTGCTCGTAGTTGGCGCGCAGGGCGGCGGCCGTGCGGGCGCTTTCCTCGCCGGTGCTGGTCCGGATGCGCTCGAACTGCTCGCCGATGGCGTTCGTCGCCGTATCGGCCGTCGCGGCGAGGACGGACCCGAGCTGGCGCGCCTTCGCGTCCGCGTTCTCGAGCGAGCCTTCCAGCAGGGTCGTGAAGGAGCGGGTGGCGGATTCCAGATCCTGCGCCCGCGCGTTGATCCGGCCGAGAAGTTCGTCCAGGGCCTGCTGGCGGCCGGACAGGGCTTCGCTCATGCGGGCCTCGACACGCTCCAGAGCGCTCGTGGCTTCGGTGAGAGTGCGCATCTGCTCCTGGGTGGTGTCGGTCAGCGTGCGGCCGCGCTCCTCGAGGCTTTGGGCCAGTTCCATTGCCTGCTGGATAGCGCCGGATGACACGCTGCGCAGGGCGTCGACCTGGTCGGCCACCTGATCGGAGGCGCGGCCCGTCTGGGTGGCGATCTCCGTGAGGAGCGACTCGATGTGCTGGACGCGTCCGGCCAATCCGTCCTCGACGGCGCCGAGATTGCTGCTGGCCGACGCCGCGACCTGCTGGAGCAGGCGGTTGGCGTCCTGGAGGCTGCCGAGCACGTCGGTGAGCTCGCCGCGCAGGCGGTCGCTCGTGCCGGTGAGGACTTCGACGGTCTGCTGCGTGCCCTTGTCGAGGGCGCTGCGCATGGCCTCCGTCGACTGCATGTAGGAGGCGGTCAGCTCCATCGTGCGCTCCTGCAGCGAGGAGAGCAGGGTGCTGCTGCGATCCTGCAGGCCGTCGATGACGGCGGTGCTGCGCTCTTCGAGGCTGCGAAGGGTCGTCTCGCTGATGGCGGCGAGCTCGCGGCCGATCACTTCGCCATGGTCGCCCAGGTTCGCGACGAGGGACGCGCCTTCCGTGTCGAAGATCGCGCGGATCTCACCGATCCGGCTGGCGAGCGAGCCGAGAACGGCCTGTCCGCGCTCGTCGATGGTCTCGGCAACGCCGCTGAGACGGTTGACGACCCGCTCTTCGAGCATCGTGACGCTCCGGTCGAGCGCGTTGGCGATTTCCTCGGTGCGGCTTCCCAAGGTCTGGTTGATCTCGAAGGCGCGGGCTCCGAGGGTTTCGGTGATCTCGTCGGAGCGGCTGCCGAGAACCTCGTTGATCGTCGCGATCCGGGCGTCCAGCGTTTCACCGATCTGCTCGGCCCTGGAGGACAGGGTGTCGGCGATCGCGTTGGTCTTGGCGGTGATCGCCTGGCTGATTTCGTCGACGCGGGCCTGAAGGGAGGCCGCCACGTCGCGTCCGCCCTCGGCCATGACGCGGGCCATCTCGCCGGTGCGCACGACCAGGGCCTCGTTCAGGGCCGTGGAGCGGGCACCGAGGACGGTGTCGACCCGCTCGACGATGGTGTCGAAATTGACCGTGATCTCCGAGCTGCGCCGCGAGGCGTGCTCTTCCAGGGCGGCGAGCTGGGTCTCGATGGCGGTCGTCGCCTCGCGGGCGCGCTCGGCGAAGGTCTCGGCCACGGCGCGGCCCTGCACGGTGATGAGGCGGTCCATCTCCTCGAAGCGGCCGCTGATCGTCTCGGTCAGGCTGCCCACGTCGCGGGACATGCGCTCGGCCATCTCGCCGCCGCGGGCCATGACGCCCTCCAGAGCCGTGAGACGCGAGCCGAGGGCCTCTTCCATTTCGCGGGTGCGGGTGTCGACCGTCGTGGAAAGGGTTTCGGCCGTGCGGCTGAGCACGTCGTTGACGCGCGACCCTTGGGACGCGATGGCGAGAACGATGTCTTTCGCGGTGGTGGCGAGACGGGTCTGCGCCTCGTCCGTGTGGAGGGAGAGTGTTTCCGAGAATTCCTTGCCGCGCGTTTCGAAGGCGGTGCGGAACTCCTCGACCTGGCTGCCCATGAGCAGCGAGACCCGCTCGCCGGCTTCGGTGAGGCTGGTTTCCAGGGCCTGGCCCTGCACGGTGACGGATTCGCTGACGCGCTGGCTCGCGGTCTCGAGACGGGTCGCCAGATCCTCGACACGGCTGCCAATGGATTCATCGGCAAGGCGCACGGCGCTTTCGAGCTGCTCGCGCACTTCGCCGCCGCGCTCGCTGATCTCGCGGGTGACATCGGCGGCCGTCGTCGCAAGGCGCTCGCGGAACTCGTTGCCGCGCAGCACGATCTCGTCGACGACACCTGTTCCGGTCGTGGCGAGCTGCTCGCGGAGCGTGGTGCCTCGGGTCGCCAGCTCTTCGATCAGGGAACCTGCCGTGAGGGCGAATTCCTCACGCAGATTGCTGCTGCTCGCAGCGAGTTCCTGAACGAGCGTCGCGCCCGTGGTGGACAACTGCTCGCGCACCTGCGTGCCGCGGGTCGCGATCTCTTCGCCCACGAGGGCGCCGGCCGTCGCGATCTGGTCGCGCATTTCCGTGGTGCGGGCCGAAATGTCGTCGGCGATCACGCCGCCCGTGGCCGCGAGCTTCTCGGTGATCTCTGCGCCGCGCTGGGCGAAGCTGTCCTCAAGGGTGCGGGCCGTCTGCTCGAAGGCTTCGCGCACGTCGTTGCCCTGCTGGGCGAGGGCATCGATCACGCCGCGGCCGGTTTCGGCAAGCGTGCGGGTGACCTGGCTCGCGCCTTCCTGCAGGTGGCGGGTCAGGAGGTCGCCGGTGCGCTCGAAGGCGCCCGTGATGTCCTGCGCCTTGCTCTCGAGCGCGCTCGTGATGGTGGTGCCCACCTCCGAGATGCCGTTCTTGATCTCTTCGCTGGAGCCAGAGAGGCGCTCCACCAGCTCGATGCCGCGGCTCGCCATCTCCTCGACGACGCGCTCGCCGGCGCGGCCGAGAGCCTGGGTGATGTGGTCGCCCTGCTGTTCGAGCGAGGTGGTGACCTTGTCGCCCGCGCCGCTGACGGCGGACACGACGCGCTCGCTGGCGCCGTCGAGATCCTGGATCAGGCTCTGGTGCACGCCGGTGATGGAGCCGCGCACGCGCTCCGCGTTGGACACGATGGCCTCGCGCTGCGCCACGAGCTCGTCGATGAGCGAGCGGATGCGGATCTCGTTGTCGGAATAAGCGCGCTCCAAGGTCGAGATCTCGCTGCGCACGAGGGTTTCGAGTTCGCCCGCGCGGGCCAGGGCCCGCTCGACGCCGTCGCCGACGGCCGCCACTTCACGGCGCACAGCCTGCGAAACGGACAGGACCGCATCGGTGGAAAAGTTCTCCGGCTGGGCCAGGCGCACGGCGACTTCGCCGACCGCGCGCGCCACCATCTTCATCTCCTGCGAGCGGACGGTGAGCATCGCGGCGATGAAGAACAGGAAGACGGGCGCCACGAGCCCGACGGCGCCGAGGGCCAGCTGCGAGGGCGAGAAGGTGGCGAGCAGTTGCTCCGGCGTCGTGATGCCCTGCGCGTAGACGAGGGCGCCGACGCCACCGAGCCAGAGCAGGGAAGCGAGGGTGGCCATCCAGTAGGCACGGCGGGAGGGGCGAACCTGGAGAGCCTGCAGCATCACGCCCACGTTCTGGCGGTCATCGTTCGCGACGGCGCTCCGGTCGGGGGCGATGAAACCGGAGCGGGCCATGTCGTCGAGCCTGGGGTCATGGTCGTCAGCCTGGGCGGACAGGGAATCGGAACCGAGACCGAAAGGACCCTTCGTGAAATCGTGATCGTCGATATCGGGCAGCTTCGGCTCTTCGTAAGGCTTGTTGCCCGAGCGCTCCGGCGTGTGGATCACGAATGTCTCTTCGAGGTTGAGTGCCTGCTCGACAGCCGACAGGGCCGCCTCAGCCGGGTCCTTCATCTTCTTGTTCTCGGTCGCCATGATCCGCCCTCGTGACGCAACTGATGATGGTCGGGGCCACTTCATTCCCTGAAAACGCGGTGAATGCGTGGCCTCAACCGGCGCGGAGCCCCATTCAAGGGATTCCGCACGGTAATCTGTCATTTACCAAGCAAGTCTAGCGGCCGATCTGCAACAAGGAAACCCGATGTCCCCTGTCATTTATGAACGTCGTTAACGGCTTAGTAACCTGCTCTACCAGGGAAAATTACGGCGAAAAGACGGCAGGTTTCGCACCCGTCTCTCGTCATCCGGTGCAGTCTGTCTTAAGTATGCGCCGACAAGCAGAGGTCCGCAATGATCAAGATCACGTTCATCGATGCCGAAGGCACGGCCCGCACCGTCGAGGCCGAGGAGGGCTCCACCGTCATGGAGACGGCCATCCGCAATGGCATCCCGGGTATCGAGGCGGAGTGCGGAGGGGCCTGCTCCTGCGCGACCTGTCACGTCTATGTCGCGGAAGAATGGGAAGCCGCGACCGGTCAGCCTCAGCCGATGGAAGAGGACATGCTCGATTTCGCCTTCGATGTGCGTCCCAATTCCCGGCTGTCATGCCAGATCCGCGTCCGTCCCGAACTCGACGGCCTCGTCGTTCACACTCCCACCCGCCAAGGCTGAAACTGGAGAGAGCCCATGTTCAAGACGATCCTGGTTCCTGTCGATCTCGGAGAGGTCGAGGCGGCGCAGCCCGCCATCGACAAGGCCGTGGAGCTCGCCAACGCATCGGGCGGCACCCTGCGCCTGATCTATGTGCGGGCCATCGTGCCTGTCACCTACATGGAGTTCATGCCGCCGACCTTCGACGACGAGCAGCAGGGCGAGTCGGAGAAGAGGCTGGCCGAGCTGGCCGCCAAGGTGTCTCTTCCGGCCGAGCGAGTTTCCGCCGTCGTGCGGCTCGGCTCGGTCTACAACGAGGTGCTGGACGAGGCCGAGAAGACCGGCGCCGACCTCGTGGTCATCGGCTCCCACCGGCCGACCATGGCGACCTATCTCCTCGGCTCCAACGCCGCCACCATCGTACGCCACGCCAAGTGCTCGGTGCTGGTGGTGCGGGCCTGACGGAAGGTCGCCCAGCGCAAGCCAATAAAAAAGCCGGGATGCAGCTGCATCCCGGCTCACCCTATGAATGGGTGTAGCATCGTCGGTCTGACCGAACGCTCAGCCCCACTGGGACGGATCCCCCGCACGGGCCACGATGGTCCCTTCCGCCTTGGGAAACGACATCGCCGCCGCCGAACCCATGAGGGCGAAGGCGAGTGCGATCTTGATGCAGATGTTGAGTTTCATAACCATTCCCTCTTCTGGCAAACTGAAAAGTACCTCTGCGGGTACTTATATGTTATATTATTTCAAAGAAGAGATATGTCAATGAAGCTTGTCGGCGGACAGCCGTCCTGAAGGTTTGGTGGGGAATACGGCCTGTGGACGAGCCCCAGGCGCCACGCTGCAGCCGCGATACAAAACTCAGGCTTTCGGCAGAAGCTCCGCTGGCGGCTCGCTCGGGCGGAAGGGGCGGGGCTTGTTGAGACGGATCATCGGTTCGATCTGCCACACGCCCACGACGGCGAAGAGCGCTCCCAGCAGGGCGACGCCGGTCGCTCCCATCCGGAGAGCCTGCCAGATCATGAAGGCCATGGCCAGCAGCGACGCAACGGCAAGCGCCGAGGTTGGCAGCCAGAGGCCCAGGGGCTTTCCCGCCACGAACCGCGCCTGCGGGTTGGCGCGCGCGATGGCCTGGCACAGGGCCGACACGAAGGCGCGGTATTCCCGGGTCAGTTCCTGAGCCTCGACGAGGCTCTTCCAGTTGAGCGAGTTGAACGTGAAGGACTTCCCGTCCTTCATGATCACTTTCGTCCGGAAGGATTTTTGCGCCAGCCGGCCGGGTTCGAAGGTCATGCGGACCGTGGTGACGGCACCGAGCTGCACCTCGTGCACCTTGCGGCCGGAATCCACCGTGAGCCTGTTGTCCTTGAGGATGAAGGAAATCGGTCCGCCGAAGGGCTTGGGGCTGTGGGTGTAGGTCTGGGTCATGCGGCTTCTTAGCGGCACGTCACCCGTTCGGCAAACCGGTTCCCGCGGTATCGAACGAAACCTACCGGACCAGCTCGCGCATGGCGTGATCGATGCCTTCGAGGTTGAGCGGATACATCCGCTCCCCGAAGACCTGGCGGATCAAACCGATGGACTGCGTGTAGTTCCATTGTGGCTGCGGCACCGGGTTCAGCCACACGGCTTTCGGGAAATGATCGAGGATGCGCCGGAGCCAGACCTGGCCGGGCTCCTCGTTCCAATGCTCCACCGAGCCGCCAGGATAAGTCACTTCATAGGGGCTCATGGAAGCGTCGCCCACGAAGACGACCCGGTAGTCGGACGGGTAGGTGCGGATCACGTCGAGGGTGGGGATCACCTCGTCGAAGCGGCGGCGGTTCTGCTTCCACAGGTTCTCGTAGACGCAATTGTGGAAGTAGAAATGCTCGAAATGTTTGAATTCGAGCCGTGCCGCCGAGAACAGCTCCTCGGCGATCTCGATGTGCCAGTCCATGGAGCCGCCCACGTCGAGGAAGAGCAGCACCTTCACGGCATTGCGGCGCTCGGGCCGCAGGCGCACGTCGAGATAGCCCTTGTGGGCGGTCTCGTGGATCGTCCCGTCGAGGTCGAGTTCCTCCGCCGAGCCCGTGCGGGCGAAGCGGCGCAGGCGGCGCAGCGCGATGCGCATGTTGCGCACGCCGAGTTCGACGCTGTCGTCGAAATCCTTGAACTCGCGCTTGTCCCACACCTTCACGGCGCGGAAATTGCGGTTCTTGTCCTGACCGATGCGGATGCCTTCCGGGTTGTAGCCGTAAGCGCCATAGGGCGATGTCCCGGCGGTGCCGATCCATTTGTTGCCGCCCTGGTGCCGGCCCTTCTGCTCCTCGAGGCGCTCCTTCAGGTTCTCCCAGAGCTTTTCCCAGCCCATGGCCTCGATCTGCTTCTTCTCCTCGTCCGTGAGGTAGCGCTCGGCGAGCTTGCGAAGCCAATCCTCCGGGATCCCGGTCGCGTCGACCGCGTGGCCCATGCTGGCGATGCCCTTGAACACTTGGGCGAAGACCTGATCGAAGCGGTCGAAATGCCGCTCGTCCTTCACCAGGCAGGTGCGGGAGAGATAATAGAATTCCTCGACGCTCTTCTCGGCAAGATCGCGGTCGAGCGCCTCCAGCAGGGACAAATATTCGCGGAAGGAGACCGGCACCTTGGCCGCGCGCAGCTCTGTGAAGAAGTTCAGGAACATCGCGTCAGAATATCGGACCTGGAAGTGGAGTCCACTTTTGGGATTGATCCGATGTTCAATTCCCTAAGCGTCGCGTCGTCATCTGCGGTCAGGTCAAGACGCGAGAGTTCGGTTCAGCCCTCGACCTCGGTGGTCTGCTCGGTCGTGGCCGAAGGCGCCGGCTTGCCGATGCGCCGCCGCGCCTGGAAGACGCCCCGGTTCGGATCGCGCTTCGGGTTCTTCTTCCGGAGGATCTCCCGGAACTCGTCCCGCCTTTCATGGATCGACGCGATCACGAGCCCCATGGGCACCCCGATATCGCTCAGCACCGCTTCGGTGAGCTGCAGGGAGGCCTCGATGGTCTCGGGCACCGCATCGTCCACGCCGAGCTCGTAGAGCTGCGTCGCGTGGCGCGCATCCCGGGCCCGGGCCACGATGGTGATGTCCGAGCATTCCTGCCGGGCGGCGGACACGACGCCCTCGATGGAACTCAAGGTGTCCAGGGTGATGACGAGGGCGAGCGCTCGGTCGATGCCGCAGGCTCGCAGGAACTCGGGATAGGTGCCGTCGCCGTAATAGACCGGCTTCCCGGCCCGTCGTTCCGCTGCGACGCGGGCGGGATCCATGTCGATGGCGAGGTAGGGCACCTTGTGCCGTTCGAGCATCTCGGCGACGAGCTGGCCGACCCGGCCGTAGCCGGCGATGATGACGCGGCCGACCTCGTCCGTCGGAGGCGCCACGGCCGCGAGGGGATCGAGCGGCCGGCGCACCTCGAGCTTGCGGCCGAGGCGCTGACCGAGGCGCGCCAGGAGCGGGATCGCCACCATGGTGAGGGTCGTCACCAGAAGGAGGTTCTGGCCGATCCCGGCGGGAACGAGACCGGCGATCATCGCGGCGCCCAGGATGACGAGGCCGAACTCGCCGCCGGGACCCAGGAGCAGCCCCGTCTCGGCCGCCTCGGCCGTGTTGAGGCCATAGGGGCGGGCGATCGCCACGATGGTGATGCCCTTGATGACGATGACCGTAGCCGCGAGAGAGAGGATCAGAAGCGGCGCCCCGAGGAAGCGGAACAGGTCGAGGCTCATGCCGACCGAAACGAAGAACACGCCCAGGAGCAGCCCCTTGAAGGGCTGGATCGTGACGTCGATGGCGCGCCGGTATTCCGTTTCCGACAGGAGGATGCCAGCAATGAAGGCGCCGAGTGCCATCGATAGGCCGCTGACGGCCGCGATCAGGCTGGTTACAAGAACGACGAGCAGGCAGGCCGCCATGAAAAGCTCCGGGCTTTTCGTGGTCGAGACGAGCTGGAAGAAGGGCCGGAGGATCAATCGGCCGAGGCCGATGATCAGCACCAACGCGACGACCGCCTGCAGGACCAGGATGGCGAAGGACGATGGGGTCACCTCGGGCCTGCTCGTATCGAGCACAGCAATGGCAAACAGGATCGGGGCCACCAGGAGATCCTGGAACAGCAGAGCCGAGAAGCTGGCCCGCCCGGGCGCCGTGTTAAGGCGCTTCCGCTCGGCCAGGACCGGGATCACGATGGCTGTAGACGACAATGCGAGGGCCAAGCCGACGATGGTGGCTGCGGTGATCGTCTCGACAGTTCGGAAGGCATAGAATGCCAGCCCCAGAATCAGGGCGCCCAGCAGCACCTGCAGGGAGCCGAACCCGAAGACGAGGCGTCGCAGGGTGCGAAGGCGTTGCCAGGACAGCTCGATGCCGATGGTGAAGAGGAGGAACACTACGCCGAATTCTGCCAGGCGCGAGGTCCCCTCCGGATTGGTGAAGGTGATCCAGTTGATCCAAGGGTAACTCGGCATGAGCCGACCCAGCCCATACGGCCCCAGCAACGCGCCCGCCGCCAGAAACCCCAGGACCGGGCTGATTCGGAGCCGGTGGAACAGGGGCACGACGATGCCTGCCGTTGCCAGAAAAAGAATAGGTTCCTGATAGGACTGCAAGTCTATCGCAGCGGCCATTGCTTCCTTCCGGTTCGAACCATTTTCGTTCTACCGGCCGGACATGCGCAAGGGATTATTGCGGCGCAATGCGGAATGGCGGGCGCGACATGAGCGCATGGGAGGTTGCGGCGACTTTCTAGCGCATCGGACGGACCCAGAGGGCCGCGTCAGCGAAAAGTGGACCCGGTTTCCGGTCCATCCGATGCGCCAGCCAAGAGAAGGAGCCT
>NZ_JALJRK010000052.1 GCF_024519725.1 Microvirga sp. Mcv34 | reverse complement strand
CCTACGCGATCAGACCCCGTGGCAAAACGCTTGACGAAAAACACAGTCGCTGAGGAGCGAAGCGTCTCGAAGGACGAGGGCGTCTCCAGTGCGCGCTGGATGATCCTTCGAGACGCAGCCTAAAGGCTGCTCCTCAGGATGAGGTGACGGTTTCGTGAATGGTTAAATCCACCCTTGAAGCTCGCGCTCCACGACATGGTTGATCACGCGCATGCCGTCGTCGCTGTCGTTGAGGCAGGGCAGATAGGCGAATTCCTCGCCGCCGTTATGCATGAAGATCTCACGGTTCTCGCCGTTGAGCTCTTCCAGGGTCTCCAGGCAATCGGCCGAGAAGCCGGGTGCTACGATGGCCATGCGCTTCACGCCGCTCTTGGCCAGGGCCTCGACGGTCTTGTCCGTGTAGGGCTGCAGCCATTCCGCCTTGCCGAAGCGGGACTGGAAGCTCATGCGGAACTTGTCGGGCGACCAGCCGAAAGCCTCCCGCATCAGCCGCCAGGTCTTCACGCATTGGCAGTGATAGGGGTCGCCTTTCAGCAGGTATTCCTTCGGCACGCCGTGGAACGAGACGAGGATCACCTCCGGCTCGAAGGTGAGCTTCGCCAACTCTTTCTTCATGGAGGCGACGACCGCATCGATATAGACCGGATCGTCGTGATAGGGCGGCGAGACACGGACCGTGGGCTGCCAGCGCATGTCCATGAGGGCGCGGAAGGCCTGGTCGCAGGCCGTGGCCGAGGTCGCCGCCGCATATTGCGGATAGAGAGGTACCAGAAGGATGCGGTCGCAGCCCTGGTCGAGAAGCGCCTGGATCCGCTCGCGCACCTCGGGCTTGCCGTAGCGCATGGCCCAGTCGACCGTCACCTTGTCGCCCGCGATGCTTCGGATATGGGCCGCCACCTTCTCCGCTTGGTTGCGGGTGATGGTCTTGAGCGGACCCTCGTCGCGCTCGTTGTTCCAGATCGTCGCGTAATCACGGCCCTTGGGGCCGGGGCGCTTGGTCAGGATGATCAGGTTGAGGATCGGCCACCACAGGAGGCGCGGGGTTTCGATGACGCGCCGGTCGGAGAGGAATTCCTTCAGATAGGCTCGCATGGGCCAGTAGCTGGTGCCCTCGGGGGTCCCCAGGTTCAGAAGAAGCACCCCGATCCGACCGGTTCGAACAGCCGGATGGTCCACCGGGCGCACGCCCTGGCGAAGATCGGTCAGACTCACGCTCTCGTTCATGAAAAGTCCCTTGGCACAGGATCCGAGATACGAATCCCGCTCTCGATGCCGCCTTAGATAGAAGTTTCAGGCAGTTCCGCCAACAGGACGCCTCACCGCATCGTCAGGATTGCTTGCAAACCAACCTTGCGCAGAGACGTATCAGACGCTCATGTCCGGAAACCGGGACTCCTTGAGCACCGCATTGATGGCGACGCGCAACCCTGCCGGTTCGTAATCCGTCTCGACCTTGGCGTTGAGCTGAGTGGCCAGCACCCGGTGGAGCAGGCGGGAGCCGAAGCCCTGGCGCGTCGGCGAGGAAACGGTGGGCCCTCCCCGTTCCTGCCAGACCAGCCCCAGGCGCGTTCCGTCCTCGGCTGGTTGGGCCTGCCAGGAAATGGAGACCTTGCCCCCGGGCACCGAGAGAGCCCCATATTTGGCCGCGTTGGTGGTCAGTTCGTGGATCGCCATGCCGATCGGCACGGCCGCCTCGGAAGGCAGATCGACCTCGGGGCCGTGGAAGGCGATCCGTTCGGCCGAGGCATCGTTGTAGGGGCGGAGTTCCTTTTCCAGGATCTCCCGCAGGGACGCGGTCTGCCAGACGGCCTCGGTCAGCAGGGAATGGGTGTTGGCGAGCGAGATGATGCGTCCGACGAAAGCCTGGTAGAAATCGTCGATGCTGAGCGCGGAGCGCGCCGTCGCGCCCACCACGGCTTGGACTGTGGCCAGGGTGTTCTTCACCCTGTGATGGAGTTCGCGGATCAGCAGGGATTGCTGGGTCTGGGCCTGCTTGCGCTCCTCGATCTCGCTCTGCGCATTGCGGTAGAGACGGCTGTTCTCGAGCGCGATGGCGGCCTGAGCCGTCAGGCCTGCCAGCAGGCGTTCCGAGCGCCGGTTGAACATCCCCGTCCGCTCATGCCCGAAGACCAGGATCCCGTGGGTGTCGCCCGTTCGCAGAACGACCGGAACGGCCAGGATGCTGCGGATCACCGGGCGGTCCGCCGAGCCGTCCAGGGTGAAGGGCGTGCCCTCGTGCCCCTGCTCGACGGCCATGTTGTCCAGGCGGACTGGCTTGCCTTCCAGGAAAGCCGGGGCGCAGACCTTTCGGATGTCCAGGATCGTGAATGCATCGCGGAGGCTTGCAGGCTCGAATTTTCCGTAATGCTCCCGCTCGCTCTGGGACGCGCCGCAATAGAAAACGCCGAACTGGGCCTCCGTCAGCTCGATCCCGGCATCGACGACGCTCTCGATGATGCGGTCAATGTCGAGTTCGGCGGCAAGGACGCTGCCGGTCCGGTTGAGGATCTCCAGGGCGGCGGTTTCGGTGCGCAGCTCGCTTGTCCGAAGCGCCACCTGCCGTTCCAGGAGCGCCGCATCGGCGGCCTGTTCGTGGAACTGCTCGGAAGCCAGCACCGTCAGGGCGAGCAAGGCCAGAAGAGCGATCAGCGCAAAGGCGCCGTAGAGCCGCGTCTGAACGAACCATGGCGTCCAGTAGGCATCCTCCGGCATGCTGACGCCGATATAGAGCGGCATCGTGTCGACCTGCCGATAGGCCCCGGTTCGCTCTTGGCCCAGGCTGACGAAGGAGTAGAGGCCGGCCTGGGAGGAAGAGGCCTGCGCCCTGTCGAAGGCGGCCTTGTCGATGGGGGCAAAAGAGAGGCCGTCCGGCGGCGCGGGATGCTGCGCGATCACCGAACCGTCGGATGCACGCATCAGGGCAACCCGGCTGCCCTTCGGCAAGCGGATCTTCGACCAGTAATCGTAGAAATAGGACAGGGAGATGGTGACGGACGCGACGCCGCCGAATCCGGCGTTCCCGTCCTTCAGGCGTCGGCTGATCATGAAAGTTGGCGACTTCGTCAAGCGCCCGACGATGGGTTCTCCGATAAACAATCCCTGATCGGCATTCACCTGCGCAGTGAAGACGTCGCGCCCTGATACGTCCGACGATGGAGTCGGAAACCGTTCCGACGTGAGACGTAGGCGGCCACTCGAATCATTGAGCCAGATGTCCTCGACGAAAGGCAGACCGTCCTGAACGGCATGAAGCTGCTGCCACAGAGGCCTCGATGTCTCGATCTCGTCCCAGCCATGCCCCTGAATCAGGGTCGCCGCCTGCTTCAAGGTCAGGTCCGTGACCTCCAGAAGCCTGGCCGCATGATCGGCCAGAAAGAAGGCCGCGCTCCGGATGTCATCCTCGTTGCGCTGGATCAGGCGGTTGCGCTGTTCCCAGGCGATATAACCGAAGGTCAGGAGGATGAAGACGACACCGAACAGGCCCATGAAGAGGGTCAGCCGCCCGCGCGCGCGGGCACGGGCGCGGCGACGCAGGGCCGTGCCGACTTTGGACGGGGAATGTCCTGGATCTCTGGGCTGGGACAACGGCAAATTCGATTTAGTCAACAAGATCTCGTGTCTGCTTGAAAAGCGTCTCCATGCACGCACGGGAAGGAAAGAGCCGAAGGCAGGAAGATTAAGATGCTTCGCGCCGAAATGTCCATGCGTCAAGCAAAGCCGTCGCCGATGGCGGGCCGAACCTCCCTCGCCGCGCCCGGGTTGAGGTGGGTGTGAGCCGATGCATCATGATTGCAGAACGGGCTTGCCCACCCCTTTGGAACTGAGCATTCTGGGCCCGCACAAATCTCACAGGGCCTACGGCCCGTCCAGCAGCGGAACCAGCCATGTTGAAACTATCACGCCGCCATGCCCTCGGGCTCAGCCTCGGAGCCCTTCTATCGGCAACCGTACTGACCGGGCCGGGCCACGCGCAGACGGCACCGTCCAAGCCCACCTTCAGCCTGCTTCTCGTGAACGACATCTACAAGATGTCCGCCGAAAAGGGACGGGGCGGCTTCGGCAAGCTGGCCACCATCGTCAAGGAAGAGCGCGCCCGCGGCGTACCGGTGCTGTTCGCCCATGGCGGCGACACCTTCTCTCCGTCGCTGATGTCGGGCTTCGACCAGGGCGAACATATCGTCGAGCTGACCAACATGGTCAAACCCGACGTGTTCGTGCCGGGCAACCACGAATTCGATTTCGGCAAGGACATCTACCTTAAGCGCATGGGCGAAGCGAAGTTCCCGTTCTTCGGCGCCAATATCCGCCAGGCTGACGGAACGCCGGTTCCCGGCATGAAAGACAACGCGATCTTCGACCTCGGCCCCGTGAAGGTCGGTGTCGTGGGACTGGCGCTCGCGGAAACCGCCCGCCTGTCCTCGCCCGGGGATCTCAAGTTCCTGCCCGAACTCGAGACTCTCAAGACGCAGGCTGCGGATCTGCGCAAGCAGGGCGCGGACATGATCGTCGCCGTCACGCACACGGACCGCAGCGTCGACAACGCCATCGTGCAGTCGGGTGTCGTCGACGTGCTGCTCACGGGCCACGACCACGACCTCATCGTCACCTACAACGACAAGACCGCGATGGTGGAATCCGGCGAGGACGCCCATTACGTGACATCCCTCGACATCACCGCCACGGTGTCCGGCGAAGGCAAGGACCGCAAGGTCTCGTGGACGCCGAACTTCCGCATCCACAACACGGCCGATTACGCGCCGGATGCGGATGTCGAGGCCGTCGTGAAGAAGTACGAGGCCCTTCTCTCCAAGGAGCTCGATGTCGAACTCGGCACGTCCACGAATGCGCTCGACAGCCGCTCCTCCACGGTCCGCGCGCAGGAAGCCGCCATCGGCAACCTGATCGCCGACGCGATCAAGGACTCGACCGGTGGAGACGTGGCGATCGTGAACGGCGGCGGCATCCGCGCCAACAAGGAATACCCGGCCGGCGTGAAGCTGACCCGCCGCGATATCCTTTCAGAACTGCCGTTCGGCAATTCCACCTCGCTCGTCGCGGTCACGGGTGCCGACATCAAGGCGGCGTTGGAGAACGGCGTGTCGCAGATGGAAAACCGCGCTGGCCGCTTCCCGCAGGTCTCGGGCCTGAAATTCGAGGTGGACTCGAAGGCTCCCGCAGGCTCGCGCGTGAGCAACATCGTCGTAAACGGCCAGCCCATCGACATGGCGAAGACCTACAAGGTCGCCACCAACAACTTCATGCTTACCGGTGGCGACGGCTATGCTTCCTTCGGCAAGGGCAAGGTGCTGATCGGCGTGACGGACGGTAAGCTCATGGCCAACGAGGTCATGGCCTATGTCCGCAAGCTCGGCACGGTGGACGCCAAGGTCGAAGGCCGCATCGTCGCCCGATGAGCGGGCCCGTTGCACAGGCGCTCGCGCATCTGCGCGCGAGCGCCTCCGGATCCGGCGCCTGGACGGCTCTGCCCTTCTTCAAGGAAGGTCACGCCGACGACGTCGCCGCCAAGGTCGACGCTCGCATCGCCGAGGGCGCGCATGTGCTCCCTCCTCCGGACCTCGTCTTCACCAGCCTTGCCCTCACGCCGCTCGACACGGTGAAGGTCGTCATCCTCGGCCAGGATCCCTATCCGACGCCGGGCGATTCCCATGGCCTCGCCTTCTCCTATCGCGGCTCCCGGAGGCTTCCGGCCTCCCTGCGCACGATCCTGGCCGAGATGGCCGAGGATTTGGGCGTGCCGATGCCGAAATCGGGCGACCTGTCGAAATGGGCGAAGCAGGGCGTGCTGCTCATCAACACGTCGCTCACGGTGGAAGCTGGACAGTCGGGAGCGCATATGAAGTTCGGCTGGTCGGCCCTGGTCGACCAGGCGATCGCGGCCGTCTCGGAGCGGCAGCCGGCCGTGGTCTTCCTGCTCTGGGGCGCGCCGGCCCGCAAGCGGGCCGCGCTCGTGGATCGCACGAAGCATCTCGTGATCGAGGCGGGCCATCCCTCCCCGCTCAACCGGCTCAACGATTTCAGGGGAACGCACCCGTTCAGCCGCGCCAATGCATGGCTTACCGGCAAGGGGCTGGAGCCTGTCGATTGGCGGCTGGAGCCCTGACATTCCGTAAAGATCCTTGCCGAGAGACCTGCATCGGGGCTAGGTCTCGCGGCAGCGAAGAATGCGGTCGCGCGAACAGGGCCGCGCGGGCTTGGAGATCAGCATGACGGAATCCCTCTTCGGACAGGTCGAAGCCTTCGCGGGCGACCCGATCCTTTCCCTCAACGACGCCTTCAAGGCCGATCCCCGGACCGAGAAGGTCAATCTCAGCATCGGCGTCTACACCGACGAGAAGGGCCGCATCCCGGTCCTAGGCGCGGTCAGGACGGCCTATGAGCGGGCCGGCTTCGCGGAGCGGCCCTACCTGCCCATGGAAGGCCATGCGGGCTATCGCGAGGGCGTGCAGAAGCTCGTGTTCGGCGACAGCCATCCGGCCCGGGCCGAGAAGCGCATCGCCACGATCCAGACTCTCGGCGGCACGGGCGCGGTCGGCATCGCGGCCGACTTCCTCGCGAAGCACACTCCCGGCCGCACGGTGCTGGTCAGCGACCCGACCTGGGACAACCACCATGGCTTGTTCCAGCGGGCGGGCTTCAAAACCACGACATATCCCTATTGGGATCGCGCCAACCGCTCGGTAGATTTCGACGGCATGGTCAAGGCGCTCGAAGCGGCCGAGAACGGTTCCATCGTGGTGCTCCAGCCCGTCTGTCACAACCCGACCGGCGTCGATCTCGACGAGCGTCAGCAGGCAGCCGTTACCGACGTGCTCATCGCCAAGCGCCACATCGTCGTGTTCGACATGGCCTATCAGGGCTTCGGCACCAGCCTCGACGAGGATGCCGCCTTCGTGCGCCGCTATGCCGAGCGCGCGAGCTGCCTCGTGGCCAATTCCTTCTCGAAGAACTTCTCGCTCTACGGCGAGCGCTGCGGCGGCCTGAGCGTTGTCTGCCGCGACGCGGACGAGGCCGAGCGCGTGCTCGGCCAGCTGAAGCTCGCCGTGCGCCGCAGCTATTCGAGCCCGCCGATGACGGGCGGCCTTCTCGTGGCGACCGTGCTCGGCAGCGACGAGCTGCGCGCCCAATGGGCCGGTGAGGTCGAGACCATGCGCAATCGCATGGATTCCATGCGCAAGCTGCTCGCCGAGCACATCCGTGCGCTGTCGAACGAGATCGACGTGAGCTTCCTGCTCAATCAGCGCGGCATGTTCAGCTACACGGGCTTGAGCGCCCAGCAGGTCGATACCATGCGCGAGCGGGACGGCGTCTATCTCGTCGGGTCCGGCCGCATGTGCGTGGCGGGGCTGAACGAGACGAACGTGCCCAAGGTGGCGAAGAGCTTCGTTGAGGCTTTTCAAGCGCGGGGTTAAGACCCATCCTCATAAAGCGGTCATCCCGGACGGCGGAGCCGATCCGGGATGACGATGACGTAGTAGCCTATTACTCCGCCGCAGCCGCCATCGGCTGCGGCCCGGCACGGAACCTGGCGAGAAGATCCGCCTCCTCCGCTTTCGCAGCTTTCAGGTTCCGCTCCTTGATATGACCGAAGCCACGGATCTTCTGAGGAAGGGCGGCAAGGCCCACCGCCGCCGCATGGTTGTCGCCATTGAGCTTCGCGACGATCTCCTCGATGCGTCCTTCGAATTCGCGGATGAGCTGGCGCTCGGTGCGGCGCTCGTGGGTGTAGCCGAAGACGTCGAGCGGCGTGCCGCGCAGCGGTTTCAGGCCGGCGAGAACGCGGAAGGCCTTCATCATCCACGGCCCGAAGCTCATCTTCTTCGGAACGCCAGTCACAGGGTCCTTCCGGGCGAGCAGCGGCGGCGCGAGGTGGAATTCGTAGCGCAGGTTCTCGCCCTCGAAGGCTGACCCGACCTGTTTCTCGAAATGGCCGTTCGTGTAGAGACGCGCCACCTCGTACTCGTCCTTGTAGGCCATGAGCTTGAACAGCGAACGCGCCACCGCGTCCGTGAGCGTGGTCGAGCCCGGCACGGCTTTGTCTTCCGCGGCGCGGACACGCTCGACGCGGCCCTGGTAACGGCGGCCGTAGCGCTTGCTCTGGTAATCCGAGAGGAACGCAACACGCCGCGCGATCACCTCGTCCAGAGTCTCGGAGATCTTGCGCGATTCCGTCGGCGCCTTCAGCTCGCTCATCATGGCGGCGATCAGCTCGGGCTCGGCCGCCGCGCGGCGGCCCCAGGTGAAGGCGGCGAGGTTCATCTTCACCGCCTCGCCGTTGAGCTCGATCGCCTTCTCGATGGCGGCCCCGGAGAGCGGAACGCGACCGGCCTGGTAGGCATAGCCCAGCATGAACATGTTGGCCGCGATCGCATTGCCGAGAAGCGCCGTGGCAATCGCCGTCGCGTCGACGAAGGACACGCCGTCCTGGCCCGCCGCCAACTTGATCGCGCGCTTCAGGCGCTCGGTCGGAAGCGAGAAATCGGCATTGCGGGTGAACTCGCCCGGCATGACCTCCGCCGTGTTCACCACGAGGGCGGTCTGCCCCTCCTTCACGGAGGCCAGCACCTTCTTTGTTCCCGTGACCACGAGATCGCAGCCGAGCACGAGATGGGCCGATTCCGCGCTCACGCGAATGGCATGGATGTCGTCCTGGTTGTTGGCGAGCCGCACATGGCTGTAGACCGCACCGCCCTTCTGGGCGAGGCCCGCCATGTCGATCATGCCGAGGCCTTTGCCTTCGAGATGCGCCGCCATGCCGAGGATCGCCCCGATGGTCACGACGCCCGTGCCGCCGATACCCGTGACGATCACGTTGAAGGTGCGGTCGATGGCCGGGATCGCCGGGTCGGGCAGCGGCTTGAACGCCATGCCGTCCGTCGACACCGTCTCGGGAACGGCCTTCCTGATCTTGGCGCCGTGCACCGTCACGAAGGACGGGCAGAAGCCCTGGACGCAGGAGAAGTCCTTGTTGCAGTTCGACTGGTCGATCTGGCGCTTACGGCCGAACTCGGTCTCGACCGGCTGCACGGCGACGCAGTTCGACTGCACCGAGCAATCGCCGCAGGCCTCGCAGACGAGATCGTTGATGATCACGCGCTTGTCCGGATCGGGGAACTCGCCGCGCTTGCGGCGGCGGCGCTTCTCGGACGCGCAGGTCTGATCGTAGATCATCACCGTCACGCCGGAGACCTCCGCGAGCTGGCGCTGCACCGCATCGAGCTCGCTGCGGTGATGGATCGTCATGCCGGCCGGCCAGCGGATATCCTTCGGGTATTTGTGCGGCTCGTCGGTCACGAGGGCGATGCGATCCACGCCCTCCTCGCGCACCTGACGGGCGATCATGTCGACGGTAAGCCCGCCCTCGTGCTTCTGCCCGCCGGTCATGGCGACCGCGTCGTTGAAGAGGATCTTGTAGGTGACGTTGGTCTTGGTGTGGATCGCCCAGCGCAAGGCTAGGACGCCCGAATGGTTGTAGGTGCCGTCGCCCAGGTTCTGGAACACATGGCCGCGCTTGGAAAACGGCGCCTCGCCGATCCAGTTCGCGCCCTCGCCGCCCATCTGGGTGAAGCCCTCGGTGGAGCGGTCCATCCACTGCACCATGTAGTGGCAGCCGATGCCCGCATAGGCGCGCATGCCGTCCGGCACCTTCGTAGAGGTATTGTGCGGGCAGCCCGAGCAGAAATGCGGCACGCGGGTGGCCACGTCGCCGGTCGTCGTCAGCACCTCCTGCGCATGGCGAAGCCGCGCCACGCGCCCGCGCAGGTCGTCGTTGTTGTGATAGGCGAGCAGCCGCTCGCCGATGACGATGGCGATGTCGTTGGGATCGAGCGCGCCCTTCACAGGGAACAGCCAGCGGCCTTCCTCGTCCTTCTTGCCGATGCAGAGCGGCTGGTTGGCGGTGCCGTAAAGCTCCTCGCGCAGCTGCACCTCGATGAGGGAGCGCTTCTCCTCGACGACGATGACCTTGTCGAGCCCGCGCGCGAAATCCATGAGTTCGGCTTGCGAGAGTGGCCAGGGACACGCGACCTTGTAGAGGCGAAGTCCCATGTCGTTCGCCTTCACCTCGTCGAGGCCCAGCTCGTCGAGGGCCTGGCGCACGTCGAGATAGGACTTGCCGACGGTGATGATGCCGATCTTCGCATTGCGGCCGCCGGAGAGGACGATGCGGTTGAGGTTGTTGGCGCGGACAAACGCCAGCATGGCGTCGCGCTTGAAATCCTGAAGCCGCGCCTCCTGGTCGAGCACGCCGTCGCGGTTGCGGATGTTCAGACCGCCGGTCGGCATGGTGAAATCGTCCGGAATGACGATCTTCACCCGGTCGAGCGAGGCATCGACGGAAGCGGTCGACTCGATGTTGTCCTTCACGCACTTGAACGCCACCCAGGTGCCGCAGAAGCGGCTCATGGCATAGCCGTAGAGGCCGTAATCGAGGATTTCCTGAACGCCCGCCGGGTTCAGGATCGGGATCATTACGTCGACGAAATGGAATTCGGACTGATGCGCGACGGTGGAGGATTCCGCCGTGTGGTCGTCGCCCATCAGGGCAAGCACGCCGCCATGCCTCGAAGAGCCGGCCATGTTGGCATGGCGGAACACGTCGCCGGAGCGATCGACGCCGGGGCCCTTGCCGTACCAGAGGCCGAAGACACCATCATATTTGCCGTCGCCCCGGATCTCGGCCTGCTGAGTGCCCCAGACGGCGGTGGCCGCGAGCTCCTCGTTGAGGCCAGGCTGGAAGACGATGTTGGAGGCCTCCAACCACTTCCGGGCGCGCCAGAGATTCTGGTCGAGGCCACCGATAGGCGAGCCGCGATAGCCGGACACGAAACCCGCCGTGCTGAGGCCCGCCAGTCGATCCCGCTCGCGCTGCATGAGCAGCATGCGGATGACCGCCTGCGTGCCGGTAATAAAAACGTGATCCTTGGACAGATCGTACTTGTCGTCGAGCGTTACGTTGCGGAGCGCACCATGACCGTCGGCCATTACCCGTTATCCTCCTGGAGCTTCTTGCTCCGCTGCCGGTGTTCCGGTCTTTTTTGTGAATATGTCAGTAATGCTGACATATCTTCCGGAGGCCGTCAATCGAGCGCCCTCGTTTCGCCTCTGTTAACCACGAAACCCCCATATCGCTTCCAAGGTCCCGGCCTCGGCCGGACATCGCCATTTCAGGGTCGACGCATGACACGCCATCTCGGACTGATATCGGCCCTGGCGGCCTTGAGCATGGGCCTGGCCTCGCCAGCCCTGGCGCATCCCCATGTGTGGGTGACGGCCAAGGCGGAGATCATCTTCGCACCCGACGGCAAGGTGACGGGCGTGCGCCATCACTGGACCTTCGACGAGGCCTATACGGCTTATGTCACCCAGGGGCTCGACAAGGACAACGACGGCAAGTTGACGCCGGAAGAGCTTCAGGAACTGGCGGACGAGAATGCCGGCTCCCTGAACGAGTTCGACTATTTCACCGTGCTCAAGGCCCGTGGGAAGCAGCAAGGCTTCGACCAGCCGCGCGAGGCTCGGATGAGCATGGAGAAGAACCAGGTCGCCATGTCGTTCTTCCTGCCACTCAAGACCCCTGCAGCGCCCTCGGGAGCTGTGTCCATCGAGATCGAGGATCCGACCTTCTTCGTCTATTTCAGCCTGTCCGAGGGCCAGGCGGCCATTTCGCTCGCCAATGCCCCCCAGGGCTGCGTGACGAGCATCGCCAAGGCAAAGCCGCTCGATGCCAGCATGCAGCAGATCCTGCAGAACGAGGGGGCCATCCAGCCTCAGGACATCGGAATCGAATATTCCAACAGGGCCATCGTCGCATGTCCCTGACGTCCGACGCCCCTGCCCTTTCGCGCCCGGGCCGGATGCCGCTCGCGCGACGGGTCGGCGTGATGCTCGCGGCTGTCGCGACTGTCGCCCTCGCTATGGGGCTGATCGGCCTGTGGCTCGGCCCGGTCGGCAAGCCGCCACCACGCAATCCCTTCGGCATGGGCCTGCGGGAGGCGACCCCATCGGGCAGCATCGGCGCCTGGATCCTGTCCGTGCAATCCGGATTCTACGGCAGCCTGCAAGCCGGCGTCCGCGCCATGAAGGAGGACGGCTCCGCCCTCTCCTCCCTCCTGCTCGTCGGCTTCGCCTATGGGGTCTTCCATGCGGCGGGTCCGGGACACGGCAAGGGCGTGATCTCGGCCTATCTCGTGGCTGACGACAAGGCCTTGCGGAAGGGTTTCGCCCTGAGCCTGGCCGCCGCCCTCGTGCAGGCGCTGGTTGCCATCGGCATCGTGTCCATCGTGAACCTCGCGCTGCGGGCGACCGCCTCCACCATGAACAAGCTCGCCATGAACGTCGAGGTGGCAAGCTTCATTGCCGTGGCCCTGCTCGGCGCCGTCATCACCTGGCGCAAGGCCGGCAAGGTGCTGGGCGTCATGGCGCTCGGCCGCAACCCCTATGCCCCCGTGCAGGAGGATTGCGACCACGTCCACATGCCGCCTCCGCAGGAGCTCAGCCGCCTGACCCGCTGGCGCGACATGGCCGGCGTAGCGATCGCCGCCGGCATCCGGCCCTGCGCGGGTGCCCTCATCGTCCTGGTCTTCGCTCTGTCGCAGGGCCTCTTCGCGGCCGGCATCGCGGCGACCTTCGCCATGGCGCTCGGTACGGCGCTGACCACCGGGGCCATCGCGGCGCTCGCGGTCTTCTTCAAGGCCATGGCCCTGCGGGTCGCCGGCGGGCGGGGAGCCTCGGGAGCCATCGCCATCGCGGGCCTCGAGCTCCTGGCCGCCGCCTTCGTGCTGGTCCTGGGCGTAAGCCTCCTCCACGGCCTGTGGGCGGGTTAGAGGCCGAGCGATCCGCCGTCCGAACGCGGATCGTGCACCGCCTCGACGCGGCCATTGCGGGGATGCTTCACCAGCATGCCCGCATGGCCGAAGCGTCCGGAATAGGCCTCGTCCATCTCATCGATGCCATGGCCGAGCCGCGAGAGGCCGCGGATCAGGCCGGGATCGAAATGGCTCTCCACCTTCAGCACGGCCTCGCGCTCGCGGGGCCGTGCATCGAGCAGCCAGCGCGGCGCCTCCACGGCGTCCGCCAATCCCATGCCGGCCCCGGCGTAGCGCGAAAAGATCTGGCTGAGGAACTGAGGCTGGGTCTCGCCACCCATCGCCCCGAAGGACAGCACCCGCCCATCGTCGAACACGGCCATGGCCGGATTGAGGGAATGGAGCGGCCGGTGGCCGGGCTCCAGCCGGTTGCGGCTCGCAGGATCGAGCGAGAAGGCCGTGCCGCGATTGTGCCAGAGGACCCCCGTCGCCGGGAGCAGGCAGCCGGAGCCATAGGCCCAGAACACGGATTGGATGTAGGACACGGCGAGCCCGTCGCGGTCGATGGCTCCCATCCAGATCGTGTCGCCGTCGATGGGACGCGGCAGCGGAAAGGAGGCGGCCCGCCTCATGTCGATGAGGGCGGCTTCCCTCTCCAGCGCCTGGGGCGTCAGGAAGGAGGCCGGGTCGTGGGCCAGGTTGCGAGGGTCCGCGACCACCCGATCACGGAGGGAGAAGGCGCGCTTCGCAGCCTCGATGAGGGCATGATGATGCTCCGGCGTCTCGGCCCGAAGCCCCTTGAGGCGCTCGACCATGCCAAGGATCAGCAGGGTGGCCAGTCCCTGGCTCGGCGGCGGCAGATTGTAGACGGTGGAGTTCTGCAGCCTGACAGACAGGGGTTCCACGACGCGGGCGCGATAGGTCTCCAGGTCACGGCGTGCGATGGGGCTGCCGATCCGCTCCAGGTCGAGGGCGATCTCCCGCCCCACATCGCCGCGGTAGAAATCGGCTAGGCCCGCATGGGCGAGCTGTTCCAGGGTGTCGGCGAGGCGCGGCGTCCGCCTCTGCGTTCCCTGCGGCGCTCGCTTGCCGTCGACCAGAAAGGCGTCGGCA
The DNA here is from genome assembly GCF_024519725.1 of Microvirga sp. Mcv34. Classification (GTDB taxonomy): domain Bacteria; phylum Pseudomonadota; class Alphaproteobacteria; order Rhizobiales; family Beijerinckiaceae; genus Microvirga. The sequence continues at coordinate 22,307 of NZ_JALJRK010000052.1, read as the reverse complement.
AAACCGGGAACCTCATAGAGGGCGGCTTCCTCGCTTGTCACGAACCGCTCTTCGGAGCGGGAGACCGGGTATCCGTCGCGGGCATGGCGAATGGCATCTCCGAGCAGCAGATCGAGCGGCAACTGCCCGCCGAGCGCTTTGGAAAGCTCCAGGGCCAGCCCCCAGCCGCTGACCGCTCCGGCCACGGTGAGTGCCGAATTCGGCCCGCGCGGCGGGATGGCGTCATAGCCCTTCTCCCGGTAGCGTTTGAGGGTGGCGAGCGAGCCGGCCGGCCCAGAGGCATCGAGGGCATGAATGCGGCCCTTGGGCTCGCGCACGAGCCAGAACCCATCGCCGCCGATGCCGTTCATGTGCGGATAGACCACCGCAACGGTGGCCGCCATGGCCACCATGGCCTCAATGGCATTGCCCCCTGCGGCGAGGATGGTCTGGCCGGTCTCGGCGGCGAGGCTGTGTGGGGCCGCGACGGCGGCGGTCGAGAAGACAGGTGTCTCGGACATGATCTCTTGAATGTGAGGCGCAACGGAATGAGATTCGGGGAGAACTTGCACCCGAGGGGGCGTTTAGGGTAGTCCCTTTGCAGAAAATGGAGTTTGGCAGAAGTGGCTCAGGCGAAAAGCACCAACTGGCGCAACGTGACCACCATCGTGAGCATCATGGTTCTGGTCGGCGCGGAGGTTTTCGGCGTCACGATCGCCGCCGGCTGGGCCATCGCGGGCCTGTTCGAACTCGGCGACCACGTCGGTTATGCACTCATGGTCCTGTTCGGCCTGTTCGCCATCTACGCCCTCGTCCATCTCTGGCGCCGCTGCGTCGCCGCCGAGCCGCTGACCGGGCGGGCTTAAGGCTCCTCGCACACCTTCATCGTGATCGGATCGGCCGCGGGCGGAACGTAGGCCTCCATCGGGCGGCATTGCCCCGCGATGCAGATCCGCCAATCCGCCGTTGCACCCGAGCGGCGCATGATCACCTGCGCCTGCGGCGGCAGGCTCGGTTTCCACGCCCAGACACCATTGGCGAACCTGGCCTCCGGCGGCGGCTCCATGCCGGCGCCGGAGCCGCGTATCCGCGCCTCGACGAGCTCAAGGCCCGCCGGCGTCGAGCGCCAATCCTCCTCCCAGGTGATCTTTTCGACCGAATGCGTCCAGGCGAGGGTGATCGCGCCCGCCATCAGAGGCGCAATCTTGGAGCCGGCGAGAAGGCAGATCAACGGCTGACAGCGGGTGCGGCGCCCCGGCGGGACCGCCAGATGTGGAAGCCCAGGACCAGCACCGCCAGGGCGAAGCCGATCTCGTCGGTCGCCGGCAGCGCAAGGACCAGGAAGGCCGCCGCCACCGCCGCGGCAAGCCGCTCCCACCAGGGCATCCTGGTGCCGAGATACCCCACGGAGGCAGCGCCCCAGAGCAGGACGGCCAAGCCCGCCTTCACCACCATGTAGGCGACATTCGCCCAGAAGGCGGCACCCGACAGGCCGGGGACCGGCTGCATCATGAGCGCCGGATCGTAGACCGCCATATAGGGAATGACGAAACCGGGCAGCGCGATCCGCAGGGCCGCGAAGCCGATCCGGAAGCCAGACGCCTTGGCGATGGGTGCCGCGGCAAAGGCCGCGAGCGCCACCGGCGGCGTCAGGTCGGCCATGATGCCGAAGTAGAACACGAACATATGCGAGACGATGAGCGGGACGCCCAGCGTCAGCAGGGCCGGGGCGGCCAGCGACGAGGTGATGATATAGTTCGGGATCGTCGGGATGCCCATGCCGAGGATCAGGCTGACGATCATCGTCAGGACCAGCGATGCGATGAGCGAGTCCTTTCCGATGGACACGACCCAGTTGCCGAAGATCGTGCCGATGCCGGTGAGCGTCATCGTGCCGATCACGATGCCCACGACCGCGCAGGCGAGACCCACGGGAAGGGCCTGGCGGGCGCCGTCGGCGAGCGCATCGCGGCAAGCCTCCAGGGTCTCGCGTCCGCCGCGGACGAAAACGCTCGCGAGGACCAGGACGGCCACCAGAGCCAGAACGAGGGTGACGCCGACCCATAGGAAGGTGCCAGCGATCAGGCCGAGGCCGACCCAGAAGATGATGCGGGCGGTCTGGTTCAGGATGCCGAACGCGAAGGAGCCGGCCAGAATCAACACCACCGTGAGCGCCAGGCCAATGGAGCCGGCGAACAGCGGCGTATAGCCGGAAAACAGCAGATAGACGAGAACGGCGAGCGGCAGGATGAGGTGCCACTTCTCCTTGAGAGCCCGTGCGGCGCTCGGCAGTTCCGCTCGCGAGAGGCCCATCAGCCCGGACTTGCCGGCTTCGAGGTGCACGGCCAGGAACGCGGAGGCGTAATAGAGGATCGCCGGGATGATCGCGGCCTTGACGATCTCGACGTAAGGCACGTCGATGGTCTCGGCCATGATGAAGGCGACCGCGCCCATGACCGGCGGCATGATCTGCCCGCCCATCGAGGCCGTCGCCTCGACACCGCCGGCGAATTCGGAGCGGTAGCCGAAGCGCTTCATGAGCGGAATGGTGAACTGCCCAGTCGAAACCACGTTCGCGACTCCCGATCCGGAGATCGTCCCCATCAATGCTGAGGAAAAGACCGCGACCTTCGCCGGCCCGCCTTTGGCGCTGCCGAACAGGCCCATGGCAACGTCGGTGAAGAGCTGGATCATGCCGGCGCGCTCGAGGAAGGCGCCGAACAGGATGAACAGGAAGATGTAGGTGGCCGAGACCAGGGTCGGCGTGGCGTAGAGCCCCTCCGTCCCGAAGGACATGTGCTCGATCACCTGCTCCAGGGAATAGCCGCGATGGTCGAAGGGCGCCGGCAAGTAATTGCCGAACAGGCAATAGGCGAGGAACAGGCCCGCCACGATGGGCAGCGCCGGCCCCATGACGCGCCAGACGAGGTAAAGCAGGATTGCGATGGCCGCGATGCCCACGATCATGTCGCCCTGCGTGAGTTCGCCGGCGCGGACCAGGAGTTCTTCGTAGAGCCCCCAGTGATAGAGGCCGATGCCGAAGCCAGCGAGGCCGACGAGCCATCCGATCGCCACGGTGGCGGGGCTGCGCGCCTTGTGATTGGCCAGCATGGCGCCCGCGACGAGGCTCAGGAACCCCACATGGATCGCGCGCACCACCTGGCTCGGCAGGCCGCCCGGAAACTTGAGGATGAGCCCGTAGGTGACGGCGAGCGCGATCAGGGCCAGCGCCCCGTTGACGACACTCTCGCCTTTGAGGCGAAGGAAGACCAGCCAGCCGGCCCAGGCCACGAAGGCCGCGCCGATGAGAGTGATCAGCGTGATGTTGGCGACGAATGGCCTGTCGAGAGGAATGCCGAAGGCGGTGATGATCTGGAAGGTCGAGAAGGCCACCGCGATCGAGAACAGAAGCTTGCCGAGAAAACCTGCGCCGAAATTCTCCGGGAGACCGTGCTCCGGGTTCGCCATGGGCGCCGATGGCGCCTCAAGCGTTGCGACCTCAGATGCGTTCACACCCTGACTCATGGCGTGGTCTCTCCCTTGGGCTGAAATTTCTTGGCATGAAAAAAGCCGGAGCAGTTCACCCGCCCCGGCCTGATTGTCAATGAAAGAGCGCCCTAAAGGCCTTATTTCTTCACGCCCTTCTCGTCGAAATAGCGTTGCGCGCCCGGGTGCATCGGCACGGGCATGCCGGCGAGTGCGCTCTCGAGCTTGATGTCCTTGGCGGCCGCATGGGCAGCGGCGAGCTCGGGCAGGCTCTCGTAGATCGCCTTGGTCATCTGGTAGACGGTCTCGTCCTTCACGCCCGAATGGGTGACCAGATAGTTCACGACGGCGGCCGTCTCGACGGGAGCGGTCTGGCCGCCATAGGTGTTGGCCGGGATCGTGGCCTTGATGTAGGGCGAGCCGACCTTTTCCACGACGGCGGCCGGGATCTCCACCACGACGATCGGCACAGACGTGGACAGGTCGCGGATCGACGAGACGCCGAGGCCTGCCGATTGCAGGGTCGCATCGAGCTGGCGGTTCTTCATCAGCTCGACCGATTCGCCGAACGGCAGGTATTCGACCTTGCCGAGATCCTTGTAGGTCAGGCCCGCGCCCTGGAGGATCGCCCGGGCATTGAGCTCGGTGCCGGATTTCGGCGCGCCGACCGAAAGGCGCTTGCCCTTCAGGTCCGCGAGCGACTTGATGCCGGATTCCTGCGTCGCGACGATCTGGATATAGTTCGGGTAGATGGCCGTGATGCCGCGCAGCTTGTCGAGCTTGCTCTTGAACCCAGCCTCCTCGTCACCTGCCCAGCCCATGGCGAGGCTGTCGCCGAGGGTGAAGCCGATCTCGCCCTTGCCCTGCTGCAGCAGGGTGAGGTTTTCCACCGAAGCCTTCGTGGCCTGGACCGACGGGCGCGAGCCCTGGACCTTCTCGGTGAAGACCTTGGAGAGAGCGACGCCCATGGGATAATAGACGCCCGAGGTGCCGCCGGTCAGGATGTTGATGAAATCCTGGGCCTGGGCCGGAACGCTGGCTCCCGCAAGCGCAATGGCGGCCGCTGCGCCGACGACGCGGCGCATAACTGTTCGATACATGGCGTACTCCCTAAGTTGAAGGCTCGGCTGTCGCTGTGCCTGTGTGTGGGGCAACATTGACCGCTGACGAAGATTTCTCAAGAGGCTAAGAGGGACTTAATCCTGCCACCTTGGTCGGTAGGGCTGCGTCCTTCCACAGACACATGCGCTCATCCATGATCAATCGCCGCCGCTTTCTCCAAACTGCAACCGCCACGGCCGCCCTCGCTGCGCAGGGCTTTTCAGGGGCAGCCCTGGCCCAGCAGGGCCTGAAGATGGGGATCCCCTCCCCCTTCTCGTTCGACGATCTGAAGAAGCGGGCGCAGGACATGGCGCGCTCGCCCTATGTGGCGCCGCAAAGCCCCTCACCCGAGGTGCTGGCCCAGATCGATTACGATGCCCACGGCAAGATCCGGTTCAAGACCGACTTGGCGCTCTGGGCCAATGGCCCGAGCGAGTTCCCCGTCACCTTCTTCCATCTGGGTCGCTTCTTCCAGAAGCCGGTGCGCATGCACGTGGTCGAGGGCGGACAGCAGCGCGAGATTATCTACGACAGCGATTACTTCGACATGCCGGCGGATTCGCCGGCCCGGAAGCTGCCGGACAATTCGGGCTTCGCCGGCTTCCGCTTCCAGGAGGCCCGCAACGGCAAGCTCGACTGGAGGAAGAACGACTGGGTGGCCTTCCTCGGCGCCTCCTATTTCCGCGCCATCGGCGAACTCTACCAGTACGGCCTCTCGGCCCGCGGCCTGGCCGTGGACGTGGCCGTTTTCGGGAAGAACGAGGAATTCCCCGATTTCACCCATGTCTATTTCGAGACCCCGCAGCCGGGCCAGGATACGGTCACGGTCTATGCCCTGCTCGATGGGCCGAGCGTGGCCGGCGCCTATCGCTTCATCATGCAGCGGGCGGCCGCCGTCATCATGGACATCGATGCGGCCGTCTTCATGCGCCAGGACGTGGCCCGCCTCGGCCTCGCACCCCTGACCTCCATGTACTGGTATTCGGAGAAGTCGAAGACCACCGCCATCGACTGGCGCCCGGAGATCCACGACTCGGACGGGCTCGCCATGTGGACCGGCACCGGCGAGCGGATCTGGCGCCCGCTCAACAACCCGCCGCGCATCATCACGTCGGCCTTCGGGGACGAGAACCCCAAGGGGTTCGGCCTGCTCCAGCGCGACCGGAACTTCGACCATTACCTCGACGGCGTCTATTACGACCGCCGCCCGTCTCTCTGGATCGAGCCGCAGGGCACCTGGGGCCGGGGCTCTATCCAACTCGTCGAGATTCCCACGGATGACGAGATCCACGACAACATCGTGACCATGTGGGTGCCGGCGGAGCCCGTGCGCGCAGGCCAAGCCATCGAGCTTCGCTACAAGATGTACTGGTCCGCTGAGGAACCCTACCCGACTCCGCGCGCCCGCGTGGTCGCCACCCGCCTCGGCAATGGCGGGCAGGCCGGCACCGTCCGGCCGAAGGGCGTTCGCAAGTTCATGGTGGAGTTCCTCGGCGAGCCCCTGACCAAGCTGCCGAACGGCGTGATCCCCAGACCCGTGCTGACCGCCTCCCGGGGCGAGTTCTCGAATATCCTCACCGAGGCCGTTCCCAACAACGTGCCCGGCCACTGGCGCACCCAGTTCGACCTGACCGTGACCGGAACCGAGCCCGTCGAGATGCGCTGCTACCTGCGCAACGAGAACGAAGTCCTGAGCGAGACCTGGCTCTATCAGTACCACCCGGCGTTCTGACAGATCCCTATATAAACCATATGGTTGATGGGGGCGTATAAAATACTATACGCCCCCTGGAAATGGCCGCCGGACCGGTCTATGTAGGGGCCATGACGCATGGCCATCACCACCATCATCACGCCCACGAGCATCGGGCGGTTGCCGCCGCCCCGACCTTTTCGCTCCTGCGCCTCTCGGTCGGGCAGCGCCTGGCCGGGACCGCCGTCGCGCTGGCGGTGTTATGGGTGCTGGTCCTCCGTGTGATGGGGTAGCGCATGTCCGCAGCACCGCCAGCCATCCGTTTCGATGAAGTGACCCTCGGCTACGGCCGCAGGCCCGCCGTGCATCACCTGGACGGGGAGATTCAGGCCGGCTGCCTGATGGCCGTGGTCGGGCCCAACGGGGCCGGCAAGTCCACCCTGCTCAAGGGCATCGTCGGCACTCTCAAGCCTCTCGAAGGCCAAATCCGGTGCCATGCCTCGCGCGGCATCGCCTATCTGCCCCAGGCGGCCGAGATCGACCGGTCCTTTCCGCTGTCCGTCTACGATCTGGTCGCCATGGGCCTGTGGTCCCGCTCCGGCCTGTTCGGCGGCATCTCCCGGCAGGACCGCGCCAGGATCGACGAGGCTCTGGCGGCCGTAGGTCTGACCGGCTTCGAGCGCCGCCCGATCTCGACCCTGTCGGGCGGGCAGATGCAACGGGCGCTCTTCGCGCGCCTTCTCCTCCAGGACGCCCCCGTGATCCTGCTCGACGAGCCGTTCACGGCCATCGACGCCAAGACGACCGCCGACCTGCTCGATCTGGTGCGCCGCTGGCATACGGAATCCCGCACCGTGATCGCCGTGCTGCACGACCTCGACATGGTCAGGCGCGCCTTCCCGCAGACCCTGCTGATCGCCCGCGAGCCGGTGGCCTGGGGCGAGACGGTCGAGGTCTTGAGCCCGGAGAACCTCCTGAAGGCCCGGCGCATGGTCGAGGCCTACGATCCGCACGCGGATGTCTGCCACCGCAACGTCGCGTGAGGGGCCTGTCCATGCTCGACCTGTTCTACACGCCGTTTGCCGAGTTCGAGTTCATGCAGCGTGCCCTCGTGGGCGTGATCGCGATCTCGCTCGGCGGCGGGCCCGTGGGCGTCTTCCTGATGCTGCGCCGCATGAGCCTGACCGGCGACGCCATGGCCCATGCGATCCTTCCCGGCGCGGCCGTGGGCTATCTCGTGGCCGGACTGTCGCTTCCCGCCATGACCATCGGTGGATTGTTCGCGGGCGTCATCGTCGCGGTCGCGGCGGGCCTCGTCTCCCGCTTCACCTCCCTGAAGGAGGATGCGTCGCTGGCGGCCTTCTACCTCCTGTCCCTTGCGCTCGGCGTCACCATCGTGTCGCTGCGCGGCTCGAACGTGGACCTGCTGCACGTGCTGTTCGGCACCGTTCTGGCGCTCGACGACAGCACGCTGCTGCTGCTCGCCTCCATCTCGACCATCACCGTCATGGCGCTCGCGGTGCTCTACCGGCCGCTCGTGCTCGAATGCGTGGATCCGATCTTCCTGCGCTCCGTGAGCCGTGCCGGCACGCCGACGCACCTGATCTTCCTCGGTCTAGTTGTGATGAACCTCGTCGGCGGCTTCCATGCGCTGGGAACGCTGCTCGCGGTCGGCATGATGATGCTGCCCGCCGCCGCCTCGCGCTTCTGGACCAGCGACATCACCATGATGATGCTGGTCTCGGTTCTCATTGGCATCCTGTCCGGATGGAGCGGCCTCCTGCTCTCCTTCCATGCGGAACTGCCCGCAGGACCGGCGATCATCCTGTCGGCCGGCGCCGTCTACGTGATCTCCCTCGTGTTCGGGCGCGAGGGTGGCCTGCTGTGGCTCGCATGGCCCGGCCGGCATCTGGAAGCCTGACCTCCTCTCACAAGGATCAAGATTCATGCTGACGCGAAGAGCGGCCTTCTCCCTTCTGGCAGGATGCCTCGCCCTTGCTGCATCGTCGTTTCCGGCGGCGGCGCAGACAGCCGACCGGCTGAAGGTGGTCGCGACCTTTTCGATCCTCGGCGACATGGTGCGCCAGGTGGGCGTCGAGCGCATCGATGTGACGACCCTCGTGGGCCCGAACGGGGACGCGCATGTCTATTCCCCGACGCCCGCCGACGGCCGGCGCCTGTCCGAGGCGAAGATCGTCTTCACCAACGGGTTGAAATTCGAGGGCTGGATCGACCGCCTCGTGAAATCCTCCGGCACGAAAGCCGTGAAGGTCGAGGCCGCCAAGGGCGTCAAGGCTCTTGCGAGCGAGGACGACGGCCATGAGACCGGACACGATCACGGCCATGGCGGCGCGGATCCCCATGCCTGGCAGAGCATCGGCAACGCGAAGATCTATGTGGCCAATATCCGTGACGCCCTGATCGCCGCCGACTCTGGCGGCAGGGCCACCTACGAGGCCAATGCCACCGCCTATCTCGCACAGCTCGACGCGCTGGACGCGGAGGTGAAGGCCCTTATCGCCAAGATCCCGCCTGAACGCCGCAAGCTGATCACCTCCCACGACGCCTTCCGCTATTTCGAGGCGGCCTACGGCATCGACTTCGTCTCCCCCCAGGGCGTCTCGACGGAATCGGAAGCCTCCGCCAAGGACGTGGCCAGGATCATCCAGCAGATCAAGCGCGAGAGGATCACCGCGGTCTTTGTGGAGAATGTCTCCGACGCCCGGCTGATGGAGCGGATCGCCAAGGAAACCGGCGCTCGCATCGGAGAGCGGGTCTATTCCGACGCGCTCTCGGACGAGAACGGCCCCGCTGCCACTTACATTGATATGATGAGACACAATATAAGGGCTTTCAGCGCGGCTCTGTCGAGCTGAAAACCCTGATCGCTGCGGCGCTTGGTGTCATTCCCGGCGAGCGCAGCGAGGGAAGGGAATCCAGGTAAGGTGCCCACCTGCGCCTGGATCCACTTCCCGGCCTGCCAGACAGGCCGCCGGGGATGACACCAATTTTTCTGGAAGCTCCGATGACCGACAAGATTCCCGTCACCGTCCTCACAGGCTATCTCGGCGCCGGCAAGACCACCCTCCTCAACCGCATCCTCACCGAGCAGCACGGCAAGAAATATGCCGTGATCGTCAACGAGTTCGGCGAGATCGGCATCGACAACGAGCTCGTCGTCGGCGCCGACGAGGAAGTGTTCGAGATGAACAACGGCTGCATCTGCTGCACCGTGCGCGGCGACCTGATCCGCATTCTCGACGGCCTGATGAAGCGCAAGGGCAAGTTCGACGCCATCATCGTCGAGACCACGGGCCTCGCCGACCCCGCCCCTGTGGCCCAGACCTTCTTTATGGACCAGGACGTGTCCGACACCGCCCGCCTCGACGCGGTGGTGACGGTCGCCGACGCCAAGTGGCTGTCCGACCGGCTGAAGGATGCGCCGGAAGCAAAAAACCAGATCGCCTTCGCGGACGTGATCATCCTCAACAAGATCGATCTCGTATCCGCGGGTGAACTGGAAGAGGTCGAGGCACGCATCCGCGCCATCAACCCCTACGCCAAGGTCCACCGCACCCAGAACTGCGCCATCCCGATCTCCGAGGTGCTCGACCGCAAGGCCTTCGACCTGGACCGGATCATCGAGATCGAGCCGGACTTCCTGGAGGAAGGCCACCACCATCACCACGACGAGGAGATGCAGTCCGTCTCCGTCGCCATCGACGGCGAAGTGGATCCGGAAAAGTTCATGCCGTGGATCTCGAACCTCACCCAGGTCGAGGGGCCGAACATCCTGCGCTGCAAGGGCATCGTGGCCTTCCCGAACGAGCCGAAGCGCTTCGTCTTCCAAGGCGTCCATATGATCCTCGACGGCGACGTGCAGGGCGAGTGGAAGCCCGGCGAGAAGCACACCTCGAAGGTGGTCTTCATCGGCCGCGACCTGAACGAAAAGGCGATCAAGGAAGGATTCCTGGCCTGCGCGGCCTGACGGCTGCGAAATCGCGCCCCGCAAGTGGTGCCCCCTTGCGGGTCCGATGCTATATGGCAGCGCCCATGAAGGAATCGCCTCGATGAGTACTGGAACCGCCCCGTCCCTGACCCAGAACGTCACGCCTCTCGCGGCTGGCGCGCATGTCACCGGGATCGGCTGGCTGAAAGCCACGGCCGCCTTCGCGCTCGGCGACGGCGGCGTTCTGCTTGCCAAGGACGGCGAGAGCCACCGCGTCGAAGCGCATCCGGATGCGGGCGTGCTGATCGCAGCAAGCGATGGCGAGCGTTTCGTCACCGGCGGCGACGACGGCCGCGTCGCCGTCACGGGCTCCGACGGCTCCACGAAGACTCTGGCAGAGGCCAAGGGGGCCTGGATCGATTCGCTCGCCGTCAATGCCGGCGGCGCTTTCGCTTACGGGGTCGGCAAGCGCGTGATCGCCCGCGACGACAAGGGCCGGGAGAAAGTTCTCGAGGTCCCCTCGGCGGCCCGCGGCCTCGCCTTCGCGCCCAAGGGCTACCGGCTGGCGATTTCCCATTACAACGGCGCGACGCTCTGGTTTCCCAACGTGGAAGCCAAGCCTGAACCCCTGGAATGGAAAGGCTCCCATCTCGACATTACCTGGTCGCCCGATGCCCGGTTCGTGGTGACGTCCATGCAGGAGAACGCCCTTCACGGCTGGCGGCTCATCCCCGACAAGGGGCATATGCGCATGAGCGGCTACCCGTCGAAGACGCGCTCCTTCTCCTGGTCGGGCGACGGCAAGTGGCTTGCCACCTCCGGGGCCGAGGCGGCCATCATCTGGCCCTTCGAATCGAAGGAAGGCCCCATGGGCAAGGCCCCGCGGGAATGCGGCGTGCGTCCGGCCAAGGTGAGCCGCGTGGCCTTCCATCCGAATACCCTCGTGCTCGCGGTGGGCTACGAGGACGGCTGCATCCTGCTCATCCGCCTCAACGACGCCTCGGAGCTTCTCGTCCGCCCGGCCGTCAAGGACAGCGGCATCACGGCCATGGCCTGGGACAAGGGCGGCAAGCGCCTCGCCTTCGGCTGCGAGGACGGCCAGGCTGGCGTCCTGACCCTGCCGTGAGGTCGCCCGTGGCCCTGTTCGGCGCTTTCCTGAGAGGCACGTTCGGCCTGCCGAAACCCGACAAGCAGGCCGTCGACCGGGTCAAGGACCTTGCCCGCGCGGCTCTCAAGGCCGCGCCGGACACCGCCTTCGCGGTCAACGAAATCGCCTGCAACGATCCCGGCTGCCCCGGGATCGAGACCGTGATCCTGGTGATGGAGCCCGGCCGGAAGACCAGGGCGCTCAAAATCGCCAAGCCTCTCGACGACGTCATGGAACAAGATATCATCGAAGCTCTTGATCCTTAGGCATCGGACCCAGAATTGGGATGCACTTTTGGGATCCATTCGATGCCTTTTCTTCAGTGACGCATCGTGTGGAGCGGAAAACCGGATCCCACTTTTCACTAACGTGGCCCTACGGGTCCGCACGATGCGGGGAGGTCAAGCTTGTCCAGGATCGTCCGCATCGTCGCTTTCGGAATGGGCTTGTGCGGCGGCATCGTCGCCTCGCAGGGACCTGAATTCGCGCAGCAATACCGTCAGCGCCTCGGGGGCGCCATCGACGAGTTGCAGCGCGTGATCGCACGCTTCGATGCGGATGCCCGGGCGAGCGGCGAGACGCTGGACAGCGCCATCACCCGGCTGCGCTCCAACACGGACTCTTTCGTCACACGACAAGGCGCGGCCATGCAGGCCAATGTGGAGCGCCTGAACCGCCTGGAGGCTCATCGCGGAGCCATGATGCAGGCGGGTCCCTTTGCCCGCATCGCCCTGATGGTGCGCGACGGCGACCAGGACGTGATGGAAGCGGTCTATCGCGACTTCGAGCCGGCCCTGCCGGTCACCGAGGAAGGCGTTCTTTCGAGTGCGATTGGCTTCGTCATGGCCTGGGGTTGCGTTCTTCTGCTGGCGGGTTTCGTGCGCAGCTTGCGGCGGCCACATCACACAGCGAGAGCATGACTTGGTCGTCTCAACACACTCTCACCTCATCCTGGGGAGGTCGCAGAGCGGCCATCTCGAAGGAGCGTCCAGAGCGCACTGAAGCATCCTTCGAGACGCAGCCTGTGGCTGTTCCTCAGGATGAGGTTCGGTTTGAACCAACCCGATTACCCCACACGCTCCGGCTTTCCGGCGAGCGCCACGTAGAACCCCAGACCATCCTGGGCCGGAAGGGTCTGCAGCCGGTCGATCCAGCCGCGCTTCTTGGCGTCGAGCAGAGCCTTGCCGACCGGCTGGAACAGCGTCTCGCCGCCGCCTTCCGGCGGCGGATCGAGGCGGATGGCGACCGCTTTTGGCGCGGCGAAGCGGCTGCGCTCCAGCATGTCCTGGATCGACGCCTCCGCCTTTTCACGCGAGACGCCCCGCAGGTCGAGCACGCTCTCGGCGTCCGTGACGCCGAGGCCGCCCCGGAACTTGTTGGCGTAGAATTCCTCGAAATGAGGCATGCCGGCTCACTCCATGGGTCGTGCCCGGGCTGAGCCCGGGCACGACGTATCGGTCAGCGCACCAGGATGTTCCGGAACTGCCACGGATCGGAGGTGTCGATGTCCTCCGGGAAGAAGCCGGGACGATCGTCGAGCGGCGTCCAATCGGTATAATAGCCCTTCACCGGGCCGAGATAAGGCAGTTGCACCTCGAGGCAGCGGCGGAAGTCGATGTCGTCGGCCTCCACAATGCCCTCATTTGGATTCTCCAGCGCCCACACCATGCCGGCGAGCACCGCGGAGGTCACCTGAAGGCCGGTGGCGTTCTGGTAGGGCGCAAGCTTGCGGGTTTCCTCGATGGACAGCTGCGAACCGTACCAATAGGCGTTCTTACCGTGGCCGTAGAGCAGCACACCGAGCTCGTCGATGCCATCGACGATCTCATCTTCGGTGAGGATGTGCTGCTTGCCCTGGAACTTGCCGGCAGCGCCGAACATCTCGTGCATCGACAGCACGGCGTCATTGGCCGGATGATAGGCGTAGTGGCAGGTCGGACGGTAGGCGACTTTGTCGCCGTCGCGCACGGTGAAGTAATCGGCAATCGAGATCGCCTCATTGTGCGTCACCAGGAAGCCGTATTGCGGACCGGGCGTCGGGCACCAGCTGCGCACGCGGGTATTCGCGCCGGGCTGGAGCAGGTAGATCGCCGCGCCGCAGCCCTTGTCGTGCGTATGGGCGTTGTCCGGCATCCACGTCTCGTGCGTGCCCCAGCCGAGTTCCGCCGGCTGCAGGCCCTCGGACACGAAGCCGTCCACGGACCAGGTGTTCACGAACACGCCCATGGGCTTGGGATGCTCGGCGCGCTGCGTGTCGCGCTCAGCGATGTGGATGCCCTTCACGCCGACGCGCTGCATGAGCGCGGCCCATTCCTCGCGGGTCTTCGGCTCGTCGACGTCGAGGCCCGTATCCTTGGCGATATCGAGCAGCGCCTGCTTCACGAACCAGGACACCATGCCGGGATTGGCGCCGCAGCAATTCACCGCCGTGGGACCGCCGGGCGACTGGCGGCGCGCGTCGAGGATGTTCTCGCGCAGCATGTAATTGGTGCGGTCCGCCGCTCCGGCGCTCTTGTCGAAGTAGAAGCCGGCCCAGGGCTCGGCCACGGTGTCGATGTAGAGGGCGCCGAGTTCGCGGCAGAGTTCCATGATGGCTCGGGACGACGTGTCCACCGAGACATTCACGCAGAAGCCCTGTCCACCACCTTCGGTCAGCAGCGGCGTCAGGATCTCGCGGTAGTTCTCGGGTGTGAGCGCCTTGTTGACCAGTGTGACGCCACGCACGTCGAGCATGCTGCGGTCGGCATCGACGGGATCGATGACCGTGAAGCGGTTCTTGTCGAACTCGAAATGCCGTTCGATCAGGGGCAACATGCCTTTACCGATCGAACCGAAGCCGATCATGACAATCGGGCCGGTGATGCGGCCGTGGATGGGCCAAGTGGTCATCGATATTTCTCCTCTGCGGCGTCCTGGAATAGGACGAGATGTCTCCGGTTTGAACGGTTCCGGGCGCATCTAGGATTGAGGAGCCCTCGGGGTCAATGGCTGTAGCTCCTCGTAAGGTCCGAAGGGCAATTTCCCTGCGGATGGCAAAGGCTGGATGACGACGGCAGCCCTGCCATGCTTATTTCGCCCTCGACATCGTGCAACAAGGCTGCATGATCACAGGCTATTCCTCTCTCAGCCGGCTCAGACCGATGAAATTTCACGAACTTGTCAGGCAACACTGGCGCATCATCGGCCTCGGCTTCGCGCTGACCTTCCTGTCCTCCTTCGGACAGACCTTCTTCATCTCCCTGTCGGGGCCGGACATCCGCGAGGATTTCGGCTTGACGCACGGCGCCTTCGGCTCCATCTACTCGGTGGCGACGCTGTCCTCGGGACTGCTGATGATCTGGGTCGGCAGCGTCATCGACCGGGTCGACGTCCGGCTCTATGCCACCACGGCCATGCTTGGCCTCATGGTGGCGGCCCTCGGCCTGTCGTTTGCGCCCAACCTCCTGGTGCTGGGCCTCAGCCTCTTCGCCCTGCGCCTCTTCGGCCAGGGAATGCTCAGCCATGCGGGCGTGATGAGCACGGCCCGCCTGCATGAGGGCATTCGCGGCCGGGCCTTGGGCGTGGCGGCACTCGGCTTTCCGGCGGGAGAAGCGACCCTGCCGGCAATCGCCATCGCGCTGATCGCGGTCTTCGGATGGACGGGCGCCTGGCGCATCGTCGCGCTCGTCATTGTCTTTGCGCTCTGCCTCGGCTGGCTGCTCGGCATTCTTCTGAAGCAAAAGGCCGCCGGCTCCGATGATACCGCGCGCACACGAACCTTGAACGATGCGGGACCGCGCTGGAGGAACATTCTGCGCGACGGCCGCTTTCTTGCGCTGATCCCCACCATGATCGGTTATCCGGCCATCATGACCGCGTACTTCTTCCATCAGCGATTCATTGCCGACGCGAAGGGCTGGTCCCTGGAGCTTCTGGCGAGCAGCATCACGCTCTTCGCGCTGGTCTCGGTCGCGGTCGCCATGGGCGCGGGCAGCTTCATCGACCGTTTCGGCGCCGTGCGTCTCAGTCACTTCTACCTCGCCGGCATGACGGCCGCATCCCTCACGCTGGCCACCGTCGATGCGCCCTACCTGCCGCTCGTGTTCTTCGGCCTGATCGGCCTGACGTCCGGCTGCACCAACGTGGTGATTGCAGCTGTTCTGGCCGAGCTGTTCGGCACGACGCATCTTGGAAAGATCCGCGCGCTCGCGGGCGCGATCATGGTCGTGGCCTCGGCCGCGACGCCGGGCGCTATCGGGCTCCTGTTCGATGCCGGGGTGTCTCTCGAGGCGATCTGCCTGGGCTTTGCCGCCTACATGATCGCGGCCGCCGCCATCACCTTCGCGCTGCCCAATCCGAGGGCCGCGCGCTTGCAGCCCTCGGAGGGATAGGCGGCGTCAGAGCGCCGGACGAAGGCCCGCCAGCGCGCCCTGCGCGGCAGCGGCCACGAGCGCACCGAGATCGGGCTTCTGCTCGAAGGCACCGGTTGCGGCCACGAGCCCCCGCGCTCCATCGAGCGCGCCTGCTTCCAGCTCGAGCGCCAGGAAACGATTGCGCTCGTAGGGACCCGGCAGCCAGAGGGAGCCGGTCTTGTCCGTCGAGAAGCCGAAGCGCTCGTAATAGGGCGCATCGCCCACGAGCAGCACCGCCTTGTGACCGAGATCGGCCGCACGCTCGAGCGCCGCGCGCATCAGCTTGCCGCCGAGCCCGAGGCTCTGCACGGACGGATCTATGGCGATGGGTCCGAGCATCAGGGCCGGACGGTTCGGACCGGCCGAGACGTGCCACAGGCGCACCGTGCCGATGATCTCTCCGTCCCGGTCGATGACCAGGGACAGACCGTCGGCCGGCATCCTGCCCTCGCGCAGGCGTTCGCAGGTCTTCTGGAACCGGGCGGGTCCGAAGCACGCATCGAGCAGCGCCTCGCGCGCCTCGACATCGCGGACAATTTCTTCGCGGATCGTGATCATGGCCGTGGCCTCCCAAGACACGTGGGGTGAGCGACAGCCCTCGCACCGGCTTGAACTCAAGCCGGCCGTCCGGGACAACTGTGGTGGAGTTGGTGCCTGTCCCATTCGACGAGACAGGCGGGACGTGAGTTAGATCACGTAAGATTTCAAAGGCGGGAAGCCGTTGAACGCGACCGCCGAGTAGGTGGTCGTGTAGGCGCCCGTGCCCTCGATCAGCACCTTGTCGCCGATCTCCAGCGAGACGGGGAGCGGATAAGGCTCCTTCTCGTAGAGAACGTCGGCCGAGTCGCAGGTGGGACCCGCGAGCACGCAAGGGACCTTGCGGTCGTCGTCGCGCTCGCTGCGGATCGCGTAGCGGATCGACTCGTCCATCGTCTCGGCGAGGCCGCCGAACTTGCCGATGTCGAGATAGACCCAGCGCACCTCTTCCTCATCGCGGCTCTTCTTCGAGACGAGAACGACCTCGGCCTCGATGACGCCCGCGTTGCCGACCATGCCGCGGCCCGGCTCGATGATCGTCTCCGGGATGCGGTTGCCGAAGTGCTTCGACAGCGCCCGGAAGATCGACTCGCCGTAAGCTTCCACCTGAGGAACCGTCTTCAGGTACTTCGTTGGGAAGCCGCCGCCGAGGTTGACCATCGACAGGTGGATGCCGCGATGGGCGCATTCACGGAAGATCGCCGAGGCAGACCCGAGAGCCTGGTCCCAGGCCTCCGTGTTGCGCTGCTGCGAGCCCACGTGGAAGGACACGCCGTAAGCCTCCAGGCCCTGACGATAGGCATGCTCCAGCACGTCCACGGCCATCTCGGGCACGCAGCCGAACTTGCGGGAGAGCGGCCATTCGGCACCGGCGCCGTCACACAGGATGCGGCAGAACACCTTCACCTCGGTCACGTCGACGCCGGCCGTGGCAGCCGCGCGAGAAATCTTCTCGACCTCGGCCTCGCAATCGACCGCATAGAGGCGCACGCCGAGCTCGAGGGCGCGCACGATGTCGCGCTCCTTCTTGATCGTGTTGCCGAAGGAGATGCGCTCGGGCGTCGCGCCGGCATCCAGCGCGAGCTGGATCTCGACCACGGACGCCGTGTCGAAGCACGAGCCGAGCTCGGCCAGGAGCTTGAGCACCTGCGGCTCCGGGTTGGCCTTCACGGCGTAGAACACGCGCGTGTCGGGGAGCGCCCGGGCAAACTTGGAATAGTTGTCGCGCACGACCTCGAGGTCGACGACCACGCACGGGCCGTCCTCACGTCGGTTGCGCAGGAATTCACGGATGCGCTGAGTCATGGCGCTCTCCCCACCAAAGGTTCAATGGAGGTCTTCAAGCCTCCGGATTGAAGTTCAGACGATCAGGAACTCCTGCCGTCCGGCGTCAGCGAGGGAAGACGACATCCCGCTTCGTGCGATGGAGACACGAGAAGCGGCGATGGGCTCTTCACCCGACGATGCTGCCTTGGATTGGATGGGGATACTCCATCCGCACGCCTGGCAATGATAAACAAGCCTCTTCGGTGCTGACCTTTGGAGGGCCAACGAGACCAAAAAAGCCCGTTCGTCGTTGCTTTAAGTCGCGTCCCCCGTTGAGAACGAGGTGCGCCGGTTTTCGCCTCCGGCTGCCGGTTAGGGGTATCGAGAGCTAGGTCGCTCTCGGGCGGCTGTCCGGCCTCTTGTCCGGATGCCCACCAACCGGCACGCGACCACAGGCACGTGCGAAATTGGGCAAGCGGGAGATAAGCATATTCGCCAGGGATCACAAGAGCTTTTAGAGGCCCTCCGAGGATTTTTTTAACCCTGCCGGGACCTGTGTCTTGCCCGCATCACCATTCAGCCCCCATTAAGCGGGACAGGTACACGGATGACGATCCGGGTCCATATTCAAAGGCCTGACTTCCGGCCACTTTGCTCTTTCAGACGAGAACGTTCCGCAGCCATGACGAACCTGTCCCGCCGTATTCTCCTGCAAAGCCTGCTCGCAGCCACCGCACTGCCCGCCTTGAACCGGCAGAGCTGGGCGCAGCAGCAGCAGAACGGCGTGCCGGCGCCCAATCCCTTCCGCTACGAGGATGTGGTGCGCCGGGCCCGTGAGCTTGCGTCCGTACCCTACGAGGCGCCGAACGTGCAGCTCCCGGAGCCTCTCAACCGGCTCAGCTTCGACGATTACCGGGATATCCGCTTCCGCCCGGACAAAGCCCTGCTCGGGACCGGCAACGGATCGTTCCGGATGCAGCTCTTCCATCCCGGCTTCCTCTATCAGCAGCCCGTGACGGTGAACGTCATCCGCGACGGCGTTCCGACGCCGATCCCCTACCAGCGGGAACTGTTCGATTACGGCCGCAACAAGATCGAGCGGCCGCTGCCCGTCAATCTCGGCTTTGCCGGCTTCCGGCTCCATTACCCTCTGAACAACCCCAAGGTCTTCGACGAGCTGATCGCCTTCCTGGGCGCGAGCTATTTCCGATTCCTCGGGGCCAATCAGAAATATGGCCTTTCGGCACGCGGCCTCGCGATCAACGTGGAGGGCGGCGAAGCGGAGGAGTTTCCGCATTTCCGCGAATTCTGGGTCGAGATGCCCAAGCTCAACGACGAGCGGGCCATCATCTATGCCCTCCTCGACAGCCCGTCGGTTGCCGGCGCCTACCGGTTCGAGGTCTATCCGTCCAAGGAAACGACCCTCGACGTGACGGCCACGCTGTTCCCGCGCCAGCCGATCGCCAATGTGGGCGTCGCCCCCCTCACCTCCATGTTCTTCGAAGGCGAGAACGACCGGAAGCCGACGGACGATTACCGCCTCGAGATCCACGATTCGGACGGGCTTCTCATCCAGTCCGGCGCGGGCGAATGGATCTGGCGCCCCCTGCGCAACCCGCCCCGCAAGACGATCTCGTCCTTCAGCGACAAGAACCCGCGCGGCTTCGGCCTGATGCAGCGCGACCGGGTGTTCGAGAACTACCAGGATATCGAGGCCTACTACCACCAGCGCCCCGGCTACTGGGTCGAGCCCATCGGGCAATGGGGCGAGGGCTGGGTCGAGCTGGTCGAGCTTCCGACGCCGGACGAGACCCACGACAACATCGTGGCCTATTGGCAGCCGAACCGGCCGTTCGAGCCCGGGCAGGAGGTCGTGCTGTCCTATCGCCTGCGGGCCCTGTCGGCGATCGGCGCCATGCATACGGGGGGCAAGGTGATCAACACCTTCCAGACCCCTCCCCGCGCCAGCGGATCGAACGCGCCGAGCGATCAGGGGCATCGCCGCTTCATCATCGATTTCGCGGGCGGCAACCTAGCTTACTACCTCGGCGCTCCCGAGCAGGTGCAGATCGTCCCCTCCACGTCGGCCGGGCAGATCACCAACACCTTCATCATGCCCAACACTCACACGAACGGCTTCCGAGCGGCCATTGACGTGAAGCTGGAGCCGGGCCAATCCACGGACCTTCGCGCCTTCCTGCGCGCCGGCAACAAGGCCCTGACGGAAACCTGGACCTATCCCTGGACGGCGGAGTGATCGGGCCCTCCGCGGATGGCCGTCTGCGGACTTGATCCGGGGATCAGTTCCGGCCACCCACGCCTTGAGCCGCCGTCGACAAGACGTGGATGGCCGTGACGATGGAGGTTGTCAGACGACGAAGAAGTCGGCCGCCGTGAGCTTGAGGTTCTTCTCCAGCTGGCCGATCTGAATCGCCGCCTTCCAACCCGTGCCGTCCGCATCGTACCAGAGCGCACCCTTCTTCTTGTCGTAGATGATGCGGTCTGAGGCATCGTGCGCCTTGGTGCCGGCATAAAACGCCGCCTTCGCCAGCACACCCTTCTTGGCGACGCCCTTGAACACGCTCTTCTGCAGCCAGATCGTGTCGTCGGCCGGGTTGAAGTCGGTGATGGTGTCGAGCTCCGCCCGCTTATGCGCCGTGTTGGTCTTGGCGAGCCGGTCGAACACGAAGATGTCCTGGCCCGCTCCCCCCGTCAGCACGTCCTTGCCCGCATTGCCGGTGAGCCGGTCGTTGCCGCTCTCGCCCATGAGCGCGTCCGCGCCCGCCGTGCCGATGAGCACCAGCGGGTTGGTCTCGATCACGTTGGTCAAATCGAGCGTGACGCTCTGGCTGGTTTTCGCCCCGAACTGGTCCGTGGCCTCGACACTGATCGTGTATTGGTGCGGACCGGTGTCGTAGTCGAGCGCGCGGTTGAGCACGAGGTTGTTGCCCTCGAGCCGGAAGGCGCCGCCGGCATCGTTGGCGAGCGCATAGCTCACCGCATCCCCATCCGCGTCGACGGACGAGAGAGTCGCCACCACGGCATGCACCGGCAGCGTCTCGGACAGTACGGTCTTGGAGAGGGCAACGTTCGTGGGCGCAGCGTTGACGAGCGCAACGGCCTGATCGGAGAACTGCAGCACACGCACGTTCTTGATGGTGTCCGCCCCGTCGCCGCCGCCCGGCAGGTAGGTGACGGTCACGGAGCCGTTCGCATCGGGCGCACTGATCGCGTACTGGCTGCGGGCTCCGGTGAACTTGGCGACATCGCCGCCGCCGCCGCCATCAATGGTGTCGTTCCCCGCCCCGCCGGTGAACACCGTCTTGGTGCCGTCGCCGATGAAATGGTCGGCGAACTTGGTGCCGACCAGCGCCTCGATGCCGATGTAGGTGTCGGCACCATAACCGGTGATGGTATCGGTGGCAACGATGTTCAGGGGATCGGCCGGGTTGGCCATGTTGACGTAAACACCTTGGCCACCCTCTTCGACAGTGGTGAACAACACCGTGTCGAAGCCGTCGCCGCCTATCAGGCGATCATTTCCGAAGCCCCCATCCAGGGTGTCACTGCCTGAGCCGCCGTCGAGAGTGTCGTTGCCCTGATCGCTCCGAAGATCGTTGGCCCCGCCACTGCCGATGAAGGTAACGTTCCCCCCTTCATTGCCTACGGTGCTAAGGTTCTCGATATCGCGCAAGGTATCAAAGCCAGAGCCTGTAGACTGTGCGTCGGTTCTGCGAAGGTCTACGGTGATGTCAGAGCTAGCCACAAAGAGGGCTGTGTCGGTCCCCGCGCCACCGTCAAGATAGTCATCTCCGCCGCCGCCCATGAACGTGTCGTTGCCTGCGCCTCCGTAAGCCGTGTCGTTGCCGCCACCAAGATTGATCGTCCCGGCAACAATCCCACCGTTGCGCCCATCAAAAATATCAGCACCTGAACCTAAGCTAATGTCGCCCTTGATTGTACCGTAGTTGGTGATGAGAGTGACATTGGAAGAACTCCGGATCGCATTGCCTGAAATGGCTGGATCCAGCTTCTCGATCGTTCCGAAGTTCGTGATCGTCGAGACACTTCCTGCTTGGGTGCTGATTGCCTGAGTATTGCCCTGAATGGTGCTCCGGTTGACGATCACGGCGCTGCCAAACACCACGACACCAACACCAGTCGTAGCATCGCCGATCGTCCCGTCATTGATCAGGTAGTTTCCGCCGCTCGAGGCATCGGCCCCGAGCCAGACGGCTTGGTCCCGGCCGGTGATCGTTCCGCCATTCTCGACCCTGCCGTTCAGGCCGACCCGAACGCCGATATTCGTTGCCGCGATGGTGCCGAGATTCCAGATCCGGTTGCCGGATACCGTGGAAGCGATGCCGGTATCGGCGTTCAGCACTCCCGCGGCGGTGACCAGCACGCTGTCGTCGGCAGCCAGGGTTCTCCAGGTGCCCACCACCGTGGTGGGAGACGAGATTTCATAACTGCTGGCCATGGCAGACACTCCATGAATATGTTATATTGGATCATCATAGCCTGATTTTCAGCGCACCCCAAGTCCTATCTTACGTTAGATCATTTCGTGTTTTGGCAGGGCGCAGAGTCAGGGATGAGCACGCCGCTTCCGGTCCCCACATGGCATGGCCGGCCCAGGCTCGATCCGGGATCAGTCCCGACCATTCACGCCTTCTCTCCCAAAATCTCTGACCTCATCCTGAGGAGCAGCACAGCTGCGTCTCGAAGGATCATCCAGAGTACGCTGGAGGCGCCCTC
>NZ_JALJRK010000051.1 GCF_024519725.1 Microvirga sp. Mcv34 | reverse complement strand
CACAGACTCCGTCACTGCTTCAGCAATGAAAAGGTGCGGAGATTTGCGCGCTTACGAGCGAGGGACGGTATTCCAAACTAGGCGAGTGATTTGTTTCGAGCCATCCATCTTCACTTCGCGAATTGAGAAATGCTTACAAACATACTCTTGCCGCGCGCCTCGAGCTGACGCTGGGTCGCGCGGATCCGCGTCGCCGGTCTATTGAGGGCGCCGATGTCAGTCATCCCCTGCAGGGACCAAGGCAGTAACCATGATCGCCTTCCATCCCCAATTGCCTTTCTTCTTGTCGAAGCTTGGGATGGCCACTCCGGATACGACGTCCTCGTCATCGAGATTGCTGGCCGCCACAAGGTCAGGCGGAACGAAGATGTTATCATCAGTGAAGCCCAGGCCATTCCTCACCCGCACCGGGCCTTCGAATTGTCGATAGACCTGAGCGCCTGGCGCTTTGTCCGTCGTCTCGGCCGTGAGGGCGCGTACGCCTCCTCCCTTGCGCGATTGGAAGGTTGCCAGCCTAAGGGAGACGAACGCGCCGACGGCGGCTCTGCCGTTGTACTCGGCGATTGGGAAAGTCCCTTGCGTCTCTCGTCCGGCCGTGAAGTGCATAACGCCCTTGCTGACATTGACGTGGTGGATGACGCCGACTGTCTCGGGAAAGACGTCGAAGGGCGCGCCGTCCCACCGCTCGGACGTCGCATAGAGCATGAAGCGCCGCTCTCCTTGCGGATCGTAGTCCGCCTTCACCCTGATGGGCTGGCCGATCTTCGACGCCTTCAGCTTCACCCTGCCCTCTGGGACGGCCACCTCCGCAGGTAGAGAGCCAGTCCTGAGGTACAACTTGCGCCTTGGCTTCGAGTCTTGCCCCTCGATAGTGAACGTCTCCCCCAAGCAGGCGTCAATCCAGGGCAGATCGGCGAAGAGCAGTTCGTCGGCTGCGGACGCGAAACGCGCATAGAAGCCGGGTTTCGGGGAAACGGCATCAGTCGACGCATACCAGTCCATCGCCGTCATGTTCTGCACCTCGACCGGCACGCGGTGTCCTGCACGGTTCTTGTGCTCGAGGATTCGTACGATCTCACCCTTCGCCTCGGCGGCATGGCCCGCCTCGAGGAGTTCGCGGGCGAGTTTCTGGCGAACAGGACTGACGAAGTGGTCGTCCTGCGAGCAGCTCAGGGCCTTGCAATAGCAGGCCAGGCGATTTGCAGGATCGACCTGGAGATCGCCGAGAAGATCCCAGACCCAGTACTCCTGGGTCTTGGTCTTGGCGAAGGAGAGCGCGACGGTTCGAGCCTCCGCCAGACGTCCGCCCTCCCGAAGGAGCTTCACCTTGCCCAACTGGAGCCAGTGGTTGTCGGGGAAGCGCGCCATCATGCGGTCGACGAAGGGCATCATGTAGTCGATCTGGTCCCGGTCACGTGCCTCCGCAGCTTCCTTTGCAGCCTTCATGACCACCTTCTCGGCGAGCGAGGAGATCGTCTTCCCGTCCTCCGCGACGAAGCGCTCGAAGTCCTCGGGCCGGAGATGCTCGAGCCCCCAGAGCCGGGCGAAGAGCAAGATCTTGAGATGGTCGCCGGAGGCGAGGCGCGCGGCCAGACGCAGTATGCAGCTGTGAAGCTGGGAGGGGCGCTCGAGCTCAAGCCTCATGTAGGCGTTGAGGTAGCGCCTGACCTCGCCTACGACGGCCGGCGACAGCTCCTCCGAAGGTAATTTCCCCAGGAGGGTCTTGGTCGCCTTGTAGAGGTCCCAGCCGTAGTTCAACCAATTCTCCGGGCCGAGCAGCTTGCGGCGCGAGAGGTCGGCGTAGATCGCGACCGCCTCCCGGAAGAGGCCCTTCTTGCTGTGCTCCTGGGCGCGGGCGAGCTCATCCGCGCCTTCCTCGAGGAGCGAGAGAGCTCGGCGGCGCTCCTTTGTGAGGACCTCATCGTCCTCAGGCGGCTCCAGCGCGCGCAGTTCTCTGGCATAGCCGGCGGCCGCTTCGTTGCCGCCCGCCCGGCCGTTCGCCTTCAAGAGGTCGATCAGGCACCAGGCGTAGGCCCGATGGTCCCAGACGTCCCGGCCAGGCAGTGCCATGCGCACCTTGGCCATCGCGTAGGCGGCTTCGAGCTGACCCTCCCTGCGGAGCTTGAAGACCTCCTGCGACGAACTCATGCGCTCATTCCAACCTTCAGGAGATCGATCACTTCGGGCAGGAGCGAGCCTTGGGGTCCCGACTGACTGACCGGAGAGAATTTGCTGAAGGCGCTCTTCTTGTTGTACCAGATGTCGACCACGACGGCCGCACTGTCACGAGCGAAGGTGTATCGCTGGCAATACTGCTTTTCGGCCACGTCGGCGATCCGGATGCCCCGCTCCTGCGCAAGGGGCAGGAGCCGAGCGTGGAACTCACCGAGGAAGTCCTGGTTGGGGCGATAATCAGCCCCGCATGTAACCCCCGTGCCACTCAGGGAACGTGCTTGAGAAACCGGCAGCAGGATCTTGTCGACCATTGCCCCGAGGCGCTGGCACAACTCGTCGCTCAGGGCACACGCCTGGACCGGCATGATCCGCCCGACCTTGCCCCTGCCGTTATAGGCGATGTTCAACCGAGTGGATGCCCCATCACGGTGGAAGAAATACGCCTCCTGGTACTGATTGTGGACAATGCCCTCGATCTCGATGCCGCTGCCCTTCAGGGCCGCCTGCACCTGCCGCAGGATCCCGAACAAGATACCATCCTGCTCGGTGAGGCCGAAGCTCTCGAGCGGGGCGTCGGCGCTTTCAGTCTGGACGTCAGGGAGGGCAGCGGGGACGGTCGGTTCCGGTGACCGGCGCAGGGTGAGGTGGGGCGGGACCACCGGCTCCATCTCTCCACCCACCGGCAGATGTGGGGGATTGATAAGGTAGAGGCGGCTTCTCGCCCGCGTCATCGCGGTATAGAGCCAGCGGAAATAACCGGCTGAGAGCGGGCTCTGATCGCGAGGGCAGGTTACAAAGACATGCTCCCACTCGCTGCCCTGCGCCTTATGGCAGGTCACTGCGTAGCCGAACTTGACCCTCAGGGCATTGAAGTAGGGATCAGACCGAAGGGTCTTCTGGAAGAGAGCGCGGTCCTTTTTCAGGTGCTCGTGCCGCATGCAGAAGTCGACATAGAGGGCCTTCTGCTCGTCAGAACCTAGAGACGGGTTGTTGTCGTAGAGCAGGTTCTCAAGAATCTTCGTCCGGAAGAACTGCGCGCGTCCCGTGGTGTTACGGACACCCAGAAGTGCGTCGCGAAACGAGAGTGAGACATCGATCATCTCCACGATCTTCGTGTCGGGGTGCTTGCGCTTCAAGGGAACGCGACGGACTTCCACCTGTTCGCTGACCTCCTTGACCCAGGCGAAGTCGCCATTCGAGATGAAGAGGCCATCAAGCTGGATATTCGCGACAACCATCAGCTTGTCGCCTGCGGTGACCTCTGTCTTGTCAGGGAAGAAGTGCTGCCGGACGATCCGGTTGGACTCCGCGGCCTCCGCGTTCGAGCGGGTGACGATGATGGATTTCCCGTTGATCGCATGGTCGCAGGAGTCGAGATAGCTCGACAGGATTTGGTTTGCCGGGACTGCTTCGATATCGTCTGCGCTGAAATCGAAGGTCAGTTTGCTGAAGACCTTCCCCTCCAGGCTGTCGCGAAGCGGCATGACGTTCTTGAGGATGCCGCTGCCTGCCTTCTGGCGCACCACCTCCTTCAGCTCGTAGCCGCGATGGCTCGTCCCATAGGTCGTGCGAAGGTAATCCGCGTCAAGCGCCGGGGAGAACGGCATGTCGACCGGTGGTAGCTGGGCCGGGTCGCCGACCAGGATGATCTTTTTGTCATGGTCGTTGTGATCGAGCCCGACGAAATTCAGGAAATCCCTCAGGAGGCAACCCGATCCCGAACGATAGAATTCGCCCTCCTGATAGACATCCGAAAGGAGCGAGGCTTCGTCGGCGATATAGACGGTGTTTGCCGCGTCATCATTGACCGCGATCTGGGCGTAGTGCTTGAAGGTCTCGGACCCCTCAAGGCCATCGTCGGTGTATTCGACGAGCTTCTCAAAGTTGTAGATCGTGGCATGGAGCGTGCGCGCTGCGTGCCCAGTCTTTTCCTCGATGACCTTCGCGGCGCGGCCCGTAGGCGCGCAGAGCCGAAACGAGCGCCCCTGTGCCGACAGGTACGTCGTCAGCCCCCTGAGGATGAAGGTCTTTCCGGTTCCCGCATGACCCTTAAGGAGGAAGACCCGCGCGTCGCGATCCTCGAAGAAGCGCTCGAACTCCCCGATCAGCTCTTCCTGCCCGCTCGACAGGGTCTCCCCGGCGAAGGCGTCTTTCAGGCTGATGGTGGTCCTCAGCTCCCTCATCTCGGGATGGAGCTTGTCGAACGCGCTGCCGGAGGCCTCCAGTATCCGCTCCGCATCGTCGCGGGGCAGGCGCTTGGCCTTCTCGGCGGGACCGGCCTGCGAGGCGTCCTCCTTCTCTCCGCCAGACTCGGCCAGCGCCTCCACCACCGTCTCGGCAGCCTTGCTGCCGGGTTGCGACGGGGGATCAGGGTGGCGGAACGGCAGATTGGCCCACTCGTCCTGTGGGGCGGTGAGACGGCAGAACCACTGGGCCAGGGACCAGGCATCCTCAAGTAGCCCTGCAGCCTGCTTCCGGGAGACCGTGGCCCCATGGGCCGCCTTGTTGCCGAGGAGCCTCAGTGCGTGGAGCTTCCCGAGAATTCGCCGGTCCACGAGACCATTGTCTTCGAGGTACCGGAGATGGTCGAGCTGTCGACCCTTCTCAGGCATTGGCAATCCTTGCGACTGGAACAGGGCCGAGACGAGATGTTCGGCGAAGACCCGAAGTCGAAATGCAGTTACATCTGCATCGAGATGGAGGGCGGACTCCGCCTGGGCCGCCTGCCGGTACAGCTCGGGCCAGCGGGTTTGCAGGAACGTAAAATTACTCACCACCTCGAAGCGCCCCTTGGTCTCTATTCTTGTCAGCTCAACTGGACTCTCGCGGAGATCTCACAGCCTAGCCTCGTGAACCTCCCCTATCGCGACAATAGGCGTCCGCTCCCAGCATGTTAAGCTTGACCTTGGATGGGCTAAACATTTTCCGCACCGCAGAGGTCATTAGCCTCTCCAAGCCGGACCTAGAACCGGTCACGACCCGAGCGAGCCGCCGCAAGGGGCTGCGCAGGCAGCCTCGTCCCATTCCGATCAATCATCGCCATCGAGCCCTTGGCTGATAACAGCGATAATTCCGGCATCACCACCGCGTCTTTCGAGAAATAGGCCCGCATTCTCAAGCCCGCTGGGTACAAGGAAGTGGCAGGGTCTTCCGCTCTCAATCTCCTCCTGGGCCTTCGACAGAACACGTTTTGCAAGCACGTACAGTTGGGATCCTAGCTCCCCATCGGTCGGCGGGACTAGGAAGGACTGGTTTCTCTCGCGATGGCGCAGCACCAGAAGAAATGCCAGCGCAGCCCACAGAAATTTCTGCTGGAGGGGTGGTGCTGCACCGGCACGAAGTTCGTTTACCATCACGCCGATCGCAGCGCTGGCGATCAACGTCGCCTGATCGGTCGTGAGCAGGCGTCCGGCTTCGCGCCGGAAACGTAGGATGAAGGCCGCTGCCTTGAGATCATTCATAGCTCCATGCCATTTCGGTATGGCTTGGCTACGCTCGTCCAACCGCCGCGACAGAAACCCGAACGCCAGCTCAATATCTCTTGGCGAAGCCGCTGCGCGACCAATTGCTTGAGTGAGGTGTCCTGCGGCCACCTGGCCCTGCATAACAAGGCGCAGGTGCTCCAAAACACCTGATGGTGCACTAGCAAACATCCAGCTTCCAGCTAGGCAGAGCCATTGCCGGAACTGGTTATTCCTTGGGCCAGGCTTTAGTTGTGAAAGGTCGTATGAGATCTTCTCTTGAACTTTCGCGACTAGGACGCTCCTGCCTGGAATGGATGGATAGCCGCCATCGCTGTTGAATGGAGAGAGCGCCTCCTTGACTGAGGGATCGTAGCCCCGCGAGGCTGGGTTCAGGCGTTGGCCGAGAGCTGTTCGAAGTTCATCCAGGCGTGTTGGATAAAGTGTGTGGGTCGGGGAGATTGGGAGGAAACGCTCCATAGCCCTAGCCACCTCTAGACCGTCCCATACCGCCCAGTGCGTCTGCGTTGGAGCGTGATCTGGGTATCCTCGCGGTCGCTCTCTTTCGATCTTCGCAATCGTGTCCTTCCGCGAGAGACCCGTCTCCTCCATCGAGCGCCAATCGAGAGCTATGCGCTCAGGCCCAAGGGCATCCTCGGGATGAGGCAGTATCTCGATCAATGCATGGCCGCTTACGGGCCGCTGGTCCACTCGAAGCGAGATGGGCACTGCTCGTTCCGGAGCCTGCGGCAATTGCATGACCGCCTTGCGGACATCCTCCTGCTTTCGGTCCTCATCCTTATAAAGGTGGAAAGTGAGGCTCTGGACGCCAGCCGGAACCTCGAACTTGCCGTCGAGCTGCTCCCGGAAGGCTTGATTGCCGGGCACCCGCTGCTGTTCCGGGAAGAGAGGGATAAAGCGCGCGTCCTCACCTTCCTGTGCAACGATTTCGATGCGCGGAAGGTAATCAAAGAAAGTTGGGAGGTTGTGGGCGAGGCGGGCACTGTATTCAGCGCAGCCACGGGCGACGGCCCCGGGCGGCGCGACCGCAACAAGAGCCGTCTTGCGCCAGAGCTGCGCGACCTCCGCTGCAAAATCTACCCACTTGCGGTCCGGGAAACCGCGTTCCTCCTCGGGACTTTCAATCAAAATCAGAGCGAAACGTCCGGTGATCGCCTCCGCCACCAATTCCCTGAATACCTCGAGGTGGGAGCGGCGAGAGTCATGGTGAACATAGACCTTCGGCGGGGCGAGCCAACGACCGTCACGGCTTTGCAGGAGGATCTGGGGCACATCGCCTCGAACATAGTCAGCTCCTGCGCCGACCAGTTCAAGCTGACGTCGTAGGAGGCTATCTGGAATCTGTTCGACGATTTCCCGCTCTATGTCCTCTGGTGGATAAGTTTCTGCCTCTACCGCCCACCCCGGTTTGGAACGCACAGGCGTCAGAAGCGGCCCGCCGTGAGCGTCGCTGGCGAGGTCTAGCGTGAGCGGCGCCGCGACCATCCGGTCTGGCAGGAGACTAAGTACGAGCGCCTCCGCACCATTGAGGTTCTGAAGGTAGTCGGCCTGCTGACCTCGCACCCAGCCGAACAGGGCAGCGACGGATCGCCAAACCGGTAGGGCGGTCCAGCCTCGCCAACCGTGCTGGGGGCTGAACCGTACGGATTGGCGAACCGCCTCGAGCAGCGTTGTCTGGGCCTCGGCCGAAATATCGTCCGGAATCGCGAAACCCGCTTGATCGCTTCCGCGAACCAAGGAGCGTAGATGCTCTACGAGGATCGCTCTGGCGCGAAACTCGTCGTGCTCGCGGAGGGCCGCAAGAATATCTGATATTTGGTGCCGAGTGGCGGTTTCACCCCATTGGGGCTGCACCCAGCCTCGTCCGGCTGGATGAAGAGATGCCGCTTCCCCGGTGACGTAGCGAGGCTTGCTGCCAACCAGTTCAATCACCTCAGGCCGATGCAATCTACGTTCTGAGGTGATGTGCGCCAATTGCCACTCGACCTCGATTGCTCGGTCGGAAAGCCCATTGACATCAAGCCCAAGGAACACCTGATTCATTGTTAGGCACCTAGGATCACTGGCAGCATATCGGCCAAGCTGTCGACAATCCCTGAAAGGCTCTCGGCATTAACAGGACAGTGGTATGCAAGCGTGTCGCCGTAATCGCCGACCCTGATATCCTTGCTGTCGCCCTGCGCGGAGGCAAGGATAACACCGCGCAGTCTGTAGGCGGGCCCACCATCGTCGCGGATGCGGCGTATCAGACGGGTGAGCGCCTGATCGGCAGAGCGAGCTTCACGCCGCAGGTCGAGCGACCGCCCATCGATGGGGTGTAGGCTCCAAACCAAAACCCAAGTCTCCTCGCCGCTGGCGAGATCCT
The DNA here is from genome assembly GCF_024519725.1 of Microvirga sp. Mcv34. Taxonomy (GTDB): domain Bacteria; phylum Pseudomonadota; class Alphaproteobacteria; order Rhizobiales; family Beijerinckiaceae; genus Microvirga. The sequence goes on along the minus strand of NZ_JALJRK010000051.1, from coordinate 28,756 downwards.
GGGCGTGCAGCACGCAGCCGGGCCCAATGCTCCACAGATATGGCCAGAGGCCACGGGGACCGAACGTATCTGCCTGCGGGTCCTGAGCGTCAATTACTGTGACGACCAAGCGCCGAGCATCTACGGGCAGGCTGACGACCGCTGAATGCGGAGCGATATCGGCCCATCGTCCCCGGTGCTGGTCGGCCCGAATTTGAACTGGAGCCTCCGCGATAATTTGAGCCCCGGGTAGCCGTCGTAATGCAACCAAAACTGAGATTCGAACGCATTCTGCCCAGAGCCGGATCTGCCAACGCCAGACGTCGTCCTCGTCCTGCCGGCGGCGAAGGAGTTCTTGATAGCCGTCCCAGACCTTCCGGTAGCGGTTGTCCTGAGACAGAACGTAGTTGGGCACAACTGGTCCACTGGGCGGGCGGATGCCTGCTTCTGCGAGATCCCGCTCCAAACGTCGGCTAAGGCGCTCGTAGCGGGAGACAATCCTCATGCGTTCGCTTGTCCCGAGTTTCCTGTGAAGCTCGGCATAGCTGCGGGCCGCGTGGGCAGCCAGCGCCAGATATGCTCGCAGCACGCGATTCTCGAGGGTGTCAAAACTCTCCTGACGCGACACCGCCAGTATGGTCTGTCGGGCCCCAGCCTTCTCGGCCGTTGTACTTCCGGGCTGACGCACGTACCAGGCTAAACAAGCTGGATCAAGTTCCTGGACTCGACTTACAGGTAGGCGCTCTCGGACCCGTGACAGGATCCGCCGAGGATGGCCTGCCAAGGCCTCAATGGTCCTTGGCAGCATTTCCGCATGACGGACAATCACATCCAAGGGCGGCGGATGGTCGATATCGTATGCTTCGCACCACTTGCGTGCCACGACAGGCCAAGGCACAGCCGAAGCCACGAGCTTGCGGCCAACAGCCTGATGCTCCAACTCTCCAACCTCATCATCGATTAGCGAGCGGATCCGTTCAATAAGTGCGAGGAGAAGCCCAAATAGCCGTTCACCGAGTGTTCCCTCGCCCGGTCGCTCCGGGCGGGCCGGCGCTCCGACGAGCCCAATTTCAACCGTCTCCGCAGACGCCCCCTCCGCGTCAATAAGAAGATTGAAGCGGGTCGCATCCCCTTCGACGCCTATAGGCAGGGTCCAATACCGCTTCTCTCCATTCCATGAGAATGTGCCGCCTTCCGGTTGTGCCGATACAATCTTCTTTCCATTGAAACGCAGGCCGAGACCGGCCTGCGCCACGATGGAAAGACCGCACCCGGCCGGAAGAACGAGAGGACCCTGTCCAGACCGGATCTCAATCCGGGTCCGGTCCTCGTCCTGGTCACCGTGCAGCCCCCAAGGGCGGGTTAGAGCAAATGCGCTCGCGAACATTGGTCGTCAGCCGCGATCTACGCCACGCCAGAGGAAGAGATCTCGGTCGCGGTGGGCTTGGTCAAATGCCTCCTGCAGAGATGGATCCTTCAGCTCTTGGTCGATGAAGCGAGCAATACCGTCGAGAGCGGCTCGATTCTCATCGACCACGACGCCTCGAAGTTTGGGGAAGATCCGCATCTCAAGCTGGTCCGCCATAGGAATGCGGATGTCGGTGCGGCTCTTCGGATGGTTAGCGACATACGCTCTGATCGCTTGACCCATTCGGTGGCCAAATGGACGGCCAAGGCTTTCAAGATGACTGTTGAGAGTTGCGAGCCACGTATCGAGCGTTGCCGGAGCATCTTTGCGGATCCACCTCTGCCAAACCGTGAACGGGAGGAAGTTGTCGTCCGCGGCCTCAGAAGAGGTGCCATCACGGTTTGTCGCGAGCGTCCGCGGCTTCGGGAAGCGCATTACGTTGGCCCGATCAACCACCTTATCGGAGAGCGTTTGGGTCGACTCATCCTCGTTCATGGTGCCTACGAACAGAAGCCGACGAACGGGATAGACGCGGTTACTCCAGCCCTCCGGTAGGCGCCCCAGTTCCAGTTCGATTTCAGCCGCAGCTGCCGTGTCTGAGTCGCGGCGCACCTCCAGACGGCTCAGGAACTCGCTGAAATAGTACTCGACGCGAGCAAGATTCATCTCGTCCAGGAGCACAAGGGCCATATGATCCTTGTACGGGCGCGCCTGCTCAGGCCAGCGTTCCACATCAAGATGGATCATCAGCCGGGCGAGGTCAGTCGGCTTATAGCGATGCTCAAGGTAGTTGTAGAAGCCGAACAGGTCCTGCGGACTATCCCAGCGCGGTTGCACAGCGAGCTGGAAGAAAGGCAGGCCTAAGGCGGTCGCGTACTGGCGCGGTAACTCACTCTTGCCAGTTCCGGAGATGCCAGCCAGCACCGTCATGGGGCTGATGTCGCTGATTTTCAGCGAGGTGTGGAATGCGTCAATCAGGCGTTCTGGGAAGCGGAGGTTGCGCGCCGCGAGATGCTGGCGGACGCGGTCGAGGGCGGTCACCTCCTCCTCCGCCACCCGTGCCATTTTGGCGCACACCAGTGGCTTCGGTGGGACCAAGAGATCGCCAAGAATGTCCCGAACGTCGGCTTCCGTCCGAGGCCCTGCCTTGGCTTCAAGATTTGTGATCACACGCTTGAGAACCTCGGACTCTGCACGCAGCCCGTCACGCTCGCGGCGTGCTTCATCGCGCTCAAGACCTGCAGCTTCGACCTCACTGCGTGCTTTAAGGAAGGCTTGTTGCTCAGCGACAAGATCCTCACGGAGTCCTTCTCGCTCAGCCGACAGGCGCCCGATTTCTTCCGAAAGCCGACCGCGGCCGGCTGCCGCCTCCGACAGCTTCGTCTCAATCTCCTCGCGATCTTGCCGCAGAGCGGCTACACGCGTCAGGGTTGCCGTTTCTTCAGCCTGTCCTTGCTCTAGGCGACGACGCGCATCGGCCAGCGCCGCCGTCTCCTCGGTCGCACGGCGGCGTAGCTCCTCCAGCTCAGACCGTGCCCGCTCACCATCATGTCTTAGGCTATCACGCTCCACCTTGAGGCGCGCAGTCTCTGCCTCAAGGCTCTCGCGCTCGGTCTTACGATCGGCCAGAAACCGCTCAAGTTCCTCGCGCTCGGTACCGAGGCGCTCAACGATCTTGGCCCGCTGGCTCTGCTCATCCCGTAGGTCAATAAGCTGCTGATCGAGGGCAGCCTTCTGATCGATGAGGGTGACCAGCTCCGTCTTGAGCGTATCGAGCTGCTTGCGGTCTTCGGCCAAATTATCGAGCTGGCGCTGGATATCCGCGAGCAATGCCTCTTCGGCGGTGCGTTGGGCTCGAACAGTCTCGAGTTGAGCCGTTTCCAGTCGCAGCGTGTCGATTTCCGCCCGCAAAGCGTCGAGCGCGCGCTGGGCCTCCTCCCGCTCCGCCTGCCGCCGGGGGATATCCTCTTGAAGGAAGCGCCAAGTCGGAAGGGCGGCGGTACGGCGTCCGGCATCCAGAACGGCGACTGCTGCGGTAGCACAAGCCGTGAGGGCTGCGCCTGCACCCAGCGCAGTCGATATCGAAAAGAAGTTGAGATCCATAGCGGCTTAGTTTGGTTTAGTGTCAGTCGGCGAGGCCGGCGAAGTCACGGCATCGGATTCAGAAAGGTTCTTGGCCGGGCTAGACTTCTCAGCATCATTGGGGCTGGCCTCGACCACCTTCGAGCTTGCACGTTGTGCCGCGATGCGGTCACCAAGCGCCTGCAGTTGCCGCTGGGCCTCGGCGACTTGGGCAGCCGATGCCGCAGCCTCAGCCGCAGTTTTCTCCAGTGCATTGCGCCGCTCACGCAGACGTTTTTCAGTCTCACTGATCGACCGCTCCAACTCATCCCGACGGACGGCCAGAGCCGCAATATCGCGCTCGGCCTGCTCCCGGTTGGCCGCCAATCCGGCGATCTCCTTGTCGGTCTGCTCCCGGCGCACAACGAGAGCCGTCATCTCACGACGCTGCGGTTCAAGAGACCGGATCTGCTCCTGGATTCGGGCGATCTCGGCGAGGTTTGCGTCGGTCTCGCTCCGAACGTCGGCTGCCCGTTTCGTGAGTTGGCGGACCGCCGCATCAAGATCGCTGTTACGCTGCTCAAGGCCAGACTTTTGTGCCTCCAGCTCCGACGTCTTGGCAGAAAGATCGGCGAGGCGACGGTCAGCTTGGGCGATCGCCTCTGTTTTCTGCTTCAGGTTTGCATCGGCTTGGTCGATTTGACGTTGAAGCGCCTGGATCTGAGGCCGCTGACGCTCCAGTTCAGCCAGATCTCGGCGGAGTTGGTCGCCTTCGCGGCGCAGTCGCTCCGTCTCGCCCTTGAGGCCAGCCGCATCCTGTCGCCCCTGAGCGAGACGGTCCTGGTCCTGCTGAACCTGCTCCCGTAAAGCAGCCAGCCGGCGTTCGGCTTCATCGCGTTGTGCGTCCTGACGCTTGCGATCCTGCTCAATTGCGGCAGCCAGGGTGTCTCTCTGTTGGGTCAGGGCCTGGATCTCAGGTGCAATCCGAGCGAGCGCGGCCTGCTGCTCGCGCCGACGTGCTTCGGCGTCGGTGACCTCAGTTTGCAGCGCAGCCCGTTGGGTGCGTTGCTGATCAAGGTCGCGTCGGACGTTCACCACGTCAGCCTGCACGCGTTCTAGAGTTTGACGCTCGGCCTCAATCGATTTGGTAAGCTGCTCCGCCGTAGTCGCGATCGCGACGCGCTCAGCCTCGGCCTTGCTCTTCGCGGCACTCACGGCGGCTCGCTCGGTCTCGACCGTTGCCAGCTCGCGTTTGGCCAGACCGACGCGGGCCTCTATGTCCTTCAGCTCCGCCCGGGCCACACTGAGGCGCCCCTCCGTCGCGGCGCTTTCGGAGCGCACCGTCTCATAGCGACTCTGCGTCTCGGCCCAGCTTGCCTGAAGCGAGCGAACCTGCTGCCCCTCCAATGCTAGCCAAACGGCAGAGATGCCTCCGAGGCCTACCAAGCCCAAGGCGGCCACTTTCGTTCCCCAGCCCATTTTAGGAATTAATGGCTCGCTGGACCCGCTCGACACAGGCATCAGTGTTCTCCCGCAGTTCATATACCCAAAAGCGAATTACATCCCACCCCAGTCCACGGAGCTGGTGGTCGCGCCAAACGTCGTCGACACGCCTCAGCCCGCTTGGGTCGCGGTGATACCGGTCACCGTCAACTTCTATATCTAGCCGTTTATTCCCAGGCCCGAACCATGCTAAGTCGAGCCGGCGGCCTGCAACCGGAAACTGCGGAATGCAATCAATTCCTACATTGCGCAAAGCGTCATGTAGCCGCTCTTCCCAGGGCGACTCAAAGCGACGCTCGCTCTGGCTCGCTGCCGTTTTGTCGCAGACTGTCAGGAGGCGGCGCACGTGGGGAATGTCGCACCGGGCTGCGAAGGACCTATTCCCAAAAACCCGGCATACGGCCTTCGCACGGCTGATCGCGACGTTGAACAGGTTAGCCCCTTCTTTGACGAAAGTAAGCGATCCCGCCGGCATACCCGGACCGCAGCACAGGCTGAACAGGATGACGTCACGGGCGTCTCCTTGGAAGCCATTGGCCGTCTGAGCAACAAGGCGAGCTTTCTCAACCTGAGCAGCTGACAGTCGCGCGGCGATTAGATCGGTCATGCGCTTCGCGTGCTCGCGAAACGGGGTACATACTCCTATTGTGCCAGTGTAACCCTGATTTAACAGTTCCTCGATCGCTGCGAGAATTGCCTCGGCCTCGGCGGGGGCATGACAGCCAGTCCGAGCTGGTTCAATCGGCCCTGTCACGTCCTCCCACGTCAAGCCAGGTCGGCTGCCCGGCGGGGGCTTGAGCTCCGCCTCCTTGGTCAGAATGGAGAGCTGGCCGCCGTAGAAGGTTTCAAAGTAATCCGCGATACTCGGGTGGCACCGGAAATGATCCGTGAGGAGATGGCGCTCGGCGCCAGGAACCGTCGAGGCGAGATCGAACAGGGAATTCCGCGATTGACGGTAACGCCCGATGCCCGCCGCGTCCGCGAGACCTAGCTGTGTCAGGGTTTCGGTCTCCCAGTCGGCAGAAAGCCCCGACACAAAAGGCAACTGTGCGGGGTCACCAACGATCGTGGCGCTCTTGGCGCGGGCCAGAAGCGGCAAAGCGGAGGCGATGTCGCACTGGCTGGCCTCATCGATCACGACATAGTCGAAGAGCCCGAGTTCTAGAGGCGCGAAGCGGCTGATGGTCAGATTGCTGCAGGCCCAGACTGGGTAATGTCGAAGCAGAATGCGAACTGCGTCAGATGAGAGCCGGCCACGGGCCGCTCGACCGCGCAGATCAAGTAGGACTTGCCGCTCCGCATCCGTACACGCGTCAAGCGCCTCGGCAAGGGCGCTCGCAAGCTCGCCCGCCTCCCGGCGGATGCGCTGTGTCAGGTCAGCATAGCCCTCACCAAGCTTTGCTTGTTCCGTCTCAGGTGGGCACTTCCCGATGAGTGTTGAAATCTCGGCGAGAGCTCGTTGCGCCTGAGAAAGCGCAATTAGCCAGCGCCTACGTCGCTCCGGCTCTGACTTCGAAGGTCGGCCGGCTACCTCCCACTCTGGGCTTGCGAACAAGCGCGCCTGAAGCCAAGCGAGTGTGGCTAGCAAACGCGCAAAAAAGCCGGCAGTCAGTCCATCCTTTCCAGAAAGAGCCGCTGGCGCGGGAGGAAGGTCCCTGACTGTCTCGACTGGTCGCCCCAAGATCACAAGCGCTTGGTCGAGTTGATCCTCCAAGTCAGCGATTCTAGCTCTTAAACGGGCTAGGTCCGTGGCCTGACGGCTCAAAGTGCTACGTTCCGCATCGAGTGCCGAGAGGCTCTCGACCTTGCGCCGCAGGTTATCCCACGCGCCGTACCGTGCCGGCTTGGAGATGAGATCGGCGACAAGCTTCTCGGGTCGAATTGGTGTTCCCTCGCCCCAGCGCTGATTGAGCCGAAGCATCAACGGCCGATCCGGTGAGAGTTCCGCCATCCGCTGTTCGACGGCATCGATAGCAGCGTGGTTACGGCTTGCGAACAGGACGCTGCAATGTCCCATAGCCGCGCTCGCGAGCATTGCTGCCACAACCTGCGACTTACCTGTCCCAGGCGGCCCGGTCACAACGGTCAGTGGTTTGTCGAGCGCACTTCGAACAGCCGCGAGTTGGCCGAAGGTAAGGTCAACTGGCTCAAGCACCGCAGGCGCAGCTGTGGGAGCTGACGGCGGAAGGCCGAGCAGGGTCCCGAGGGCCGTCCCGGCGAAGGCACCCGCGGGTCGCTCAGCCAGTTCGGCAAGATCGCGAATGGCTCCTGCCGAAAAGCGGGCCTCGCTTATAAGGAACAAGGCTGCGACGTTGTGGAGCCCCGGGCGAGCCTCGATCTGACTAGCGATCCGGCTTGGGTCGATTTCAGCAGTCCGACGTTTGGCAAACGCAAGGTTTAAAGCAGTACAGAGATCACCAAAGTCGAGCAGATCGGGCGTGGAAAGCTCCTCATCCTGTGCCGACGGGTCAGCCCCGATCTGACGGACCAGCGAACCGACGTCGACACTCTTTCGGTGGAAGGCAAGCCAGCTAGGATTGAGCGAAAACGTGCTTTCAATCGGTTCAAGGAGAATGAGATCAGGACCTTCTACACGCCAACGGAGTGGAAGAGAGGCCACTGCCCGCACCATTATCTCTCCTGGCGATGGCTCAAACAGGTCGAGTGGATAGCCCAAGTGGATGGTTTGAGAATTTTTGGCTCGCGCGATCGCCTGCTGAAAGGCTTCCGGGAGCATTTTGCGGCTGATCGTAAACGTGACACTCTCGTGCCCTTCAGGCCACCAGGCGCCGGAGAGGCGCACCGGAACGCTGCGCTCACCAATCTCACTCCATGCCGAGGAGGCATCAACACGCTCCTCGGCAGCAAGGCAGGAACGGTAATACCGTAGCAGCGGACTGATTTCGATCTGACCCTGTCGGTTCGGCACCGGAGCGGCGGAAGGCTTGATGCGCCGTCGCGATGCTTGCAAGCCGAGCGCATCGACTCTCGGTAGGGCAGCCACCTTTCCTTGAGGGCGTCGCTGGCTGGATCTCGCAGGGAAAGACTGGCCTTTCCTAGGAATGACGTTTGGGGTGGAAGCCGCTGCTCTGCCATCAGCGGTGAGAATCCATCTGTTTTGTTCCCGCCGAATTAGGCGGCTACCCTGCAAGCGGGCCAACCCCCCGGATAGCGCTATGAGGTCACTTTGCCCTGTATCTCGGGCAAGGTCCTCAGTCGTGCACCCGCGTGGGTAACGTGCCAGGATAGATAAGAGATCGGTGCCCACAAACTTTGATCTTTTGAAATTTTGCTGCCTCCATTGGGCAGGTCGTAGTTGCGAAACTAACCTGTATTGGTCTCGATCCTCAACTATCCGAATGAACGATGCCACCTGCTAGCCGCAACGTGTTTCCCTGTGTTGCATTCGAGATACGCGGCCGGAGAATTCAACGCGCCTTTCTTGGAACCGCCGGTTGGCTGTAATAAAATATCGCACAGCGGACCGGTACACATCGATCTACTTACTCCTACATGTCTTGCGATAGAGCCCTAAGATCGCAGGGTCGGCAGGGTGTCTATGTCAGAATGGACGGCGGCGCTCCTCACGCACCGCGTAGCAGCCACACTCTGAGTCAAGGCACCGAGCCTTGATCCAGTGGCCCGGTAAACATCGATGCTTGCGTTGCTCGGTAGCCTCCGCCTGTTGATCCCTTGTTCGTGACATCTGGTTCTGTCTGAAGAGCGTGTTGGAAACGCGCTGATGATCCATCGCGATGGTGCGCAGGCGGACCAGGGTGCAGCCCCTACACGCTAACCCGACCAAGAGCGGCGGGACGCCGCGGCATCCTCACCTCTGATCCTCTGTGGAGGTGGCATAGCCTGCCGCCTCCAACGTAAAGGCGATCCACACCAACTCGCCGTTGTCACGGTTAATCACGAACCTATCCCGGCGATTTCTCTTTCCTTCAAATGCAAGGATCTGGCGCTCAATCCATGAGCAGCGTTGACGAATGAAGGATTACACTTTCAATCCTTTATCCTTTCCTTTCAATGACTTAGATCGTTTTAGACTCGACATTCCACACATCTCGGTCTAGCTTCAAGTGACCGAGTTCGGGTCCAAGATCCAAGGGATATGGGCGTGGGCGCGTATGGAAAGGACCACGCAAGTTGGAGAGGTGGGACTTGAAACAGAAGTCTTCAGCACGCCCTCACTCGCGGACGGAGCCACCACGCGGGCTTTCGTTGCCAACGATACCCACCCCAATCACTCCACTACGTTTTCGAATGATGGTGCAGTCGATTTTCACCACGTATGGAACTCCGCAGCCTAAACTGCGGCAGGTCAAGTTTGCTCAATTATTCGCGAGACCCAGTTCACGCCCGGATGCGGACCCATCTCGCCATCAGACGATACATCGGCATCGCACTGACATGTCAAAGCCTCGGAGTGGCAAGTGAGAGTTCCTCAAGCGCTATACCACGCTTCGATGGCCATGTCGGTCGACGGAATGCCTCACGGGTGGACAGCCCGAGTACTGATACTTCGAAAGCAGGACGGCTCCACCGAGCCATATGCCCGCCTAATCGAATACATGAAAGCCTTCCAACATCGAGGACCAACTTGGCAAGACACAGTTGTTCGTGGACTTGGCCTACTGTGGGATTTTTGCCAAGCAGTAGGCCCAAAGATTGCAGCAGAGTCACCCGCGAACTTCCAAAGGACTCTGTTTCGGCGATTCGCGCACGCCCTACAAAGTGGGACTATCAGCCCGGACGGCATCGATGAATCTGGCCTCTACTGGCCTATGATGGGCTGGCGTCGGGCCCGAGAGTTGATCCATAGCATCGAGCACTATGCTCAGTGGTGCTATGAGGAAATTGATATAAATCCATTTGAGCCAGACCCTCATAAGAGAGCCCCGTCCAAAGGGGTCGACATCACCGCGACCCTGGTTTGGAGCCGGATCCGACAGGTATCGATGTTAGTGCACATCGATCAGGAACCTAAAGAGAAACGGCGCAAGAGCTCGGTTGATACGGGACGGAATCCCATCGGACTTAGTGTTGAGCCTGTCAAATACTTTCCACCAGAATACGTGGAAAGTCTTCTATGGGAAGGATATAAGCGGCCGAGGGGCGACCACGAGATCAACCCGTTCTTGCGATACAACAGCAGGGACATGATGATAGGCCTGCTAGACGGCTGGGGTGGGCTACGACGCGCGGAGGGATTCCACCTCTGGATTCAAGATGTCGTTGAGGAACCTGGGAGACTGGGACACGCACTGGTCATTTTGAATCATCCATCAGAGGCGCTGATACAGTACTTCGACAAAGTTACCGGCCGCGAACTGCGCCTCCCTCGTCAAGAGGTCCTAAAGCGCCGTTACCCACCATACATGCCGAGGCACAAAGTAACCCGAGGACGTTACCGAGCAGGCTGGAAGGGTGTTGATCTTAACAGAGAACATCAAGCCTACGTATTCTGGATCGATCCAAACGCAGCTGCCCTCTTCTGGACCCTCTATCTCGGCTACATTCGATACGTTCGGACGCCTATCATGGAACGCCGCCGAGCACTCGGCGGCGCCGACCATCCGTTCTTATTCGTCACCGAGGGTAATGATCGCCGTGAGGGAACCGCTATGATCGGTGACCCCTATACGCCGAAAGCTTACGAGCGGAACCATGAAGCAGCTGTTCGCAGGATCCGGGTCGACGGCGGCAGCTATCTCGAGCACAGCAAGTACCACGGGACTACCACGCATGGCCTGCGCCATCTATACGGTCAGACCTTGGTGAACCTTGGCGTCGCCGCTCAAGTGATCCAAAAAGGCCTTCACCACAGACACTACCTTTCCCAAGCTCCATACACAGCACCTGATCGCGCCAGAACGAACCAGGTCTTGAACAATGCGTATGCCAAGTTAACGGGCGGGCAGGTCGAGCCGATAGCTCCGTTAGGACACGAATCGACGCAAGCAATTTTGCGGCTCAAGCAGTTCATCGCAAGTGGAGAGCCACGTGTCTGAGTTTCTTCATTCGATCCCGGCAAGCACTCAGGTTGCAGGTGAATGGTTCAATATAGATCCAGAAAAGTTCGCTCTGGTACCGAATGACGATGGCAATATTGATGACGAGATTGGGTACCTTGTCGACGATCTCGTCGAGCAATACACAACGGTGAGAGAACGCAACGGCGGTTCATCGGATGCCCTTGGAGAGTTGCTCGAACTTCATGCTGCTGGATTGATCCTCTGGCCAATCGCGTTCCTCTGGGATCAATCCTGTTTGGGGAGAATGCATGAGAAGCGATTTAATCGGATTGCCGCGGAGTATAATGAGGATCTAGTCGCGATAGAGGCAGCGATCCGAGAGTTGGAGTCTTTCAAGCGAGTGATTCCCAAGGGCGGAGGGGCGCGGGATTTTAAGGTTCGCGGCTTCGCCTATTGGAAGATTGCGGCTAGCATATCGTTGGCCTCAACCAACGTGACGTCGGTAGAAGATCTCAAGAGTGATCATTTCGACCGCATTGCCTCAGTGTTCATGCCAGGCGGCGAGTGGGCTAAGTGGACCGGGAACTGGACTCAGAAAACGCTTCGATGGTTCATAGGCATTCTGAGTCACGAGCGACAAGACCCACACTTTGGGAGAAGCTTGTTTGCGAATTCACTAAAGCGGGCCCAAAGTTCTCCTCGCGCGGTCAGCATCGTCACTTCCAAACCTCATTTAGGCTGGATCGAAACCGAGTACGAACGCTTCCTGAACGAGGGGAGGTATCTGCAGAAGAAGAATCCTCGCTACGGGAAAACCCTTCTCCTTGTATACTTCAGCCAGCTTCCAGTAGATGCGGCGACGAGCCCTGATAATGCATTCTCGCGGTCCAATATGTTGGGGCTCCTGAAATTCGTGTCGAAATGGACGGCTTCATCATGGAAGCAAATTTATACAATGGGAAAGGTTCTAGATTTCGCGCAGTGGATGGCAGAAGAATGCCGTGACGAGAGCGGAAATACCACCCTTCACATTGGTATCACGGAAAGAGATATTGAGAAGCTATCAAAGTCCACTCCACATCAAGAAGGGAAGTCAAAGAACACGGACGTTGCCGCCCGTCCTATGCCCACCAAATACCATTTGGCCTTGAAGCAGTTGATAAAGGAGGATGATTTTGCATGGCCGAAATCCCTAGTAGACAAAACAACTGGTCGGCCGCTGCACTGGTGTACTCATACTAAGCCTGACGGCTCAACAGGTCTCGTTTTTTGTGAGGTAATCCCTCGCCTTTTACTCCTTCTGCTCGACTTACCACTCAGAACGGTGCAGGCGCGCCGTCTTGATAGTGGTGAAGGCGATGCGCGAGCGTGGCAACCGGGGAAAGGATGGATGGCCAATAGCAGCGCAACTGCCGGATACTGGGAAAGGGTGAGAGCAAAAAACCCAACTCGAGGCGTCTTCCGCGAGATGAAAGGCCGCAATGAAACTATCACTGGGTTCTGGATCAACTCTAATAAGACTGCCGACGCCGCCACAAACTTCGACGAAACTTCGGGCTATTTGATCCCGTGGCAACTTATTGAGCAGCTTGAAAACCTCTTTGAAATGAGGAGGTGGCAGGAGACGTACAACTCGGTATCGGTGCCATTGGCGTTCGAGGATATTCCTAAGGGAATATTCCAAGAGGACCCCTCGGCCCGTTTAAAGGGCCTGATTCCAGCGCGCTTTTTTCTGTTTAGATATCCCCAAAACTCAGGTGCACGAGGCAAAGAGGCTCCTCCAACCTATGGGCTTCTTTTGCGATTTTTCCTTGAGGCACTTGATGAACTGGAAAGGCGCCTAAACAACGAAGATCCCGAAAGCAAGATTACGATCATCACACGCCGTGATGCATCAGGCGCCCCCAAAAAGGCGATTTTCACGATGCACGGTATGCGATCAGCAACTTTGACTGCCTTGTATGAGGAAGGCGTGTCAGTTGAAATTCTCAGCAAGATAGTAGCGGGCCATGCGAGTATTCTGATGACCCTCAAGTACCTTAAATTCGACCCGGCACATGTTAGCCAAATCCTCACAGACGCCCGCCGGAAGGCGATGACCAAGGCACGCTCGGAGTTTCCGAACTTCCTTCGCAACGCCACCTTCGAGCAAGCGGCTCGCATGACCGCCCGGCTTAGCGGCGATGGCTTGCACCAACTGTACGGGAAGTTTTCAGAACCCAGCGCTTGGCTTCAAACTGACTGTGGCATTTGCCCAAACGGAGGAACTCTCTGTAATATAGGTGGGAAGCTCAAACTTAAGCGACAGGACAAAGGTCGGGATAAGTCTACATATGGACCCGTACCGGGTGGTCCGCGAAACTGCGTTCGGTGTCGGTTCTTCATCACTGGTGTGCCGTTTCTTATTCCACTCTGGACCCAAGCTAATGCACTCTCGGCGACTTGCGATCAGCTAGCTCTCCGGATCGACGCCGGGCAGCGCACCGTCGATCGACTTAAGCAGGAAAGACGAGCGCTTACTTCAGTTGGATCACCTGTCCCGCCTGAACTCCGTGAGGCCATCACAATTAATGAGGAAGTGTGGCTCGCTGATATTGAAGCCCGAGATCAAATACTCGCCAATTTTCATTCTGCCATGCTTTTAATTGATAAGATCAGAGCTATCCGAGCATACTTAATGTCATCGGCGCAGCAGATTGATGAAAATGCCAGCCTCCCAATGCTTTTGGCTGATGAGGAGTTTCCGGAGGTAACAGGGCGGGAATCTACACGCTTTGAGCTCATTGATGCGGTAGTTCAGGCCTCCCGTTGGTTTCCCTCTATCAATGCCGATGCTCTCGAACGAGAGAGAGACGAATGCCTCGACAAAGTTCTATATCGAAATGGCTATCAACCAATCCGACTTGCTCCTCTTACTCCCGAGGAGCGCCGCGATTCCGCAGACGCTATGGCTGCATTTCTTCTAATCAAGCTAGGAGCTGAGGAAACGCAAAATGTCATCGAAGGCCGGAAATCCCTTTCGGAACTCGGCCTTGACTACCCTCTTGAGGAAACATACCGACGCTTTGTCGGCAAAGAACTACCGCGTAGTGTTCTACCGTCTGTTCGACCACCGCCACGACCTCCCGTGTTTGAAGGCTCTTTGGCTTAACTCGGTGGAAAATCATCCAGCTGCTTAGTCTTGTAGGTCAAGCGGTTTTAGCTCTGACCTTGTTGTATCGGTAGCGGTGTAAGGCACCCCGATATTACTTCGCGGAATGAACATTGTTCCCGTCCGATAGCGAATCCAAATAGCTCATTAAATTAGATCAAGATCGATGAGGTCTGGAAAATGAAGCCTGAGATTAAAGAAGCTCTAGAGTATATAGAACAACGACTAAACAAATATACTCTTGATGCTAAGACTGCTGTAATATCGACAAAGCTCCGCAATCTAAATCAAGTTTGTCGGGAGCTGATCGTCGATGCACGTCAACGGCTCACGGTTCCGTCGGTTCTACGTCGTTACACTGCTCAGTTTCCAGATCCCTCTGTAAACCTTGCGGAATCTTCGATCCGAAATAAGCGTGCGGGTGCCAATAAGTACAAGTTGCTCTACGACGACTGGGACCAAATTGCTGAAGTCATCCTCAAAGCCCAGGCAACTCCCTCGAAGCGTGAGTTTGGCACCGAGATCATCACTGATGCAGAGATCCGGAGAATTGATGATGATATCGTGCGGCACCAAGTTAACCTGCTTAAGGTAAGAACCAGGAGCCTAGAGAGTCAGATCAACATCTTACAAGGATACCGCGGTGGACCAGTCATCCAAATCAAGAGCGAATTCCCATGTGGCGGTGAAATCACAATGCTGCCTCAGGAAGCAAATGATCTCGCTCTAAACGAGGCGGAGGTCGAATCACTAAAGAACTTCATAGATACACGCCTTATCAAAGTCCGCGGACTCAGACGATCCTCCGACGGCTCTATCGAAACCACGACTGGACACCGGCTCTCAGACCCATGCTTCCTCGACGCAATCGAAAAAATCGTAAAAAGCTACAGAGACTCCTAATGATCTTCACCGATCGTGACGTTACCCCTGCGATTTCCTCCGAACGGAGTTAGTGGTTCGTCCGGCAAGTCATGCCGCCCTCGGCGGGAGCGCAATCCCGGGTGAGCGACGTGGCCGAGGCCGGCGGCGGTTGCCCCAGATGAAGGGATGGCGATGCGCATTCCAGTAGGCGGTGGCGCCGTGGATCGCATCGCTGATCTCGTCCCAGTTCTCAAACCGCCGGCCCGCCAATGCCAGCGAGCGCAGGATCTTCCACCACGGCTCGATCAGGTTGAGATAGGCGGCGTATTTGGGCTGGAACACCATCTCCCAGCGCGGATGGGCGAGCAGAAACAGCAACACGTCCGTCGTGCGATGCGAGCTCAGGTTGTCCATGATCGCGTACACCAGGTCGATCAATGCACTCTTGGAAACATGAGCCAGCTAGGTGACGTTGGGCACGCTGATCGTTAGACGACAGCTGTGGCCTCAAATCTACGCAAGAAGTTGTCAGCAATCTTTGGAGCCTTCACGAGAACGCCAATCTCTCGGAACGGAGCAACCTCAGACGGGTCAGCTGACAACCAATTGAAGCTTGAAATTGCCAGATTATCATCGTCCCAACCCATGACTTTTGCGTGTATTCGGGGGCGGTGGATTGGTTTTACCTCAAGTCCAGCCTTTGCAAACGTTCTGATTAGATCCGCCCCAGCTGCACCCGAAAGAGGGCCTGTCGTCCTCCCATAAAAGAAGGATGCGTCAATGCCACGCTCCTTTACCGCGGCAAGGGTCGGCAAGAGGGCAAGTGACTCTGCGGCGATTCCGATGCGGTGACTAAGTGCAAATATCCGCCGGGTGGCAGAATCACGGGCTTCCAAAACAAATTTCGCGTGATCTGCTCCGTATAAGAGGCGCATCGGAACTGTCCTTCCGCGAGGACTTGGCATATTCATGACCCGGCGTCCGAGAACCGCCAGTTCTATCGCGAGATCGTTCCAGACGCCTGGTCTGCCCTGTGCAAGTCCGGCAAGCTTCCGTATCAGCTGCCCGATCAGAAAAGGTTCGCGAAGGCGAAGTGATGTTTCGAAACTCGTATAGTCGGAAGCCAGCCAGTTGCAGGACCCGACTATCGCGTTCCAGCCCTTTGACGAGTCGGCAAAGACCACCTTCGCGTGAGAATTGGTGGAAAACGGGTGAACCGTGATCGACCCTGTCCTTCCAGCTTCATCCACAGCCGCTTGCATCTTCGCTGCGGCGACCTGGGATGAACGTGTCGAAGAACCGAGGTCGTCCTGCCCCCAAAGCACATCGACCCTCACACCACGCTCGGCTGCCCGCAATAGCAAGGGCAAAACTGCGGCCGCCCGTTCGTCGCTGATGAACGTCGAGTGGATTATGACCCGCTCGGAAGCCGCCACAATAATCCGTTCGAAAGATCGCCAATGCTCGTCGCCGTCGACGATGATGTCTGACGAATCGTAGGCGGCGGCAATGGATTTCGGTAGCTCTTCTACTGCGTCCTTAATGGCAACGATGGAGACGTCCTTCTCCCCCGCAATAGCGGGTCTCTGTCCCAAAACTCCGGAGGCCGCATTCAAAATCGCATGTCGCAGGAGCGTAGGTGCCCTTGCTGGCAAGCCTTCAATCACACCCTCTCTGACCGTCACCACCGCATATCGTTCCGCCAGTTTCTCTGACCCACGATCGACACCGACGATCAGCTCGTCTTCTCCCTCGATCGCCGTGAACACCTCTCCCATATCCTCCAGCTCATGCGCTGGCGAGGCGTCGAGATGAACAACCGGATTATCGTCCGTGTGGGAGGGGAGTTGGTTCTTATGGCAAAGCTCAAGCTCCCTCCCGCGGTAGACACTTCCGGTCACCTGCTCGACAGTGAACGATCTCCATCGAGGTTCTGTTACTGTAGCTGACGGCAACTGATCGTGATGAACGCGCGCTGCACCCGATGCTGTGATCTGAAATAGTGAGCCCTTGGAGGTGGCCGCGATCTCCACCCATCCCGCGCGCATCAACCTAATGAAAGCCTCGACGACCACACGCCGCGGCAGCTTGGATCGCTCTGCCAAGTCGGCCGCCGACGCTGCTCCGCGCGACACAGCATCAAGAAGCAGGTGCTCGATGACGCTCCACCTGCGGCCACGCTCAATGATGAAGCGCCTGCTGCCCTTCAAAACCGGAAAAGTAACCTGAACCGCCGTCACTTCCTTGCCCCCTCCAGTACGCTCCACGGAACAATTGAAGCGTTCCCTGCGGCTTTCTCGGCCTCGAGCGCGGCGAGGAAATCAGACAGGAAACCTATGTCTTGGTCAGGTAAGCGCTGCGCGACCGAGACAATATGCCTGTAGAAGGAGAGACTACCGACGATGATCAGGCGCCACTTCGCACGACTCAGAATGACGTTCATTCTGCGATTGTCCCGCAGAAAGCCGAGCGCTCTTGCAGGTGTGGCATGATGGTTGTTGCGCACCATGGAAACTACAACAGCGTCTGCTTCCCCGCCTTGGAAGGAGTCGACAGTGCCGCAGAATCCACTCACGTCAACCGCTGGCGTAAAACCCGAGAGATTTGCCAGATAACCAGACCGGTTCTGGTCAATCAGACGCTCTATTCGCCGAACCTGCTGCCAATAGGGAGAGAGTACTGCTAGCGACGGCCTCTTACTGGAATCGAACGGAGCAAGATACCTTAAGATCTGGACGACTGCTGCTGCTTCGTCCGGATTGGACCACGGCGGAGCCTTCTCGCCTCCTCGGCCACCCGGCCCCTCCTCCCGGGAATAGGGCATGTCAATGAAGACAAGTGGCTTATCCGGCAAGATAGCTGCGTTACTACTTTTCAAGGGAGCGGGCTCACTCGCGAATTTCGCAGCTTGCTTGGCATTTGTTTTCAACTCCCCATCGTAGAAGCATTTCGAAACAATCCGGGCGATGGCCGGATGCATTCGATATTGCTCGTTGAGGCGACGAGCGATACGCGGACCTATATCCCTTTTCTTCTGACGCGATAGCTCGCGTTCCACAAAAGTCCCAAATAACGTCAACAAGGAGAGAGCTTCGGCACAAGTGCGGCCGAAGTCGTCCCCTGCTTTAGATACTTCATCGAAGGTTTCATCGATACCGGGATCCTTCAGATATCTAGAAACAAAGCTATCCGCCAACTTGACAACCTCTTGAACTGCGGACGTCGACGATAAGAGCTTCGCCATCTTATCGACATCGAACGGCGGCAGTTGCTTATGATCTCCGATCATAAGCCGCCGGTGCGAGAGAAGCAGTGGAGACAGCAACTCGCCACCGGTCGCCTTGCCTGCTTCTTCGACCACAGTCCAGTCGAATAGACCTTGCTCCTCTATCAGTCGTTCGACCGCGGCAGAGTTCGTGGTTGCAAAAACCAGATTGGCGGCCCTGAGGATCATTCCTTCAAAGGCGCGAAGTTCAGCGGCAATTCGCCTACCAGACCCCTCTCCGTTGGATCGGCGCGTGCCGGCTCCTGTTCTCGCGGAGGCAAGCGCGCTAACCCGCTCGGCTAAGCGTGACGAAGCTTCGCTCATCAAAGGACTTGCTGCCAAGTCTTGCAGAAGTTTATCGGCTTGGACGTCGATTTCGAGTTCGCCGGCGGCATCATCGTCATCAGCAGCCCGGGCTCGAACCATCAATGGTCCGCTGTCTTCGTCCGATAATTTGAAGGTCGCTTGCAATTCTTTCATCAGGTGATCAATTGCGGAATTGCTCTGCGCCGAGAGCAGGATACGAGCCGTAGGGTCGTCGTCCATACGGCGTGTTACGAGGTCGCCAACGAGATAGGTCTTTCCTACACCCGGAGGGCCTTGCAGAAGAAAGAGCGGAATTGTGGACAGTATCTCCCGCAGCGCCTTCTGCTTCGATTCGTCGAGCCTCTTGAATTCTTCTGCATTTTCATCGAGAGGGTCTTGGCTATCCTCAATCCTGAGACGAGGATCGACAAACATCCGCAGCAGTTCGCCGTGATATTTTAGAGCCGTTAACGCCTTCAGGCGCCGTTTAAACTGTGCGATCCGACCCGCCATATCGGCCGGAACAAGAAATCCGAACGAGCGTGTCTGAGGAAATGCCTGTCCCTCGAATTTCATACACTCGAGATCGTTCAGTTCCTCAAAGTCGACAAAGCGCCAGGCTGTGTTCGCGGGCGAACGATCGCCAAGCGTCCCCGGTTCAGAGAAAATCCATCCGCCCTCATCTCGAGGTGTTTCCGAGCTTAAAAGCTTGCGTAGCCTGCTTGCAGGAGGTTCTAACCCGAGGTGTGTGGAGAGATTGGAACGATCTTTGTCGACACGCGAAACGACGTACATGATCTTCTGATCGAAGCTGTCTCCGCTTCCCCTCGAAATGACTTCGATCGGGAATATATCAGCCGCCGCATATGCCATTTCCAAAATCAATAATAGGGCAAAGGCTTGATGCATTCGTTCCGCATCCGACTTCCGCACCGTCTGCTCATTGGTGCGGTTAATGTAGTCTTCCCAATGCTGGACCTTTCCTCTTCTACGAGGAAATGTTTGCAGCGCATCCCCGGTTTTTACTATATCGAGTGCGGCGGTGTTGATGAGTGTCTCGCCAATCACCTGCGATTTTGCTGGTGGATCGAGATCTACTCTCTCGGAGAAGGCAAATTCCCACGTTGCCGCGTCTGGTGAATTCGGACGCCTATACGGCATCAGGCGATAGGTTAAGCGTTGACCAAGAAGCACGTACCGCGCGGACACACCTTCGCGGATGGCAAGGAGCTGAACCTGCTCACCGAGATCGTCACGCATAAAGCGCAGCTGCTGTACGTCGTCTGCGATTTCAATCTCTCCATTGGAGGCTCTCCTAACTGCCTCCGACAGAGGGCTTCCGGATCCCAGCCTCACAGCAAGACAAAGTGAAGCGTCCTTGCCGGCAACCTCTGCAGCGATGTCATCGATGATTGCCTGAATTCTCGTTGCAATGTAATCACCGTCCAGACGCTCGACATGCTCAAGGCCTAACATAGCTCTCAGCAATCTCACCTCGGCCGCAGGCACATGGTCGGCAACACGTGAAGCGACGATTTTGAGATCGTTGAGCGGGCCGATTGGGATATCAAGGATGATGGCGGTCAGGTGTGCGAGATCGCGCCAGTCGCGCGCGAACGAAAAAGTGCGCTCTTCGCGAGGTGCTTTCACCGTTTTTCCATCGACTGCGTCGGCTGCGACGATCCGCATCGACCACTCGAAACCGGTTAGGCGAAAGTCCGGTTCATCTCCAAGAGCCGTCACCACAGACCAAGGATCGATATTCCTGTGAATAGTGCCCTGAGAGTGCAGGAGTTCAACCCCGTTCACAAGCCGCAAGATGTTAGCCCAGAGGAGGCGCCGCGATCGTGGCTGCCGGGCTTGTGCCAAGAGCAGCGGCTTTCGACTAACGTTGAGCAGGACATCGAGCGGGCTTCCCTGTCCAGGATCGAGAACAAGATAGAACCCATCCTTGTCTTTGCCGCTTGCTACCATCGGTACAATTAGTTCGTCGGCACGAGGCACCGCTGATAGGCGCTGCAACTGTCGGATTTCGCTCCGCCAGATGATCTCCAGATCCTGATCGTCAATGCCTTTTACGCGTGGCCATGTCTTGATGAGCACCTCGCGAGAATCGCGAGTGCGGGCAGTGTCTATACCAGCCCGGCCTTGCTTGCGATCTGGCCGGAGAAGGTACTTATCATCAAGCGCGTAATCTGAAAGAAATCCGGATTTAGACTTGCGCCCCGACATTCTCGCCCTCCCCGATTTGATCATCAATACAAGACATTGAGGTGGACGGAAGAGGAAATCTGTCACATCTCCTAATCACAGCACGGTCGGGAACCGGTATCCACAGATAGACGGCATTGTTGTCTGGAGACCAGTGCTGATCACGATCTGCACAAACAGAACAGGGAGGTATCTACCTAGGATACTTCGTACCTGCCGCTTCGTCGCTGTAGTCTGTGCAAGCAGCACCAACATATCCCGCTCGAAAATATCGACGACATGCTAATGATTGTTCTCGGGAATGCACTTGTCGAGCAAACTGGCATATCATGCGATCAATCAAATGTAATAATTTTGATACACATAACCCGAGCTACATCAAAGTAAAAAATGTTCTCGGCAATCATATGTCAATTGTCTAAGTAAAGTGTTGAATAGCACTATTCTGCATGAATAATTATCTTTATAAGCAAGAACGGCGACATAGATACATGTCAAACCAAGCCGATCATTTTATCTATATTACCTGCAATCGCTGCAGCTGGCATGGGCTAGCCACAGCGCTAAAGCAACCCGTTGCGGCGAACGGAACTGGCGGTCGCTGCCTGCGCTGTAGAGCCGAGAACCTGATAGAGGGGGAGGAGCCTACGCGAGGAGAGTTCCTCCAGGGCCGACGGCGGCAGTTCGAGGACTTTGAGATGATGGCACTACGTTCCCTTGCTGACGAAGAGATCTCGCCAGACGACGCTCATATGGTGATTGAACACATGCGCCGTGTTCTGATCGACGATGTTCTTGACGCCTTCGGAGAGGAAGAAGCGCGGCACTGCTACTCATGGGTATGCAAACTCGACGAACCGCAGATACCGCCCTCGGAGATCGACCCGTCGCCGTGCTATGATGCAGGTACGTTAGCCGAAGATAGCACGAGGTTCCGCAGACTTGTCCAGTAGATAGGGGCTGACGCAGCCCTCAAGAGCATTGGAGCAGAGGATCCGCTGGGCATGCGACCACGAGGCCACGCAGACGAGGACGTCTGCAGGTGCGGGACTTCTTCTTGCGCCCTTGATACAAAGCAGCGGTAGGAGGCGGATGCCGGTTCCGTCTCCTGTCTGATCAGGGGCGTTTCTGGCCGAGCTTCGCTCCTATGGTCACCAATCGATTGAAGAGCCTGGCTGGCTGATCCTGCGTGGGCTCTCGGCTATGGTCACGGATCAGTGGGGGCCCCTCCCCTTTCTGGCCACCCTGCCGGGACGTCGAATATTTCCTGGAGGCTTATGCCATCCTGACGCCGCAAACTTTCGCCGTCGCGCCGCCATGCCATAACCCGAAAGTCGATGACGTGAGCCGAACGTGCCGCCCAGAGATTCTCGACAAACATCGCATTACGCTGGCCGAGTGTCCAAGGCCCAAGCCGGTCAGCAATGAGAACCGCGCTGAGTCTAGTGCACTGCGGGCCCCTTGGTCCGTTCCAGACGCCATCGGGCAGGCGGATCGGTCGGCCGCCGCCATGCATGTATTCCTCCCAAGCCTCAGTTCCGTACAGGCCCTCGATGGCATGCTCCAAGCGGGCATCACGATCGAGCATGTTGAGCGCCACAACCAGAGGAAGTTCTGGAGTCCCATAGTGCCCTGCCTTACGGATAAGCGGCTCTCGGATGGTAACCCAAGGTGCAGCCGTGCGGATTCCATCCGACAGAATGCCTGTGGCCCGACCGGCACCGTCTCCGCGGGTGCCTTGGCGCGCGATAGGACGCAGGCTCAGCAGCATGCCCTCGAGGTGGTCCTCATATAGTGGAACTTCGTCCGGATGAGCAGCTGCGATAGCTGCATGGTCGAGTCCGCCGAGCCAGCGCACAATCCGATCGGTAAGAGCACGCACGCGGACCGGATTTTCCGGTGCCCCTTCCACCTCCACCCCTAAAAGGAAATCGGGCGAGTTGATCGCGTCAATCGCGCGCAGCACGTCTTCGCGCCGAGAGCGGACCGCAGCATCGGCATCGGATTCTCCACGCGCTACAGCACATTCAAGGTAGAAAGGTGTTCCGTTAGCCTCGACGAGAAAGTCTGGTCTACGTCCTGTGCCCGGCACGGCCGGCTCAACTGCGACAACGCGCATACCGGCGCGCAGACACCATTCGTGAACGAACAGTTCGAAAACAGCCTCGACGTGCGAGCGCTCGGTCCGAATGCGGGCAACGAGAGCGTCTCGTTCGGCCGCAGGGTAACGCTCAGCCATAGCATTCAGGAGGGCGCGGATGCGTGCCGCCTCCGGTCGCGCGGATTGGTCAATGTAAGCGAAATGAGACTCGCCTGCGCGAGCGCGCGCCTCTCGCGTACGTGGCCTACCATCGAAAATCATTCGTTCCTTGTGATCACGCCCACCCAGGGAACAGGGTCCAAATGACTACGGACGCCCCCTGTATTCTCGACAAAATCTAGGACAAAAATACAAAAGCCCCGCGTCGGGCGGGGCTAACTCCTTGAAACCTTTGGCGCTCCCTAGGGGACTCGAACCCCTGTTTTCGCCGTGAGAGGGCGACGTCCTAGACCGCTAGACGAAGGGAGCAACTTTGTTACATTACCTACTCGTATGACCTATTACCAGCTGTTTTCCCTCCTGCCTAGTGGCCCCGAACAGAAAACCTACCACCGCGCTCATTCCTGAGCTTGTTTGGTAGGCCTACCACTCTCGAACCCTTAGCACCACTCGCGTGGTAGGGTTGGAGGGGGGTCCTGACGTCCTAGACCGCTAGACGAAGGGAGCTAGCAAGGTGGAGGCCGTTCGTATAACCACCCTGCGGGATGCCTTCAAGTCCTTTTGCTGAAAAAAGCGAACGGCCCAGGTAAAATGAGGATGCGGTGAACGACGCGACGCGCCAGGAATGGCTTTTGGATGACGAGAGGCCGGTCGAACGGCTGGATCGAGTACTGGCGGGCCTGCAGGGTGACCTGTCGAGAAGCCGCCTGCAGGCGCTCATCCGCGACGGACAGGTTACCGTCGATGGTGCACCGGTCGTCGATCCGAACCGCAAGGTCGGCGGCGGCGTCCGGATCGCCCTGACGGTACCGCCAGCCGTCCCGGCCGAGCCCGCCGGCGAGGCCATCGATCTCACTACCGTCTATGAGGACGACGATGTGATCGTCATCGACAAGCCGGCGGGTCTCGTGGTGCATCCGGCGGCGGGTCACGATTCCGGCACCCTGGTGAACGCCCTCATCGCCCATTGCGGAGAGAGCCTGTCGGGGATCGGCGGCGTGAAGCGGCCGGGCATCGTCCACCGCCTCGACAAGGACACGTCCGGGCTCCTGGTGGTCGCCAAGAACGACCTTGCCCATCAGGCCCTAGCGGCGCAGTTCGCCGACCACGGCCGAACCGGGCCCCTGGAGCGCGCCTACTTGGCGATCCTATGGGGTGTGCCTGAGCGGCGGCGGGGGACCGTCGAGGCGGCGCTCGCCCGCAGCACGCACAACCGGGAAAAGATCGTGGTGGTGGGCGAGGATCGCGGCCGCTATGCCATCACCCATTACGAAGTTCTGGAAGGCCTGCCCCCAAGGGAGCCGATCGCGAGCTTGGTGCGATGCGAGCTGGAAACGGGGCGCACACACCAGATCCGGGTTCATATGGCCCATCTCGGCCATCCGCTCCTCGGTGACGCGACCTACGGGTCCGGCTTCAAGACCAAGGCGAACCGCCTGTCGGAGCCTCAGAAAGATGCGCTGAGCGCCCTCGGCCGGCAGGCGCTGCATGCCGCGATCCTCGGCTTCGAGCATCCGCGCAGCGGGGAATTCCTGCGCTTCGAGAGCCCCCTGCCCCAGGACATGGCCAAGCTTCTCGAGGCCCTGAGGGCGCCGATTTAGCGTCAATCGGTCGCAAAATTGGATCTCGCGGGCACCCTTGCGACTCTGGAGCGTTCACCACGTCTTGAAGCCTGACGCCTCTATTCGGACACGGTTGAACCGATTATATAGGGAGCAGGGCGGCCAGCCGTGGAGGGGGCTGCCACAGGCTTGCCTCGTGGTGAGGGAGCCAAAGGAGGAGAAAAGATGGCTACAGCGCTTCCGGTGCTTGCCAATGAAGGGGGCCTTTCGCGCTATCTCGACGAGATCCGTCGCTTCCCCATGCTTGAGCCGCATGAGGAATACATGCTCGCCAAACGCTGGCGCGAGCATGGAGATCGCGAAGCGGCCCATAAGCTCGTGACATCACATCTGCGCCTCGTCGCCAAGATCGCCATGGGCTATCGCGGCTACGGTCTGCCGATCGGCGAGGTCGTGTCGGAAGGCAATGTCGGCCTCATGCAGGCCGTCAAGCGCTTCGAGCCCGACAAGGGTTTCCGCCTCGCCACATATGCCATGTGGTGGATCAAGGCCGCCATTCAAGAGTACATTCTGCGGTCATGGTCCCTCGTGAAGATGGGCACCACGGCCAACCAGAAGAAACTGTTTTTCAACCTGCGCAAGGCGAAGGGCCGCATCTCCGCGTTCGAGGAAGGCGATCTGCGCCCCGAGCACGTGAAGCAGATCGCCACGCAGCTCGGCGTGACCGAGCAGGACGTGGTGGACATGAACCGCCGTCTTGGCGGCGACTCGTCTCTCAACGCTCCCCTGCGCGACGAAGGCGAAGGCGGCGGCGAATGGCAGGATTGGCTGGTCGACAACAGCCAGAGCCAGGAGCAGGTGCTCGTCGAAGAGGAGGAAGGCCAGAACCGTCTGACCGCTCTCCGCTCAGCGCTCTCCGTGCTCAATCCGCGCGAGCGTCGCATCTTCGAGGCGCGCCGCCTGTCGGACGATCCGATCACCCTCGAAGAGCTCTCCACC
Source organism: Microvirga sp. Mcv34 (assembly GCF_024519725.1). Classification (GTDB taxonomy): domain Bacteria; phylum Pseudomonadota; class Alphaproteobacteria; order Rhizobiales; family Beijerinckiaceae; genus Microvirga. The sequence goes on along the minus strand of NZ_JALJRK010000051.1, from coordinate 3,206 downwards.
GAGTTCGGCGTGTCCCGTGAACGGGTCCGCCAGATCGAGGTCAGGGCCTTCGAGAAGGTGCAGGAAGCGGTCAAGAAGAACCTGACCCAGATCGAGACCTCGTCGGCCGAGGCTTAAACCTCGGACGGCCTCTGGGCCATTAAAAAAGCCGCGCATCCAGCGCGGCTTTTTTGTTGTCGATGACGGGTCTGCCTATTGCCACTGATTGAAGGCATCGTTGAGGATCTGGGTACCGGATCCGCCCTTCTCGAAGCTCAGGATAGCCCGTTGGCCGGAGGCCATGCGGACCGGCAGGTCGATCCAGTTGCGGCGCACGAACAGCTGGGTGTTGCGCGCGATGTCGACCTGCAGGTTCGACAGACCGATCAGGAACAGGTTCTCGCGCACGGGCACCGGCAGTCCAGCCACGGGCGTTCCGCGGGCGGCTTCCTCATCCTTGAACTGCAGCAAGCCCACGTCCCGGATGACACGGTTCGCATCGCCTTGGCGGGTGGTGAAGGTGAGTTCGACCGTGTGCGAGGCGGGCAGCGTGGTGTCGAGGTTGCGCCTCAGGACCATGCGCATGGTGAGCCCGGCATCGGGCACCTCGATCAGCGCACTGACCGCTTTCTCGAGCGGCTGGCCCTGGCCCGGATTCACGTCCTCCAGGCGCCAGGTGACGCGACCGACCAGCGCCTTCGGGGTCTGCGGATTGGTCGGATCCTCCTCGTAGAAGACCGCGCGCTGCACCGTGCCCGCCTCTTGCCGGGGCGCCGTGGCGGGCGCGGTCGCGGGAGGAGCCTGGCCGCCGACACGCTCGTTGATCTTGGCATCCGCCGGGGGAGCCGGCTGCTGCGGCGCCTCGGCGACGGGCATTTCGGGAGCGAGGTTTTCCGGCTTGTCGCGCCACAGGAAGGCGAAGGCCGCGATGGCCGCGATCACGAGGGCCAGCACCGATCCGAAGATGATGGTCCGCGTCCGCCCCTTGCTCTGCATGGCCGGATGGGGCCGGCTGTCGATCTTGGGACGCGCCACCGCAGGCTCGGCATAGGTCTCTTCGACTTCTTCCTCCGGGGCAGCTTTGGGCGCGGGGGCGCGCAGGCCATGGACCGAGCCGGCGCTCCGGGAACCCGCAGAGGTTGGCTGATCGTCGGCCAGCATGTTGGAGAACGCGTCGGCATCGAAACCGGCCGGCGGGGCATTGTAATCCGCCTCGACGCGGCTGATGGCGTCGTCGAGGGAACGGCTCTCCTGCTGGATCTCCGCCTCGCTCAGAGGCGGATTGAGGGAACGCAGCTGCGCGATCAGGGCCGTGCGGGCGCGCTCGTAGACGGCGCGCCGCTTGTCGGCGTTCTGTTCGGGCAAGCCTTCGACGGCTCTTGCGATGAGAGGGTAATAATCTGCCATTTCTCTCAGGGAATGACCCGCCGTGGCTCCGCCGTCAACCCTCAAAGGGGTTCTTCATGAGGATTGTGTCGTCACGCTCCGGCGAGGTGGAGAGCACGGCGACCGGCGCCCCGATCAGCTCCTCGATGCGGCGGACATACTTGATGGCCTGCGCCGGCAGGTCGGCCCAGGAGCGTGCTCCCGCGGTCGAGCCGCTCCAGCCTTCGATCTCCTCGTAGATCGGCTCGACGCGCGCCTGGGCTCCCTGGCTCGCCGGGAAGTAATCGATGGTTTCGCCGTCGAGCCTGTAGCCGGTGCCGATCTTGATGGTCTCGAAGCCGTCGAGGATGTCGAGCTTGGTGAGCGCGATGCCGTCGATGCCGGAGGTGCGCACGGTCTGGCGCACGAGCGTGGCGTCGAACCAGCCGCAGCGACGCTTGCGGCCCGTCACCACGCCGAATTCCTTGCCCTTCTGGCCGATCAGCTCGCCGATCTCGTCGAACAGCTCGGTCGGGAACGGCCCCTCGCCCACGCGGGTCGTGTAGGCCTTGGCGATGCCGAGCACGTAGCCGACGCCGCCCGGGCCGAGGCCCGAGCCGGTCGCCGCCTGCCCGGCGACCGTGTTGGACGAGGTGACGAAGGGATAGGTGCCGTGATCCACATCGAGCAGCGCGCCTTGCGCGCCTTCGAACAGGATGCGCTTGCCGGCCCGGCGCTCGTCGTCGAGCAGGCGCCACACGGCGTCCATGTAGGGCAGCACCTTCGGGGCGATGGAGGCAAGCTCCTCGTAGATTGCATCAACGCCGAACTCGTCGAGGCCGAAGCCGCGGCGAAGCGCGTTGTGATGGGTGAGGAGACGCTCGATCTTGTCCCGCAGGGCCGAGAGATCGGCGAGGTCCATGAGGCGGATGGCGCGGCGGCCGACCTTGTCCTCGTAAGCCGGGCCGATGCCGCGCTTGGTGGTGCCAATCTTCGTGCCGGCGCTGCCGCTTTCGCGAAGCGCATCGAGCTCGCGGTGGATCGAGAGAATCAGCGTGGCGTTCTCGGCCACGCGCAGGTTGTCGCGGGTGATCGAGACGCCCTGCTCCGTCAACCGCTCCACCTCGCCGGCGAGCGCATGCGGATCGAGCACGACGCCGTTGCCGATGACGGAGAGCTTGCCCGGACGCACGACGCCGGAGGGAAGCAGCGACAGCTTATAGACCTTGTCGCCGATCACGAGGGTATGGCCGGCATTGTGCCCGCCCTGGAATCGCACGACCACGTCCGCCTGTTCGGACAACCAATCGACGATCTTTCCCTTGCCTTCGTCGCCCCACTGGGCGCCCACGACAACCACGTTCGCCATCGCTCAAGCCTCACATAAAAAAACCCTGGCGCAAGGCCAGGGTTGGTCAAAAACCTTGCAAACCCTCATGGTGGATCGCGCGCCTCAGGTCAAGGCGGAATGAGCCTCGATCCCGCGATCATAGGGGTCCCGGACGGCGGGAATGTGGTTGCCCGGCACATCGAGGTGCGTCGGGTCTGATCCCGCACCGTTGCCGGTCCTGGGTCGCAGATCCCGCCGACGCGGCCCCGGGATGACGCCCGCGCCGTCATCACCTCCCCGGACTTGATCCGGGGACCGTGCCGGTGATCCCGATGGAGTGAAGCGCCAAGCCTTTCCGGATCGGGATGGCCGCCCCTCATGGCGCAGGTGTCATTCCCGTCCGGAGATGGCAGAGCCATCGGAGGGGAAGGGAAACCATGGCGGCTCGCTTGATCGTGGATCCCCTTCCCGTACTGGGTGCGCCGGGGATGACAGCGGAGCGCTTCACCGGAGCGGGATGATCCAGTCATGT
>NZ_JALJRK010000050.1 GCF_024519725.1 Microvirga sp. Mcv34 | reverse complement strand
CCCAAAAGCCGGCGGGGCTGCGGATATGTCCCCTCACAGCACACTTGTCAACTCCGAGCCGGAAAGAAACGACACCATACCGCCCGCCCCGCTCGGACGTCCGGCCGAGATCCAGGAGGATCTACGCTCAACCCTCGTGCCGTGGACCCCGAGATGAACCGACTTTCGGGAGCTGCCGGTCCCGGCCGCGATTGTTGAGGGCTGCCTTGACCCGGTCCGCCAATTCGGCGCGGCGATACGGCTTGCCGAGCACATCGGCTCCGACGGAGGTCCTTTCCTCCATCAGGAGTTCATCATTGTAGCCGGTCGTCAGCAGCACACCGATGCCGGGCGCCCGTTCGCGCACGACGTCGGCGAGCGCCAATCCGTTCATGCTGCCCGGCATCACGAGATCGGTAAACAGCAGGTCGATCTTGTCGCCTGCCTTGTCGAAGACGGCGAGCGCCTCGTCCGCGTCCCTGGCAACCAGGACGGCATATCCGAGGGCGCTCAGGTGTTCACGGGCGAGATCCAGCACATCGTTGCTGTCTTCGACCACGAGGATCGTCTCGGCCTGCCCCCTGGGCTCCGTGACGGACGGGACCGGATTGGGGAGACGGGAGGCTTCCATCTGAGCCTCCGCGGCCGGAAAGAGCATCCGGATCGTCGTGCCGGCCTTCCGCTCGCTTTCGATTTCCAGCCGGCCCAGGGATTGCTGCACGAAGCCATGGACCATCGCCAGGCCGAGGCCGGTCCCTCTCCCCTGCCCCTTGGTGGTGAAAAAGGGCTCCGTCGCCCGCTCCAGAACGTGCGGGGGCATGCCCTCGCCCTCGTCGCGGATCGTCAGCGCCACGTAATCGCCCGGAGGCAGATGATGGGCGGCGGCATTGCCGTTCAGGTGCATTTTGGACGTGCTGATCGTGACGGTGCCGCCCTTAGGCATGGCATCGCGGGCGTTGATCAACACGTTGAGCACCGCCATCTCCAGGTGCACCGGGTCGACGAGAGCCAGAGGCACGCGAGGACGCAGGTTGAGCTGCACCTCGATCTGCGGTCCGACCGAGTTCTCCAGCATCTCGCCGAATTCGACAATCAGGTTGTTCAGGTTCGTCGGCTTCGGTTCGAGGCGGGTCTTGCGGGCAAAGGCCAGGAGCTGCTTCGTCAGCTTGGAGCCGCGCTCGGCGGCCCGACTGGCATTCTCCAGCGGGCGACGCAGGGATTCGTCCTGGGTGCGCGAGAGCGCCAGCTCCAGGTTGCCGGAGACCACCTGCAGCAGATTGTTGAAGTCGTGCGCGAGGCCTGCCGTGAGCTGCCCGATGCTCTCCATCTTCTGCGCCTGACGGAAGGCGGCTTCCGAGGTCCGCCGTCGCGTCACGTCGAGCTGGGACGCGAAGAAGTAGAGAAGCTTGCCGTCCTTGTCGAAGACCGGGCCGACGAAGCAGGCGTTCCAGAAGGGTGTTCCGTCCCGCTTGTAGTTGAGGATCTCGACGGAGACGGCCCGCTGCTCGCGGACGGCGTCCCGCAGTTCGGACACGGCCTCCCTGTCCGTGAGGGCGCCCTGGAGGAAACGACAGTTGCGCCCGAGCACCTCCTCCTCCGTATACCCGGTCAGGTCCTGGAAGGCGCGGTTGGCGAAGGCGATGGGATTGTCCGGAAGGTTGGGATCCGTAAGGATCATCGGCATCCGGGTCATCTCGATGGCGGCGAAGAACACGTTGCTCCGGCCGTCGAGCCCCGGCTCGGTGATCCTCGCCTCCTGCCAGTGATGGATGCCGGGTCCACCCGTCGGGTTGTACGAAGCATGCTCGTGCTCGCCCGCGGCAGGCACGCCGACGCTCTGGCCACCGTCCTGGATATCGGGCTCGTCCTTCGATGCACCCTGTTCTGTGCCGTGCTGATCGTGACTCATAAAGACCTTGCGACCCGGCTCGACCTGGGTCTCGCCTCATGATTGTAAACATCCGGGGAATGGAGACCGGCACCAGCCGGCATGGCACCCGGACAAGAGCCATCATCGTGATGAATAGCGGCCTCCGGTAAGACGTCTCAGGATCCGCGACAGTTCCTCGGCCGCATAGGGCTTTTGCAGCAGCTCGAAACCATGCCGACCCTTCTCGGCCAGCACATGGCTGTAGCCCGAGGTCAGGACGACCGGCAGGTTCGGGTGGCGGCGCCGGATCTCCTGACCGAGTTCGATGCCGCTCATGCCCGGCATGACCACATCGGAGAACACGACATCGAAATCGTCGGCCCCCTGCAGGAGCGTGAGGGCCTCGGTCGCGTTGGCCGCCCAGGTCGTCTCGTAACCGAGGTCCTGGAGCACCTGCGTCGAAAAACGCCCCACCTCGAAATTGTCCTCCACCACGAGCACCCGGCGGCCGCGCCCCTCCTCGGGAGCCGAGCCCGACGGAATGTTGCGCGTCTCCCCGGCCGCGACGGTCTCGTCGATGCGCGGAAGATACAGGGTGAAGGTGGTGCCGCGGCCGACCTCGCTTTCGACTGCCACGTCGCCGCCCGACTGCTTGGCGAAGCCGTAGACCTGGGACAGACCCAGTCCCGTTCCCTTGCCGACTTCCTTGGTGGTGAAGAACGGCTCGAAGATCCGCACGAGTTCCTCCGGCGCGATGCCGGCGCCCGTATCCGTCAGCGAAACGGCCACGAACGATCCCGTCCCCCCTCGATGCCCCCGGATCGCCGGCACCCCCGATGCCTCGTCGACCCGCACCGTGAGCGTTCCCTCGCCGTTCATGGCGTCGCGCGCATTGACCACCATGTTGACCAAAGCGGTCTCGAACTGGCTCATGTCGGCTTCGATCAGGCAATGCTCGCTCGCCATCTCCACGACGATCCGGATGCGCGATCCGACGACCGTGCGCAGCATGTCGGTGATGGCGCGGATCCGGTCCGACGCATCGAACACCTCCGGCTTCAGGGCCTGCCGGCGGGCGAAGGCCAGGAGTTGGCCCGTCAGCCGGGCGGCCCGGTCGACCGTATCGGAAATCGCATCGACGTAGCGCCGCCGCCGCTCGTCCGGCAATCCGGGCTTGCGCAACAGGTCGGTGGACGATTTGATGATCGTGAGCAGGTTGTTGAAATCGTGCGCCACGCCGCCGGTGAGCTGGCCAACCGCCTCCAGCTTCTGAGATTGGCGCAAGGCGTCCTGGGCCTGGGCCAGGGCCACGGCGGCCTCCTTCTCGGCCGTGATATGGCGCCCATAGGCATACACCAGGTCGCCTTCGACGGAGGTATGCCAGGAGATCCAGCGGGGCGTACCGTCCTTGTGGCGGTAGCGGTTCTCGAAATTGGTCAGATCATGCGCGGCGGCCGCCTCGTCGAGCCCGTCCTGGGTCAGGGCGGCATCCTCGGGCCAGATGAATTCCAGGAAGCTGCGTCCGACCACCTCGTCCGGCGCATGGCCGAGAATCGTCGTCCAAGCAGGATTGACCGCCCGGAAGATACCGTCGGCGCCCACGATGACGAGAAGGTCGCGCGAATTGCGCCACACGCGGTCGTACTCGGCGCCGCGCTCCGCGACCTGCTGCTCCAGCGCTACGGCCAGCGCCTGCAGTTCCCGCTCGGCCTCCAGCCGCGCCACCGCGGTCCGTGTGCGCTCGGCGACCCCGCGCACGAGGGCGAGTTCGTCCTCCCGCCATTCGCGGGCCGTGGCATGGTTGAGAAACAGGAGCGCCACGAGGTTTCCGCGCTCCGTCACGGGCATGTTGATGAAGGCCTGTGCGCTGATGCCCTTCAGCATGTCCGCCGTGGCGGCCGTGCGCGGATCCCGGTCGGCATCGGCGATCACGGCGGTTTCGCCACGCTTGAGATCCTCGATGTAGGAGCCGTATTCACGAAAGTGCAGGACGCCGGCGATGCTCTGAATGCCCGGGGCATTCCAATCGCGGACGATCGTGATGGTCTCGGCGGCCTTGTCGACCGTGCCGTAGCCGGCCCGGCTCACCTCCAGGGTCCGGCCGAGGATCTCGGCCGCGGCGAACGAGAGTTCGTCGGGGTCGACAATGTCCCGGATGCGCTCTCCGAGTTCGACAAGCGCCCGGCGGTGGGTTTCGGCACGAACCCGATCCGTGACGTCATATCCCTCCACGAAAATGCCCGTCACGGCACCCGTGACATCCGTCAGCGGCTGGTAGACGAAATCGACGTAGCGTTCGTCGGCGGGCTCACCCGGCAATGACCGAACAGTGTACTTCGCGGCCGTGAGCCGCAGCGCTCTGCCGCTGCCATAGACCTCGTTCAGCAGATCGACATAGCCTTGCCCGACGACCTCCGGCAGCGCCTCGGCGATGGTCTTGCCGATGATATCGCGATGGCCGATGACCTGCATGTAGGCCGGATTGGCCAGACCGAACCGGTGTTCCGGCCCTTCCAGCAGCGCCACGAACCCTGGGGCCTGCTCGTACATCCGGGCCAGGCGCTCCCGTTCGGCCTGGATGCGGCGGCTGGCCAACACCTTGGCGGTCGTCTCCTGGGCGATGCAGAACATGCCTATAACCCGGTCGTCATCACCCCGGACCGGCGTGTAGGAGCAGCTGAACCAGCTCATGTTCAGGTCGCGGCCGGCGAGCGCAAACGGCATGTCCTCGAACCATTGCGCTTCGCCCGCGAGCACCGCTGCGTTGATGGGCTTCAGCGTCTCCCAAATCTCCGCCCACAGGATCGGCGCAGGCTGGCCCAGCCCGGCGGGATGCTTGGTGCCGAGGATGGGGATGTAGCCGTCGTTGTAGAGCGAGATCTGCTCGGCCCCCCAGGCGATATAGGCCGGCTGGCGGGCCTGAAGCATAAGGCTGACGACCGTCTTCAGCGCCTGCGGCCAGGATTCGGGAGATCCCAGGGGTGTAGCCGCCCAGTCATGCGACCGGATCAGCGCCCCCATCTCGCCGCCACCGGACAGAAAACCAGGGCTGGCGGGGAAAACAGGCTTAGTGTCCATCATCCGCGCGCCCGGGCCGAAGGCAGCGTGCCCGCCCTGGGCTGGTTCCGCCGCGCCGGTCCGCGGCGCATGTTCGTCTCTTTGGCATCCCAATGCCGGCCGGACGCAACCCGAGCGCAAATGGAAGGGTTCAGCTCCGCCGTGAGCGAGGCGTTGCGGGTCGGATCGAGGGCCATGCAGACAAGTCCAGTGAAAGGGTGCATCTAGTTGCCAAGCCTTGGCGATCAAGGGAATGCGAATGCGTCCCATAGGTCGGAGCCTGTCGGATTTTCTGCCGTGAGGCATAGGCGCGAGACGGTGATCGAGGCGGATCCTCGCTCCGAGACAGGGTCACAACACTCAATATTCCGGCACGAGGCGCTCTTCGACGAGGGGGATGTCCATGTGGCAGGACAAGCCCTCGCGGTCATAGGCTATATTGATCGTCGCATGGCATTGATGGGTCAGAACCCGATGCAGCAGCGTGGAGCCGAAGCCCTTGCGGCTCGGCTTCTCGACGGGCGGACCGCCGCGCTCCAGCCAATGGATGGTAAGCCGGCGCCCCGTTTCCAGATCCCGCACCGCCCAGGCCACCGTGATCTGCCCGCCCGGGACCGAGAGCGCCCCGTGTTTAGCCGCATTCGTCGTCAGCTCATGAACGGCCATCCCGACCGGCACGGCCAGATCGGCCGAAAGCTCCACGGGCGGTCCGTCGAGGGTGATCCGCCGCTGGGCGCCATCGTCGTAATGGGACAGCTCGTTCCGGAACATCTCGACCAATGGCGCCGTCTGCCAGTAATCCTCGGTCAGGAGGTTATGCGTGTTGGACAGGGACACAATCCGATCCGAGAACGAATTGTAGAACTCATCGACGGAGCGCGTGGAGCGGGCGGTAGCCCCGAGCAGGCCCTGCACCGTCGCAAGCGTATTCTTGACCCGGTGATGCAGCTCGCGGATCAGCAGGGCCTGGCGCTCATGCGTCCGCTGCCGCTCCTCGAGATGGGCTTCCACCTCCCTCTGCCGCTGGCGCGCCCGCAGGGCCGACCGGACGGCATTCACCAGGACGGTCGGATGGAAAGGACGTTCCAGCACCGTCACGTTCCCGAGCAGCTCGGTCAGGTGCTCGACCGGCGATCCACCGCGGTGGGTCAGCAGGATGAACGGGAAATCGGACCAGGGGGGCTGGCTTTCGACCCATGCGGCAAGCTCGCGCCGGTCGGCGCTCAGCAGCGCCTCCTCGGTGATGACCCCGCAGGCGGCCGCATCCAACCCCGCGACGAGGGTCTCAAGACTGGAATGGATCGTGGATTTGATTCCGACTTCGCCAAGAATGGCCGCTGCCACCGTACCGTCCCGCCCAAGCGGGGCAAGGATCAGCACGGATACCTCATCGGCCTTCGTCATTGACGGTCTCACGCTCCTCAAGAAGTGAGGCGCGACGGCCCTCGAATTTCGGTACGCCTGTCAACACGCCCCGGAACTGCTCCAGTGGCGGACCAACGCGCAAGCCCTGACCATCGATCCGGAACTCCCGGATCGTGTCCTCATGTGCGCCCGTGCGCCGCTTGACCACCGACAGGGCACGCCTGATCCGCCCCTCGGCCTCGAAGAAGCGCAGGAGCACCACGGCATCGCTCAGATAGGTCAGGTCAACCGGCGAGACCATGTGGCCGACCATTCCATGCTGCGCCAGGATCAGGATCGTCACCACGCCCTGCTGGTTCAGATAGGTGAGCAGCTCGTGCATCTGGAGCACGATGAAGGGCTGCTCCGGCATGGCATTGAGGTACCCGGTCAGGCTGTCGATCACAACGACCTTGGCGCCGCCCTGCTCCACCGCGTCCCGCACCCGGCCGGAAAACTCGCCGGGAGAGACATTGGCCGGATCGATCTGCTCGATGCGCAGCCGCCCTGCTTCCACATGGGGCTCCAAGTCGAAGCCGACGCCCTTCGCCCGTTGCATCAGGATGCCGGTCGTCTCGTCGAAGCTGGTCATCAGGCCCGGCTCGCCACGCTCCAGGGCGGCCCAGAGAAAGCCGAGCGCGAGCGTGGACTTGCCCACGCCCGACGGGCCAACGATCAGGGTGCTGGTCCCGCGGCTCAGGCCTCCGCCCAGAAGGGTGTCGAGTTCGTCGATATGACTCGGGATCGCTTCGAGGTCGAAAGGGGTGTGGTGATCGGATGCCACCAGGCGCGGGAAGATCCGCAGGCCGCCCCGCTCGATGACGAGATCATGATAGCCGCCCCGGAAGGCGGTGCCGCGCATCTTGGTGACGCTGACCCGGCGCCGTTCAGACCCATAGGCCGGAACGACCTGCTCGAGTCGGATGACCGCATGGCTGATCGAGTGGAGGTTGAGATCGTCCTGCTCGGAGGTGAGGTCGTCGAGCATCAGCACCGTGGCGTCGTTGAGCAGGAAATAGCTCTTTAGGGCCAGCACCTGGCGGCGGTAGCGCAGGGAACCCTGGGACAGGAGCCGGATCTCGGACAGGGAATCGAACACGACCCGGCTCGGCTTCACTCGCTCGATTTCCGCCAGCGCCATGCGCACCGTCTCGCCGAGTTCCAGATCAGAAGAGTAAACGAGGCTCTGCTGCTGTTGCGGATCGAGGCTCAGCTCGGGCGGCACCAGCTCGAAGATTTCGATGCCGTTCAGATCCCAGCCGTGCCGGGAGGCGACGGACAGGAGTTCCCGCTTGCTCTCGGACAGGGTGATATAGAGGCATCTCTCCCCCTGCTTCGCGCCCGCGAGGAGGAACTGCATCCCCAAGGTCGTCTTTCCGGAGCCGGGCCGCCCCTCGATCAGGTGAGCCCGGTTGGCGGCATACCCGCCGGCGAGAATATCGTCGAGGCCTGGAACCCCGGTCGGAACCGGGGCGGCATCGGATTGCGAGGTAAGCGTCATGGAAGTCTCAACGGGTCAAAGGTGTCGATCACGTCGGAGTCAACGCTCCAGCGCCCAAATTGCTCAACGGGGCTGATCTCTGGCTCATCGGCATGATGCGGCCCTCCGGGTGGGGCGCTTGTGTGTCCTTGTAGACAGGGCGCCCGGTTCTGTCTGTCCACATGTGAACATAACGCTTGGTTATGTTCACAGTTGAACGCAAGCTGATTTTGCGCGTTGGACCTGCCAAAGGATTGGAGGGAAGACACCCGATGCAGCCTGCCATGATCTCATCGCGCCTCAGGGACCGGATTGCCGGCAACAATCTCCTGAGCGCCCTCAGACCTGAAGACCTGGCCATCGTAGGGCCCTCGCTTCAGGAGTGGGACGGAGAGGCCGGATCGAAGCTCTATCAGCCTGGCGATGAGGTCAGGTTCGTTTACTTCCCCTGCGGGCCCAGTCTCGTCTCGTTCGTGGTCGAGCTCGAGGACGGCCTTACTGTGGAAACGGCCCTGATCGGGCGCGAGGGCGCGGTCGGCGGCATCGTGAGCCAGGGACGCCTTCCTGCCTTTGCCCGGTCTGAGATCCAATTCCCAGGTCCGTTCCTGCGCCTCTCGACGGCGGATCTCGAGGAATTCGAGGTTCGATCACCGAGCCTGCGGCAGCTCTTCGCCCGCTACGCGGATTGCATGCTCGCTCAGGTCTTCCAGTCGGTGGCGTGCAATGCGGTTCATACGATCGAGCAGCGCACGGTGAAATGGCTGCTGGCGGCGATCGACCGCACCGGCGACCACGACATTCCCCTGACCCAGGAGCAGCTGGCCAGCATGATGGGGGTTGGGCGGAGCTACGTCAGTCGGGTCATTCAATCCCTAAAGCGTCGACATCTTCTGGAGACGCGCAGGGGCGGAGTTCGAGTCCGCGATCTGGACAGCTTGAACGACCTCTCGTGCGGCTGCAACAATGCGCTGCGCCGCCACTTCGATCAGGTGCTGTCGGGAGTCTATCCCACCGTCGAGGAGAGTTCAGCCCAGAAGGCAGAGGCAGGAAGCCGGCGCCCCGGTTCCCGGATGAAGGCCTGACGGCTCCACCATCCGGCTGCATTGAGGGGTGAATAAGCGCTTCATCGGCAACGCGCGAGCCGCCCGGACAAGCCGGGCGCTCGCTTATTGGTGGCGTATTATCGCGAACGCGCGTCCTTGTGGCTCTTGGACCTGTTCACGCTTCCCGTGGTCGAGACATCATTCGTGTTGGAAGCGAGCATGCCGCTGGATTTCACGGCATCCGTATTCCACGCGACGTTTTCCGCCGGGAGCAGATGGGCCACGAGCTTGCGGGTCTCACGCGAGAGATGCTTGGCGGCCTGCGCCAGCGGCTTGAAGTCGGTCAGCTTGTGCGGCCCTCCGGGCCGGCCCGTAAACACCCGCAACCCATCCGGGAACATCACCATGTCGCCGGCACGCAAGGTGCTGTCCGCCAGAAGCGCCGGAACGGGATTGGCGATCTCGCCGACCGGCTTGGGTTCGACGGGCTTCCTGACCTCCGGCTGTTCGAGAACAACCGGCTTCGGCCGTGGCCGCGCCTTCTGGTAGGACCGTTCAGGCGAAGGATCGGCCTGATAGCCGAAGGGCTGAGCCGCCGGGGGCGGCGCAGCCGCGGGCTGGGTGAGCGCTTGGAGGAATGCGAAGATCCCTTCAGCATGGGCGGGTACGCTTCCAACCACGACCGGGATCATCAGAGCCAGAGCCAAAACGCTTGCAGGCTTTGCATGTGTTGAAAATGGCATTCTGAGCCTCTGCATCCCCGTCTCCTCCGATGATGGATGCAACGTGGCTAAGCTCCTCACGTTCCTGTGATTTCGACACTAATCCAAAATAAACATATGTTAGCGAAATATTCGGAGACAGCCGGAACGCTTGTCCGCAAAAGGTGTTGAATTCCCGGCTTTTGAGCGTGGTCAGCCAAGGGGACGACAATGGACTTTGGTGCGGACGAGGACTGGCCCGAGGGCCATATCATCGTTATGCCTCATGCATGGCGCGGCGACGATCTCTGGAGCGACATTCAAGCCGAGGCTCAGGAGAGGATCGGCACGACCTTGTGCGAGATGTACGCCGAATTTCTCCACCAGCCGCTTCCTCCCAGTTTGGAGCAGGCGATCCTCTCGCTCGAGGCAAAAGTCCCATCGCGCCACTGATCGATCGTTGCCGATATCGGCCCGATATCCGGTTGACCCGTCACAAGAACTTCAGGCGCCGGCTCCGAACGCGATGCGGATGATTCCGGCTGCCGCTCCGCTCATTCCTCATCGGCGCTTTCCCCTCCCGCTCGCGGCTGAGGCCGGGAGACGATCTCCATGAGAAGCCCCCCGACTCCGAGGGACATGATGTCCGCCCGGGTCACCGGCACATCGGCCAGAAGGCGATGCAAGATCCAGTCGAAGCCATTCTCCTTTGGGGATCGGGCGCAGCCGGGCGCGCCGATGACGGGCTTGCCGGCGATGGAGCCCACAAGAAGCAGGTTTCCCGGATCGACCGGCATGCCGAAATGCTCCACCCGCCCGCCGGCCCTCTCGATGGCCGAGGGGATGACGTCGCGGCGGTCGGCGATGGCCGAGGCTCCGAAGACGACAATGAGCTCCGCGTCGCTCCGTGCCAGTCGAGCCAATTCCTCGGCCAGGGGAGCGGCTTCGTGCGGCACGCGACAATCCTGCGTGATCCGCGCCTGAGCGGGCTCCATCCGCCTTCCGAGCACGGCCAGGGTCTTGTCGACGACGCTCGGCTTGAGGCCAGGAAGGAGCGTCGACACGACCCCGATCGTACGCCGTCTGTAGGGCGCTATGCGCAGCGCGCCTTTGCCGGCTCGCGTGATGCCTTTCTGCAGCAGGACCTCGGGAATGGCATAGGGAATGATCTTGACCGTGCCGACCATCTCTCCCGCGACGACGGGCTTATAGGCCGGCAGGGTGGCGGCCGTCATGGCCTCGTCGATGGCGTTGAGGCCGTGGATGGCATCGACGTCGATGACGAGCACGCCTGCGGCTTCGGCATGGAGATTGGAGCGTCCCGTGAAAGGGGCTTCGACGACGACGTTCGCTCCCGCTAGGACATGCGCCAACCGGAAGGCTGCCTCGTCTTCGGCGATGTCGCCGGGTTCGAAGCGGGCCGCGATGAGGGTCGCGACCCCGGCCTGCTTCAGCCGGTCGGCGATCTCGGATGTGACGAGGGTGCCCTTCTTCACGACCGTTTCGCCGGCCCTGACGCTGTGAGCCGCCAGAGCCCCGACGGCTTCCTCGACCGGAACCTGTCCGAACTTCACGTCGAGCGCCTCCGCTCCTTGCGCAGGCTCGCGACGATTTCGGCCATGATGGAGAGCGCGATCTCGGCGGGCGACACGGCCCCGATATCGAGGCCGATGGGCGCATGGATCCGCGCGATATCCGCCTCGGTGAACCCGGACTCGGTCAGGCGCTGAACGCGGCGTTCGTGGGTTTTGCGGGAGCCGAGCGCACCGATGTAGAAGCTGTCCGACCGCAGGGCGGCCGTGAGCGCGGGATCGTCGATCTTCGGATCATGGGTGAGCGCGACGAGTGCCGTGTACCGGTCGATTCCGAGGTCCGGCAACACCACGTCGGGCCATTCGGCTACGACGGGAACATCCGGAAAGCGTTCGGGCGTCGCGAAGGCGGTGCGCGGATCGACGATGGTGACGTCGAGGTCGAGCCCCTTGGCCATGGGGGCGAGGGCCTGGCTGATATGGACCGCCCCGATGACGATCACCTTCACCGGCGGCGCCTGCACGGTCAGAAAATATCGGCGGCCATCCCGTTCGACGAAACCGCTCTTGCCCTGGCGCAGGCCCCCCTGAAGTTCCTGAGCCAGGGGGTCGCTCCCGACCTCCATCTCCAAGACGAGACGCTGCTCGCCCGACTCGACATCGGTCACGAGGATGGCGGCGCGGCGGGCGGCGCGCTCCGCGTTCAGACGGGACAGGAGATCCAGGCGCATGCTCTCTAATCCACCCGCTCGACATAGACGCTGATCCGGCCGCCGCAGGACAGGCCGACCTGCCAGGCGGTCTCGTCGGCGACACCGAACTCGATCATGCGCGGCCTGCCATCGGCGATCACGTCCAGGGCCTCGGTGATGACCGCTCCCTCGACGCAGCCGCCGGAAACGGATCCGAGGAAGTTCGTGTCCTCGTCGATGACCAGATGGCTGCCCACGGGCCGAGGGGCCGATCCCCAGGTCTCGACCACGGTCGCGATCGCCACCCCCCTGCCCCCGCGCCTCCAGTCCTCCGCAGTCTTCAGGATATCCATATCGGTCGAGAGCATGTTTCTTCCCGGTGGTCGGCGCATCGGACGGGTCCGCGCCGAGCGGTGATCTAGAACAGTTTTGGAGACCGCCCATGATCGATATTGCCACTTCCGTTCCTTGGACCGCAACCGGCATGGGAGCGGGCACCGATCGTCTCATTGACAGGCACCGCGGAGCGGCGTCTCATCGGCGATGAACAGGCATCTTCGTTGGATGGAATACGGCCGGGATGCTGAACGACATCTATAGCCGCCGCATCCTGGAGCTCGCGGCCGACATCCCGCTCCAGGGCACCCTGCCGGGCGCCGATGCCAGCGCGAAGGCCCATTCGAAGCTGTGCGGGTCGACGGTCACGGTTCACCTGAAACTCGACGGGACCGTCGTCAGCGCCTTCGCCCAGGAGGTGAAGGCCTGCGCCCTGGGCCAGGCGTCCTCGTCGATCATGGGGCGGCACGTGGTCGGCTCGACCGCCGATGAGCTGCGGGTACTCCGGGAGGACATGCGCCGCATGCTGAAGGAAGGCGGGGATCCTCCTACGGGCAAATGGGCCGAGCTGGCGCTGCTGCAGCCGGCGCGGGAGCTGAAATCCCGGCATGCCTCCATCCTGCTGACCTTCGACGCCGTCGTGGAAGCGCTCGCGAAGGCCGAAGCGGCCAGGACGGAGCAGGCGTGCAATGCGGCAACGCTTGGCAGATGACGCGCCGCTCAATTTATACTTACTCTGTACCCGGTCTGTGACACGAGGAGAACCGAGCATGGCCATGACGATGCAGGGCGAAGTCGAACTTCCGGCCGACCGGGCGACGGTGTGGGCCGCCCTCAACGATCCGGAGGTTCTGAAGGCAGCGATTCCCGGGTGCCAGGAGCTGGAAAAGATCAGCGACACGGAATTCCAGGCGACCGCCAAGGTGTCGGTCGGGCCCGTCAAGGCGACCTTCAAGGGCGGCGTCACCCTCACCGATCTCGATCCTCCCAACGGCTACACCATCGGCGGCGAAGGCCAGGGAGGCGTCGCCGGCTGGGCCAAGGGCGGCGCGAAGGTGCGGCTCGAGGACATCGAGGGCGGCACGAAACTGATCTACGACGTCGAAGCCAATGTGGGCGGCAAGATCGCCCAGCTCGGCGGGCGTCTCATCAACGGTGTCGCCAAGAAATACGCCGACGAGTTCTTCGCGAATTTCGCCAGGATACTCTCGCCCGCAACTACCGCTGCGTAATCATCCTGTGAGTCATTCTGCGCCATCTTCCGATACTTGACCGTTCAAACGGAGAAGGCCACACTCGGCTTCGACGGATTGCATGCGTGCGGCCGTCCAACAAAAAATACCTGCTGGCGCCTGAGACCACCTGAAGGTCGGCCGGGCTGCTGGCACCAGAGGAGGATACAACGCATGACCACCGTCTCCCTGACGGTGAACGGTCAATCCGTCACCGCAGACGTCGATCCCCGCACCCTGCTCGTTCAATTCCTGCGCGACAATCTTCGACTCACCGGCACTCATGTGGGCTGCGACACCAGCCAGTGCGGCGCCTGCGTCATCCATCTGAACGGGCAGGCCGTGAAGTCCTGCACCGTTCTCGCCGTCCAGGCGAATGCCAGCGTCGTCACCACCATCGAGGGCATCGCCGAAGGCGGCGAGCTGCACCCGATGCAGGCGGCGTTCCGCGAGCATCATGGCCTTCAATGCGGGTACTGCACGCCCGGCATGATCATGTCTGCCATCGACATCGTGAACCGCAAGGGCAACGCGCTCGACGAGCAGACCATCCGGGCCGAGCTCGAAGGCAACCTGTGCCGCTGCACGGGTTACCACAACATCGTCAAGGCCGTGGCCGCGGGCGCTCAGGGCATGGCCCAGGCACCCATGCGGCAGGCGGCCGAGTAGACCGATAGGCTCACCCTAGACGCGACGCCCTCATCGACGGGTGGAAGTTGCGGGCGAGCCTCGAACAGGTGTCGTTTCTCCGACGTCCGTGCCGAGGCCCCCAAACCCGCCTCATGAGGCCCATGAAGACAAGCGAGGACAGCATGACCGCAACAGGGATCGGCGCACCCGTCCGCCGGAAAGAGGATCAGCGTTTCGTCACCGGCCAGGGGCGCTACGTGGACGATTTCAACCGGCCTGGCCAGACCTATGCCTATTTCCTCCGCTCGCCCCACGCGCATGCGACGATCCGGTCCATCGACACGGGCCCGGCCAAGATCATGCCGGGCGTGGTCGCCATCTTCACGGGCGACGACCTCGCGGCGGACAAGATCGGCGGCCTCATCTGCGGCTGGATGATCCATTCCAAGGACGGCTCGCCGATGAAGGCCGGGCCTCATCCGGCACTCGCCCAAGGCAAGGTGCGCTACGTGGGCGACCATGTGGCGGTGGTCATCGCAGAAACCCTCGCCCAAGCCAAGGACGCCGCCGAGGCCATCGTGGTCGATTACGACGTGCTCCCGGCGGTGGTCGACACGGCTCAGGCCACGAAGGCGTCCGTGCAGGTGCACGACGTCTCGCCCGACAACACCGTGTTCAACTGGCATCTCGGCAACAAGGACGAGACGGAAGCGGCCTTCGCGCGGGCCAAGCACGTGACCAAGATCGATCTCGTCAACAACCGCCTGGTGCCCAACGCCATCGAGCCCCGCGCGGCTGTCGGCGAGTACGATTTCGGAACCGACAATTACACGCTCTACACGACGAGCCAGAACCCTCATGTGGCCCGGCTCGTCCTGTCGGCCTTCATCGGCGTCGCGCCGGAGCACAAGCTGCGCGTCATCGCGCCGGATGTGGGCGGCGGGTTCGGCTCGAAGATCTTCATCTATGCCGAGGAAACGGTCTGCGTCTGGGCGGCCAAGAAGGTCAAGCGCCCGGTCAAGTGGACATCCGACCGCTCGGAGGCCTTCCTGTCCGACGCGCATGGCCGCGACCACGTCACCCACGCGGAGATGGCGACCGACGAGAACGGCAAGATCATCGGCCTGCGGGTTCACACCACGGCCAATCTCGGCGCCTATCTCTCGACCTTCTCGTCGTCCGTGCCGACCTATCTCTATGCGCCGCTCCTGTCGGGCCAGTACGACATTCCGGCCATCTATTGCGAGGTGGATGCGGTCTATACGAACACGGCGCCCGTCGATGCCTATCGCGGGGCGGGGCGCCCCGAAGCCACCTTCGTGGTCGAGCGGCTCGTCGAGAAGACCGCCCGCGAACTGGGCCAGGACCCGGCCGAGTTCCGCCGCCGGAACTACATCACCCAGTTCCCGCACGCGACGCCGGTGATCATGACCTACGACACAGGCGATTATGCCGCCTCGCTCGACAAGGCCCTGGAGATCGCCGATTATAAGAACTTCCAGCAGCGCAAGCAGGAGAGCGCCCGTCGCGGCAAGCTCAGGGGCATCGGCTTCTCGAGCTACATCGAAGCCTGCGGCATCGCTCCTTCGCAGGCCGTCGGATCTCTCGGCGCGGGCGTGGGCCTATGGGAATCCGCCGAGGTGCGCGTCAACCCGACCGGCTCCGTCGAGGTGCTGACGGGCTCGCACAGCCATGGCCAGGGGCATGAAACCACCTTCGCCCAGCTGGTCTCGGACCGGCTCGGCATTTCCATCGACCAGGTCAGCATCGTGCACGGCGACACCGACAAGGTGCAGTTCGGCATGGGCACCTACGGATCGCGTTCCGGCGCGGTCGGCATGTCGGCCATCGCTAAGGCCATCGACAAGGTGATCGCCAAGGGCAAGAAGGTCGCAGCCCATGTGCTCGAAGCGTCGGAAGGCGACATCGAGTTCAAGGACGGACGGTTCGGCGTGGCCGGCACCGACCGTTCGCTGGCCTTCGGCGAAGTGGCGCTCCAGGCCTATATCGCGCACAAGTTCTCGGGCCAGGATCTGGAGCCCGGCTTGAAGGAGGGAGCGTTCTACGATCCCACCAACTTCACCTTCCCGGCGGGCGTCCATATCTGCGAGGTGGAGATCGATCCGGATACGGGCGTGACCAGCATCCAACGTTGGACGGCGGTGGACGATTTCGGCGTGATCATCAACCCGATGATTGTCGAGGGTCAGGTCCATGGCGGCATCGCGCAGGGCGTCGGCCAAGCGCTCCTTGAAGGCGCTTTCTACGACCAGAGCGGACAGCTCATCACGGCGAGCTTCAACGATTACTGCATGCCGCGCGCGATCGACCTGCCGTCGTTCCAGGTCGGTATGACGGTAACCCCCTGCCCGTCGAACCCGCTCGGGATCAAGGGCTGCGGAGAAGCCGGCGCCATCGCGGCTCCGCCGGCCGTCATCAACGCGATCACCGATGCCCTCGGCCACGAGGACATCGCCATGCCGGCGACGCCCCAGGCGGTGTGGCGCGCAGCCCAAAAGGCGCGCATGCCCATGGCGGCGGAATAAGGGGAGGATGGAATGTACGCTTTCGAATACCACCGCCCGACGAGCGTCAAGGAGGCCGCCGGCCTCATCGGCCAGGTCGAGGATCCAAAGTTCCTCGCCGGAGGTCACACGCTGCTGCCGACCATGAAGCTGCGGCTCGCCGGCCCCGCCAACCTGATCGATCTCGGCCAGATCGCGGAATTGCGCGGCATCGAGCGCTCCGGCGACACGCTCGCCATCGGGGCCATGACCAAGCACGCGGAAGTCGCAAATGCCGCCGAGGTGAAGGAGGCGATCCCCGCTTTGGCCGAACTGGCCGAGCTCATTGGCGATCCGCATGTGCGCAACCGCGGCACCATCGGCGGTTCCGTCGCCAACAATGATCCATCGGCGGATTATCCCGCCGCCTGCCTCGCCCTGAACGCGACGATCGTCACCAACCGACGAAAGATCGCGGCGGACGATTTCTTCCAGGGCATCTTCACGACGGCTTTGGAAGACGGAGAGATCATCACCCAGATCGTCTTCCCGATTCCGACGCAGGCGGCCTACGCCAAGTTCCGCAACCCGGCGTCGCGTTACGCGCTCGTCGGCGTGTTCGTGGCCAAACATGCGGACGGCGTGCGCGTTGCCGTGACCGGCGCAGGCTCGAACGGCGTGTTTCGGGCAAGCGAGATCGAGCAGGCGCTGAGCGGGAACTTCGCCGCGGAGGCCCTTGACGGCGTCACCGTGTCGGAAGCCGAGATGAACAGCGACATCCATGCGGATGCCGCGTATCGCGCTCACCTTGTGAGCGTCATGGCCGGCAGGGCCGTTCAGACGGCCGTCGCACGGGGCTGAACGACCAAAACCGAAAGACGTTGACATGATGCCCGGGCCCGTCCCGGGCATCATGCCCTCAGGGAGCAGCAAAGCCCGTGGCCGACAAACCCGGTTCCATCGACGACACCTTGGCTCTCCTGAAGAGCACCGGCTACGTGGCCGACCGGCCTCTCGCGACCGTGCTTTTCCTGGCACTCCGGCTTGGGCGGCCGCTCTTTCTGGAGGGGGAAGCGGGCGTCGGCAAGACCGAGATCGCCAAGGTGCTCTCGACCGCGCTCGGACGGCGCCTCATCCGCCTGCAATGCTACGAGGGCCTCGATGTCGCCTCGGCGGTCTACGAGTGGAATTACGCCGGGCAGATGATGGCCATCCGGCTGGCCGAGGCCGCTGGAGCAGTGGAACGCGACACCCTGGAGGACGACCTGTTCTCGGAGCGCTACCTGGTGAAGCGTCCGCTCCTGCAGGCTCTCGAGCCCGACACCGCCGGCGCGCCAGTGCTCCTGATCGACGAACTCGACCGCACTGATGAGGCCTTCGAAGCCTTTCTTCTGGAGGTGCTGTCCGACTTCCAGGTCACCATCCCCGAATTCGGCACGGTCAAGGCGGAGCATCCTCCGATCGTCATCATCACGTCGAACCGCACGCGCGAGATTCACGACGCGCTCAAGCGCCGCTGCCTCTATCATTGGGTCGATTATCCGGATGCGGAGCGGGAACTCGCCATTCTCAGGAGCCGCATCCCGCGGGCTTCCGCCCAACTGTCCCAGGAAATCGTCGCCTTCGTTCAATCGATCCGCAAGGAGGATCTGTTCAAGGCTCCCGGCGTGGCGGAAACCCTCGACTGGGCCTCGGCCCTCGTGGAGCTCGATGCGGTGGCGCTCGATCCCGCTCTGGTGTCGGATACGCTCGGCGTGCTGCTGAAGTACCAGGACGACATCCAGAAGATGCAGGGCAGCCGTGCGAAGGAGATGCTGGATCGCGTCCAGGGCGCGTTGAGGACACCCGCGTGACCGATGCGTTCGCCGGCCGGGGTGAAGGCCGTCTCGCGGACAACATCGCCTATTTCGCCAGGGCCCTGCGGGCCGCGGGCCTGCCGGTCGGCCCGGGGGCGGTTCTCGACGCCATCGCGGCGGTCGAAGCGGTGGGGATCGGCCCGCGCGAGGACTTCTATTGGACGCTTCATGCCGTATTCGTGAAGCGGCACGAGCACAGCCTCCTGTTCGATCAGGCCTTCAGGATCTTCTGGCGGCGGCGCGCGCTGATCGAGAAGCTGATCGCCCAGATGTCGCCCATCGCTCCCGGCGGAGCTCAGGAGGAGAAAACGCCGAAGGCCGGTGCCCTGCGCGTGGCCGAGGCGCTGGCCACGCCCCGGCAGGAGAAGCCGGATCCGGTCGAGAAGACGGAGTTCTCCGCCCGCCTGACCGTGTCGGACCGCGAAGTTCTGAAGGCGAAGGATTTCGCCCAGATGTCGGCTACGGAAATCGCAGTGGCCAAGCGCCTGATCGCAGACATCTCCCTGCCGGACGACGCGGTGACCACACGCCGGTTCCTGTCCGATCCGCGCGGCCGCCGCATCGATCCGCGCCGAACCTTCCGGCGGTCGCTGCGTGGTGGCGGGGCCGTGATCGACCTGGCCTATCGCTCCCCGGCCGTGCGGCACGCGCCAGTGGTGGCGCTCATGGACATTTCCGGCTCCATGGCCGATTACTCCCGCGTCTTCCTGCACTTCCTGCATGCCATCGCGGAGAAGAGGCGACGGGTCCATTCCTTCGTCTTTGCAACCCGGCTGACCAACATCAGCCGCGAGCTGACGAGCCGCGACCCGGACGAGGCGCTCGCCCGCGCGTCGAAGCGCGTGCAGGATTGGGAGGGTGGAACGCGCATCGCCCAAGCGCTGCACAGCTTCAACCGCCACTGGTCGCGCCGGGTGCTCGGCCAGGGTGCGATCGTGCTGCTCTTCACGGACGGGCTCGAGCGGGAGGTGACGCCGGAGCTAACCTTCGAGATGGACCGACTCAAGCGCTCCTGCCGCCGCCTCGTCTGGCTCAATCCGCTCCTTCGCTTCGACGCCTTCGAACCGCGCGCTTCAGGAATCCGCGCGATGCTGCCCCATGTCGACGAGTTCCGGCCCATCCACAATCTCGCGTCGATGGAAGACCTCTGCCGCACGTTGTCCGGCGATCCGTCCAAACGAGCCGATCCACGCCAATGGCTGCGGGCGTCGTGAAAGTCGGGTTCGTCAATCCTCCGTCGCTCGGGCAGCCCGCTCATAAAGGTGAACCTGCAGCCCCGGATCCACGTCACGGCACAATGCCCTAATCCTCCGCCTCGCCAGACCGCTTGGCTGACCGCGTTCGGCTGCGTGGCTTGCGTGTATATGTGTTCGGCCGCGTCACAGGCTCGGGCGGCACGACAGGTTTTTCGGGCTTCGTCCTCTCACGGCTGAAGAACACCGCGCTGCAGCATAGGACGAATAGAAAAGGCATCACCAGAAAGACGAAGATCTGTGTATCGGTCATTCCCATGAATCGCGTGGTGCTGTCGGTGAAGGGCGCCGCTCCTCACGCGCTCGCCCATAGTCTCAGACGTCCAAAGCTTGGCAGACAAAACCTGCTGGGCAAAACTCGCTGAGAATGCGGGATTGTCGCCGGCGATGCGTGATCTACATCCAGGATGTGCGTCATTCCCTTGGCACATGGACGCCCTGATCGAGGCTTCAGACAGCGCCTCGGTCGGGGCGCTCTCTCGCTTCCTCGCGCGCCATCGATGATACCGGTGCCGGAGGTGCTGCGCTCGACATTCGAATGAATGGTGCGGCCGAGAGGACTCGAACCTCCACGGGTCTCCCCGCTACCACCTCAAGGTAGTGCGTCTACCAATTCCGCCACGGCCGCGCTGAGGCTCTGTTAGCGCATCGCGCTGAAAAGGGGAACCCGGTTTTTCACCCGCGACGATGCGCTCGTCCAGGAACGGCCAGCGCGGTCCATAAAAAAGCCGTCGATCTCCCCGATGGCCTGCGCTCCGCATCGACCAATACGAGGTTACAAGCACCTTGAGCACCGGCTTTATCGCGACTGCCATCGTTCTGACCATCGGCTACGTTATCGTGTCCCGGGTGATCGGCTTGGCGTTCCGCCTTGTCATTCCCCTGGCTCTGCTCGTTCTCCTGGGTGGAGCCGGCATATTCTCGAGCCTGATTCCGGAACGTGGCCCGGATCTATCCTATGGCCAAGCCCAGCATCGCCCCGCGAGCGACATCGGAGATCTCCGCCTGCGCGACATCGCCCATGTCGCCGTGGATGCGGTTCGCTCCGTGCTGCAGGGCGGCCTTGCCCTCCTGAACGGCGTGCGTGGCGACGCCGAACCGGAACTGAGGCGCGAGCCGCGCTGGTCCGACGAGCAGCAGCGCATTCGTCGGTATGAACCCTACGACGAACGATCCGACTTCGCCGATGACCCTCGGCAGGGCGAGCCGCGGCATCGGTGGTAGGCAGCCCTCAGCCATCCGTGGGGCGCAGACAGCCGCTGCTGAACGTCAGTCGCCGGATTTTCCGGCGGCCTTGCGCAGGACCGCGTTGATGCGCTCCTGCCAGCCCGGACCGTCCTCCTGGAAATACGCGAGCACGTCCTGGTCGATGCGCAGCGTGATGGTCTCTTTCACGCCCGGGATCGCCGCCGTCTTGGGTGGTCCTTCGATCGGCTTCGTCGTGACCTTCTTGAACGCCGCCTCCGCCGCCTTCAAGGGATCGGTCGTGCGACGTCCGCCAGGTGATCTCGACATGCTTTTGCTCCTGCGATTGGGCCGTAGGGATCTGACCTGCGCATGGTAGCAGGTCCGGAGAAATTTGAACCCTGACGGATTTCAATCAACAGCCGCTGTGGATCGAGCGATGTCTTCAAGAGATACTCTACATCATCGCGAAGGCGGCGAACTTAGACTTGTGTCTCGGACAACTTCTCCTTGCTGAGGCCCGACGCGTCTGCGTACATTGGACGCCATCAAAGAGAACAATAAACAATCCTGCAGGAACCTTGGGGGGACCTCTTGGCCGAGTACGATCTGGTCATCAAAGGTGGACGTGTCGCGACCACCGAAGGTGTCTCGACGATGGACGTGGCGATCCAGGATGGAACCATCGCCGCATTGGGCCGCGACCTTCAGGCCCGTGCCAGTGTCGATGCCGCCGGCAAGTTCGTTCTGCCCGGCGGCGTGGACGCTCATTGCCATATCGAGCAGCTCTCCGGTGGCGGATTGATGAATGCCGACACCTTCGAGACGGCGACGCGCTCCGCCGCGTTCGGCGGAACGACCACGGTCATTTCCTTTGCGGCCCAGCATCGCGGCGACAGCCTGCGCGATGTGGTGGAAAACTATTCGCGCCTCGCAGCGGCCGGCGCGGTGACGGACTATGCCTTCCACCTCTGGATCTCCGATCCGACGCCTGAAACATTGGAGCAGGATCTGCCGCGTCTGATCGAGGCTGGCCATCGGTCGATCAAGATCTTCATGACGTATGATCGGGTGCGCCTCCTGGACGAGCAGGTGCTCGACGTGATGATGGTGGCGCGCAAGCATGGAGCCCTGGTCTGCGCCCATGCCGAGAACCACGGCATGATCAAGTGGATGGCCGACAGGCTCATCTCTCGCGGCTATGTCGAGCCGAAGTTCCATGGCGTCAGTCATCCGCGGGTGTGCGAGATCGAGGCCTTCGAGCGCCTGATCCGCTTCTCGCAGCTTCTGGATCAGCCCATCATGCTGTTCCACGTCTCGACCGCGGAAGGCGCCGCCGTCGTCCGCCGCGCACGCGGCGAGGGCATCAAGGTCTTCGCGGAAACCTGTCCGCAATACCTGTTCCTGACAGCCCAGGATCTCGACCGTCCGGGGATTGAGGGCGCCAAGTGGATGTGCTCCCCTCCTCCGCGCACGACGTCGGATCAGGAGGCCCTGTGGCGCGGGCTCGACCTCGGAGACCTGCAGGTCCTTTCCTCGGACCATGCACCCTACAGGTTCGACGAAAGCGGCAAGCTGGCCGCCGGCGCGAGTGCGGATTTCAAGCAGATCGCGAACGGTCTGCCTGGCCTTGAGACCCGTCTCCCGCTGCTCTTCGACGCCATGGTGAGCCGGGGGCGCTCGACCGTCGAGAAATTCGTCGAGCTGACGGCCACCGCCCCGGCGAAGATCTACGGGCTCCATCCTCGCAAGGGCGCCATCGCGGTGGGAGCCGATGCGGACATAGCGATCTGGGATTCCGACCGGGAGGTCGTTCTCCGGGACGACGGCCTGCACGACAATGTCGGCTACAATCCCTTCGCGGGCCGAAGGCTGAAAGGCTGGCCCGAGACCGTCCTGCGCCGCGGGGAGACGATCATCGTTGACGGGCGGCTTCAGGCGACTCCCGGATCGGGACGATTGCAGCTGCGCGACATCGCGGCCTCCATGCGGCCGACCGGCAGGCTCAGCCCCGAGTTCGATCCCGCCACCAATTTCGGCGCGCAGCTTCTGTGATCGCGTCGCCGGCTTGCCCCATTCCCCCATCAATCCACTCGCATCGGGTCGAGAGATCATGACCGACACAATCAAGGTTGTCCGCAAAGCCGCCTGGGCCGTCGCCTGGGACGAGGAGGCCTCGCAGCACGTCTACATGCGCGACGCCGATGTCGCCTTCTCGGCCTCCGGCATCCTGTATGTCGGTCCGGATTATCAGGGCCGTGCCGATGAGGAGATCGACGGAGCTGGCCTCATGGCGATGCCCGGCCTCGTCAACATTCACTGCCATTCCGGCGACGAGCCGATCGCGAAGGGTCTGTTCGAAGATGTCGGGACGGCCGTTCTCTGGGGCAACGCCCTGTATGAATACTCGGCCCTGATCGACGCCGACGCGGACGCAAAGGCCGCCTGCCAGACGGTGATGCTGAGCGACCTGATGCGCAGCGGCGTGACAACGCATCTCGATATCGCATCGCCCTCCCCGAAATGGCTCTCCCTTGCGGCCCAGAGCGGGTTACGGGCCTATCTGGCACCCGGATTCCGCGAGGCGCAATGGCGCATGGCCGGAAGCCATCGCCTCGACTTCGAGTGGAACATGGCCCAGGGCCGCGAGCGATATGCCGAAGCCCTGGCTTTCGTCGACGAAGCCCGCGCGCATCCCAGCGGCCGTATCGATGGCGTGGTCGCCCCGTCGCAGATCGAAACCTGCTCCGAGGAGCTGATCCAGGACGCCGTCGCCGAGGCGCGCCGCCGCGGCATGCGCATCACCATCCACGCCGCCCAGACCATGGCCGAACATGAGGAATTGCTGCGGCGGACTGGAGAGACCGCCCCGGCACTCCTGGAGCGTCTCGGCGTCCTCGGGCCGGACCTGATCCTGGGCCATTGCATCTTTCTCGATCACCATTCCTGGACGAGACAACGCAGCCGTGACGACCTTGCCCGGCTCGCTGCAAGCGGAACATCGGTTGCCCATTGCCCCGTCACCTTCGCGCGCAGCGGCATGACCCTGGAGAGCCTCGGCGCCTATCGTCGGGCCGGCGTCAATGTCGGTCTCGGCACCGACAGTTACCCGTTCAACATGCTCGAAGAGATGCGGGAGGCGCTGATCTGCTCGCGCATCGCCGGCCGCAGTGTTCTCGATCTCGATACGGGCGGCCTGTTCGCGGTGGCGACCACGGGCGGGGCGAAAGCCCTCGGCCGCAACGACATCGGCCGCCTGGCGCCCGGCGCCAAGGCCGATCTGGCCTTGGTGGATTTGAACCATCCGGCCATGCAACCCGTCCACGATCCGTTGCGCAACCTGATCCATTGCGCTGCGGAGCGCGCCGTTCGCGACGTCTTTGTGGATGGGCAGGCCGTCCTGAAGGACCGCCGCGTCGTCAATCTCGATTACGACGGCGCGGTTCGAGAACTGCAGGATGCGCAGAAGCGCGCCTGCCGGCGGGCCGAGCGGGCCGATCCGCAGGGTCGCTCCCTCGCCGTCCTCGCTCCCTATTCCCTGCCGCTCGCTCGCCAAGGATAAGACGCTCATGAGCTCGCCGGTCTATGTGATCAATCCGAACTCGTCCCAGACCGTCACGGCGGAGATCGACAAGGCGGTGGCGCCCCTGCGAAGCGCCGACGGGCCGGACATCGTTTGCCTCTCCCTGGCCGAAGGGCCGCCTGGCATCCAGTCCCAGCGGGATGTGGACGGCGTCGTGACGCCGATCCTGCGCAAGGCGGCCGACCTCGAGGCGGACGCGGGCGCGTTCGTCATCGCGTGCTTCTCGGATCCGGGTCTCCACGCCTTGCGCGAGCAGAGCCGCCATCGCGTCTTCGGCATCGCCGAATGCGGCGTGCTGGCGGCGCTCACCCTCGGCCAGCGCTTCGGCGTCATCGCAATCCTGCCGACATCCATCCCCAGGCATCTTCGCTACTTCGGCGCGATGGGCATCATGGACCGCTTCGCGGCCGATTTGCCGATCGGGCTCGGTGTTGCGGAACTCTCCGACGAGGATCGAACCATGACCCGCGTGGTCGAGGTCGGGCGAACGTTGAAGGACACGCACGGCGCGGATGTTCTCGTCATGGGATGCGCCGGCATGGCCCGATACCGCGCGGCGCTGGAAAGCGCGGTCGGCATTCCCATCGTCGAACCGACTCAGGCCGCCGTCGCCATGGCGGTCGGCCATGTTCGCCTGTCGCAGGCGCTCGCATCCTGAAATTTCACACACCGCCTCTGCCTCCTGGAGCCTGAAATGACTGCCCCTTCCGACAAGACGACTCTCTTCCGCAACTGCGACTGGATCGTCGCCTGGGATGAATACGCCCGATCCCATGTCTATCTCCGCAATGCGGATTTCGTGATCCGCGGTGCCGACATCGTCCATGTCGGCAAGGACTATGCCGGTTCCGTCGATGCCGAGGTCGACGCCAGCCGGATGATGATCATGCCCGGCTTCGTGGACATCCATAGCCATCCCGGACACGAGCCAGGCTGGAAGGGAATGCTGGAGGAACTGGGCAGCCCGCGCCTCGGCCAGAGTTCGCTCTACGAGTTCATGCCGGTCTTCCAGATCGGTCCGGAATACACGCGCCCTGCCCTGCGCGTGGCTACGTCGGAGCTCCTGAAGAGCGGCGTCACGACGATCTGCGATCTCGGCCGCCCTCGGACAACCTGGGCCGATGAATATGCGGAGACCGGCATCCGCGCCGTGCTCTGGGGCATGTTCCGGTCCGGCCCATGGAAGACCACCAACGGCCATTCGGTGGAATACGACCTCGATCCGGCAACCGGCGACCGGCTGCTGCGTGAGGCCATCGAAATCGCCGATGCCGCTTCGAAGCACCCGAGCGGACGCATCACCGGCTTCATCGGACCGGCGCAGATCGACACCTGCACCGAGGGTCAGATCCGGGACGCGCTCGATGCGGCGCGGGAGCGGGGTCAGCCGATTCAGATCCACGCGGCGCAGAGCATCGTGGAATTCCAGGAGATCATGCGCCGCTACGGCTCAACGCCGATCGAATGGCTGGACAAGATCGGAGCGCTGGGTCCCGACACGATCATCGGCCACTGCATCTTCCTGAACGACCATCCGTGGCTGCACTGGCCTCACGCCAACGACTTCGAGCGCCTGCGCGACAGCGGCGCCCAGGTGGCGCACTGCCCCGTGGTCTTCGCGCGCCGCGGCATCGCTCTGAACACCTTGAGCCGCTATGTGAAGGCCGGCATCCGGTGCGGCATCGGCACGGACAGCTTCCCGCACAACATGCTCGATGAACTCCGCATGGCCTGCTACGCCGGGCGCATCGTGGGCGGCAGCTTCACCGCCGCCACGACCCATGATGCCTTCATGGCCGCCACCGCCGTCGGCGCCGACATGATCCGCCGCCCCGACCTGGGACGTCTCGCGCCCGGCTGCAAGGCGGATTTCTCGGTGGTCGACATGAGCAATCCTTACATGCAGCCCGATTACGAGCCCGTTCGCAGCCTCGTCTATTCGGCCAATGACAGGGCCATCAAGGATGTCTACGTGGACGGCCGCCAAGTCGTGAAGGATGGCGAGGTTCTCGACTTCGACATCGGCGAAGACCTCGAAATGCTGCGCAGGGGACAGGCGGAAGCCATCGCGGCTGCGCCGCAGCGGGACTGGGCCGGACGCGGGCTTGAGGAACTGAGCCCACGGGTCTTTCCGATTCGGAACTGATCTGCGTCGAAAAACCCTCCCAAAGACGAAAGGCCCCGAATGACTTCGGGGCCTTTTTCAGTTCGACTGCTGTTGATTTGATAAGCTCGATTTAACGGGCCATCTCTCCATGACGATCGAACACGATCTCGCCGCTGCGAATCGTGAGATCGCACTGCGTCTCCTGCAGGATCTCTTCAGGCGATGCCGTCAGGAGATCGCGGGAGAAGATCGCGACATCCGCCGCAAGGCCGGGATCGAGGCGGCCCCATTCGTGCTCGGCCTTGTTCACATAGGCTCCGAATTCCGTGAAGGCCATGATCGCCTGCTCGATCGACACGACCTCCCGCTCGTCCATGACGGTTCCATGAGCCGTCTTGCGGGTCAGCATCGAGAAGAAATTGGGGAAAGGATTGATGTCGCAGACCGGCGCATCGCTGCCGGCAGCGGGCTTGAAACCGAGATCAATCCAGGTCTTGAGCGGATAGGAAGGCTTCGCCCGCTTCTCGCCGACAACGGAAACATAGAGGTCGCCGAAATCGTAGATGAACACCGGCTGCGGCACGGGCTGAACGCCCAGGCGCTTCATGCGCGCATTCTGGTCGGCCCTCGCATAGCCCGCATGCTCGATCCTGTGGCGGCGGTCCGGGTCAGGCATCGCCTCGAGCGCGAGCTCGAAGGCGTTGAGTGTCTGCTCGATGGCGGCATCGCCGATCGCATGAACGGCCAGCTGATAGCCCTTGGCGTGATAGTCGTGCACGAGGTCGTTCATCTCGTTGTCGTGCAGGAGCATGAGGCCGTTGGTCTTCGGCTCACCGAGGTAGGGCTCGCTCATGGCGGCGGTTCGCCCGCCCGCGCTACCGTCGGTGAAGATCTTCACGGGGCCGACGCGCAGCATGGAATCACCTGCCCCGGTCACCACGCCATCCGCATAGGCCTGCTCCACGATACCGCCCGGACCACCGAGGAGGCATTGCGTCGTCCGAACAGGAAGGCGGTGGAGACGCTGGGCCGTGCGATAGGCGGCGACTTCGCGGTATCCGGCCCTCATGCCGACGCCTGCATCCATCACGCTGGTGATGCCGTAGGACAGGCATGCGCGGCCGGCATCGTCGATGGCCTGAACGAGTTCCTGGTCTGTCGGCTCGGGCAACACGGCCTTGAGCCGGTCGCGACCAGTCTCGGCCAGCAATCCCGTCAGCCGCCCGTCGCGCTGCTCGATGGCGCCTCCCTGGGGAACGGGCGTCGACTCGTCGATGCCCGCGAGCTCCAGCGCCTTCGAGTTGCAGATCGTCACGTGGCCGCAGGCTCGCACGATGGCGACCGGATGATCCGGCGCGACTGCGTCGAGTTCCTCACGGAGCGGATGGCGTCTCACATCGAGCTCGAACTGGTCGTAACCGCGCCCCTGAATCCACTGCCCCGGCGGCGTGACGGCGGCGCGCTGCCGAACCTTGTCGAGCAAGGCTGCAAGCGTCGGCGCGGACGATGCGCGCACATCCACATGTCCCATGATGACGCCATAGGGGAGAAGGTGCATGTGCGAGTCGCACAATCCCGGCGTGGCGAGGCGGCCCCGCAGATCGATCACCCTGGTCGACGGCCCGATGAGCGGCTCCACGTCCGACGCGGATCCGGCGGCGAGAACCTGCCCGGCCCAAAGGGCGACGGCTTCGGTCACCCGCTCAGAATATCCGCGAAAGACGCGGCCGTTTGTAAGGACGATATCGGCTTTGGGCAGGATGGGCATGGACCACTCGCGCGGCAAGGGCGGGTGCAGCGGACGCTGCAATCGAAGGCCGGCGAGTGTGCATACCTTTTAGTCACTCAGCAAGATGCCAAACGCCTTACGTTAGGAAATTCTATCCTTGAAACCTTGATTGTTTCGGGTCTAGCTTGACGTACAGCGACCAGATAAGGCGCAAAAAAGAGGGAGTACAATGATTCAGTCGAAATCCTTAGGCCGGTGGCTCGCACTGGGCCTCATCGCCGGTGTCACGGCCGTTTCCGCCGCGCCGGCATCCGCGCAATCGACCCTCGATACGGTCAAGAAGCGCGGCAAGATTCTGTGTGGCGTGTCGCCGGTCGCTCCCGGCTTCTCCTATGCCGACGACAAGGGCGTCCGACGGGGCTTCGATGTCGACATCTGCCGCGCCGTGTCGGCGGCCATCTTCGCCGATCCCGACAAGGTCGAATATGTTCCGCTGAACACCAACGTCCGCTTCCAGGCGGTTCAGTCCGGCGAAGTCGACATCCTCTCGCGACAAAACACCTGGAGCTTCACGCGCGATGCCTCGCTGGGCCTGGATTTCGGCCCTGTGGTGTTCTACGACGGCCAAGGCCTGATGGCGCCGGCCAAGCTCAACGTGAAGAGCGCCAGCGAACTGGCCGATGCGGCGATCTGCCTGCTGCCTGGAACGACGACCCTCCAGAACCTGGAGGATTTCTTCCGGCCCAAGAACATCAAGTATGAATCGGTGGTGTTCGAAAACTCCGACGAATGGCGCAATGCCTTCTTCAACGGACGCTGCGATGCCATCACGACCGATCGCTCGGACCTCGCTTCCGTCCGCGCCATCGCCAACGATCCGTCGCAATATGTCGTCCTGCCGGAAACCATCTCGAAGGAGCCGCTTGCCCCGACGATCCGCCAGAACGATCCCAACTGGCGCGATATTCTGAACTGGTCGATCTATACCCTGATCGGCGCGGAGGAGAAGGGTGTCACCCAGGCGAATGTCGACGAGCAGCTCAAGAGCGAGGATCCCGAGATTCAGCGCATGCTCGGCGTGAACGGCGACTTCGGCAAGATGCTCGGCCTCGACAACAAGTGGGGCTACAACATCATCAAGTCGCTCGGCAATTACGGCGAGGTCTTCGACCGCAATCTCGGCCCGAAGACCCGGCTTGGCCTGACCCGAGGACCGAACGAGCTTTGGACCAAGGGTGGCCTGCTCTACGCGCCGCCGTTCCGGTAGCCTGAGATCGACGGGTGGCCGCGAGGCCACCCGTTCCCTCCTCAGTCCTATCCGGAAAGGATCATCATGCGCGTCGATGCGATGAGCGGAACGAGACTCCTGTACAATCTGCGTTTCCGGGCGATCCTCTATCAGGTGATCGCCGTCGGAAGTATCGTCCTCCTCGGACTCTACCTGTTCTCGAACGTATCGCAGAAGCTGGCCGAGCAGAATATCGCGACGGGTTTCGGCTACCTGAGCCGTGAAGCGGGCTTCGTGATCAGCCAGACCTTGATCGACTACAAGCCCACCGACACTTATGGTCATGCCATCCTGGCCGGCATCGTCAACACGGTCTGGGTCTCGGCCTGGAGTGTTGTGCTCGCCACGGTCCTCGGGCTCGTCGTCGGCATCGCGCGTCTTTCCAGCAACCCGCTCCTGGCGCTCCTGGCCTTTCTCTATGTGGAAGCTTTGCGCAATGTGCCTCTGCTTCTCTACCTCTTCCTCTGGTACGCTCTGATCGTCACGAGCCTACCGGCCGTGCGCGAGGCCTGGGAGATCCTGCCTCACGTCTTCCTGAGCAACAGCGGCCTGACCGTGCCGTCCCTCGTGTGGACCGGCACCCATACGGTCGTTCTTCTGGCGCTTGTTCTCGGCGGGGTTC
The DNA here is from genome assembly GCF_024519725.1 of Microvirga sp. Mcv34. Classification (GTDB taxonomy): domain Bacteria; phylum Pseudomonadota; class Alphaproteobacteria; order Rhizobiales; family Beijerinckiaceae; genus Microvirga. Next base: position 7,070 of record NZ_JALJRK010000050.1, on the reverse strand, counting down.
TCGGCGTTTTCGTACATCGCCGCGCGACGGCGCAGCGGATCAGCACGGGCAAGACGCGCATGATCTGGCCCTGGGTCGCCCTGGCCCTCCTGGCGCCGCCGATGCTCGCGATCCTCGTCATGCAGCCCGATCTGACGGTCAGCCTTCCGGAGAAGGGGCGCTTCCGCCTGACGGGCGGTGCCCAGCTCAGGCCGGAATTCACTGCCCTTCTGGTGGGCCTTGCGCTGTCGGCTTCCGCGGGCATCGCGGAGATCGTGCGAAGCGGGATCCTGTCGGTTCGCAAGGGACAATGGGAGGCTGCTCGCGCGCTCGGTTTGCGCGATGGACTGACCATGCGCCTCGTCATTCTTCCTCAGGCGCTGCGCGTGATCATTCCGCCGCTCACCAGCAGCTACCTGAGCCTGTTCAAGAACTCGTCGCTTGCCATCGCGATCGGCTATCCGGATCTCGTCATGGTGTCGAACACGACCATGAACCAGACCGGGCAGGCCATCGAAGGCATTGCGATCTTCATGCTCGTCTATCTCGGCCTGTCGATCCTGATTTCCCTGTTCATGAACTGGTACAACAGCCGCGTCGCGCTGAAGGAGCGCTAGGCCATGACGACCGCGACCGACATCGCCGAAGCCCAACTGAAGATGCCGGTTCGTCGCGAACCGGATATCGGCCACCGCCTGCTGCATCGCACGCTCAAGCCGCTCGTCGGCACCCCCGTCAATGCGGTGATCACGCTGGCTTGCCTGTGGATCCTGTGGCTTGGCGCCAAGGGCGCCTATGGCTGGCTCGTGACCCGGGCGGTCACGGAAGGCGGCGCCCAGGCCTGCAAGGTCGGCAATGGAGCCTGCTGGCCCTTCTATGAAGCGAAGCTGCGCTTCATGATCTTCGGCGTCTATCCCTATGACGAGCAATGGCGCGTGCTCATCGCCATGATCCTGTTCCTCGGCGCCATGGGGATCACCATGGTCCCGCGCTTCTGGAGCAGACAACTTCTCGTGCTCTGGGGCGTCACGATCGCCGCGACGGCAATCCTGATCGGCGGCGGCGTATTCGGCCTCTCCTATGTGCCGACGACGCAATGGAGCGGGCTGCCGCTCTCCTTCCTTTTGTCTGCGGTCGGCCTCGCTTTCGGCTTCCCGCTCGGCGTCGTGCTGGCGCTGGCCCGCTCCTCGACACTTCCTGCCATCCGGGTGATCGCCATCATCTTCATCGAGGTGATTCGCGGCGTTCCGCTCATCAGCATCCTGTTCATGGCCTCCGTAATGCTGCCGCTCTTCATGCCGAGCGGCGTCACCGTGGACAAGCTGCTGCGGGCGCAGATCGCCATCATCATCTTTGCAGCCGCATATATCGCGGAGGCGGTCCGTGGCGGATTGCAGGCGATTCCCCGGGGACAGCACGAGGCCGCCAGCGCGATGGGCCTGCATTACTGGCAGGCCATGCGCCTCGTGGTTCTGCCGCAGGCCCTGAAGATCGCCATCCCTCCGCTCGTGAACATCTCCATCGGCTTCTTCCAGGACACGACGCTCGTCACGATCATCGGCCTCCTGGACTTCCTGTCCACCGTCCGCACGGCCATGACGGACCCGAACTGGGTCGGTATCGCCGTCCTCGAAGGCTACGTCTTCGCAGCCTTCGTGTTCCTGGTGTTCTCATACGGGATGGGAGCCTACAGCCGCTTCCTGGAGCGGCGTATGCGCCTCGGCCACGACTAAACTCCGGCCTGGACCTCGTCAGGCGGCCCGTGCCGCCCGACGCTCCTTCGCAAGATCCAGGGCCTGATAGGTCCAGTACGTGAGCTGCGCCGCCGCAACCCCGAATGGGCCGCCGTTCCATGCGAGACTGAAGGGCTCGTAGAGGCGGTAGCGATCGCGCGTGCCGAGAATTCCCTCCGCGATCACGCGCCCGCCGATGGCCGTCGTGTTCATGCCGCGTCCGCCGAAGCCGAACACGTGCCAGACGCCCGGCTGCAGCTTGCCGATGAGAGGCATCAGGTGGCGCGCATAGGCCATGAGACCCGACCAGGCCGTCTCCACACGCACACCTTCAAGCTGCGGATAGGTGGAGACCATCGTCTTCTGCATCATGTCGGCGAGACGGCGCGGCTCCGTCGTGCGCGTCGTGATCCGCCCGCCCCAGAGGAGCCGCGCTCCGCCGTCGACCACGCGGTAGTAGTCGCCTGCGCGCCGGTTGTCGCTGATCGCCATCGGGGTCCGCACCGCCTCGGCAATTTTCTCACGCGCCGGTTCCGTCAGAAGGACATAGGTTGCAATCGGGAGAATGCTGCGGCGCAGGCGGGGCACCAGATCGTCCGTATAGCCGCCGCCCGCCAGGACCACGTCGCGGGCCCTGACCTCACCGCCTTCCGTCCTGATAACCTTTTCAGCGCCATCGAAATCGCAGCCGATCACTCGCGAGCCTTCGAAGATCTTGCCGTTCAGCCCCTCGATCGCCTTTGCCAGCGACCGCGCATAATTGAGCGGGTGGAAGTGAAAGGATGACGGGTCGTAGAGCGCCTGAAAATACTTCGAGGAACGCAGGACGTCCCGCACGGCATCGGTCTGCATCACGTCCACTTGGTAGTCGAAGGTCTTCTTCAGCATCTCGCTCTGGCGTGAGAGGCCTTCGGGATCGTCGTAGCGGAGCACGCTCATCTTGCCATAGACGCGCTTGTTATCGGTCATGCCGAGCTCGTCGAGGTTGCCTTCGACGATCCGCACGCCCTCGATCGAGAGACGATGAAGGGCTTTCGCCCGCTCTTCGCCGACCATGCGGGTGATGTTGGCATGGCTTGTGGCGTAGCCCGGACCGACGAAGCCGCCATTGCGTCCCGACGCGCCCCAGCCGACCCGTTCCGCCTCCAGGACCACGACCGACCGCCCCGCCCGGGCCAGTTCGAGCGCTGCCGTGAGACCGGCAAGCCCGCCTCCGACGATAGCGACATCGGCCTCGACCGTCCCCGTAAGCGAAGGTCGTTGGGACGCATCCGCGAGTGTGCGGGCATAATAGGTGTCGCCATAGCCGGTCATGAAGCCCCCCAATGAAGGTGATCTTCGTGAAGCCTAGCGCATCCTGCGGAAAAGTGGACCTGATTTCATAACGCAAGGGAATGCTTAGCTGCCTCCGATTGCCTTCCGGATCCAAGGCCGCGCTACGGACTCGCCGGTCTCCGGACCATGCCCCCGGCATCGGCGCGAGCACGACATGTTTCCACGCGGATTAGCGGGCTATAGCGGCAAGCATGGGCTGTCTTAGCATGCCTCTCGGGATGCAGCAGCTCCGGCGTCTCGGCCTCTGAAGGGAAATTGGAGCGGGCGATGGGAATCGAACCCACGACATTCAGCTTGGGAAGCTGACGTTCTACCTCTGAACTACGCCCGCGAACACTTTTAAAATCAGCAACTTAGCCAAGTCAGCAGGTCCTGCCGACGATGCCATGTGCCGTATGTGTGCCTTCCATTTCTAGCAAGGGGGCGGCGTTGGCGTCAAACGCCTTCTTGGGGTTCGAACCCGGGGATCGATATCTGCATGAAATGGACAGGCGCCACGGAATGCTCGCTCGGTCGTTCAGGCCGGTTGAGGACAGGCACCGGCACCAGCCCTTCCGATTGGCACGACAAAGAAATCATGACCCCACGAGCGCGAACGGGCATTCGATAAGGAACCTCCCCGGTCCATTGGGTTTGATTTCTCCATAGAGAGGAGCAAACCCCATGAAAGCACATATTCTGTTTGCCACGATCGGCCTCGCCGTTCTTTCCATCCCGGCTGCCGTTCAGGCACAGGGAATCGTACGCGGTGCCGAACAGGGCGCCGCGGTCGGCAATCGCGCTGCCGGTCCTGTCGGCGGGGCAGTCGGTGGCGCGGTTGGCGGCGTTACCGGAGGCGTCGTCGGCGGGGTGAAGGGCGTGCTCGGCATCCCGCAGACCACCGGCAGCGTCAAGCGGCATCAGACCACCCACAAGAAGCGGGCCGCTCACCGCTAGAGCTGTCTCCACTGACGTGAAGTCACCCCTCTTCTTTGGCTGACTGCATTTTTCGGTGAACCGGAGACGGTTCACCGAAAAATGCCCTGAGCATCGTGCGGACTCGCACGATGCTCAGAATGCCGGTGTGATCAGCGGAAGTGCTTGGAGAGCTTCAGGCCTTGGGCCTGATAATTCGACCCGGCGCCTGCGCCGTAGAGCACCTTCGGGCGCTCGGCCATGCGCTCATAGACGAGCCGCCCGACGATCTGGCCGTCTTCGAGGATGAAGGGGACGTCGCGGGAGCGCACTTCGAGTACCGCGCGAGCGCCCTCCCCTCCTGCCTCCGCATGGCCGAAGCCTGGGTCGAAGAAGCCCGCGTAATGAACCCGGAACTCCCCCACGAGGGGGTCGAAGGGCACCATCTCGGCGGCATAATCCGGCGGCACGTGCACGGCTTCCTTGGAGGCCAGGATATAGAACTGACCCGGGTCCAGGATCAGGGTCCGGCTTGAATCCGCATAGAGCGGCTCCCAGAAATCCGCCACGCGGCAGGAGCCGGGCTTGTCCACGTCGACGAGGCCCGTATGGCGCTTGGCCCGGTAGCCGATGAGGTTGTCCGGACCGAAACCCGCGAGGTCGACGCTTACGGCGACGCCATCCTGGATGGAGGGCTCGGCGGAGGTCACGACCCGCTCACGTTCATGGACGGCCAGAAGCTCGGCGTCGCTCAGGCGTACATCGCCTTTGCGCAGGCGCAGCTGCGACAGGCGTGTGCCGGTGCGCACCAGCACGGGAAAGGTGCGCGGCGAGATTTCGGCGTAGAGGCGCCCGTGGTAGCCGGCCCCGATGGTGTCGAATTCCTGGCTGCGGTCGGTGATGACCCGGGTGAAGACGTCGATGCGCCCGGTCGAGCTCTTGGGATTGGCGGCGGCCGAGAGGTCGTCCGGCAGGGCCAGTTGCTCCTGCAGCTCGGCGATATAGACGCTGCCCGTCTCCAGGATCGCCCCCTTGGCAAGGTCGATTTCGTGGAAGCTCAGCTGATCGAGCCGATCCTGGACCGTATGGTTGCGCCCCGGCAGGAAGCTGGCGCGGACCCGGTAGGCCCGGCGTCCGAGCCTCAGGTCGAGACTGGCCGGCTGGACCTGATCGGACGCGAACGGGGTCTCCGGTTTGATGGCTCCCGCCTCGGCAAGGCGCATGATGGCATTCGCCGATTGAATCCCGTCCTTCAACGCAACCATGACTGTCTTCCGAGGGGCATAGCCCTCATTGAATTGGTGAGCCCGACAGTATCTGTAAGGGTTGTTACGGAATTCTCAATCGCTTTCATGCCCTGGGGATAGTCCCGGGGACAAGGGCCCACCCGTCCCTTTCCTCCCGGTCGATTGACGGGACCCGAAGGCCGCCGTACCACGGACCCATGGAACTCTTCGACCGGCGTGAGGCAGGCTCATGTACAAGGCTGTGACCCGTGGCATCTCCGTGACGGTGACGCCCCGCTACATGCCCGAAGAATCCTCCCCCGAGCAGGGCCGCTACTTCTTTGCCTATACGGTCGAGATCATCAACACGGGCCTGGAGCGCGTCCAGCTCCGCGCCCGTCACTGGACGATCACCGACGAGCACGGGCAGGTCCAGGAGGTGCGTGGCGCAGGCGTCGTCGGGGAGGAGCCGATCCTGGGTCCAGGCGAAAGCTTCAGCTATACGAGCGGCTGTCCCCTGTCGACGCCGAGCGGCACCATGCAGGGCACCTACCTGATGGAGACCGCCACCGGCGAAACGTTCGACGCCGAAATTCCCGCCTTCTCGCTCGACATTCCCCGCGCCAAACGCGTGCTGCACTGAGGTTCCTGATGATGTCCACCGGACAGCGGCTGACGCCGCTCGAAATGCTGGCGAAGCTGGTTTCGTTCGATACCGTGAGCTCGAAGTCGAACCTGCCCCTGATCGAATTCGTCGAAAGCTATCTGCAGAGCTGGAACGTGCCTTATGTGCGCGTGCCAGACGAGACGGGCGAGAAGGCGGCGCTCTATGCCACTGTCGGCCCGCAGGACCGGGGCGGGATCGTCCTGTCCGGCCATACGGACGTGGTGCCGGTGACCGGCCAGTCCTGGACGTCCGATCCCTTCACGCTGCGCGTGGAGAACGGGCGGGCTTATGGGCGCGGCGCCGTGGATATGAAGGCTTTCGATGCGCTGGCGCTCGCCATGGTGCCGGAATTTCTGGCCGCCCATCTCACGACGCCGATCCACATCATGCTCTCCTACGACGAGGAGACGACGTGCCTGGGCGTCGTCGATACCATTCGCCGTCTCGGACACGATCTGCCACTGCCGAAAGCCGCCATCGTGGGCGAGCCGACGATGCTGGAGGTGGTGGACGCGCACAAGAGCGTCGTGACCTTCTCCACCACGGTGCACGGCTTCGAGGCGCATTCGTCGAAGCCCTATCTCGGCGCCAGCGCCGTGATGACGGCCGCCGAGTTGATCGCGGAGCTGAACCGCATCGGCGACGACATGATGGAGCGCGGCGACTCGAGCGGACGCTTCGATCCGCCCTATACGACGGTGCATGTGGGCACGATCTCGGGCGGCACGGCCCGCAACATCCTCTCGAAGAGCTGCACCTTCCATTGGGAGTTCCGGGGCCTGCCGAGCCTCGATCCTCAGGAGATCCCTGCTCGCCTCAACCGCTTCATGGAAGAGGTTGCCTTGAAGCGCCTCAACCGCTTCGGCGAGTTCGGTCGGATCGAGACGATCCTTCATGCCGACGTGCCGGGGCTCGCGCCCGATCCGGGCTCGACGGCGGAAGTCCTTGCGCTGCGTCTCGCGGGCAAAAATCATACGCAGACCGTCCCGTTCGGTACGGAAGCGGGCCATTACCAGGCAGCCGGCATCCCCACCGTCGTGTGCGGTCCCGGGTCGATCAACCAGGCGCACCAGCCGGACGAGTACATCACGCTGGAACAGCTCGATGCGGGCCTCGCCTTCATGCGGCGGCTCGCGGCGACCTGCGCGAGTTCGTGATAACAGTTACATCACCCTACCCTCATCCTTGTAACTTGAGTGGCGCCTTGTCTGGTAAAGATGAGGTTGCGGTGGCGGG